>CAVQDY010000025.1:0-30347 GCA_963711365.1 Terriglobia bacterium | reverse complement strand
GTTTACCGATGCCGATTGCCGCTTCGAACCAGACTGTCTCTTGAAACTCGCTGAGACCATCGCTGCATTCCCCGAGCACGGCAGCTTTCAATTACATCTCACGGGTGACTCTTCTACCCTGCTCGGCAGAGCCGAATTACTGCGATTGATCGCTATACAGGAACAGACACTCCAGCCAGATGGCAGGATTCGATTTCTGAACACCTCAGGATTTGCGATCAGGCGGTCCCATAAGAGTGTTGATACTGGTCCCTTCGACATAACCGCGATTCGAGGAGAGGACACACTCTTGCTGGCGACCCTGATGCAACAGGGCGAACTTCCATTGTTTGTAAGGAACGCGAAAGTACGCCATTCCGTTTCACTATCGATTCTGGAATGCGTTCGCAAGGACTTGCGGTCAGGTTGGCTGGAAGGCATCACTTTCAAGGCTGTCGCCGAAAAAGGGGTACGGGTTCGAATGACGAATAAAGACCGAATTCGAATGCTCTATTCGACTTGGAAGACATCTCGGGATCCCATGATTGGGCACTTGGCATGGCTTGTACTCACCAGCCGACAATTGCTAGAGAGATCAGTCACTGTGCTGTATCAGTGTCTCCCAGGTAGGTGAGGATCGTCTTCGACCTAATACGCAGTTTTGTCTTTCCCTGGCTTCGGTTGGCAGTATAATCCACAAACGGCCTTGTAAAAGAAAGCCGAGTCCTCCCTCCTCGATTCTTCATGCTGCAATTCTTGATACTGATGAAACCAGATTTTCTGCGTACGAACATCCTGATCACAATTCTTGCAGTCGTCTGCATGCCCGGATGTTCGCGGTCTCCAGCCAAAGTCTCAACCTCATTGAATTTGAATTCCGCAGCTACGTATCTCGATAACCGGGAAACGTGGTGGACGCAATGGATGGGCGCTTCGCGGGACCACGGCACGTTCTGTGTTTCGTGCCACACAGCTCTACCCTACGCACTTGCCCGACCTGCCCTGAGAGCTGCAATAAACGATCCGACGCCGACTGCAAATGAACGTGCGCTAATCGATGATGTCACGAAGCGTGTGCGGCTTTGGAAGGAAACCGAACCCTATTACAGTGACGAAGGATACGACCCAAAAACGACCGAATCCCGGGGGACAGAATCCGTTCTAAACGCTCTGGTCCTGGCGATTTACAACTCGCAAGACATGGGCCTGAATGACGACACTCATGCAGCCTTTGCAAACATGTGGGCCATGCAGAAAACTGCGGGTGAGCAAAAGGGGTCTTGGGACTGGCTCCAGTTCGATCAGGAGCCATGGGAAGCCAAAGATTCGGTTTACTACGGTGCATGCCTGGCTGCAATCGCAACCGGGGTGGCCCCTGCACATTACTCATCCAGCCCTGAGATACAGAGCAATCTGGCTGCGCTGCGAGAGTACTTGAAAGGGCATGCTGGTTCGCAGTCCATGATCAATCGCGTCTTCCTGCTCTGGGCCTCGACCAAGATGCCTGGCTTGCTCGACGCGGCGGGGCAACGATCGATGGTTCAGGAAGTCCTCAATCGTCAGCAGGAGGACGGTGGCTGGAGATTAGCCACGATCGCATGGACTTGGAGACGATGGGATCCGAAAATGCTCGTCAAAATGTGGTTGCGAGAGGATGGCACACCATTAAGCGGCGCGAGCGACAGCGTCGCAACTGGGCTGATTGTGTACGTTCTGCAGGAGGCTGGCCTCCCGCTGGATACTCCTCAACTCCAAAAGGGGATGTACTGGCTGCGGAGCAACCAAATGGCCGATGGAAATTGGCCAGCGTCCTCAGTGAACAAGAGAAAACATAGATCGCAGAACACGCGGCTGTTCATGAATGACGCCGGAACCGCCTTTGCGGTTCTTGCTCTAACGGAGCCGCAGAAAAGGACAAATTTGGTAAACTCAGCCTCTACTCGCGACCTCAGGTGAGGCCCGTTGTTCTCGATATATGATCAGCAACACGGCAATCTTTCCCTGGGCGGGTTTTATAGTATCGAGCTCACGGGAAAACGTGCCATAATTGGGTGCGAATCTTGTCGGTTTCTCCCCCCTTGAGCTTAATCCCAAAACCAGTGATGGAGCTTGCTTTGGTGCCATACTCCACTGCAATCTGTTGGGAGTTGCGTAAGTCTCAGAAGCGGCCTTCAAAAATGAAGGAAACTTCCTTTGATCATGTCGCCTATATCTACGCCTAGCGCTCATAGTGAAGTCTCCAGCACCTCCCTTTCGAAATCTAGAGAACAGCGAATGACGGTTTTTCGGATCGACCCATTACAGGACCCACGGTGGAAAGCCCTCGTGGAATGGCATCCCGATGCCTCCATCTTTCATCGGGTCAAATGGTTGCAAGCCCTCAAATCTTCTTACGGGTACACACCTTTTGCATTAACCACCTGCGCTCCCGACGCTCCCCTTATGGACGGGCTTGCGGTGTGCGAAGTCAAGAGTCTACTCACTGGCCGTCGTTTAGTATCGGTTCCGTTTTCCGATCATTGCCAACCGTTGGTGAGCGATCCACGCGCAGTCAATGCTTTCATCCATACTTTGACGGAGTGCGTTATAGCGAATCGGCAGAAGTATTTCGAGATTCGACCGATGAATTACGACGCGAACGAGAACCCCGGCCTCCGAATCAGCCAAACCTACCATCTTCACCGGTTGGACTTACGCCCTCCTTTGGAATCCGTATTCAAAAAGTTTGACAAGAGTTCTGTGCAACGAAAGATCCGCCGGGCCGAGCGGGAATCGGTGCGCTACGAGGAAGGGTCTTCCGAGAAACTCCTGAACTGCTTCTACAAACTCATGATTATGACGCGGCGGCGCCATGGACTTCCGCCACAACCGCTAAAATGGTTTCAGGCTCTCATCGCGTCATTTGGGCCGGATCTGAAAATCCGGGTCGCCTTCAAGAACGAGGCGGCAATCGCCTGTATCCTTACGATCGCATACAAGAAGACGCTCGTTTATAAGTACGGTTGTAGTGACCTGCGCCATAGCAATTTGGGCGGAAATGCCCTGGTGTTCTGGCACGCGATCCAAGATGCAAAAGCGCAAGGCATCGAAGAACTGGATATGGGGCGCTCGGATCTCGACAATCCGGGATTAGCGGTCTTTAAAGAGAATTGGGGGGCACAACGCTCTACCCTCAATTACTGGCGATACCCAGCTCAAAGCGCCAAACCTGGGCCAGAAAATCTGATCAAGCATGTAAAGTCGTTGGTTTCGATCGCGCCCGACAAATCTCTGGTAATGCTCTCCAATCTCTTCTATCGCCACATTGGCTAGGAATCGGGCGATAATCGGGATATTGACGTTTGGAGTCGAGTACACCGTGTCGAACGTAAGCACCTCATCGACTATTTCCGTTCTCTCGCAGATCTGGCAGCGGCTTCTACAGGTGCCGTCTGTCAATCCAAACGACAATTTCTTCGAAATGGGCGGGGATTCGGCGCTCGCGATCCAGCTCTTCAATGAACTCGATGAGATTTATGGGCGGAATCTGCCGCCCGTCATGATCTATCACGCGCCAACCATCTCGTCGTTGGCGACTCTCGTTGAGCAGCATTCTGCCCCGGAATTGTCGCCGCTGATCCTGCTCAAGGAAGGTAGCACCTCACCGCCGCTGTTTATTGCTCCGGGACTCGGAGGAGGTCCGGCAGAGTTCTTTCAGCTCGTACGGTACGTTCAGGCTCCAAATTCAATCTACGGGTTGCAGCCCAAGGGGATCGAGGGTTTCGACGATCCCTGCGAGCGGATCGAGGACATGGCCGAGTTTTATCTAGAAGCTCTACTGCGGTTCCAGTCTCGCGGCCCTTATCTGTTGGCCGGCTATTCACTCGGTGGATTGGTTGCGCTGGAGATGGCGCGCACGCTGGTTTCCCGCGGACAGGAAGTGCCGTTATTGGTATTGATTGATTCTTATCCGGACATCAATGCACTTAGGCCGATGCAGTTTCTGAGTTTGTTCATGCAGAGGAGAAAACGCCGGATCATCACCTTCGGACGTCCACCGCGGACCGATATCCGACTCGGAGGACTGCCGAGCCCCGAGGCGATTCCAACCTTCGCGCCGGCGTTCGACCGCGTACGCGACGCAGCCTATCGGGCACTGAGAAAGTACAAGCCGAAGGGCTACCCGGGAGCGGTAAAGTTCATTCGCGCGGCCGAGGTCACGGAGTTCCCTGCCGACCCGGCCTCGGCGTGGTCACACCTGCTTGGCAGCCTACAAGTCGAGACAGTCGCAGGCGATCACTTAGGCATGCTGACCACCCACTATGAAGAACTAGCTTCGGTGATCAATCGCTATCTCTAAGTAGCCACTGATTTTTGACCGGGAGAGATCTCGTCGCCGAGCTCAAACACCGGACCACAAATGCCCAAATCCAGTAGCTGGCACACTAATGCCGGCGGCGGTGCTGCAACTGAAACCACCTTGGGGGGATGGACTGAGGGGCAATCACACCCCTGGGGAAGAAAATCAATCTTAGCCGTCCACCAAGCCCGCAATCCGGTTCCCGCTGCCAACGCGGTCCATTATTGTCATAGGTGAAATTTGTCCGGCCGCTGTACGTCGCGATCGATTTTCCGGAAGGGTCATACAGTCGCTCCTGGTCTCCTGGCAATTGCCTGATCACTCCTTGCGGATTTCCCGCTCCATCTTTGAGAATAACGACCTTCATTAACGGCTCCTTTCCCGAACGCTATTTACTTGGGTCTCGTTCAATGAGCTGAATCGTGACCTTTGTACGAGGTTCCACCAGAGCTGAGGGTGAGATCGTGCTCTGCCGAAAGCCCGCCCGCTTCAGCGGAATGCGCGCAGTCGGCACGCTCGGCACCATAAAAGTCGTACCCGATACCAGGTGCGGGATTCCGACGCGGTAAAGAATCTTTTGCAGGTATCGAACGCATGCCTCCTCAGGTCCCAGAACGGAAAACCGCCCTCGCTCCCACTCCGGAATCGGGATATCGTTAACCTTTGCGAATAATCGGCATCCGGCGATCTCCGATGCATTCGGAAGATCATCACCGGGTAGCAAGTATTTGTCTTTGAGAATTCCTTTGAGCTCATTTAGGGACACGCGTCGCCAACTCTGGTCCGGCTCGTGTACGTCAATATCAAAGACGGAGTGTAGGGCGAAGCATCCGACCACAGGATCAGTGACAACGACGTCCAAGTCGTCCGCGGACCCGGCACCCTGGCGGATCCTCACGGAGTGTATTGGCACTCCGTTCACCAACAGCTCGCAAGGAAATTCGTCGGGAGCGAATATGTCCGACATCTTTGCTGGGGGCTCCTCTCGGTTGAATTGTCAAGCCTCGGCCGCGCTCTGTATCACGCGTCCATGAAGTTCAATTCCGTGCTCGCCGCGACAACAGAGCGACGGAGAGTGCTGCGCCGCTTCTACTTGAGTCATTATCCGGTCACACCCCAAACACGTCCTGAAGTGTCCGTTAACAACAAAAACGCTGCGGGCACGATCTAGTCGTGGGGATTCTGGGTAACCAAAATGTTGCTCATTTTGCCTCACAGAGAGCTCCTGGAAAGGCAGGTCGGGCACCGGTAGTGGGGATCAGTACAGATATCCACACGCGCAGGCAGGTGCAGGCGCCGCTTGATCTCCTGCACCAGGCGGGGTTTCTTAATGATGCATTTGTCTAGGTACAACGTGTGGCGACCGCTAATGCTGTTAAAAACAGTACGGCCGCGGGGAAATTCAAAATACTCCTGGTCCCGCGGAGCTTGACCTTCGCTGGAAAGTTGCCCCCAGAATTCTTCGTGTCCACGAACGTGATTAACAAACCCGGCACATAGCTCAGCCTCAGACACGTCGCTAGATTCGATTAGAAGACGGTCAGGGGGAAGGAGGAAGATGATACCAACTGAGGGCTGGGACTTCTTGCGGGATGCCGGCGAGGACCGGCGTTTTTGTTGCCTCATGTTACATTCTACCGGTGCCAATCATGTATTGGGTAGGAACTGGCCGCGATTTTTACTGCCAAGCAAACCGAAGTACTCCTGCTAGGAGAACGGAAGTAACCGCTCGTAACGCTGCAAGACGGGAACCCTTTGAAAGGTTGAGCTGACAACGTCAAAGGTCTTAAGGTATGGAACCCAGAAGCTGATGGTTGCGACTTCCCTTCCATCCCGGCCAGCGAACCCGCATTGTGGTTGTAGAGGATTTCATCCCATTCCGACCGTTTATCTGCGGGACAGAACCTGGGGCAATCCCGTTGACATGTGAAAGACATGAAAGTATGCTTGCAGCATGGCGAAGATGATTCAGTTGCGTAATGTACCCGATGCCCTGCACCGTGGCCTCAAAGCTCGCGCTGCAATGGCAGGTATGTCGCTTTCGGACTATCTGTTAGCCGAGATCAAGGAGATCGCAGAGAGGCCAACGCTTGCGGAATTGCGGGAGCGATTGCATAAACGTAAGCCGGTTTCGGCGCAGATCGATACCGCTCACTTGGTTCGAGAAGAGCGCGAGGCGCGATGATTGTCCTGGATGCGTCTGCCGCAGTTGACTGGCTTCTTCAGACATCTGCCGGGCAGCACATCGAGAAGCGTATTTATTCGCATAACGAAACCCTACACGCGCCTCACCTTCTAGATCTCGAGGTCACTCAGGTATTGCGGCGTCTAGCATTGCAAGGGGTGATCTCTGCGCATCGTGCTGACGAGGCGTTCAGCGATCTGCTGGATCTCCGTATTACTCGATATCCTCATCTGGTGCTCCTGCCGCGCATCTGGCAACTCCGTCACAATTTTTCTGCGTATGATGCTGCCTACATCGTGCTTGCCGAGAAACTTGGAGCTACCCTAGTGACAAGAGACGGTCGCCTCGCGTCCGCTTCGGGTCATGCCGCGGCCATCGAGCTGTTCTGATCCCACGAATTTTATCCTTTACCCACAAGCTCAATCCGAGCCTGACGTTCGAGTTCGGCCCAATTGAGGATGGGAAACGAGAGTTCGTCATTAGCGCCGATGGGATCAAGGAAGCATTCCCGCGGGTAGAGGCGCGCTATACGAAGCGGCTCCTTCACTACCCCGCTGGAAGTTTGTAAAATCTCGCCCTCGACCAGTCGACTAATCGCTTGGTTGCGACAGCTAACTAATGGGATGGTCCGCCGCCTTTACACAGCCAGCAGCTGGGATATAAGGAGGAACGGAGGAGGCGTCCCATGGAGCTACACACGATCGGCATTGATCTTGGTAAGACAGTCTTTCATCTGGTTGGGCTCAACTTGCGCGGCGAGGTTGTGGTTCGCAAGAAGTTTTCGCGCAAGCAACTTCTGCACTTCACGGCGAACCTGCAGGTCGAATTGATTGGCATGGAAGCCTGCGGAGGGGCCCATTTTCTAGCAGGGTGCGGAAAAACGCGCTCTGGCATTAGCGGTCGCTGCTTAGTCGCCTTCATTGCCTTGTAACTTGTAGGTGCGGCCGCGCGGAACCAGGATTGCCGTGTTGTCGCTCTCGAAGGGTCCAACGACTAGTCTGTAGGGTTTCGGTCGTGGAGGTCCGTAAAAAAGCCCTTGACCTCGCAGGTCAAGACCTGACTCGATGAACACAGGTGTGGCTGGTTTCGAGCCAAAGGGTCCATTAAATACCAGGAGCGCGAAATTCTTGGTTGATTTTGAACTGTCTATCACAACGATGGCAAAATCAATGACTCCGTCACCGTTGAAGTCACCAGTCGCAGCATAGGGATGGTAGTCGGGTATGGGTGTCCATGCTCCTCCGTAGCCAGTCTTCATCTGCTGAATGTCTTCGGCACAATCGCAATCTGTATCCTTCGCAGCGCGGAACTCTGGATGTTGCCCCAGCCAAGCCTCAAGGATTTTCTGATCCTGCGGTCTTAGGGTGTGACCGGCCCAAGCTGGTACGATCAGCAACGCAGAGATCAGGAACGCAAACGTCAATCGAGTGCTGGACATGATGGATCAATTATGGTCGGAAAACTTGGACGCGTCTACCGACTTAAATCTCGTTGCCGGGTACCAGAAGATTCTCTTGTTTCCACAGCACAAGCTGATAAGAAGAGGTATGCGCGGAAAAGACGAGCAACAGTTGGACGTATTCAGCTACATCAGTCCCGAGCAGCGAGTTCCACACGATCACCCCTTGCGCCCTCTTCGTACCATGACCGACGAGGCATTAAAAGAACTGCAACCACGGTTCAACAAGCTGTACGCCAAGACGGGGCGACCGTCGGTCGCGCCAGAGAAGTTGTTGCGAGCGCTCCTGCTGCAAGCGCTGTATTCGGTGCGCAGCGAGCGAATGTTGATGGAACAACTCAGCTACAACCTGCTGTTCCGTTGGTTCGTGGGCTTGAACATGGATGACTCGGTCTGGGATGTGACCGTATTCACCAAGAACCGCGAGCGGTTGCTCGATGGGAACATTGCCGAAGCCTTCTTCCAAGCCGTGCTCCAGCAGGCGCGCGAGCGGAGTCTGCTCTCGGACGAACACTTCACGGTGGATGGAACGCTACTGGAAGCGTGGGCGAGTGTGAAGAGTTATCAACGCAAGGACGCGAAGAACGACGTTCCGCCGGACGATCCCGGCAATGCGACGGTGGACTTCCACGGGGAGAAGCGGTCGAATCAGACGCACGCATCGAAGACGGACCCGGATGCGAAGATGGCCCGTAAAGGCAAGGGAAGGAAGCGAAGCTGAGTTACAACGGGAATCTGCTGGTGGAGAACCGTCACGGGCTGATCGTGAACAGTGAGGTGTTCGAGGCCAACGGAACGGCAGAGCGCGACGCCGCGCTGGTGATGCTGGAACAGATTCCGGGCACGAAACAAGTAACGGTGGGCGGCGACAAGGGATATGACACGGCGGATTTCGTGGCTGAGTGCAGAAACTTAAAGGTTACGCCGCACGTGGCCCAGAACCTGGAGCGGCCCGGCGGGAGTGCCATTGATGCTCGCACGACGCACCACGCCGGATATGCCATCAGTCAGAGGAAAAGGAAACGCGTGGAAGAGTGCTTCGGCTGGCTGAAGACGATCGCTCTGTTGCGGAAGGTTCGGCATCGTGGGGTCTTCAAGGTGGGATGGGTCTTCACCTTCGCGGCAGCGGCCTACAACTTGGTCCGTATGAGGAATCTGGCCATTCAATCGACGTAAGCCGAGGTCGCTGTGTATTCGCAGGCCCGAAAATGAATCCGCGCGGGGCACCAGCGAATGCAGCCAAGACGCTCCCCGAATCACAAAATCGCTGAGACTGGAGAGAATCTGAGTCGCGGAGTCCATTTTTCCGCAGCCTGCTAGGGCGGACCCTGCGCGAACAGGGTCATGAGGTACGACTGATGCCGGCCCAGTATGTGAAGCCGTATGTAAAGACAAACAAGGGCGACTACATCGACGACGAAGCGATCGCGGAGGCGGTCGGGCGGCCAAAGATGTGCTTTGTACCGATCAAGAGCGATGACCAACTGGATCTACAGTCCCTGCATCGGGTACGGGAGCGTTGGGTGATGCGTCGCACAGCGGTTATCAACCAAGTTCGTGGCTTGCTGCTCGAACGTGGAATCACCTTGCGCAAGGGACGGTGCTATGTCGATGAGGCATTGCCCGGGATACTGGAAGACGCCAGCGCCAAGCTATCGGGCGCATTGCGCGTGCTCCTGGCACAACTGAAGCTGGAGCTCGAGCACTTGCAAATGCGGATCGACGAAGCCGATGCGGTGATCAAGAAGACGGCTGGAGAGAACGAAGCCTGTCGACGGCTGGTAGCGATCCCTGGCATCGGACCTGTGACGGCGACTGCAATCATCGCCGCGATCGGCAACGGAGCAGCTTTTAAAAAGGGGCGAGAGTTCTCAGCCTGGCTCGGCATCGTCCCGGGCGAATATACCACCGGTGGCAAGCAAAAGCTGCTCGGGATTAGCAAACGAGGGAACTCTTACTTGCGAAGACTCTTCGTGCACGGGGCACGCGCCGTCCTACAACAGAGCGCGAAGCAATCTTCCGGTCTGAGTTCGTGGCTGGCCCAACTCACAACCCGCACCCACCGTAACGTGGCCGCAGTGGCTTTGGCGAATAAGCTGGCGCGCATGGCCTGGGCCGTGCTCGCCAAGAATGAACCATATCGGCCCCCGATGTTGGCTGATGCGGCGACAGCCGGACTGGCCTGCAGATGACGCCCGGCTGAGGCCAGGCTTGGAAATCGCATTCGCGATTCCGACATCTACAGACCAGCGGCTACGGAGTTGATGATTTCTGCCAGGTCTGCTGGCGAACTATGAGATGGCACATCGGAGCTGAGATCGGCTTTTTCAGTGTGCTCCACACCTGGAACCAGAAGCTCCAGATTCATCCTCATGTCCACTGCGTTGTTCCCGCCGGCGGGCTCTCGCTCGATCACACCCGCTGGATTCGATCTCACCCCCGCTTCTTTCTCCCCCTTCCCGTGCTCCGGGAGGTGTTTCGCGGCAAGTTTGTCGACGCTCTCAAGTTGGCCTTTCAGCGAGGCCAGCTGCATCTTTCCGGGGATCTGGCGCGGCTCGTGCAACCCAAATTCTTCGCCGCCTGGCTCCGACCGCTGTTTCGCAAAAACTGGATGGTCTACTCCAAGCCACCCTTCGGCGGCCCCGAGTATGTGCTCCAGTATCTCGGTCGCTACACTCACCGTGTCGCCATTTCCAACCATCGACTGGTCTCGTTGGCCAACGGCCAGGTCACCTTTCGTTGGCGAGACTCCGCTCACCACAATGAGCAGAAGCTGATGACCTTAGCGCTCGATGAGTTCCTGCGCCGCTTCCTGTTGCATCTGCTTCCCAAGGGCTTCGTTCGTATCCGCCACTTCGGTCTCCTTGCCAACCGCCGACGCTCCACCCTACTGCCGCTGTGCTTCGCTGCACTGGGCACCGTTCCAATGCAGATCGAACCGGAAACCTCCCCTCAAGAATCGGACCCTCTTTGGCGCTGCCCCAACTGTGGCGGACCCATGGCGGTCATCGAACGACTTACCGCTGCTCAAATCCAACTCCGTTCTCCACCTCGGTTGGTCACAACTCCGGCATGAAACGGCTCGCCCACAACTCGAAAACTCTGCACGGCTCACCGCGCTCCGCCCCCGTCCGCCGTGCTCCCAACCCGATCCCTACTTCGGGCCCTCTGTCACACCGTTTTCAACCATCGATTCTCGCTCCCACACCCTCGCCTGCCCCCTCCTACACTTCCGTACCGACTCCCGCCAACTTCAACACCCCTCCTTCGCTCCATTCAATTTGCATAAGAACCGCGTCCACCGCGCCAGCGGCTTCCTTCTGACGGCTTTTTCGAACGCGCGCCCCCATCCTCTGTTCTGCTCCACTCAGCTCACCAAGGGCTCGCCTCCGAAAAAGCACTAGCGTAATCCGTCCCACGGGAACTATCCAGGCCTGATACGGCAGCGGGCCGGTGGCAGGGGGCTCACTTCTTGAGTTCCGCGGACCAGTTTGTCAGCAACGTAATGGACGTGGATTTGGTGTGGTCGGTGGTTTGGACAACAAACTGTTTTCCGTCGGGACTGACGTCGTAGCTGATTCCCGGTGAAATTTGGGAGATCGAGTTGGAATAGCGGTTCGATGGAGACGACACGAAAACTCGGTTGCGCTACGGTATGGGCGGCCATGAGGCGGTTGCCCATGGTGACGAAGAAGAGTTCGTTGTTGCGGCCGAAGATTGTATTCCATCCGCCGGTGGTGGAGACTTGCGCTTTGGCTCCCGCTGCAAAGGGCACAACGTACACTTCAGGACGTCCGGTTTCATAGGAGAAATAGGCGAGCCTGCGGCCATCGGAAGAGAAGCGGCCGTCATACTCACTGACCGTCATGTGGGACGTCGCGGGTGGTTGGAAGATCTTGCGGTCTGCGGTCAGGGGCAGTATCCAATTCGAAAAGACTCCATCTTTCGTTTCCAGATCGAGAGAAATAAATTTTCCGTCGGGCGACCAATCGACGGGGGAACCATTGATATATGTGTCGTTCTGGTACAGAACCTCTTCGGGCTGGCTGCCGTCGAGAGAGCGGCGTCGGATCGAGAGCTTGCCATTTTCAGTGACGCCGTAGGCTATTTGCTTTCCATCGGGCGACCATACCGGCCAAAAATCATTGGGACCGAAAGTGACGCGGGTAGGCTGGCCGCCAGCGACGGGAAATATCCAGATATCGTCTGCGCCGGATCGTGGGTCCCAGATCGAAACAGCGATGGACTTACCGTCGGGAGAAAAGCGCGGATCTGAATAAACCGCCGGCGGACCGGGAGTGCCGATCAGATTTCCGCTTCGGTCAAATAACTTGAGTTCGGATTCGGCGGAACTCTCGTGATAGGCGAGAACGCCGTTTTGAGAAACCGAAAAAGTGCGGGCTTCGCCGACGGTTTGAGGATCGCCGGAGAGCTTGCGCGTGCGCGGATTGAAGGGCTGCGCCTGAATGTGTCCGGCGCGGACAAACAGGAGATGATCGGAGGCAAAGGCCGCACGATTGCCTGGGGCGATGTCGATTCCGTCTTGTTCGGGTTTGCCAAGCACTCCTAATTTAATGCGGTTTGGTCGGCCGGGTGGGTTGGAGATGTAAAGGAAGTGCTGGCCGTCGGGGAGAAACGATGGATACTCATGGGAAGTCTCGTCTTTGCTGAGACGAGTGGCGGGCGAGACCCGGCCGCCGGAGGCGGCGATCTGCGAGATCGGCCCGAAGTTTTGTTTGCAGAAAACAATGATGCCGGAGGAACTCCAATCACCCCCATCGCCACGGACATCGTCGGTGAGAGTTTGTGCGTCGCCGCCGGAGATGCTGATGGTTTTTAGCTTTCGGTCGGCGATGAAGGCGAGGTAATGGCCGTCGGGAGACCAGAAGGGCGTGGCGGCGTCTTCGGTGCTGGGAAGCATCGAGGGTTGCTGGGCGTCGAGCGGTCGCAGCCAGAGGTTGGTGCGGCCCTTTTCGTCAACGGCCGAGAAGGCAAGCGTTTTGCCGTCGGGCGAGACCACGACTGGGCCTGCGTCGAAGCCCGAGGCGCGGAATGCGGTTTGCGCCGGAGGAGGGATGTAGGCGCGCACGGAAAGTGCGGGAGCGTTAGCACGCTGCGCAAGATCAAGATAAAGATAGAGGATGACGACCGCCGCCAGAAGAACAGCTCCGACCATTGCCAGCAGGCGTGGGCCGAGCGTGGGCGCAGCGGCTGGCATGATGGCTGGGGCTTGCGGGGACCGCGCAATCCCTTTCAGTTGCAGGCGCACATCATGAGCGGACTGGAAACGGTCTTCGCGATCTTTCGCCAGACAGGCGGCAACGAGATAATCGAAAGCCACCGGAGTAGTGGGCTTGGTGGCACTGATGGGCTCGGGATCTTTTTCCAGAATCGCGGATGCTACGCTGATCTGGCTTTTACCCTCGAATGCACGCTTGCCCATCGCCATCTCATAAAGGACCGCGCCGAAAGCAAAAATATCGGAGCGCGCGTCGGCCTCCTTACCTTCGATTTGTTCGGGAGACATGTACTGAATGGTGCCGACAATGCTGCCGGCGGTGGTCAGCGGGCTCACGGGCGTGGGGCCGCTCATCGTACGGGCCGCGGAGAGAAGCGGAGCCGATCCCGAGCCGGTTGCGCCGAGCGAGGCTGGTTTGGCCAGGCCGAAATCCATCAGCTTGGTTCCTGACTTGGTCAGCATGATGTTGCCGGGCTTGAAATCGCGGTGCACGATGCCGGCGCGATGGGCAATTTCCAAGGCTTCCGCGACTTCAATTCCAATCTTCAGGAGTTCTGGAAAAGGCAGCGCGCCCCTGCGCAAGCGCTCGGCCAGCGTCTCTCCGTCGAGGAACTCCATAACCAGAAATTCGGTGCCATCCTGCGAGCCGACGTCGTAGAGATTGCAGATGTGCGGATGATTTAGGGACGAAACGGTACGGGCTTCGCGCTCGAAGCGCTGCTTAAATTCCGGATTGCTTGAGAGATGCGTGGGGAGAATCTTGATGGCAACGGTGCGATCGAGGCGCGTGTCTGTCGCGCGATAAACTTCGCCCATCCCGCCGGCGCCCAGTGGGGATTGGATTTCGTAGGGGCCAAGTTTTGTGCCAGAGGTCAGAGCCATTCGTGGGCGTAATTATAGCCTGCGCAGCAGGTTAGAGAGCATGCGACGACTATGGGTGTATCGTCGGCTTCCGGAAGTTATCCATAAACGGGCTTCTGGGAACAACTGTCGCTGGAGTGGCCGCTGCCCGGCGGATTTTGAGTTCCACAGTCGGTTCTGAACCGTTAAGAAAATTCTCTGCTCTAACATAGCCTGTGTGCTTCAGTCCTGAATTCCGCGTGTCCGTGGGAGCGCGAAGAAGAAGAAGAAGAAGAAGAAGAAGACTACAACACGTCAAGTAGCCTCCCGAAGTCCCAGGTCGGCAGATTCACCGTCAACCTATAAACAGAAAGCGTTACCGCACCTCCAACTAACTAAATCCAGCGCCAGACGTCCGATGAACGATGCAGGGCTGTCTGGAAAAAGAGTCTCCCAATCCTTCCAAGATCGCAGCCATGAGAAGCAGCAGAAACTTTCCCAGATAGAAGAGGCATTTGGTCTAGTGATCGCATGCAGTTGATCGTCTCAATATGAACCTGTCACCACCGCATCTTCCGGATATCCAGGCATTCCAAATTCCGGTACGTCCAATCCCTCTTCTTCGGATTCTGAGGAAACGCGCATACTCTTTACCTGGTTTACGAGCTTAAACACAGCGAACGTGCCACCGAATGCCCACAGTGCATACAGAGTGGCTCCCATGAGCTGACACCAGAATTGCCTCGTGTCACCGTGAAGGAGGCCGGTTACACCTTGACCTGTGTGGCCTAAATAGGTGGCCGCTCCAACCCCATTCCAACCGGCACCATACGTTCCGTCAGCAAAAATGCCTACACAGACCGCTCCTAGCCAGCCACAGTAACCGTGAACGGAGATCGCGCCGCAAGGGTCATCGATCTTTAGGAATCGCTCATTGAAAAGAACGCCTCCGCAGACGAGACTGCCAGCGAGGACGCCAATGACTACCGAAGACGTTGGAGAAACGAATGCACACGGGGCTGTGATCGCCACCAACCCGGCCAGCATTCCATTGCAGGCCATCGTCACATCGGGCTTGCCAAAGAAGAAATACCAGATCAACATTGCTGCTGCCGAACCCGCAACTGCAGCGAGATTCGTGTTCACCGCAACCACGGAGATACGCAGATCAGTTGCACCGAGTGTGGACCCGGGATTGAATCCCATCCAACCGAAAAGCAGCAGGAACGTTCCCGTCACTACGTAGACTATGTTGTGGGCAGGAAAGACACGGATATTACCTCCCGGTCCAAATTTCCCGAGGCGAGGCCCGAGTACGATTGCGAGGGCCATCGCAGCAAATCCACCGACCGCATGAACAACAGTCGAGCCCGCAAAGTCGACATAGCCGTGGCCGAGATTCATCGAAGAACCAAGTTGCGACAGCCAGCCACCGCCCCATGTCCAGCAACCCGAAATGGGATAGAGAACGCCACCTATGAACAGCTCGCAAAGCAAGAAGGCCCAAAACGAAATTCGTTCACAAATTGCGCCGACAATGATGTACCCGGCTGTTTCCATGAACACCACTTCGAACAGAGCAAAACAATTGCTACCTGCGTCATATGCCGGGCCAAGAAGAAAGAAACCTTTTCCCCCTACGAACCCCCATTGTCCATGGCCTACGAGGAAATGATTGAGGGTAGGCGTTCCGCCCAAGTTGGTAGGGGCCGCGTTGATCGCAACGGCACCGAACTGGAACGCATATCCGACTGCGTAATAGGCGAGGAAGGCGAATACATATGCCGCGAAATTCAGCATCATCAAGTGCGCGGCATTTTTCTTGCGCACCAGACCACAAGTAAGCAAAGCGAATCCGGCCTGCATGAACAGGACTAGATATCCAGTGTTAAGGGTCCAGGCAAAATTAGTCGCGATGCGAACGTGGCCGACGCCGTCGGCAAGCTTCATCGCCAGTGGTTCTTTCGCGGCTTGAGCCTGATATTCGTCAAATACCTTCTTATTCCTGACATAGTCCGGTGACGTCTTATCCGTAGGCTCGGCCACGACAAATGGATTACCGGCCGCGTCGACGACCGCCGTTTTATCGCCCGTGGCGACGCCGGCAGGGTCTGGCTTCGGCCCGTCATCGGCAAAACCCATCGCGGCCAATCCAAATAACACTCCGAGCGTCAGAACGATTACGACTGACTTTGGATACGATCGACGCAGAGATCGACTCTCTGCTCCCTTTGTCATTTGCACTGCTCCTTTGCATGATTGGTGCATCGTCACCTAACTAGGCGGTTGGTGTTGATTGAGGCCAGTAAAGGTTGAATCATCCGGTATCCCAGTCGGAACCGTTACTGCTTCGATGGCGAATGAGCTCCGCACAAAACGCCGAGACTGTAAAGCAGCAGTGCCATCGCCCCGAGCGTCAGCAATACTCCTCCGATTGGATAAGTCCCTAGCGCGAACAATCCACCGAGCAGGCCGATAAATGCTATGACTGACGAGCCGAGGTACACCATTATCACCGCAGTAGCAGCCAACTCTCTCTTGCTCCTCGCAATTACCGTTTTATTGGCATGCACCAGTGTGCGCTATGCCGTCGCAACCCAACTGCCCATCGACAAACCACGAGAATGGACCTATGTAATTCGACCTCTCGTGGCCTCATAAATTTTTGCGTCGGCAGCTCTATCCCACCCCCATGATGAATTCATGTAATGCGCGAAAGTAAACGTGGCCTTCAGCGGCGTCCAATACATATTTCTTATCGGAGGGATTTGAAAACAGGTGTGGGCAGGACTGTAAAAATGCCTATAGTAGGAACCCTTCTGCGCATTCCGAATTTGTCCGAATTTGTGCTTGACAACTCCAATCGGACTTCCGTAACCTTCCGAAACTATAGTAAGGTTTTACCCCCTCACATTCTTAGATTCTGTAGTTCATTGCGGATCGGGGATCCGGCTGCGACGCCGGTACATTCTGAAAAGAACTGAAGAGATCGTCCGTAGCTAGTTTGTCCGTTGCTGTTGCTGTCGGCGCCAGATCGAGCATAGAGGAGGCTTGAATCGCCATGGAGCGGCACGCAGCTTCATTTTCCCTTTCGCCCGAAATCCTGTCACTGATTTCTGCCCTCACACTGTTGCTCACCCTTTCGCTTTCTACTTCCGCGCAAACCAGCACCGGCAGGGTGGTGGGCTTCGTCACCGACCAGCAAGGCGCTGCGCTGGTTGGAGCCAAGGTTACAGTAACCAATGCCGGTACCAATGTGCAGTCGGCCACTGCTACGGACGCGACCGGTTCCTATCAGGTGCTCGATCTTCCCGTCGGGAATTATTTCGTGACGGTTGAAATGACCGGCTTCGGCAAGGCTGTGAATAATCCGCAGCCTCTCGATATCAACCAGTCTCTCCGCGTCGACGTGCATATGAGGGTGGGTGCAACCACGGAAAAAGTCGAAGTGCAGTCAGAAGCTGCGCAAGTGGAGACGCTCAATCCCACCGTTGGCGGAACTGTCAGCGGCGCTCCTGTCCAGGATTTGCCCCTCAATGGACGTGACGTGCTCGATCTCGCCTTAACCCAACCCGGTGTCGCCCCCGCACCCGCTGGGGGTTACGGCGGCGGGAACTTCACGATCGCGGGCGGCCGGGCCGATGCGGTCAGCTATGTACTCGACGGCGGAACGAACAACTCCGTCACGGGCAACAGCGTTGTCTTCAATCCCAACCCCGATACCATCGCTGAATTCCGCATTCTCAGCAACAACTACACGGCCGAATACGGACGCAACGGTGGTGGCACCGTCAGTGTCGTCACAAAATCCGGCACCAACGATTTCCACGGCAGCTTGTTCGATTACCTGCGCAACGACGCCTTTAACGCCAACGACTTCTTCGACAATCTTGATGGAAATCCGCGGCCCGTGCTCAAGCGGAATCAGTTTGGCGGTACCGTCGGCGGCCCTGTCGTCAAAGACAAAGTGTTTTTCTTCTTTGGATATCAGGGACAGCGACAGTCGGCAGTCATCCACGGCATTGCTGTCGGCACATACACTGCCGCGGAATTGGGCGGCGACTTTTCGCACTACGGCGTCTACGGGCTCAGCCCCAACGGCCCCGATCCTCGCGTCGCCTGTTTCCTTAGCGGTTTGAATGAGAACGCGGTCGACAGCAACGGTAACCCGGTTCCTGACGGCAGTTCCTGCGGCGTTCCGGCTCACAGCTTCTTCCAGTCGAATCCGGCTCTCGCCGCCCAAGCCATCATCGATCCCAAAGCCATCAGTCCAGTCGCCAATGCTTACATCCAGGCAGGATTGGTGCCAACTTCGCCGAGCGGACAACTTACTCCGTTAGGAAGCCAGACCGACAATCGCAACGAATACACGGGCAAGGCTGATTTCTATCTGACCCAGAACGACAGGATTTCCGTAACCGTTGGCTATAGCAAGATGTCGGTCTTCCAGCCTTTCGACCCCAACGGCGGCGATGCCAGCGTGCCGGGCTTTCCTTCGATCAGTCCCACTACCAACGAATTCCTCAACATCGGCTATACCAGATCTCTTACGCAGTCTCTGCTCAACGAATTTCACGCAACTGCCGAACGCTATTTCAATCACGACACCACGGGCAAGAATCTCCCTGGACCATCTGCACTTGGTGTAAACATCAACTCCGACCTGCAAACCGGACCTCCCATCATCAACCTCTTCAGCACCGGCCTGAATCTTGGATTCAACGAAAACGTTCCGCGCAAGAAAGCCGATAATACCTACGCCGTCTCAGACGCGCTGACTTGGATCCACGGAAAACACTCGGTCAAGGCCGGAGGTAAGCTCGCCATTCTGCAAGAGAACTCCACCTACAGCTATGCAACCAACGGTTGGTTCTTTTTCTACGGCATTACCCCGAGTCAGGGTGGCGTCGCTTCCGGAACCGATCTCGCTGACTTCCTGATGGGTATGCCTGATGAGTATGCGCAATATCCATCAGGCAATAACAACGAGCACCAGAAGCAATGGTCCGCTTTCGTTCAAGACGAATGGAAGGTCACTCCGCGGCTAGCTCTCACGGTGGGCTTACGATACGAATACACTTCACCCGAGGCCGATATCCACGGCCATACCTTCTCTTACATCCAGGGCCTGCAGTCCAAACGCTTTCTCAATGCACCTCCCGGACTGGTCGTTCCCGGCGATTCGGGCGCTCCTAATGGATGGTACTTCCCTGATCGAAAAGACTTCGCACCCCGCTTCGGATTCGCCTGGGATCCCTTCGGCAACGGCCGCACCAGCATTCGTGGCGGAGCCGGTCTCTTTTTCGATACGCTCAACGGATGGATGGCTGACTGGAACAACGGTGTTCTGCCCTGGTGGCCTTCAGCGGATCTCTTCTTTTCGCCCGCGACAAACGGCCAGAGCACGAACATGACTACGCCCTATGAGACTGCGGGTGTCCAGGATCCATTTCCTTCCGTGCCGCCTCCGCCCACCCTCGACTTCTCTCAGTTCTATCCCTATGGATTCGGCGATCTCTTTGTGAATCCTCGACTCAAAACCCCGTACATTTATCAATACAATCTCAGCGTCGAGCGCCAACTCGCCAACGGCTTGATGCTGGAGTTGGGATATGTCGGCAGCTCTTCCCACAAACTCCTCACCTGGTTGGATGAAAACCCAATCGTGCCAGGCAGCACCGACGCTCTCGGAAATCCTGCTCGCCTCATCAACCTCAAAGAAAACTTGACCGAGATCTACGCTCCTCTCACCTTCTTCGATGGCCTCAACAACGCGAACTACAACGGATTTCTCGCCAGCTTGACCAAGCAGGCAGGCAAAGTCCCTCACTTCGGATCATCCTTCTTCACTCTCTCGTACACCTGGTCGCACAACCTGGACAACGGCTCGGGATTCAACCAACGCAGCTCGTTGATCCCCTACTTCCGTCCGCACGCACTGTACGGCAACTCCGACTTCGACATGCGCCAGCGTCTCGTCTTTAGCGGCGGCTGGGAACTACCCTTTGCTGATTACTGGGCCAGCGGGCCCAAGCGCCTCACTCAGGGCTGGAGTTTGTATCCAATCTTCTTCGTCCAGTCAGGAGTGCCGATGGACATCTACGGTGGCTACGGCAATGCCAGCGAAACCAATCCCGGTCCCTCCGGTTTCGGAGACCCACAAGTTGTGCGCGCTGATCAACTCACGCCCACCGTGCAGAAGTTGAATCCCCGGCACATCGTCAACGGCCAAAGCTTCTACTTCAATCCTGCGGACTTCGGCCAGGACCCTTGCTGGACCTCCGCCGGGAGCACCTGCCCGGTCGGATTTTATGGAACGTTCCGCCGCAACTCCTTGATTGGTCCCGGTCGCGTGAACCTCGACCTCTCCCTCGAAAAAGCCACTCCGATCACCGAAAAGGTAAAACTCGGCTTCCGCGTCGAGGCTTTCAATATCTTCAACCATGCCCAGTTCGTGAATCCCGGCGGCGGTTCGCCGGTGCGAGTTACATCGACGGTACTTGGACAGGTAACGCAAACCTATGATCCCCGTATTCTGCAGTTGGCGCTGAAGCTGACTTTCTGACAAGTTGTCGCCCAGCGAGCATGGACATCGCAAAAAGCATGAATGACAAAAACAAGATTCCTCGCCCGAGTCCCACCCCGAGCCATGGCCCAGCCAAGCCGGATTCCATCACCCGTCGCGACTTCCTGAATGGCGTCAGTATCGCGGTGGGCGCCTCTCTCGTCGCCGGCAGCCCATGGCTTGAGGCCTTCGGCATTCCGGATTCTCCCTTTGCTCCCGAAAAAGATCCCAGCTACTATCCGCCCGCGAAAACCGGAATGCGCGGCAGCCACGATGGCTCGTGGGAAGTTGCACACGGTTTGCGCGATGGCCAGCAATGGCCCGACGTCACAGACGACAACGAAAGCTACGATCTCGTCGTCGTCGGTGGTGGCATCAGCGGATTGGCAGCCGCTTACTTCTATCGCAAAGTCGCCGGATCCGGTTCGAAGATTCTCATCGTCGACAACCATGACGATTTCGGCGGACACGCCAAGCGCAACGAATTCCACTCCGGCAACCGTCTGCTGCTGGGCTACGGTGGCACGCAATCCATCGAAGCCCCGGCGCACTACAGCGCCGTAGCCAAAGAGCTATTGAAAGATCTCGGCATCGATGTCCAGCGGTTCTATAAGTACTACGACCAGAAACTGTTCGAGCGGATGAAGCTCGGCGAAGCCACCTTCTTTGACAAAGAGACCTTCGGAACCGACCGGCTCGTCATGGAGGAGTCCGCACACTATTTCGGACCACGATATTCCGCGAAATCCGTGGAACAGATCCCGATCGCCGAAGAAGCTCGCAAAGATCTCCTCCGGTTGCAGGAGGCGAAGGTCGACTATCTTCCAGGCCTTACTCCAGAGCAGAAGCGCGTCAAGCTGATCCAGAAGAGCTACAAAGACTTTTTGTTGCAGGACGTCAAAACGCACCCGGACGTGCCTAAGGTTTTCCAGACGACCACCCACGATCTTTACGCGGTAGGCATCGATGGCGTTTGTGCTTACGACTGCGCGCAATACGGTTTTCCGGGCTTCAGCGGTATGGAACTTCCCAAGCGCCGCTCTGGCGACGACGAGGAAGAAGAAGAGCCTTACATCTTCCATTTCCCGGATGGCAACGCTTCCATCGCCAGATTACTGGTTCGCTCGCTCATACCCGGCTCCGCTCCCGGGAACACCATGGAAGACATCGTCACCGCCCGCATGAACTATGCCCGGCTCGAGGACGAAGGCTCCAAAATCCGGATTCGTCTCAACAGCACCGCCATACACGTCAAGCACGCTGGCGATCCCGAGAGCGCAAAGGAAGTCGAAGTCACCTACGTTCGCGGCGGGAAAGCACACCGGGTCCGAGGCCAGTATTGTGTTCTCGCCTGCTACAACATGGTGATCCCTTATCTCTGTCCGGAAATGTCAGAGAAGCAGAGAGAAGCCCTCGCTTACGCCGTGAAGATTCCCCTTGTCTACACCAACGTGCAGATCAAGAATTGGAAAGCGTTTCAGAAGCTCGGCATCGATGCAATCTACGCACCCGCATCGTACTTTTCGAACGTCACACTCGATTTCCCCGTCTCGATGGGCGAATACAAATTTCCGAACACTCCCGAACAATCCTGCATCCTTCACCTGCTGCGCACGCCCTGCAAGCCCGGCTTGCCTTGCAAAGACCAGTACCGCGCCGGGCGCTGGGAACTGGTCACCACAAAGTTTGACACCTTCGAGCAAAACATCCACGATCAACTCGGACGCATGTTGTCGGCGGGTGGCTTCGATCCTGCAACCGACATCGAGGCCATCACCGTCAATCGCTGGCCGCATGGCTATGCTTACGAATACAACCGTCTGTTCGAGCCACTCGATCGCCCCGCGTCCGAGCGTCCCTGCGTCATCGGACGCCAACCCTTCGGACGCATCACCATCGCGAACTCCGATGCAGACGGCCACGCATACACCAACATCGCCATCGATCAGGGCCACCGCGCAGTTCAGGAAATCACCAAAATGCGCACCGCGGCCAAACAAAGCTGATTCTCATGTCTCATTCGAACAAGTCTGATACGAATAAGTCTCGCGACAGAGAACTGGGGATGTCGTGCCCGATTACCCGGCGCGACTTTCTCAATGGCGTCGCTATCGGAACCGGCGCCATCCTTACCAGCGGCTGGATGCCCGAACTGCTTCGCGCTGCCGAATCCGAACTATCCGCACAAGATCACCCGGGATACTATCCGCCAGCCTTAACCGGAATGCGCGGCAGCCATCCCGGCTCTTTCGAAACGGCACACGCAGTCCGCGACCATACGTACAGCATTACAAACCCTATCGACACCGGAGAGAAATACGATCTCGTCGTCGTTGGCGGCGGCATCAGCGGGCTCGCTGCTGCCTATTTCCATCGCAAGTACGCTGGCGCGAAGTCTCGCATCCTGATTCTCGATAATCACGATGACTTCGGTGGACATGCAAAACGCAACGAGTTCCGCCCCGGAGGCTGTCTGCTCCTCGCCAACGGTGGCACCGTCGCGATCGAGTCTCCGTTCGCCTATAGCGCCGAAGCCGCCGGCCTCCTCACCGAGTTGGGCATCGATCCTCCTGCGCTCGAAGCCAAGTGCACCGACCGCTCCGTCTACAAGGGCTTGAAGTCCGCCTACTTTTTCGACAGGGAAACCTTCGGCTCAGAGCGCCTCGTCGCCGGAGTTCCCGGCCCCTCTTCCGAAGCAAAAGACTGGGCCGACTTCCTGGCAAAGACGCCGTTGTCCGCCGCCGCCCAGCGCGATATCGTCCGCATCCAGACGGAAAAGACAGACTACCTGCCGAGTCTCACGCAGGCAGACAAGAAAGACAAGCTGTCGCGCATGAGCTATCGCGACTTCCTGCTGAACGTCGTCAAAGTCAGCCCCGACGCCGCCGCCATCTACCAGACTCGCACCCACGGCTTATATGGAATAGGAATCGACGCCGTTCCCGCACTCGACTGCTGGGCGATTCATTTCCCCGGCTTTGAAGGTCTCGGTCTCGATCGTGTCCCGGGAGGCCGCCTGAGTTTCACCGCTCTCGGAGAAGTCACTCCCTCTAAGCCCTATCATTTTCATTTTCCCGACGGCAACGCCTCCATCGCTCGCATGCTGGTGCGTTCGTTAATTCCAGCGTCCGCTCCAGGACGCACGCCGGAAGATATCGTCACCGCCAAAATTGATTACTCGCAGCTCGACAGAAAGGATTCGCCAGTACGTATCCGCCTCAACAGCACCGCGGTTCGCGTCCATCACGTCGGAGAGATGAACTCCGCTAAGGAAGTCGAGGTAACCTATGGCCGCGACTCAAAGGCTCATACCGTTCGCGCAAGCGCCGTCGTTCTCGCTTGCTGGAACATGGTGATCCCCTACATTTGCTCGGACCTTCCGGCACAGCAGAAACTGGCTTTGAAGTATGGAGTAAAAGTCCCTCTCGTCTACACGGTCGTAGCCATCAAGAATTGGAACTCCTTCCAGAAGCTCGGAGTCGCGCGAATCTCCTCTCCCGGCATGTACCACTCCTCGGTCGGGCTCGATCAGTCCACAAACATCGGCGAATACACTTCGCCGAAAACTCCCGACGAGCCAATTCTGCTTCGCATGTTGCGCACTCCCTGTCAGCCCGGGCTACCGGCCCGCGAGCAACAGAAAGTCGGACGTTACGATCTTCTCTCGGCCGACTTCGAGACATTCGAGCGCAACATCCGCGACCAACTCGCGCGCATTCTTTCGCCCGGCGGCTTCGACCCCGCTCGCGACATCGATGCCATCACTGTGAATCGCTGGCCGCACGGCTACGCCTACGAGTACAACCCCTTGTGGGATCCCGATTGGCCTGTGGGCCAGCGTCCGTGCGACATCGCCCGCCAACGTTTTGGACGCATCGCCATCCACTCCGACGCTGCCGCCGCCGCGTACACTGATCAGGCCATCGATCAAGCTTTTCGTGCCGTTCAAGAGTTGCTGTCAGCGTAGAAATCAAAGGAAAGTACTGAATGAAAAATCAGAACGAATTTTTCCCCGGGCTTCTTGGCGAAACCTCCCGGCGCGACTTCATTGGCGGTCTCGGCGCCTTTGCCTTGCTTCCTCTTGCGCGCACCGAACCCGAACTGATTCTCTACAACGGCAATATTTGGACCGTAAACGACAAGCTTCCCCGTGCTCAGGCGATCGCCATCAGCGGAGGTCGCATTCTCGCCCTCGGCACCGACTCTGAAGTCCTGAACCTTGCCGCCGGACTCAGCAAGAAAATTGATCTCGGCGGAAAGACCGTGCTCCCCGGCTTCATCGATGCTCACGCGCATCCCTGTGCATCCGGCGTAGAGCATCTGCGCATGGTCGCCTGTGACAAGGACTCCATCGCCGACATCCAGGCCTCTCTGCGCCAGCGCGCCGCACAGACGCCGCCCGGACAGTGGGTGATGGGCTTCTTATACGACGACGGAAAGACTCCACATCCAATTTCGCGGCAAGAATTAGACGCCGCTGTTCCCGACCACCCCGTTCTCGTCCGTCATCGCGGCGGTCATACCATCTTCGTGAACTCGCTTGCTTTAAAGGCCGCCGGAGTCGATGAGAAAACTCCCGACCCGCCCAGCGGACGCTACGACCACGATTCCTCTGGCCAACTTACTGGCCACATCTCAGACCACGCAATTGAACCATTCTTGAAGTTAACCGCTTTCACTCCCACTCGCGATGACTACCGCGAAGCCGCAAAACTCATCTCTAAGATTTTCACCACCAAGGGAGTGACGTCGGCTGGCGACGCCGATGCTGGCACCGAAGAACTGCAAGGCTACCAGGACTGCCGCGATGCCGGAGATCTCCGCATGCGCGTGTGCTCTCACATGAGCGTTCGCGTCCTCGACCACATGATTGCCGCCGGAGTCCATACCGGCTTCGGCGATGAATGGCTTCGGATCGGTGCCGTCAAGCAGTACGCCGACGGCTCGATCTCGGAGCGGACTGCCTGGCTCTCTGAGCCCTATATCGGGATCGCAAACTACCACGGTCTTGAGGTTGGTACGCGCGCCGAACTTCTGGAAAATTCGCGCAAGGCCCACGCCGCCGGATGGCAGCTCGCCACCCACGCCAATGGCGATCTCGCCATCGACAAGACTCTTGGCGTCTACGAGCAAGTGCAGCGCGAAATGCCGACACCCGATCCCCGCTACCGGATCGAGCACTGCACGCTGTTGAACGACTCGCTGCTCCAGCGCATGCGTACTCTGAACGCAATTCCCGTCCCGTTCTCCGGATACGTTTATTTCCACGGCGACGTCATGCATTTCTACGGAGAATCACGCACCGAGCATATGTTCCCCATGCGCGATTTCCTGTCCTATAGCCTGCGTCCGCCCGACTCCTCGGATTACACGGCCAGTCCGTCGGATCCCATGATGTGGCTGCGCTCGCAAGTCACCCGCACCGACATGCATGGCAATGTCTGGGGCGCCAATCAGAAGATTTCGCTGGAAGAAGCAATTCGCTGCGGCACCGTCAATGGCGCCTACTCGACCTTCGAAGAAAAGACCAAAGGATCTCTGGAACCGGGCAAGCTTGCCGACCTGATCGTCCTCGCCCAGGATCCATTCAAGATGGAACCGCTGAACCTTCAAAAGATCACCGTCGAGCGAACCATGGTTAGCGGCCAGTGGGTCTTTGAATCGTAAGGAGGGGCCTGTCAAGATTGTGGGCCGACGAGGAAATGAAGAAGCTAATCTCGGAGGACATCCTGCAACAACCCACGAGGGGGTGATCCTCCGACAGAAAATCGTCGAAAAAACTTTGCATAGGAAGCCCCACAATCGACGACCTCTGTTTTGGTAGAACATTTTCTATCCCCAAAATTTCGCCGGTTTTGGAGAAAATGGAGTTTTTCAACAGCCGCAGGCCATCTCACGCAATATAAAAAGGCGCCCACCAAACCGGGCTGTGTAATCCTGACTCGGGCCATGGAGTCCCGTCACCAACTTGGATTGGATTCATACGACCGCTTCTTTCCCAACCAAGACACCATGCCAAAGGGTGGACTTGGCAACCTGATCGCTCTGCCACTGCAGAAGCTTCCGTGCTCAGATGGAAACAGCGTCTTCGTAGATGCCGAGTTTCGTCCATATGGTGATGGGCATTTCTGGCAAGCGTGAAACGGATGCCCGTTTCTGCTGCTGAGGCCGTTGTTCTGGAAGCTCAACGAAGAGGGGACCTTATCGGAGTGAGAATCAGCTCTGCTGAAGATGAGGGAGAAGACCCTTGGACATTGCCACCATCCTGAAAGCGAGCAGAACGTCCAATACCAGGCCCCCTTCCGGTGCAGGTCCCATTAGGCACGTTCCGCACCACCAACGCCATTTTGGATTATTTCTCCCTTGGAAAGTGGGACAAGGCGCGCGAGCAAATATTTTCGCAACGGCGGGTCTCCCGAGCCCAGCAAGCCCCAGCCTTTCTGTTGACTAAGAACTTTCGCGTCCATAAGATGAACCGACTAGAGAGCTGACAGCTGCCGATGATCGGCCGGACCATTTCCCACTATCAAATCGTTGAGAAACTTGGCGGGGGCGGGATGGGTGTTGTCTACAAAGCTGAGGACACGCGCCTGCACCGCTTCGTGGCGCTCAAATTTCTTCCCGACGAAGTCGCGCGCGATCCCCTGGCTCTCGCCCGCTTCCAGCGCGAAGCTCAGGCTGCATCAGCACTCAATCATCCCAATATCTGTACCATTCACGATATCGGTGAGCAGGACAACCAGGCGTTCATCGCCATGGAATTCCTGGAGGGCATCACGCTGAAACACAAGATCTCCGGGCGCCCCTTAGAGACCGAAGCGGTCCTCTCGCTCGCTATCGAGATCGCCGACGCCCTCGATGCCGCCCATTCCAAGGGCATTGTCCACCGCGATATCAAGCCTGCCAACATTTTTGTCACAGACCGCGGACACGCCAAGATTCTCGACTTCGGCCTGGCCAAGGTAACTTCCGCCACGACGTCTTCGAATCAGATCGGATCGGCGAACACGATGACCGGTTCGCTCGACGATCCCCATCTCACCAGTCCCGGCTCCACTCTCGGCACCGTCGCCTACATGTCGCCGGAACAGGCCAAGGGCAAGGACCTCGACGGCCGCAGCGACCTGTTCTCTTTCGGCGCCGTCCTCTATGAGATGGTCACCGGCGCGTTGCCTTTCCGCGGAGAAACCTCCGCCCTGATCTTCAACGCAATTCTCGAGAAGGCCCCGGTCCCCGCCACGCGTCTGAACCCCGACCTGCAGCCCAAACTTGAAGACATCATCAACCGCGCGCTAGAAAAAGATCGCGAACTCCGCTATCAGAGCGCGAAGGAAATACGCTCCGAATTGATGCGCCTGAAGCGCGACACCGATTCCAGCCGGCAGATGCCCGTTGTGAGTTCTGACGCTGGTTCGCGCGCCTCCACTTCCGCCGCCGCACAAGCTAGCAACTCCGCCGTAGTCGCCGTTGCCAAACAGCACAAATTCTCGCTTGGCCTCATCAGTCTCGTTGCAATTCTCTTAATCGCTGCCGCTGGTTACGGAATCTACGCGTTACTTGTCCGGCCCAAGGCCGCTCCTTTTCAGAATTTTTCCGTCAGCAAGGTCACCGAAACCGGCAAAGCTCTCCGCGTCGCCATCTCACCTGACGGCAAATACATCCTGAGCGTACTAGCGGATGGCGCCCAGCAAAGCCTATGGCTGCGCAATGTTCCGACCGGCAGCAATACACAGGTCGTTCCGCCCGTGCCGGTCAACTATCTCGGGCTGCGCTTTTCTCCGGACGGCAACTACTTGTATTTCGTTCGCAACGAAGTCGGCAGCAACTCGCTCAGCGCTCTCTACCGAGTTCCCGTGCTCGGCGGCAATTCCGAAAAACTGATAACGAATATCGACAGCAATGTGTCGTTCTCCCCCGACGGCAAGAAGATAGTTTACGGAACAGCAAACTATCCCAAAACCGGCCAGTACGTGATCAACATCCGCTCGCTGGATTCGGGGGAAGAGAAGCTACTGGCCACAGGTTCGATGGGCGAGCAGGCGAATGATCCCGCCTGGTCCCCGGATGGCAAGACCATTGTCTGCGATATCGCTCAGCCCGGAGACGCGCTCTCCGGCTTGGCTGCCATCGATGTCGAAACCGGCAAGCGCAATCTGTTCATGACGGCCAAAACCCTGTTCTTCGTTCGGCCCATGTGGCTGCCCGATGGTAAAGGGATACTGGTTTTGGGCCAACTTCCCTATGCCGCGCAGTGGCAGATCTTCTTCGTCTCCTACCCTGATGGAAAACTCACTTCCGTCACGCGCGACACGAACTCTTACGTTGATCTCAGCCTGTCGGCCGATGGCCGCACTGGCGCCACCGTTCTGCGACAGGCGCATCTGACCCAATCGGTTCTGCCCATTGGCGATGGCAGTTCGCAGGAGCACCCATTCAGCACTTCGTCGTTAAGCGACATGGTGACCTGGATGCGCGACGGCAAGCTTCTCGTCTCTGCCGCTGCTGGCGGCCTGACGTTGTTGAATCTGGAGTCCGGCTCCCAGACACCGTTTGCCTCGCAAGTCCCGGCAACCAATTTTGCACGTGCCTGCGCCGACGGCCATGTGGTCTTTTCCGGTATCGACATGAAACGCAACGGGCTGCATCTCTTCTTTGCGAATGCCGACGGAACCAATCCCAAACAACTCACCTCCGGCAAACTCGACACGTTCCCCGCCTGTACTCCCGACGGGAAGTTTGTGCTTTACTCGGACGGTGACGGTTTCCTGCAGAAAGTTTCGACCGAAGGCGGATCCCCCCAGAAAGTGTCTGATCTTCCCGTATTCAGCCGCATCACCGTTTCCCCGGATGGAAAGCTCGCGGCCTTCGTTACTGCACTGATCAATGAGCCGAAAGAGAAGCTGGCGTTGCTTTCCCTCGAGTCCAGCCAGCCCCCGCACTTTCTGGAGTTCGAACGACCTCGCGTAGAGTTCGCCTTCAGTTACACAATAGGATCGATCGCTTTCAGTGCTGACGGCAGAGGCATCTTCTATCCGATTCGCAACGGTGACACCGACAACCTTTGGCTGCAGTATTTCGATGGTTCGCCCGGCAAGCAACTCACCGATTTCAAGTCGGAGTTCATCCGCGATTTCGACTTCTCCTTCGGCGGCAAAGAGCTCGCCGTCATCCGCGGGCACCGGGAAGCCGACGTTGTGTTGATCCGCGATTCAGACAAGTGACTGCGGGTAGATGACGGGCAAACCTTCCCTTACCGATAAGGTAGTTGCCGCCCGCCCACCGAGCAACATGTGGTCAATACTGGCCGTAGCGTCCGTTCGCGGAATCGAGGAGCTTCGGCGAGTCATAGCCGACGCCGTCCTTAAAGACGATCTCCACCTTTTCAATATCCGAAATCGTTGTGGCTGGATCGCCTTTGATGACCACGAGGTCTGCATTCTTGCCCGGGGCGATGGATCCAATTTGGTCCTGCTTGCCCAGATAGATCGCCCCGTTTAGGGTCGCAATTCTAATAGCCTGGACAGGCGAGAATCCCGCCTCGACCAGAAGTTCGATCTCGCGCTGGTCACCGAATCCTGGCACAACGCCACCGTCTCCGGTGGGATCTGGCCCCGCCAATAGCAATCCTCCTGCCGAAGCAAATGCGTTTTCCAGCTGCATGTCGCGCTTGAACAGCATGGCCCAGTCGTTTTTTGGCGGCTTCATCGTCGCAGGTCGCTCGCGGTTGTAAAGATAGGCTTC
>CAVQDY010000024.1:0-47471 GCA_963711365.1 Terriglobia bacterium | reverse complement strand
AATAATAGACGGAATGGAGACGCCGCACATGCAATGTCCGATAACAGTATTATGTAAAATGAGGAACCAGTTCTACGCCATCCCCCAGAGATACGATGCTCTCGTCCATGGTAGCCAGACGGCCTTTCTGATGGATCGACAGAGCGAGCAAATAAGCATCCGTAATCTGCCGGTGTCCGAAGATCTTCTTTCCGAATCGCTCAAGCGCGTCGGCAAGCGGAAGGCTGTCCGGCCAGAACCGGTGGCCCGGAAGCTTCAGATTGGCCGCCAGCACAGCTGCAGCATTCTGAGGTGAAAGTGCCCTGGGCGAAAAGGCTGGATTCGATAAAATGCGGACAAAAGCGGCTTGGGTAAACGGACAGGTGGCCCAACCGTTTCGGGAGTGCCGGGCGAACCAACTCCCGGCCCTGTTGTGTGCTTCATGTTCAGGCCAGGCCAATGCGATCAGCAGGTTCGCATCCAGCAGGAAGACCGACATCAGATATCTTCCTCGAGTAACTCCTTGACGCGAGCGCTGGATACCATGGGAGTGCCGGCGGGAATATCGACCACATAAAATCCATTCACCATGCGCATTTGCACAGGCGTTTCCAGGCCCCTACGGACTAGTTCGGAAACCGCATCGCCCAGAGAAACGGAGCGATCGGAGGCGTAATTCTTTAAGAGTCGCAGAACGTCAGTGTCAAGGTTAAGGGTGGTGCGCATGACTCAACATGATGTCACACTAGATAACTGATGTCAAGATGGAATATTGGCATCACAGGACCCGATCTGGCTCGTCACATTTTGTACTTCCCCAGATCCTCGTCGTTGAGGCCTTCGAGCCACTTTCGCAGCTCTTCGCTGGTCACGCGATCCGACATATTCGCGGCGAGCTTCGATGTCTTCAGGACCACGTCTTCGACGAAGATTGGGCAATCCACACGCAGCGCCAGGGCGAGGGCGTCCGACGGCCGCGAATCGACGCTGACCACCTCGCCGCCACGCTCCAGCCAGATCACCGCATAGAAGGTATCCTCTTTCAATTCGGTCACCACGACTTTGTGAACCTGGGTTTCGAGGCCCATCAGCACGTTCTTGATGAGGTCGTGCGTCATGGGACGCGGTGTACTGACCTTCTCCATCTCAAGCGCGATGGCATTCGCCTCGTAAACGCCCACCCAGATTGGCAGCACAGTTTCGCCCCCAACGTCTTTTAGTATGACGATCGGCATATTACTCACGGGGTCGACCATCAGGCCGCGAATTGTCATTTCGACTTCCATTGCTCCCTCCGAGGGCGTTCCTGCTCCTTATATCACCATTTCGCCTAACAGACTGTTGGGAAAACTGCCGGTGACTTTCACATTCGCGTAGCTTCCTATCTTGGGAAACGCGGATTCCGGAGCGGTGAAATTCAGCGTTTTATTGTGCGAAGTGCGACCCATCCACTGCCCGCGGGCGTCATTATGGCCCTCAACCATCACTTCACATTGAGTGCCAATGTAATTCTTGTAGCGGGCGATCTGGATCTCGCGCTGCTTGGCCATCAATATTTCCAGCCGGCGCGACTTCTCTGCCTCGGGAATCGCATCGTCGAGGGTTAATGCGGGCGTGTTGGGACGCGGCGAATACTTGAAGGAAAACACGCTGTCGAATCCGACTTCGTCGAGCAGGTTTAAGGTTTCGGCGAAATCTGCCTCGGTCTCTCCGGGAAAGCCCACAATGACATCGGTTGTGATGCTGATTTGACGCTGGGCGGATTTCATCCAAGTGACGCGTTCCAGATATTGGTCACGCGTGTAAAGGCGCTGCATAGCGTCGAGAACGCGGGTCGAACCGCTCTGGACGGGCAAGTGGACGTGATCGCAGAGCGAAGGGACGGCATCGATGGCACATACGATGTCGCGTCCGAAGTCGCGGGGATGTGAGGTCATGAAGCGAACCCGCCTAATTCCGCGGACCTCCCCGATGGCAGCCAGCAATTCGGCAAAGGATTTATTTTCAGTGGGATCACGGTAGGAATTCACGTTCTGCCCGAGCAATTGAATTTCCGTGTATCCCAGGTCCGCCATCTGCCGGGCTTCGTTCAGGACGGATTGTGAGGTACGGCTGCGCTCCTTGCCGCGGGTGAATGGGACCACGCAATAGGCGCAGAACTTGTCGCAGCCTTCGATGATGGTGATATAGCCGCGGTGGGGATTGGTGCGGGCTGTGAACTCGGTTTCGAAGCACTTGTCGGTCTGGCGATCGTCGAGGCCGGTGATGCGAACCAGGCTTCCGGCGTTGGGCTTCCGGCTCCTGGACTGCAGAGTCAGCGCTTCGGCATCGGGCTTCGGGCTCACGGACTTCCCTGCTGACGGCGTGCCTTCCAGCTGCTGCAACATTTCTGGCAGCTTGTTGTATGACGCCGAACCGCAGACTAGCGAGACATGGGGAGCGCGCTCGAAAATCTTGTCGCCTTCCTGTTGGGCGACGCAGCCCAGTACTCCGAATTTCTTTCCCTGGGCCTGCAGTTTTTTGAAATCGGCGAGGCGATGGAAAACTTTCTGCTCGGCCTTGTCGCGGATGGAACAGGTGTTGTAGAGGATGAGGTCGGCCAGTTCAACGGACTGGACCTGCCGGTAGCCTTCCTGGATGAGGGTGCCGACGACCTTTTCCGAGTCGTGGACATTCATCTGACAGCCGAAAGTTTCGAGATAGAAGGTTTTGTGTGGAACCCCAGACATGAAGCCAGTATAACGCGAGGTGGTGGGGAGGAATGTCTGCCAATGCTATGAGCGGGCGCTCTGGACCTTACTGGTACTCGGCGTCTGGCTGGCGCTCTGGGCCTGAGCGCGGGCGCGCTGGAGTTCGTCGAGACGGTCGCAGAGAGCCTGGATGAGTTGGGCCAGCTTTTTGGGATCTTTTTCTTCCGCGGCTCGTTCGGCGATTTTATGCCAGTCGGGTTCTGGAAGTTGGGTGCGATACGAGTTGCCGTTGTCGGTCATGCTCGAATCCTAGGGCTGACAGGGTTGAGTTTTGCCGCCGTTTGCGGCTTCTGAGGCGATGGCGTCAAGTTCGACGATGCGATCGAATAAGGCAATCGCAGCGGCACCTTGACGAACAGAGTCAACCCGGTGGCGGATCACGCGCTGTAACTCGGCAGCCAATGATTTGAGTTCATGTTGTTCGTCGGCCCGCACGAGTTTGCCGCAGAGCTTGGATATTTCGTCTTGCATTTCCCTCCCGTGGGATTTCCGACTGAAACAGTAGCAACCGGCGCGCTCCATGCGAATCGGGATGAGTCTTTAGCGAGGCGGGGAGCATGCAGGATATGGCAGGAGTGGTTTTGTAGATTGCCGGCAAATTGTCCGGTTTTCCCCTAGGGCGAGCGCCTTAGCGTTTCTTGGAGTCTGGGTTCCGTCGTGGAGGTTTTTTTCGGTCCGCTCCGCTGCTCTTGCGGGAAATGGAGCGGGCGTGCTCGCGCAGGGAATTGATGCGGTCGTGCAGCGCAGCGCGCAATTCGACGCTAAGGCGATCGATCTCGGCGGGATCTTTCGCGGCAAGCAATCTGCTAAGCAAAGATTGAATGGGATCTTCCAAGCGTTTACCCGAGTGCGGACAACGTACCGCAGCGAGCAATAGAAACGCACTACGGTGAAGTTTGTAGGATGAACGACCAGAGTAAGGGCCAGGCTTTTTCCCACCCGTTCGGACAGGATTCGGGTAACGAAGGATGCGCGGCCTTAGTTGATCCAAAGATTGGATTGGATCGGCTGAACAGGCGGATCTTCGCCGTCGAGCAATTGTTGTTCGATGGCTTCGAGGAGCTCGTAAATCAGAGAAGCCAGGCGCGCGGAATCGTATTCGAGGGAGAGCTCAAGAGCGACCTGCCGCCAGTTGCGGGCTCGTCTTGGAAGACTGATTGGCATGTTAATTGGGGCGGTGGCCGGCTGAAGATTTCTTCATGGTGAGATAGCACTCGAGGTGCACACTGTGTCCCGACTTCAAAAGCACGGGAGGTTGAGAGGCGGAGATCGGCAATTCACAAAATCCGCAGACTTGATCGCGCACCGGATAGGTCAGCCGACCCGCCGAATTCTCCGCGGGAGGCGGGGATATGGGGACAAGATGAAATTTCGAACGGCGTTCCGACAAGGTTAATTTCCTCAGAAGTGGCTGCGGCCTGGACAGCGATTGTGTCGACCTCGCTGTTATAACGTTACGGTTATTAAAGCCTGCGAAGCATCGGGTAGATTGGGTAGCGGCGGAGAAGGATCGCAATCGCGCTAGAGATTGGCCTTCTGTTTCTGCTTGCGCTGCGCGTCGCGCTGATCAAGCTGATCGCAAAGATCCTGAACCAGCTGGATGAGTTTGCCGGAGTCGGGTTCTTTCGATGCTTGCTCGGCGAGGTCACGCCAATCCTTTGTTCCGGGAGAAAACTCAGGTTCTTTTTTCGGGTCGGGCACGTACGCTCCTTTCTGGTGATGCGGGGCAAAGGATCGTCACCCAGCGGCCAAGCGGCTTTTGACGTACCGTTATGCCGATTGAAAGTGGATACATCAGACTAATAAGGCGATGGTGTCACGCCCAGCGCGGGCAGTTCAAGTGGTTGGCGCAACTTGGCGTATGGAAAAAGCAAGTCCCCACCCTTCGAGCGATGAAGGGTGGGGATACCCCAGATCGCGCCCACGGCGTCATTTATGCGCCGGAAAGCGGTGAGTCCGAGGCGGCTTGCGACCGGTCGAGAGTTTGCAATTCTTCAAGGCGATCGCAAAGAGCCTGGACGAGTTGCAGCAGCTTGGCGTGATCCTGTTCTGTACTCGCCCGCTCCGCCAGCCGACGCCAATCCGGCTCTACAGAGGAACGAATTGTCTTCGGAGTTCGAAACATGCCAGTCCTTCGGCGCGCACGATTGCATGTTGCGCTGTGCGGGGTAAGGTAAGGTCGAGAGGCCGGGTGAAGCAAGCGCCAAAATGCGCCACGGGTCAAGGTAGGGATTTCAGTTTCGCCAACTGGTCGACCAGGGCGGTGATATGCCGGCGGCGGGCCTCCACTTCCCTTGCCTGATCCTGAGTCATTCCGAGGAAGGTAGCGGACTCGAGGGCCTGGCGCTGCAATTCGAAAAGGGCGTCGATTTCCTGTTTGAGGTGGAGTGCCCTATTAGCAGGAGAAACCGAGGGGTTGCCGTCTTTCATCGAGCGCTATCCTTTGCTCCCCACCGCTGAATTATAGGACGAGCGGCCACGGGTGGGCGAGGGGCGCGGATCGCATGCCAACCAGCGGACACACAGCGGTCCCAGTGACGGAAATCCGTCAGCCGTAAATGAGGATTGCATCGATTGGTGAAGAATGGCGTTGGTTCTTAATCTTTCTTATCGTCGATCTTCTTCTCCGGGGGATTGTGCTCGAGATAGCAAGTGACGTGGGCCCGTTCAGTGGCGCTCAACCGCATGGCCGGTAATTCCTGACGAGTAATGGGCTGCTTGCAGTAAATACACGTATCCAGCTGAGTCTCTTCCCGCACAGAAGGACTCCTTTCTCTTTCTGGTGGGAATAAGGTACGCCGGTGAAAAGGAATTGTCCATTAGCAGAGAAGGTGCAAACCCGCACGGGTCGGGCAGTTCGCGAGATCGGCGTCGAAATGTGCGGACATTTCTGTGCGGCCAACGATGGAGCGAGCCCCGTCCAAGGCTGGCCGGAACGGGGCTGTCTTCGTCCAACTCGCAATTCATGCAAGTTGCGATGCTATCCACGGGCGACTAGTTCGATTCGCGTTGCACAAACGCCTCGAGCCAGCCGAGGACGCGCTTCCATCCATCGCCATGGGCTCGGACGGATTCCAGGTTTCCGGCGAATCCTGATTGCGTGACACGAACCAGAGTTCCCGTGCCAGATTTTCGGGGCCCATTGGGATGCAGAGCGTTTACCGTCTGGGGTTCGAGCTCCCAGCGCACGATGGTCTTTGCGGTGTCGTAGCTGCTGACCCAAGTATGCACCAGGAGGCGCGGAGGATCGACTTCGAGATACTGGCCTTCGACGTAGAACGTCCGGCCATCGGTGCCGGCACCTTCGCTGCGCCACTTGCCGCCGGGGCGGACATCCATTGTGGACTGAGTGACGCGATAGAGGCCGTCTTGTCCCCACCAGCGAGGCAGTTGTGCGGGGTCGCTGATGGCCTGGAAGACGCGAGCCGGCGGAGCCGCGATGAAGATCTCGGCGATGACGGCGTCTTGATCGGGCGTGATGGTAGATGTAGCCATGGAGTACCTCGTCAATTTAGAAATTCCCCACTTCTCTCAAAGGCGGAGAAATGGGGCACCCGGGGTTCATTCAGTTTCTGCAAATTTCTTCAGTTGCGTCACGACACCGGGCCATCCGCCGGCGTAATCCTGGCGTGCGACCGGGAGCGAAGCCAGTCCGCTGTGCGTGACGCGGACGTGCGTGCCACCTGGGATCGAAGTGAGTTCCCAGCGCACGCTGGTTCGAGTCTTGGGATCGTCGTGCCAGTTGGCGATCCAGGAATAGGCGAGGACGTGGGGCGGATCGAATTCGAGAATTTCGCCGTCGCACTCGAAGGCACTGACGCCGTTGATGACGATCGATGACTTATCGTTGGAGTAGGAGTAGCGGCCGCCGACGCGCGGGTCCATTTGCCAGGTTTTCCTGGGACACTCCGGGCTGCCGCCAAACCAGCGCTGCAGCTCGTCGGGATCGGAGATCGCTTTGAAGACGCGTTCGGGCGGAGCTGAGATCTGAATCTCGGCGACGATCGTGTCCTGATCGGGGGTGATGATGGTTGTGGTCATAAGTGCTCTCCAAGATTGCAATCTGTATAGCTTCGAGAAATCAAAGTCAAAGTTGGCGGGCGGAGCGCCCGCCCCATATTTCAATCGACCTAGGCTTTGCGGTGCAGGTCGAACAGGACTCTGTGTTCCTTGCCTTGGCCGGCGAAAACCCATTCCTCGGTGTGGTGATTGTCGTCAATCACGGTCAAGATCATCTGCTGCATGTGTGCGGAGTCGGGCGTGGCCAGATTCGTCGCATCGACGTAGGTAAAGGTGATGACCTTGCCATTGGACGAGACGGCAGCCTGCATGCGCGGCTGGTTTCCGACGGCGCAGTAGTGAGTGAGAAGGAGCCGGTCGTTGTCCATGTGAAACATCGAGATCATGTCTTCTTTGCCGAGGATCTCGCTCATCACGGCGGAACCTCCGCTAGTCACCTTGAAGGTGACTTTCACGGGGCCTTCGACACTGGAACCTTCCCAAGTGCCGGGCATGTTCTTGATGGCGGTAAAGGCTTTTTGTGCGTCAGTCTGCGCCAGAGCGCAGGCGGCGGAGAGTGCGATGGCAGCGGCGATCAGGGTGCGGGTTAGTTTCGTCATGTCAGTTCCCTTTCTTTCTGTACGGATTCGATCCGTCAGCGATTTCATTTGTGTTTGCGCGAGGCCTCATCGGTCTCGCGCTGATGTTCGGCTTCCACGAAGGCTTTCAAGCTGTTCAAACTGGCGGTCCAGAAAACTCGATATTGCTCAATCCAGGAGTCGACCGCGCGCAGCGGCTCCGGGTTGAGCTGGTAAATGCGATTGCGCCCTTCGCGATGTTCACGAACCAGGTGAGCCCGGCGAAGCAGGCGCAGGTGTTTGGAAATTGCGGGACGGGAGACCGGGAATGCATCGGCGATCTGTCCGGCGGGCTGGCTGCCGCGGCGGAGAAGATCGAGAACGGCGCGACGCGTGGGATCGGCCAGAGCCTGGAAGGCAGCTTCCTGGATTGCCGGGGCGTTATATGTAACCGATCGGTGACGCATAATGTGTAACTGTATGGTTACGCGATTAGGATGTCAAGAGTTTTTTTGGGGGGCTGGCGAGGCGCGCACTGAAAACTGTAAAGCTAAGAATCCAAGATGGAGGTGTTATGACAGCGGTGCGGCTCCCGGATTATCGCTTGGTTCCGTCTTTGACTAAATCGAGGAAGGCCTGATGCACACGGGGATCGTCGGAGAGTTCCGGATGGAAGGTCGCAGCCATCACTCTTCCCTGCCGGACAGCGACGGGATCAGCGCCTTCGGTGGCAAGGATCTCGACGCCTTCTCCCACATGGGAAATTTTGGGCGCGCGGATGAAAACCATTTCGAGTGGGGATTCATCCAATTTTCCCTGAAGGTCGCGAAGAAACTTGCCCTGACGGATGGAGCTGTCGATCTGGCGTCCGTAGGCGTTGCGGCGGACGCTGATGTTGAGGGCGCCAAGGCCGTCCTGCGCGGGATTTTCGACTTCTTTGGCGAGAAGAATAGCCCCGGCGCAGGTGCCGAAAGTTGGCTTGGCTTTTACAAAATCTCTCAGCTTGTCGAATCCAGCTTCGCCAAGAAGCTTCAAAAAAGTGCCGGATTCGCCGCCTGGGATGACGAGGCCGTCGATGTGGTCGAGTTGCTCAGGCTTCTTGACGAGGACAACTTCGGCACCGAGCTCTTCGAGCCGACGGCGGTGGGCATCAAAATCGCCCTGCAGGGCCAGGACTCCGATGATCATTGGGCTAAAAGCGTCTCCATCACGGATATAGGCGAGCACAGGCGGAACTGCGTATCCACTTCGATTCTAACGGATAGAGCGGAAAAGGGATCTAAAGCATTGAAAGCGCGCTAGAGAAGAGATACACTCTGCCAGCGGATTTGGTGCGGTTTCTCCCCCTGTCGAAGTTATCCGGTGAGGTTACGTCGATGTGCAGCCGTCTTTTTGCGTTTGCAGTTTTTTTTGCGTTGCTTTCTTGCGCTGCGGCTGGCCAGGTGCTGAGCATTCCCACCTTTGGCAACAATTACACCAATGCGCTTGCCGGGGACCCTCTCGAGGGTGCGCAAATGGATTTCGCTTACTTCACAATCAATGGGATGAACGCGAATGGGACACCATTAGAGACGCCCAGCGGCTCACTTTCGAAGCTGGATTTGAAGGCACCGGGCAAGGCTCAACGGGAATACGATAAAGGCTATCAACTGCTACTGCGGAAGGACGCGGCGGGTGCGATCACGCACCTTTCAGGCGCGACGGCGATCTATCCGAGCTACGTGGCGGCGCACAACGCGCTGGGCACGGCTTACCTGAATCTAAATCAAAACGAAAAAGCTCGCGACGAGTTCAGCAGCGCGGTAGCGCTCGACGACCACCTGCCCAATTCTTATCTGAATCTGGGATGCGCGCAATTGGCGTTGAAGCAGTACCCATCGGCCGAGGAGGCCTTTCGAAAGGCATCGACGATTGCTCCCCTGGACCTGCAACTCAAATTGGCGCTGAGTTATGGAGAGTACGTGGCCAAGGACTACCCGGCAGTGATCGCGACGGTGAACGACGTGCACAGCCACAAACATCAAAAGGCAGCCCTGGTGCACTTTTTCGCTGCCGGCGCGTGGGCGGCGCAGAACAATCTCACCTCGGCGCAAGACGAACTCCGACTGCTGCTGAAGGAAGATCCGAAATCCAGTTCGGCGGACCAGTACCGGAAAATACTGGAGGATCTCAAAGCGGAAGAACGGAGGCGCGCGCAGGTGCAATTCAATCCGATTGAAAAGGTTACCTATTCGATCGGCGTACCCACCGGCCCAAGTCCGGAGATTGCGGGGCGGATGGCCCAGCTTGCCTTCCAGGATATGGCGGAGAATGACGAGATCGCTGAAGCTGACACGGAGCCGGATCCGGTTTGCCGTAATTGCGGAACTCCGGTTGCGGAAAATTCGACTCCCGAGGCAGACGCTGTTGCGCGGAGATTCTCGGGCACAGTCATACGGGCCAGTGTGGATGAAGTGTCCATCTTGTTCGCGGCGACGGATCATGGAAAGTCAGTAACCGACCTGGCAAGCTCGAATGTCGAGTTGCGAGATAACAGCCAGCCTCCGAACGCGATTCTGAATTTCCGCAATGAATCGCAGTTGCCCCTGCGGCTGGGACTCGTGATCGATATGAGCAACTCTGTCGTCGATCGATTCAAGTTCGAACAGGCAGCCGCGATCAAGTTTCTGGAAAAGGTGGTCACCGACAAAAACGATCTGGCGTTCGTGGTCGGGGTGAACAACTCTGTGCTTCTGGTTCAGGACTTTACCGCGGATCAGGCGCAGACGGCGCATGCGATCGATCAACTGGCGCCCGCGGGCGGAACTGCGTTGTGGGATGCAGTGAATTATGCCTCTGAGAAACTAGCGAGCCGGGCGGAAACACAGCCGGTGGCACGGGTTCTGGTAGTCATCAGCGACGGCGAGGACAATTCCAGCAGCACTCGATTGAAAGAGGTAATTGCCAGCTCGCAGCGGCGCGAAGTTGCGGTTTATGCGGTCAGTACCCGAGAAGTGCTGAATGATGAGGATACGGCGCTGCTGGGAGAGCGCGCGCTGAAAACGATTTCCGAACTCACCGGCGGAGCGTTGTACATCCCGGGCTCGGTTTCGCATCTTTCCAAGAGCCTGGCGGAGTTGCAGGAAGTGATCCGCAGCCGATATCTTATCTCGTACAAACCGGCTGGATTCGAGCGCAACGGCCGCTACCGTCCGATTGACATCACCGCAGAAAAGGACGGCCACAAGCTGCGCGTTTACGCGCGCAGAGGATATTACGCTTCGGCGTCGCAGCCTGCGGAACGACCGGCTGCTGTTAGTCAGTAGAACACTCCTCTCGGGGTACGCTCACCCACCACTATCAAAATCTTACGAACGGTCCGAAAGTGATTCGAAGATTCTGGTGCGCGCCGCGGTTGAAATACATTTCATCGCCCAGTTCGAGTCGCAGGCCGACGGGTCCGAGCGATGCTTCCGCGCCTCCCGCAGGATAAAGCGCCGCACTCGCATTGGATGTGCGTAAGCCGGAAACCGAACTGACCAGGTTGCCGTAGGGGAGCAGGCTGGGGCTCAGGCGAAAGTCGATGAATCCTGCTTTGACGGTGATGAAAGGACGGAAGTGCCCGTGCGCCGGCTGCAGTATGGGGCCGATGAGGCCGTGGGTCACGCCGATTGAGGTGCTTTCGATTGCGCCGATATTGCCGTTGGTAACGTTGCGATAGGCTTCGTTAAAGTTCAGGCCATAGTCGTAAGCCAGTTCGCCTTCGAGCATCACGTTTGGGTGGATGCGGTATCCGAATCTTGCGCCGAGGCCGAAGTTATTAGTACTGGTTTGCGAGACGCTCAGCGAGTCGAGGAAAATCCCGGCTTCCATACGGGACTGTGCATGCAGGTCTGACGCAAGAACTGCAAGTAGGAGCAGGGTGAGTGTGCGCATCTGAGGCGCGGGATACGATGAGGGATTTCAGGATCGGGTTGGTCGGGATGCCTTTCGCGGGCGGGAGCGCCCGCGCCACATCCACAAGGCTCTTATAGCATTGGCTTGCGCATGGCAGCGCCGAGTAGTTTGCCGGGTCCGGATTCCTGCACAAAAGCGACCAGGCGTAGGTTCTTGGGATCGTCGCCGGGCTTGAGCTTCAGTTGGATATCTTGCGCGAAGGTCTTACCTTTGGGGAGCTTCCCTACTTTGGTCAGCTGCTGAACCACCGCAACGTGGACCAAATGCTTGCCGCCATTCTCTCCGCGAAGCACCTGCGATTCGACGTGATCGAGGACAAGGGCCACGTACACGTCTGCATTATGTTTGTTGGAGTTGGCATCGGTTTCGATGTGCGTTCGCAGCACGGCAGGATTCGAGGGGTCGAGCGTCACCTCGCCAATACGCACAGGCAGTTTCGACTCGTCCTTTGCCTTATTCAGCTCTTGCTCGAGTTCCTGCAACTTGTCGATTTGCCCGACCTGCGTTCCGTCGATGATGAACTGGGGAGTGTAGGGCTCTTTCACGCCCAAAGCAGTCTCGTAGGAACTTTGGCGATCGGTGAACACCTGCGCGGAGTTGGGATCTTTCCATCCATCGTGGTCCCAGTAAGTGACGTGCTCGCTGAGCACGATCAGTTGGGCGCCGGGAATGGGCTGGTATTGGTCCAATTTCTGCAAAACGACGTCGGCAGGCGGACAGCTCGAACAGCCTTCGGAAGTGAAGAGCTCGACGAGAACGGGGACGCCGGCGTGAGAGGAATCGGGGGCAGGAGGCTTAGTTTCCTGTTGAGGAGTTTGGGAGGCTGCGACTAGTTGAAACAAGAACACCGCGAAAGCAAGCGCGGATAGACAACGCGCGGAACGGCTGGAAATCATGGCGCGGATTTTAGCATGACTACGAAACATGAAATGTTGCCCCCACACCCGGAGTGGATGGTTCGCGAGGTTAAAAGGATGCCAGGCCTCGCGATGTGGGCGAGACCTGGCCGAGCGATTACTGGCTGATGGCGACTCCATTGAAAGAGGGGACGCCGATTGCGGGTGAGGTGGCAGCAAGCGAAATGTCGCCATACGAGTCGACACTGAAAACATCGATGCGGCCTCCGCTGCCATCGGATGCGGTGTAGATCACCGCAAGCCACTTATTATCGCGGGAGACGCTCACGTCGGTTGGAGTGCCGGATACAGAAACGGACTTGTAGAAGGCTCCGCCTTGACTGTCAGAGAAGAAGATCGAAACTGCTTGCCCCGGAGTGTTGCCGGTGAACCAGACATTTCCGGGTCCTTTGGCCAGCCAGCAAGGGGCGTTCGTGGGATATGCGGGTTGCGGTCCGAGGACAGGGAAAACATCTCCGCCCTTGTCGATGAGGGCAAAGCTGTCGGGACTGTGGGCAGGATTAAACCCGAGAGTGTCTCCCCAGAACGCGGCTCCGAGGGGAGTGTCGTTGGCATCGCTGGGCAGGGTGACCGACGAACTCGTGCCGGTGAGTGCGCCATCGTGTGCGAGTGGCAGTTGAAGCACTGAGCCTGACTTGAGAGTAAGGGCAGCCCAGGTGAGTCCGGAGGCGATCTGGGCGCCGGAGTTATCGCTCAAGGAAACAACGCCGCCATCGACGTGGCCCCACGGCCAAGAGTGGCTTTCGGCACAATTCGCGCCCAACACGAAAGCATGGCTGTCGGTAAGGGCGATGGAAACAGGTTGGGTGCAGTTAGGAGCGAGCGCGACGGTTCCGTCAATTGCGATGGAATTCGCGGTCCGCACGAGGCGGGTGAAATTATTGGAGCCGTAATTGACGACGGCGCCGAAAAAGTCATGGAACTGAACGGCCCCGGCGTTTCCGCTGGCGCCGCCATTCCCTCCGGTAGGTAACGATTTGACGAAGGTCAGTGCGGGTGTGTGTTCGGTCGTGAGTTTGAAAACTTCGACTTCATTGCCAGATGCGTTGTTGGTGCTGGTCAACACGAAGATGTCGTGAGGATCAGCCGCGAAGCTGGATGCAACGGTGAGAAAGAAAAGAGTCAGCATTGCGCTGACGCGAGACAGATTGGTTTTCACGATACTCTCCTCTGCTTATGGTTCTGGTTCAGGTCAGTGCTGGCGAGGCGCACCTCGGCATGTGATCGGCCGAATCGAATCTCCGGCCAACCTGCAATCAAGCTGAGAGTGAACCCCGGTGCTTCTCAGTCAGAGTCAGTTGCCCGAGAACGGGCAGCGCACATCAGATGCAGAGGTCCGTGGAAGGTTACAACGATCGAGTCTAAGGATTGGTCAGCGGCCGAGGCGTAGCGTCGGCATCGATGAGGCCTAAGGCCCACTTGATGGCTTCGGTGTACATCTTCTGAAACGCGGGATTATCCCAGTTTTCGGGAACGTGGCCGAGGGTGGAGTAGAAGACGCGTCCCTTGCCATACGTCTTAGCCCAGGTGACGGCAAAGTCTCCGTCGGTGCGGTGGACGTTTTTATTCTTCAGGTCGAGTTTGGAGGGATCGAGGCGCATGAGAACACGAACCCTGTCGCGAGAGTAATCCTTCATCTGATAAATCTCGTCGCGCAAGACGAACGAATGCGGCCACTGCTGCATGCCAGGGAATGTGGGATCTTCGACGAGGATGGGAGCGTCGAACGTGCCCCAGGGATGCTGGTCGAAATATCCGCCAATCATCTCGCCGTATTCCGGCCACGAGGTGAAGGTGATGGTGGCGCTGTGGACGCCGACGAAGCCTTTTCCGTCGTCGTGAATGAAGGAGAGGAAGTCGGCTTTCTGCTGCGCGTCCATCTCGAGATCGCCGCCCGTGTAGAAGAGGACGGCGTCGAAATCGTTAAGATTTTTCGCGTTGAATTCCAGCTTCTTTTTGGTTAGCGGTTCGGTGTCGGTGCGGATAGTGGTGTCCCAGAGCCCGGAGTCGTGACCGAGGCGCTCGATGGTGGCGAGAGCGTGCGAGACGGCTTCGTGGCGATAACCTTTTTCCTCGCCGATGGCGAGGAGTTGCTTGCGATGAGGCTGAGATTGCGCAGAAAGAGCGGTGGTACAGAGCAGGATGAAAAGAATAGAGCGAAGTTTCATGGGGAGAGGATACACCGCCGAAAAGAGGAACAGCTCCGGAAGAACCGGAGCCGTTGAATAGCCTGTGGTGCACAGCACTCTGTCCAGCTTCAGTATTGGACGAAGAGGGCTCGAAGTCAAGTTACTTTGTGGGGAGATTATCTCTGCGTTTTCTCCCCCAATGGACTCCTTCTCCACAGACGGGAGAATGGACCCGGCGGGACTCGAACCCGCATCTACCACTTGGACAGAGTGTCGTGCTGCCATTGCACCACGGGCCCTGAATGCAGTGTCCGCTGGCGCTTGGGAGCTTGCAAGGACACGGGTCACAATTTTGCTGAGCGAGTTCCGGATTGGGACTCAACGCCCATCCTCGGCATTCGGGAATCCCATGGGCACCTGGACCTCGGCGGCTAAAAGCCGACTGAGTCGGTGGGTGCTTTAATCGCAGCGCGGAAAGCGCTGCGCCACCCAAAGGCTGTATCGATCAAACCTGATCAACCGATAATCGAAGACTCTGGGTGCTAAGGGGAACGACTTCGGAAGAACCGGAGCCGTCGAAACAGCGTAGTGTCAGCACTCTGTCAGACTCAGTAGTGAAGAGAACGCATCGGCAATCTACGGTTCGTGCTTTACAGTACAAAGTACATTGTGATAGAGTGCTCCTGTGCCTTTTTACGTGCCCCGATCAGGAGGACACATTGAACCAAATCTCCGCTGTGCCGCTGAGTACCTGGATCCGCAATCGGTCGCGTTCTATGGGAATCAAGCTGCTGGTCGTAAGCTTCCTGGCTTTGCTTATGGCGATACCTGCCGTCTTCGTGAGCAATATTGTGGAGGAACGCACGAATCGAGCCAAGGATGTCACACAGGAGATCAGCAACCATGTGGGCGGGCCACAGACTTTCCTTGGGCCCGTGCTCACGATCCCTTACACGGTGCCCCCGACTTACAAGGGCGGCGCTGTTGCGACGGGCGTGTACGTGGTGTTTCCGATCCAAGGGGATGCTGCGGTAAAGGTGCGAACCGAGCAACGGCGGCGGTCGCTCTTCAAAGTTCCAGTTTTTCAGGCAGATTTGAAGTTTGATGCTACCTTCAAACTCGCGGGCGTGCCTTCGACGGCGCCCGCAGACGCAGTGCTGGACTGGTCCCGTGCCGGAATCGTGGTCGGAGTCAGCAATGCGCATGGAGCGCTGGCTGACGGGACCCTTACAGTAAATGGGAAGACGATGGAGTTTGTGCCGGCGGATAGTGTTGCCGACGCGAACGGCGAACAGCGCTTGCCACTCACATATTTAGGAGTGAAGGCGAACGATCTGGCCCAGCCAAACGCCTCGTTTCACTTGACCGCCGCGTTGCGCTTCTCAGGTGCCCAGCGGCTAGCCGTTCTGGCTTATGGAAAGACTTCGCATCTTGCTGTGGAGGGGGATTGGCCGAGCCCAGGTTTCGACGGAGCGTTTCTTCCAGTCAAGCGTAGCGTTTCGGCCCAAGGCTTCACCGGCGAATGGCTGGTGCCTTTCATCGCACGTGGCGTTCGCGCCGAGGGTACGAGCACCGCGGTGAGTAATCTGGACAGCGCAGCGCTGGGCGTCTCTTTCATTGAGGTGGCGGATCCTTACCAGTCGGTCAATCGCGCGCTCAAATACGTTCCGCTGTTTGTGGGACTGGTGTTTCTCTCGTATTTTATTTTTGAAGTGACGGCTCGAAAGCGGGTCCATCCCGCACAATATGTGCTGGTGGGCTTGGCACAACTGATCTTCTACCTACTTCTGCTGTCGCTCGCGGAACACCTTGGGTTTGACTGGGGCTTTCTGATAGCCGGCGGGGCCACCGTGCTTCTCCTTTCGTTGAACGCGAACTGGATCTTTGGAAGCCGGGTGCAGGGCTGGCGTGCACTCGTCGTGTTCAGCTTGCTTTATACATTCATCTATTTGCTGTTGCGCCTTGAGGATAACGCTCTGTTGGTGGGCGCGGTGGCGAGCTTCCTGGCGGTGGCAGCCGTGATGTATCTTACGCGCAAAATCGATTGGTATAGCTCGATCACGACAGGGAGTGAGCAGACATCGATCGTTTCCCAAAAGGATGCGATGTAAGCACAAATTATGGGACTGGAACGTGCTGCGGCACCCGCGTTGTGATTGGAGAAGACGTTCTGGTGGCACACCGCGGGCCTGACAGTCGTCCGTTGATTCAGGACTTCCAACACGTGCCTGATCGGAAGGACATCCGATATCCCAACCGTTTCTCGAGTGAGGTGTGCGGAGACCGATAAATCTAGTGGGCACCCGGTCGACGAGCGAAACCGGGGCCGTTACCAGCCTCTAGTTTGCAGCATGTGGGCTTCATCCAGACCGCTTACGGCGAGACCCTTCATCGCTCCCTGCAGGTCTTCGCTGACTTCAAGTAACACTTTCGGGTCTTGATAGTGCGTCGCGGCGAGCACAATGGCCTTCGCTCTCTTCGCTGCTTCTTCGGGATCGGCGAACGTCGTCGAATCCTTCATGAAAATGCCCGAGCCGACAAACACTGCTTCGGCCCCGAGTTGCATCACGAGGCTTGCGTCGGCGGGCGTAGCGATTCCTCCCGCGCTGAAATTCGGGACCGGCAGTTTCCCTGCTTTGGCGACCATCTTGATCAGTTCGTACGGAGCCTGATGTTCTTTGGCTTTGGCGTAGAGCTCTTCTTCGCCGAGCACGGTGAGAATTTTCATCTCCTGAACAATCTGGCGGATGTGCTTGACGGCGTGGACGACGTCCCCGGTACCGGCTTCGCCTTTGGTGCGGATCATGGCCGCGCCTTCGGCGATGCGGCGCAGGGCTTCTCCGAGATTGCGGGCGCCGCAGACGAAGGGCGTCTTGAAGGCATGCTTGTCGACGTGATGGGCTTCGTCGGCGGGAGTCAGTACTTCAGATTCGTCGATGTAGTCGACGCCGAGTTCCTGAAGAATCTGGGCTTCGGCAAAATGTCCGATGCGGCACTTTGCCATGACCGGGATCGACACGGCGGCCATGATCTCGCGAATCTTTTTGGGCGAGGCCATGCGGGCGACGCCGCCTTCGGCGCGGATCTGCGCGGGCACGCGCTCGAGTGCCATGACGGAGACGGCTCCGGCTTTTTCGGCGATGACGGCCTGCTCGGCGTTGGTGACGTCCATGATGACGCCGCCCTTGAGCATCTCGGCGAGGCCGGTCTTGAGACGGAGAGAAGTGGTGTTGGAACCGTTGTTTTGGGACATTTTTGGGACTCCGAAAATAGCCGCGAGCTTCGAGTTATGAGCTTCGAGCTAACCCTTTGTTTTGATGATTCCGGGAGGGGTTTCGCCGCTAGTTCATTGTAACGCCCGTAGGCCGTTTGCGGAACCCCGGGGCAGGGTCTTGCCTTAAGAACAGTTCACCACAGAGACACAGAGGCACGGAGAAAAAACCTCCAAAACTTCTCGCCGCGCCGTCGATTGATCGGTGCGAAAGGGATTCTTCGACTGCATCGTGGTTCGCTCCAGTCGCGCCAACTACGCTCAGGATGTGAGGATGTCAGGTTCAACGTTCCACGAATTTGCCGAACATTTTTTCGGGATCGATGGCGACGAAAATGCCTTTGCTGCGCGCCAGGACTTCGCCTTCCTCGTTGAAGATTTCGGCGGCGTTGATGTGCTGGCGGCCGTGCACGCTGACTTCCCTGCCTTCGACCCGCAGAGGCTTCTCGAGCGGAACAGGCTTCAGATATTCGACCGTCATTTCTTTTGTGACCGCTACCACGTTGCGAAGCTTGTTGGCTTTGCCCATAGCGTCGTCGAGGATGGTGGCGATGATGCCGCCGTGGCAATGGCCCGGAGGTCCGGTGTAGCGCTTGGGCAGGCGGAAATGGCAGACGAAGGTGCGGCGTTCTTCATCGAGCGTGAATTGCAGATGCATGCCATCGGGATTATCGGGTCCGCAGGCGAAGCAGTAGTTCGTGGGAAGCTTGACGTCGCGGGTTTCGTGACCGTGGATCTTGCCGGACATGGGACGATTAAACCATAACCGCAGAGGATGGGAAGGACGCAGAGTTCTTTTTAGTAAGGCGCGAATGCTGTATACATATCGGTTTGAGAATGCGACCACTGGGGCTCAAGCCCGCAAAATCATCCAGGCCGGTTAAGCGGCCGCGCAAGGGCCGCTCTTCCACGGTCGTCTCATCGTTCATTACTTTCCCGCGACTGCATAAGCTTGCGGCTTGATTGGAGCGCTTCATGAAATCGTTCGCCGTTTTCGTCCTTAGTTTCGCTTTCCTCTCCCTAATACTTCTTGCACAATCTTCGGCAGATCAGAAGGCTCAGGACAAAGATGCAGACAAGAAGAACGCTGTAGCGGCCGCGTCTTCGGGCAGCAAGAAGAAAGCGGCAAAGGACGAGAAGAAAGACGAATGCAAAGGTGGCGGACAAGACTGTCCGGCTAGGGACGAAGAGAAGAAGCCGGGGATGAATGCGGAGACGTTCTCTGGGCTGAAGTTTCGCTCGATTGGGCCCGGCGTGGAGTCGGGGCGGGTGATGTCGATTGCGGTGAATCCGAAAAAGACTTCGGAATTCTATGTCGGCGTGGCGTCGGGCGGAGTTTGGAAGACCGTCAACGATGGGACGACGTGGAATCCGCTGTTCGATGGGCAGGGATCATATTCGATCGGCTGGGTGGCGCTCGATCCGAATGATTCGTCGGTGGTGTGGGTGGGCGCGGGCGAGAGCAATTCACAGCGCAGCGTTAGTTATGGCGACGGCATTTACCGGTCGGACGATGGCGGGAAGAGTTGGAAGAATCTGGGACTGAAGAAGTCGGAGCACATCGGGCGCGTGGTGATCGATCCGCGAGATTCGAAGGTGGTATATGTCGCGGCGGAGGGCCCGCTTTGGGGGCCGGGTGGCGACCGCGGACTGTATAAGACGACCGATGGCGGGAAAAATTGGAAGGCTGTGCTCACGATCAGCGAAAACACGGGCGTGAATGATGTGGCGATGGACCCGTCGAATCCAGACGTTCTGTATGCGTCGGCGTATCAGCGGCGGCGGCATGTATACACGCTGATCGATGGCGGCCCGGAGAGTGCGATCTACAAATCGACGGATGCGGGGGCGACTTGGAACAAAGTCACATCGGGATTGCCTTCAGTCGACATGGGACGCATTGGGCTGGCGGTGTCGCCGGCAGATCCGAATGTCGTGTATGCGGCAGTGGAAGCGGCGGACGGCAAGGGCGGGATTTTTCGTTCGAGTGATAAGGGCGCAAATTGGGAGAAGCGCAATGACTTCGATCAGGGCGCGATGTATTACGCGAGGATTGTGCCCGATCCGAAAAATGTGGACCGCATCTTCGTGATGAATGTGGAACTGCGCGAGTCGACGGACGGCGGAAAGACGCTGCACAAAGTGAATGAAGTGAATCATCACGGGGATAATCACGCAATGTGGATCGATCCGGATGACAACAAACACTGGCTGCTCGGCTCGGACGGCGGGATGTATGAGACGTGGGACGATGCGAAATCATGGCAGTTTAAGGCGAATCTGCCGACGATGCAGTTCTATGATCTTGCGGTCGACAACTCTCTCCCCTTCTACAACGTGTGCGGCGGGACGCAGGATTATTTCTCGTGGTGTGGGCCCACGCGGACGCGGAATGTCAACGGCATTATGAATTCGGACTGGTTTGTGACGACTGGCGGGGACGGCTTCCGGTCGGCGGTGGATCCGATAGATCCGAACACGATTTATTCCGAGTCGCAATATGGCGTTCTGATTCGTTATGACAAGCCTACGGGGCAGGAATTGGTGTTGCAGCCAAAAGAGGGCAAGGACGAACCTCCACTGCGATGGAACTGGGATTCGCCGATCGTGATCAGTCCGCATTCGCACACCCGTCTCTATTTTGCGGCGAATAAATTGTTTCGCTCGGATGATCGCGGCGACACGTGGAAGGAGATCTCGGGCGATCTGTCGCGGCAAATCGATCGCAACAAGCTACCGGTCATGGGCAAGGTCTGGGGACCGGATGCCTTGGCGAAGAGCGCCTCGACTTCCTTCTATGGAAACATTGTGGCCTTGTCGGAATCGCCGAAGAAGGAAGGCCTGATTTATGTTGGAACCGATGACGGGCTGATTCAGGTCACGGCCGATGGCGGCGCAAACTGGACGAAGTACGAGAAATTTCCCGGCGTGCCGGAGATGACGTATGTAAGCCGTCTTGCGGCATCTTCGCATGACGAGAACACGGTGTACGCCGCGTTTGAGAATCATAAGAACGAAGACTTCAAGCCCTATCTGCTGAAGTCCGCGGATGCAGGAAAGAGTTGGACTTCCATTGCAGGGGATTTGCCGGAGAACGGCCCAGTGCTGGCGTTTGCGGAAGATCCGGTGAATGCAAATCTGCTGTTTGCGGGAACGGAGTTCGGGGCATTCTTCACTGTGAATGGCGGGGAGCATTGGGTGCGGTTGAAGGGTGGGCTGCCGACCATTGCGGTGCGCGACATGATTGTTCATCCGCGCGAGGGCGACCTGGTAATTGCGACATTCGGGCGCGGATTCTATGTGCTGGATGACATCACGCCGCTGCGGCAGCAGATGAATGCGGGTGCAGTTGAGCAAGCGTCGGCGATGTATCCGGTGAAGGACGTGTTGATGTACATCGAGCGGCATCCGCTGGGAGGGCCACACAAGGAGTTCCAGGGCGATGCGTTTTTTGCGGCGGACAATCCTCCGTATGGCGCGGTGTTTACGGCGTATCTGAAAGAGAAGATCAAGACAAAGAAGGAAAAGCGGCAGGATGCCGAGAAAGACGCGGCGAAGAAGAACGAGACGCTTCCGTATCCGTCGAAGGATGAGTTGCGGGCGGAGGCCGAGGAGGCAAAGCCTGAACTGTATTTCATGATTTATGACGACAGCGGAGCGGCGATCCGGCGCGTGGACGGCTCGACGGATGCGGGATTCCAGAGGACGGCATGGGACTTACGCTATCCGGCGGCGAAGGTAGTGCCGCACCATGAGGACGAGGAAGGCGACGGCGATTTCCGCGATGCGACCGATCAAGGTCCGCTGGTTGTGGCGGGAACGTATTCGGTTCGCATGTTTGAGAAGGTCGACGGAGTGGTGACCGAAATTGCGGGGCCGCAGACGTTTAAGGTGACGACGGAGCAATCCGCTTCAATGAGCGCTGCGGATCGTGCCGCTCAGGAGGAGTTCCTGCGCAAAGTGTCGCGGCTCTATCGTGCGACATATGGGGCGACGCATACGGCGGAGGATGTCGAGTCGCGGCTGAAGCAGATTCGGGAGGCGCTGAAACAAACTCCGGCGGTTGAGAAGCAACTGGGTGCGAGCGCGGATTCACTGGAGCACCGGAACCGGGAGATCCTGCGAGCCTTGCGCGGGGATACCGAAATTGCGAAGCTCAATGAGCCGGTGCCGTCTTCGATCGGCGATCGTGTGAATACGATTATCGAGGGCGAGCGCTTCTCGATGCAGCGGCCTACGCAGTCGGATATTGATTCGTATGGGATCGCGGCCGGGGAATTTTCCGGCGAATTGACTCAACTGCGGGCGCTGGTCGAGGTTGATCTGGCAAAGCTTGAGAAAGACATGGAGGCTGCCGGGGCGCCTTGGACTCCAGGACGCGTTCCGGAGTGGTCAGAGAAGTAGCATTCAATCAAAACCTTCACCGCAGAGGGTGCTGAGGGAACTAAGGCAAACTATTACGCGTTCGCCGGGAAGCTGATTCCCCAGAACTGCTTCGAATTCTCGTCCTTGTCGACGAACTCGACGCCGTATGTGGAGAGCCCCTGCACTGCCGCAATCACAGAAACGACGCGGGCGGAGACTTGCGTGCCGCGCTGGTTCTTCAGGGTGACGGTGGTCCCCACGGACAGGTCTCGTCGCAATTGCACCGAAGCTCCGTGGCGGTTGAGGTTCGTGGCCTTGGCCGGCATGGTGAAAGAGACTTTCATCCGGTCTTCGCCCGACAGGCCCACCGAGGCATTAAGCGCCATCCGGTTGCTCCGGCGTTTCGAAGGCTGCAGGCGATTCACCGCCGCGGCCGTAACGTGAGTGTGATGAAGCTTCGAGTGGTGTTGCGGATGTTTGAGGCTCATGCGTCTAAAGACGTTAAACACGATTCGAAGGGCTCGCAACGTACGTTGGTCACTCGAGGTGGTTACTCGGCGAAACTACAGATAGGCCGGGACTTGGCTCCCAGAGCGGCGTTTGAATACCGAGCTTGCGAAGAGCGACGAAGCTCTCTCTTCTGTCGAATGAGCAGGATTCCGCCAAAGTAAAAGAATTTGCCGGAGGGTGAGGGATCAGTCTCATCTCTGTGTCACCTGTATAAAAAATAAACATAGCATCCGCCGAGTCAGCCATTTTCTTCCGATGAAACATCTTCCTTGATTTTTGCGAGTCTGCCTGTGGTACACTCGCCGCCGACTGTTGCTTCCGCTGTGGGGCGGAGCAGCCGCCGTGGGGAAATCCTTTCGCGTCATCCTTAGGATCTGGGGGACTGAGGAATGGGCCTCGCGTTACTGGTTTTGATCTGGCTGATCACTCTGATCAGCACATACTTTTTCGTCGCCAAAACCTGGTGGCTACCGGTGGGCGCCTCTGCCGCCGCCGCATGGATCGACGGACAGTTCAAGCTCACCTTCATCATTATGGGGATTGTGTTTGTTGCCGCACAACTTTCCCTGGGATACATCGTGTGGAGATATCGCCAGAGGCCGTCGTCTCCTCCGGTAATGTATTCACACGGAAATACCAAGCTGGAAATTCTGTGGACCGCGCTGACGACCATTCTGTTCATCGGTCTGAACCTGATGGGCAGCAGCGTGTGGGCGAGCCAGCGCTGGGATCCTGCGGGGCCGGGAGCGGTTCAAGTGGAGGTCACCGGCATGCAGTTTGCGTGGTACTTCCGCTATCCCGGGCCGGATGGAAAGTATGGCGCAACCAGTCCGAAGCTGATCGATCCGTCATCGGGTGGCGAGGCTGCGGTGGGGCTTAACACCTCGGATCCGGCGGCTAAAGACGATGTGGTGACAGGCACGATGTACCTGCCGGTGGACCGCGAAGTCGATATCAGCCTGCGCTCGGTGGATGTGATTCACAGCTTCTTCGTTCCTAATCTGCGGTTCAAGCAGGACGCGGTGCCTGGGCTGAACATCCACATGCATTTCAAGCCGATCGCGATCGGGGAATACGAGATTGCCTGCGCCGAATTATGCGGGCTTGGACACTACAAAATGCACGGCATGGTCCACGTTGTCAGTCAGGAAGATTTTGACAAGTGGATAGCGGCACGGGAGGCAGAGAAACAGTAATGGCGACCCCGGCTACGGTTCATTCGCACGCTCCTCAAGGGTTCATCCGAAAGTACATTTTCAGCCTCGATCACAAGGTGATCGGCCTGCAGTATTACTTTCTGGCGCTCACCGCGGTGTTTGTCGGGATGTTTCTTTCGCTGCTGATGCGGATTCACATGGTCTGGCCCGGCGCGACGATACCGCTGATCGGAGAGATCAAGCCAGAAACGTATCTCAGCCTTCTAACCATGCACGGCACGATCATGGTGTTTTTCGTGCTGACGACCGCGCCCCAGGGTGGGTTTGGCAATTACTTTCTGCCCATCCAGATCGGCGCGCCGGACATGGCGTTCCCGGTGTTGAACATGCTGTCGTTCTGGACGACATTCGTGGGCTTCATCGTAATTTTGGCGGCGTTCTTCGTGACTGGGGGCGCACCGTTGCACGGGTGGACAGGATATCCGCCGCTGAGCGCGATTCAGTCGGCTGGACCGGGTGAGGGACTGGGCGCCGATTTGTGGATCACGAGCATCGCGATCTTCTGCATTGCGTCGCTCATGGGTGCGCTGAACTTCATCACGACCACGCTCGATTTGCGCGCCAAGGGCATGACGCTGATGCGCATGCCGCTGACAGTCTGGTCGTGGTTTATTACGGCGATCCTGGGATTGCTGGCATTTGGCGTTCTGCTCTCGGCGGGAATCCTGTTGCTGATGGATCGCAATCTGGGAACCAGTTTCTACATTCCGCTGGTGGTGGTAAACGGTACGGTGCTGGGGCACAAGGGCGGATCGCCGCTGCTGTGGCAGCACCTGTTCTGGTTCTTCGGACATCCTGAGGTGTACATCGCGATTCTGCCGGGCATGGGCGTGGCGTCACAAATTTTGTCGACGTTTTCGCGCAAGCCAATTTTTGGCTATCGCGCGATGGTTTACGCCATGCTGGCCATCGGATTCTTTGGATTCATGGTGTGGGGCCATCACATGTTTATGAGCGGGATGAGCCCCTACTCAGCCTTCGCCTTTTCAATCTTGACGATGTGCATCGGCGTGCCCTCAGCCATTAAGACATTTAACTGGCTGGGCACGATGTGGAAGGGACGCATACGTTTCCAGACGCCGATGCTGTATGCCATTGGTTTTGTATCGCTATTTGTTTCCGGCGGCTTGAGCGGTCCGTTCCTGGCGCAGCCGGTGCTCGACATCCAGTTGCATGATACCTACTTCGTGGTCGGGCATTTCCACCTGATCATGGGGGTGGCGGCGATCTTTGGGATTTTTGCGGCGAGCTATTACTGGTTCCCCAAGATGTTTGGGCGAATGATGAATGAGACGATGGGGAAGATCCATTTCTTCATCACCCTAGCGGGAACGTACGCGATCTTCATGCCGATGCATTACCTCGGCATGGCGGGACAGACGCGGCGCTACTCGCAATTTACGGAAGTCGCGTATCAGACGAAGTTGATCCCGTTGCAAACCTTCATGACGTATGCGGCGTTTATCACCATTGCAGCGCAGTTCATTTTCGTGATCAACCTGTTCTGGAGCATGTTCAAAGGACCGAAGGCCAGTGACAATCCATGGGAGGCGACAACGCTGGAGTGGACGACGACTACTCCGCCTCCACACGACAACTTTGGTGGAAAGACACCGGTGGTGAATCACGGGCCGTATGAATACGGCGTGCCGGGCGCGCCGAAAGATTACGTGATGCAGACAGATCCGGTGACGGTAGCGACACATTGAGCGTCAAAGTCCCCACCCTCTTTCGCATAAAATGCGAAACAAGGATGGGGCATCCGGTGCATGTAGTTTTGGCAACCTGTTTGACGAAGCGACGCACTAAGTAGTTATGGCGACGTATACCCCAAGCACTCCGGTTGATGATATTGGACACAAACCTCCTGCCCCCCCGGTGACGGGCGGCGGAGACGATGGACGCGGTGGCGAAGTCCCAGATTATGGAGCGCGGCTGCGGCGAGCGCGGCTGGGGCTAATCTGCGGCATCGCGACGGTTGGGATGGTTTTTATCTCCCTGACCAGCGCCTACATTTTCCGGCGCGGGCTGCCCACGTTTGATGGACAGTCTAATAGCTATGTGCGCGACTGGGGCAGCGTCGATCTACCGTGGACTCTGCTGGCGATCAACACGGCCCTGCTGGCGGCAAGCAGCGTAAGCATCGAGCTTGCGAGGCGGAAGGCGTCGCGGCAGGCAGCCTTGGCTCCGGTGAGATCGATTCCCGGAGTTTCGCTGGGCGACGAAAAAAACTTTCCGTGGCTCGGCATCACCGTGGTGTTAGGGTTCGCCTTTCTTATCGGGCAGTGGGCGGCATGGGGCGAACTGCACAATCGCGGATTTTATGTGGATACGAATCCGAGCAGCTCGTTTGTATTTTTGTTGACGATTGCCCACGCCATTCATCTTGCGGGAGGAATGATTGCGTTGATCTGGGCGGCAAGCTCTTCGCTGCTGCACAAGCCGCCGGAAGCGCGCCGGATCGCGGTCGACATTACGGCTTGGTATTGGCATTTCATGCTGGTGCTGTGGATCTACGTTTTTGCGTTGTTGGGGTTCGCGAGATAGTGGTCAGGCTAGTGGCTAGTTGTGAGTCACAGAGTAGTAGTGGTCCACTAATCAGGGCACACTTGGTTTGAAAGGGGAGCTGGGGAATGGCAGAAGCTACGATGGAGCACGATGCTGTTCAGGGGTTACCCGCAGTTGGACACGGTGCGTCCGGCGAATACGAAGCGCCGCTGTTTGGGGCTTACTCAAAGAAAGTGGGGATGTGGCTGTTTCTGGCCTCAGACTCGCTGACCTTCGGGGCGCTCTTGTTTGCGTTCAGTTATAACCGGATCTATACCAACCCGTGGCCGACCCCGTTTCATGCGGAGAGCATCGCGAATGCTACGGTCATGACGGCCTGCCTGCTGTCGAGCTCGCTCACGATGGTACTGGGCGTGTTTGCGTCGCAGCGCGGAGATCGGGCGTGGACGCGCAACTGGCTGCTGGCGACCATGGCATTCGGGACCGCATTCATCGTGCTGCACGGGATGGAGTGGAGCAAGCTGATCGGTGAAGGGCTCAGCGTGCCCGGCTTTGTTTCTCTGCTCGGCGTGGCGCAGCCGGCTTCGACCGGCGAGTTAGCTGACATCTCGAAGAATGTCCCGCAGTTTCCGCAGGCATTTTTCGGGCTGACCGCCATGCACATGCTGCACGTCACGATCGGTGTGATTTATCTGGGCGTGATCGCGTTTCGGAAGTGGTTTCTGCCGGCCATGGCTGTGATCTGGGCCGCCGCATCCCTTCTGCTCCCTGCAGGCAATGTATTTCATTATCCGGTGCACGTACTGGGTGCTGGGCTGGTCGTGGCTGCGGTGATTCTGTTTCTCAAGCCGAAAGACTACGACGCGCACGACGTGGAGGTTTGCGGATTGTACTGGCACTTTGTCGATCTGGTGTGGATGTTCATCTTCCCGCTGGTGTATTTGATGTCGACGAAGGTTTCGTAGGGGCTGAGCATCGTTTCACCACAGAGGGCACAGGGTTACACAGAGGAAACCGACTATGCACGATGTCGCGACACACGATGACAATAAGACACAGTATTTCTGGGTATGGGGCGCGCTGCTCATCCTGACGGCGATCGAGGTTGTCCTAGGCTACAGGCAGGTGTTCACGCCCGTCCGGATGCTGGAGGTTCTGCTGATGCTGTCGGTGATCAAGTCGGCATTGATCATCGGGTACTTCATGCACTTGAAGTTTGAGACCGCGCTGATGCGTTGGGTGCTGGTGCTGTCGGTGACCACGTGCTTCATCATCATGTATTTCTTCTTCTTTCCGGACGCGGACCGGATTATCCATCTGGGAGTGCACTAAGGTGAGCTTGAGACGAAAAGCATCTTTGATCGGGTTGCTGATGCTGGCGCTGTGGACGGCGCCCGCGTTCGCACAGGGCTGCGCCATGTGCCGGGCGAATGCGAAGGCGACTCCCAAAGAAGGTCAGCGAGCGATTAATCGGGCGATTTTTCTGATGATCCTACCGCCGATCGGTGCTGTGACTCTAGGAACGACCTTGATTGTTCGTTACGCGCGTAGCCGGGACCGGGAAAATGAGCAAGGAACGGCTTCGGGTATTGAATAGCGCTTACCTCAGCGGCTGAAAGCCGCCGCTTCTTGCTGCGTAATGGCACGACTAAAGTAGTGCCCTTCCCGACCGTGGTGATTCCGAATCCCAACGCCTCCGGCGGCCCACACCTGCAGCGTCCCACACTTCACCCTCGGCAAATCCCTTATAATAGAAAGATTCACATAGCCATCCGGAGGCCTCTGAGCGCCTGCGCTCGGGATTCGGATGGCCTTCGGCCCTGATTCGATGTCCTCTACTCTGACGCAGACAGACAGCATCGTGGTGCGCGGTGCACGCGTTCATAACCTCAAGAACATTGATTTTGAGGTTCCTCACAACACCCTGACGGTGGTCACGGGAGTGTCAGGGTCGGGGAAATCTTCGCTTGCCTTTGACACCATATACGCTGAGGGACAGCGGCGATATGTGGAGTCACTGTCGGCGTATGCGCGGCAATTCCTGGAGCGGATCGAGAAGCCGGATGCGGATACGATCGATGGGATCGCGCCGGCGGTGGCGATCCGCCAGAAGAATACGACGCGGAATCCTCGGTCAACGGTAGCAACGGCGACGGAAATCTATGACTATCTACGCCTGCTGTTTGCGCGCGTAGGGCGAACGTTTTGCGCGAACTGCGGGCGCGAGGTCAAAAAAGATACGGTGGATGAAGTCGCGGATACGATTATGGCACTCGATCCTGATACGCGATTACAGGTGCTGTTTCCGTTGCAGAGGCCGGGGATGGTTTTGCCAGAGATGGCCAAGGCTGAGAAAGTTTCGCGGTCGCGAAAATCCCCACTTCTCCCAAAATCCGGGAGAAATGGGGCACCCACTCTATCGGACGCTTTGAAGACCCGACTGTTCGATTTGCGCAAGGCTGGATTCAACCGGCTGTATCAGGATAGGGAGATTTTCGAGTTTTCGACCCCGGAATCGTTGCTGGACGTCAACTTCGCGGAACCGGTGTTTGTACTGGTGGATCGGCTGACGGTTTCCCCTGACTCCCGAACTCGCATTGTGGACGCGATTGAGACGGCATACCGGGAATCGGGCGAAGTTATCTTTGAATCTCCAAACGCAGAGGAAACGGAAAACCTCGCGGGCAAGAGTGCCGGCGCCACGCGGCTGCGCTTCGCACAGCGGTTTGAATGCAAAGCCTGCAATATCCGGTATGAAGAGCCGGAGCCGCGGCTATTTTCGTTCAACAACCCCTACGGTGCCTGTCCGAAGTGCCAGGGATTCGGGAATACGATTGATTTCGATCTCGACCTCGTCATCCCCGACAAAATGAAGTCTCTTGCCGAAGGCGCGATTGAGCCCTGGACGAAGCCGAAGTATCGTCCGCTGTTTACCGATCTCAAGCGCTACGCTAAGGCAGCAGGGATCCCGCTGGATATGGCATGGATCGATCTTGCGGAAGAGCACAAGAATTTGGTGCTCAATGGCGAGGGGAAGTTTCTGGGCATACGCGGATTCTTTAGCCATCTGGAGCGGAAGAAATACAAGCTGCACGTGCGCGTGTTTCTGAGCCGGTATCGCGGGTACTCGACGTGTTCGGACTGCAATGGCAGCCGTTTGCGGATGGAAGCGCGGCAGGTGAAGATTCAGGGGCGCAACCTGTGCGAGATTTGCTCGCTGACGGTTGAGGATGCGCTGAAGTTCTTCGAGAAGGTCGAGTTGAGTCCGCAGGAAGCCGAGATCGCGGAGAAAGTCCTGGAGGAAATTCGCGAGCGGCTGCTCTTCCTGAATGATGTAGGACTGGATTACCTGACTCTGGATCGGCTGTCTTCTACCCTTTCCGGCGGCGAGGCGCAGCGGATTCAGCTGGCAACGTCGCTGGGTTCGCGGCTGGTGGGGACGCTGTACGTCCTCGACGAACCTTCCATCGGGCTACACCCGCGCGATACCCATCGGCTGGTGAAAATCCTGCACGACCTGCGGAATCTGGGGAACACAATTCTAGTCGTCGAGCACGATCCGGACATTATGAAGGCAGCGGATCGGATTCTCGACCTGGGTCCCGGCGCTGGAGAAAATGGTGGCAAGCTGATCGCGGGCGGAACGTACGACGAGATCCTCCACAATCCAGCATCGCTTACAGGAAGATATCTTTCTGAGGACTTGCGGATCCAACCGCCGGCCACGCGGCGCAAGCCGGGTTCGCAGCAGATCAAAGTGCGCGGAGTGCGCGCGAATAACCTGAAGAACGTCGACATCAATATTCCGCTGGGGATGCTGGTAGCGATCACCGGAGTATCTGGGTCGGGCAAGTCCACGCTGCTGCATCAGGTGATCTACAAAGCTCTGGCGCAGGCCAAGCAGCAGCCGGGAAATGGCAGTAGCGCAGGCGAAACCACTTCGGCAACCTGGGAGCGTCTGGAAGGCGATCAGTATATTGAGGAAGTTGTGCTGGTCGATCAGTCGCCGATCGGACGGACGCCACGCTCGAATCCGGTAACGTATATCAAGGCGTTTGACGCGATCCGCGAATTGTTCGCTTCCCTGCCCGAGGCGAAGAAGCGAGGCTTCAGCGCGGGACATTTTTCCTTCAACATTCCCGGCGGGCGTTGCGATGTTTGCCAGGGAGACGGCACCGTGACGGTCGAGATGCAGTTCCTGGCCGACGTTGAGTTGGTCTGCGAAGAGTGTAAAGGCACGCGCTACAAACCGACGGTGCTTGAGGTGAGGTATCGCGGAAAGAATATCCACGAGGTATTGAACCTGACGGTGAAAGAGGCGCTGAAGTTTTTTGCCGAGGCGCCGAAAGTCACGGAGAAATTGCGATCGCTGGAGGAAGTCGGGCTGGGATATCTGCGGCTTGGTCAATCAGCTACGACGCTCTCTGGCGGCGAGGCGCAGCGCATGAAGCTGGCGGCTCATCTGCAACCGGCCACCAAGGAGCAGAGCCGTGGGGCCAGCGGAGAGAAGCTGAAACGAAAGCTGCTTTATATCTTTGACGAACCAACGACCGGATTACATTTTGATGACGTCAGCAAACTCCTGGCGGCTTTTCGCCGTCTCATTGATGCAGGAGGCTCGATCGTGGTCATTGAGCACAATCTGGAAGTGATCAAGACCGCCGATTGGGTGATCGATCTCGGTCCAGAGGGCGGAAATCGCGGCGGCAAGATTGTGGGCGTTGGGCCTCCGGAGGCGATTGCAAAGTTACCGGGCTCGTATACGGGAAAATATCTGGCGCGAGTGTTGAACGGCCGAGTACTGAACAATCATGTTACGTCGTCGAATGGACGTTCGTAGGACTGCTGGCGCGGCGGTGTGCCTTGTGGCCGCGGCTGCGATTTCCTACGCGCACACGGCAATCAGGTCGACTTCATCGTTCGAGCAAGCCGCGAGCCAGCCATTCTCAACCCAGCAATCCTCAGCGCAGACTTCGGACGCAACGCAAGAGCAGTCTCCGGGGGACTCATCTTCCAGTCGAAAATCAAGTCACAAGACAACACACCATGTGACAGTGGAAGAGACGGTTGGTCCGCCGCCGGAGTTAACCAAAGCCGAGGATTTGATTCAGAAGCGCGACTATGCCGGAGCCGAGCCGTTACTGCGCAAAGTAGTCGACGGCGATCCGACCAACTACGTGGCTTGGTTCGACCTGGGATTCACCGAGAATGCCCTGGGCAAAGTCGACGATTCGGTTGCAGCCTACCGGAAATCAGTCGAAGCGAAACCCGATGTATTTGAGTCGAATCTGAATCTTGGTCTGCTCCTGGCGAAGGGCGCTAGTCCGGAGGCGGAGAAGTTTCTGCGGGCGGCGACTCACCTCAAACCTACGAGCCATGTCGCGGAAGGTCGCGAACGCGCATGGCTTTCGCTGGCGCATCTCGCCGAAAGCTCGAGGCCGGAGGAAGCGCTTGCGGAGTATCGTCAGGCGGCGGCATTGCAGCCGAAAGATCCCGAGCCACATCTGGCGGCCGGCCTGTTACTGGAAAAGCAGAATAAATTTGCAGACGCCGAGCAGGAATATAAAGCCGCGCAGGCGCTCGATCCTGCCTCATTGGATGCGGCGACAGGTCTGGCCAACATCTATATGCGAGGACGTCGTTTTCCCGAGGCCGAGGCGGAGTTAAGGAAAGTCGTGACCGCGCATCCGGAGCAGGCGGATGCGCACATCCAATTAGGCCGCGTGCTAGAGGCTGAGGACAAGAACGATGAGGCGATTGCGCAATTGGAGTCGGCGGCAAAGCTTTCGCCCTCGGACGCTGCTGTCCCGCGGGAACTTGCAGACCTTTACGCTAGAGCTGGGAAGAATGACAAAGCGGAAGGGGCGTACCGCGAGTTGATCGCCGCGCATCCGCAAGACGCCGATCTTCACCAATCTCTGGGAGAGACTCTGCTGAAAGAAAAGCAATCTGCAAAAGCACAGGAAGAATTTCTGGCGGCGGTGAAACTGAAGCCGGATTTGGGGACGGCCTATGGTGATCTGGCGTTTGCCGCGAGCGAGAATAGGGACTACGCGCTCAGCCTGAAGGCTCTGGACGCACGCACCAAGCTGTTACCGGAAATTCCGATTACCTATTTCTTGCGGGCATCGGCCTACGATCATTTGCAGGATGTAAAGAAAGCGGCGGCCAATTATCAGCTCTTCCTGCAGACGGCCAATGGGAAGTATCCTGAACAGGAGTGGCAGGCGAAACATCGCCTGATCGCTTTGGAACATAAGAGATAGAGCGGACGTGCCCAGGGTGGGGAGCGGGATGAATTACGGACGGCAATGGTGGCTAGTTTGGTGGAGAGCAATCCCTTTGCTGCTGGTTTGCGTTGTCGTGCTGCATGGCGCAACGGCTGTTGCCCAGCCGGTTCCCGGAAACGAGCCGACAGTAGATGAACTCAAAGCACGAATTGCGGCGGCGAATACCGGGGAAAAAGTTCGTCTGTGCGTGCAGGTCGCCGAGAAGCAGCTTGCCGAAGCCGACAAACTCTACACTGCCGGTGATATCGAGAAAGGCCAGACGGCTCTGACGGATGTCACAAGTTTTGCCGAACTGGCGCGAGACTACTCGATCCAGTCCAATAAGCATCAAAAGCAGACAGAGATTGCGGTCCGCGGCATGACCCGCAAGCTCAGCGGCATCCTGCATGTGCTGGGCCGGCAGGATCAGGCTGCGGTGAAGGATGCGATCAATCGGCTGGAGCGGGTGCGGGATGACTTGCTCTCGTCGATGTTCACCAAAGGTGCTTCATGAAAACCTTCCCTCTGATTGCAATTGTTCTTCTGCTCGGAGCCATGACGGCGACAGCGCAGCGGCGGCGCGATCCTTTGACTCAGCCGGAAATTGACCAGGTCCGTGACACCAGCTGGGAGCCGAAATTGAGGCTTCCGCTTTATGTGGAGTTTGCGCGGACGAGGCTGGTGAAACTGGAGGAGGTCCGTAGCGATCCCAAGGTGAAAGACCGGGCGAAGCAAACGCACGATCTGCTTGATGATTTTCAGCTGCTCTATGACGAGTTAAATGACAACATCGATACCTATGTGGATCGCAGGGATGACATCCGGAAGCCACTCAAGACCGTGATCGAGGCGGACACGGAATTTCAGGCCAAGCTGCGGGCGCTGAAAGATGCGGCCAACGTGTCTGCTAAAGAGGCGGAGCAGTATGAGTTTGTTTTGACCAACGCTATTGAGACAGTCGACAGCGCGGTCGAGGATCACCGCAAGCTGCTGGCTGACCAGGAAGACCAGGCGAAGCATAAGAGGTTGAACAAGAACCCATCGGCCGGAACGGGAGTGCAGGAGTAGAAGCGAGGGACCAGGGACCAGGGGTTAGGGGTTAAGGACCAGGGGCCAGGGATTACGGAGTAATCGACGCCGATCCAGGTTCGGCAATAGCGTATCGGCCCTCCTCGACCCTAGCCCCTGACCCCTGATCTCTGACCCCTAGTCGCTGGTCCTTGACCCCTGCTAATCTACGCTCACCGTGCGTGAAGGCGTGCTGGAACTTTTCCAGGAAACATATAGCGAACTGCGTCCCGGGACGGCGGTGCCCGAGATGACGGTGGAATTCTTCGCGTTCGCCAATGTGAACAACACCATTCGCCTACGCAACGGGAAACTCCTGGTGCGACTCTCGGACCTACTGGAAGGTGCGCCAGAGACGGTGCTGCGGGCAATCGCACACATCCTTCTGGCGAAGATGTACCGGAAGTCCATCGACCGGGGACATGCGGCGCGCTATCGAAAATATGTCGGCAGCCACGACATTGTGCGCAAGGCGCATCTGGTGCGGCAAATTCGCGGACGCAAGCTGCTGCGCTCCGCACGCGGTCATTTTTACGATCTGGACGCGGTGTTTGAAGTGTTGAACACACGCTTCTTTCACGGGCTGATGGCGCGGCCGCGCATGAGCTGGAGCCAGACGAAGACGCGCCGCATTCTGGGCCACTACGATCCGGCGCACAACGCGATCATCATCAGCAGCTTATTCGATCATCCCAAGGTGCCGCGCTACGTGTTGGAGTACATCGTCTATCACGAGATGCTTCACTTGAAGCATCCGGTAAGATTGCGCGGGAGCCGGAGGTGTGTGCACTCGGCAGAGTTCCAGGCGGAAGAGCGGCTGTTTCCGCGGGTAGCCGAGGCGAATGCGTTCTTGAAGCGGCTGTGAGGGTAATGGCCACTGGTTGCGCAAACTATGAAAGTCGGCCTTGACTATCCCCTTCTACAGATGGATGATTGTTTTCCTCGGCCAAGTTCTCCCGACCTGGAACTCGCCGAGCGGGTCCGTGTTCTCCGCAATTGTGGTCGCAAAAAGTTCCCTTCCGTGCGAAACTCGCCTAGATGGGGTGGAGGAGTTGCGTCTGGCGTCACTGTACTCCTTACTGAAATGACTTCACCGTCCACGCTCTGAACCAAGGAGGACGATTTATGGGTGAAAAATTTTCGACTGCAGTGAGAGGGGTTCTGGTGACCCTGCTAGTGATGCTGTCCGCCAGCATCGTTCATGCGGCGATCCAACAACAGGTGCTCCATAGCTTCGGGCAAGGCCAGGACGGTATCCGAACCGTCAGGCGCTCTGATTTTCGACGGCGCGGGCAATCTCTATGGCACAACGCGTATCGGTGGTGTCAATGAATTGGGAACCGTTTTCGAGTTGACACCCAACGGCAATGGTACGTGGACCGAAGAACTGCTGTATAGCTTCGGATCCCAATCCCATGACGGCGCCTATCCCAGCGGCGCGTTAGTCTTCGATACCGCGGGCAACCTGTATGGAACAACCGAATCGGGTGGCACTACCGGCTCCGGAACGATGTTCGAGTTGACGTCGAACGGCGATGGCACCTGGGCGGAAACGACCCTATACAGCTTTGGAAACGCCCCGGATGGAAACTACCCGTCGGGCGATCTGATCATTGATGCTGCCGGTAACCTGTATGGTACGACCCAGTACGGTGGCCCTTACGGCTATGGAACGGTGTTCGAAATGACACCGAACGGCAATGGAATATGGACGGAACAAATTCTGCATAGCTTCAATGGTTCCAAAACGGATGGGCACTATCCCGCAGCCGGTTTGGCCCGCGATGCTGCGGGCAATTTGTACGGCACAACTTCCTCGGGGGGCGTCTCCTACCAATACGGAACGGTGTTCGGAATGAAGCCGAAGGCAGGTGGAGGCTGGGACGAGGGATTATTGCATAGCTTCACCGATGACGGCACTGACGGGAATTACCCCGAGAGCAGGTTGGTCTTGGATGCCGCCGGGCATCTGTACGGCACAACGCACAACGGCGGAGCCCTCGACGGCGGAATAGTTTTCGAGTTGGGGCGTAAGCCAATCGGGGCGTGGGAAGAAGTAATATTGCATGATTTCGGGGCCAGACATGACGGTTTCTTTCCGGTGGCCGGTGTGATATTCAATGCTGCCGGCGATTTGGTGGGCACGACAGGAGATGGAGGCCCTCAGGGTTACGGAACGGTGTTCGGCATGAAGCCCAAGGCAGGCGGAGACTGGGAGGAGGGAGTGGTGTACAACTTCAGCGAAAACAGTGACGGGCAAAGTTACGGTCTGGTCGTTGATCCGGCCGGAAATCTCTACGGGATAACTTTCCTCGGTGGCACCTACGGATCGGGAACGGTGTTCGAGATCACGCCTTAGCTCGGGGTCTCAGTGCCCGGTGAAATGTGTTCTGCAGGCTTGACGATGTTTCTTGCAGAATGCGTCTATGGCGCCCGCAGCGGCGGTAAAGCCCAATCGGCACAGCTACAGTCTCATTACTGGGGTGCCATTCGGTGTTACACCTGACATCACCAGCGTCAGCGCCGAAACGCAATTGGTGAAAAACCCCGTCAGACTCGTGACCTGGATTTTGAGCGTCACGCCGTTTTCGTGAGCGCCGCGCGAATTCGCTCGCCCACGATCGCATCTTCACCGGGTTGAAGCCCCACGGGTCCAGACACGGATTAACCGACGGTAAAAAACTAAACATTCTGCGGTCTCGCTCTCGTAGCGCAGACCGCAGAATATACTGAGATCGGTGATATAGTATTCGGCGGCGAAATCCCCCCTGCTCTCTCCGCTAGCACAACCGAATGAAATACGAGGTGATGTCCCGTGAAGTCCAAGTATTTATTCGCAGCGATCGCCATAGCAGCGTTCACCCTCCCGATAGCAGGACAGACTGCGAGAGTAAACGTCCTGCACGAATTCGGAGGGGCAAGCGATGGGATCACACCTAACGGGCCTCTGCTCCTTGACAGCAACGGCAACCTGTACGGCGTAACGTTTGGCGGCCCCGGCCTCTACGCATTCGGTATCGCGTTCGAACTGACGCCCAACAAGAATAGCAGTTGGACGGAGACCATTCTTCACACCTTTGCCGGCAAGACCGATGGGGGATTCCCTTGGGGAGGTTTGCTGTCCGACAAGTCCGGCAATCTATACGGCACGCTGGAAGGAGATGTCGGAGGCGACACTTGGGGGGTATTCGAACTAAGCCCTAGCTTTAATGGCTGGACGAATACAATCCTAACCACTGAGAACGCCGGGCCGGGCCTCGTGTTTGACAGCCTCGGCGACCTGTTCGGGAACATAGGGCCGGGGCAGTCTTACTCGGGTGCAATTGGAGAGTTGTCACCGGGTTCTACCGGCTGGCCTTACACTCAGCTTTATAGTTTTTGCACCCCGGGCGGATGTCCCGATGGCTGGAATCTGATTTACCCGCCGATCTGGGACCGAAGCGGGAACCTGTGGGGCACCACCTTTGAAGGCGGCATCGGTCGTCCCGCGTGCACAAACTTCAGCGGTGGCTGTGGCGTCGTTTTCGCCGTGACTCCCGACGGCAACGGTACATGGACCTATCACGTCGTGCATCGCTTCGCTTCCTCGCCCACCGACGGCCCAGTTTCCCAATGGTGGGCTCGTCATGGATCCGCTGGGCAACTTCTATGGGATTACCGGCGGCGGCGGTCTTTATGGTAATGGCACCATCTTCAAATTCTCCTACAAAGGCGGCAAGCTGCAAGGACAATACCTGTTCAACTTTCCTAACTGTATGCAGGGATGCTACCCGCAAGGTACGTTAGCGAGAGACAGCGTCGGCAATCCTTATGGCATGGCGCAAGGCGGCACCAATAGCTGCGGCGGTCTTTCCTGCGGAGTTGTATACCGCCTCGCGCCGCAATCGAACGGCACGTGGAAGTACAGCGTGCTGGTGAACCTCAGCGAGACCACTGGTGGAGTGCTGCCGTTCTATGGACTGACTCTCGACGGCAAAGGCCACCTGTTCGGCGTCACCAGCAGCTTCGGGGCGTACGGCGGCGGCACTGCGTTCGAAATCAGCCAGTAGCTGCTCCCCTTGACCCGAGGGCGTGGATTTTGAGCATCACGCCGTTTTGGTGAGGGCCGCGCGAATTCGCTCGCCCACGATCGCATCTTCACCGGGCTGCAGCATCCAGACTCCAACCACCAGCGTGTTGGCGTCCGCCGGGATACCCTGGTTGGGCTTTTGCCCAGTGTTCGGGTTCAGTTCAATCGAAGGCGTACCTGTGCGCAACGTCTGGACGATCTGGCTGGTGGTAACGCCAGTGACCGCCGGGTCAAAGCGTATGAGCAGATGGGGAACGTGGTTGGCGATTCTTGGAACCACCGTCTCCGTCCTGACCGAAGGGATTCCCTTCACCGCATTTGCGATGAGATCGACCCGCTTCTGGTAGTCGCCCTGCATCGACTCTTCCGTGTGCGAGAGAACCCAGTCGACTGCCGCAACCATCCCCACAATCTGTTCCTTCGCGACCTTCATGCCGCGTCCGATTCCGTCTCCGGGATTATTGTTGGCATGCGCCAGGTCGGTCAGGACCTTGCGTCCCAGCAGCAATCCCGCGTTTTGCGGACCGCGTATTCCCTTGCCTCCGGAGAACGCTACAAGGTCGAAACCCATGCCGGTGTATTTCCATAGATTCGCGATCGGAGGCATGTCCGCGGCTGCATCCAGATGGCACGGAATCTTGTACTCGTGTGCCACTCGCAGCCACTCTTCCCGGCCAATCTGCGCGCTGCCTGCAATTCCATCCTCGTCTTCTGCCGCATTGAAAAAATTTGTCATCACTGCGTTGCCCGCGTCGCACGCGCGCTTGTAGTCGTCGAGCGTGACCACCTCGGTCACCCGCGCCCCGCAGAGATACATGGCGCGGTCATATTCATAGCGATGCGCCTGCTGCACGATGACCTGATTCTTCTTTCCTTCGATCGCCTGCGGCATGTCCGTAACGTTGATGTTATTGGCATACTGCAGGCAGGCGGCTGTCGCCAGGCTGATCGCTCCGGAAGCACCTGAAGTCACGACCGCTCCCTCACACTTGAGGCGGCGCGCGATGTACTCCCCGGCCTTCTGCTGCAGGTCGTGCAAGCGCACGGGATGAAGCGCAGACTTCTGCACCGCCGCCAGAACCTCGGGAGGCATACATGCAGCCGTCAGCGTGGTATAAGTACCGGCCGCGTTGATGATCGTCGAGACGCCAAGCTTCGCATAGTAATCCTCACCATCTGACGCTATGGCCGGCGATGATCCCGTCGGCGACGAAAAAGCTTTTGCGGAAGAAACCAGCGGAGCCAGGCCTAAGGCGGCGGCCACAGAACTGGCCCAGCCAAAAAAGCCGCGACGGGAGAGAATGCCTGCTTGCGATTTACTCGATCCTGACATGGTACTCGCTCCTTGTATTCACAAACCCGCGGACAGAAACAACCGTGAATTTCTGCACCCCGCTGAACGAAAACTGGCCGCCGTGAAGGCGATGATTGAATCCTACGAGCATGGTACGGGCGAGGTCAAAAAAGTCTGAGGCGACCACGGCCGCGAATGGGTGACGACGGTTAAGGTCCTTTCCGGCCATTCAGCAGATGTGCCTGCCCTAATCCCTCACACTTCCCTGAAGGCGGAAGCATTTCAACCGCGGAATTGCGCAGTGTGATGCTAATCACGCACATCTGTGATGGACGCGGATTGACGGGTCCGGCAGCCCGGGAATATCCTTAAAGTTGAAATTGAAAATCATTTTCAAAATCATTTTAGGCGTACGGAAGTCATAGAGGCGTTCTAGATGCTCCAGGCTTTTATTATCACTTTGCGCGAGGGCGTAGAGGCCGCGCTGATCGTTGGCATCACTTTGGCCTACCTCACCAAGATTGGGCGGCCCCAACTGCGCAAGACGGTCTACGCCGCTCTGGTTGCGGCTTTTCTGGGCAGTATCGCGGTGGCGATTGTCATCTCCCGCACCCACCTGAACGAAGACGTTTTCGAAGGCTGGGTGATGCTGGTGGCCGCGTTTTTCGTGGTCACCATGGTCATCTTCATGATGAAGACCGGCCGCAAGCTCAAGGGCCAGATTGAGGGCAAGGTCGGCTTGCTGGCGGGCAACGACGCATGGTTCGGATTGTTCGTTTTCATCTTCCTGATGGTGCTGCGCGAAGGCGCTGAGACCGTCCTGATGCTCGCAGGCGTGTCGCTGAATTCCAGCGATCTGATGAGCTTCCTAGGTACGCTTTTCGGCCTGATTGCAGCGATCGCGTTTGGCGTGATGTTCGTCAAAGGGAGCGTCCGGATCAACCTGCAGAAGTTCTTCAAGATCACGACCGCGATTATGTTCCTGGTGGCGGCGCAGTTGGTGATCTCAGGACTGCACGAGCTTTCGGAAAGCGGAGTGCTTCCCTCTTCCAAGCGCGAAATGGCGATTATCGGACCGATCGTCAGCAATGACTGGTTTTTCTTTGTGACCATCTTCGCCCTGGCGGCACTGATGGTTCTGTTCGAGGCCAAGCGGCGCGCTCCGGTCGTGGATGCTGCGGCTTCTCCGGCCGAGAGGCGCAAAGCGGCTTGGACCGCGCGTCGGGAGCGGCTCTGGATGGGCTCGGTGTATACGTTCTCGTTCGTATTCATCGCCATGGTAACCGCAGAGTTCGTCTATACGAAGAATGTCAGCGCTCTGTCGCCAGCGACGGAAGTGACCTTTACCGATGGCAAGCTAAGCATTCCTCTGACGCAGGTGGAAGATGGCGACCTGCACCGCTATCAGGCAAAAGAAGGCGGGACCGAGGTGCGCTTCTGGCTCTACCAGAAGCCCGATGGCAAGATTGCGACGGTATTAGATGCATGCGAGATCTGCGGCGCGATGGGCTTTTACAAGAGCGGCAACGGTGTGGTGTGCAAGAATTGCGCGGCACCCATCAATCCGCAGTCGATCGGAACGGCCGGAGGCTGCAACCCGATTCCGCTGAAGGCGGTCCAGACTGCTGACGCAATCGTCATCGAGGAGGCCGATGTCGCGGCAGGCAGCCGCATATTCGGGGGACAGTAGCCGATGTTCATTCGGCTCGTCTACGAATCTTTCCGGCGGCAGAAGCGGCGTAAAATACTGGCCGGCGCGGCAATCACTCTGGGCGTCACTGTAGCTACGGCGATGATTGCGGTGGCCACCGATATCGGCGATAAGATCAATCGCGAACTGCGCACCATTGGCGCCAACCTGGTTGTAACTCCACAAGAGGACACTCTAGATGTCGAGATCGGCGGGGTGAATCTCAAGCCGCCGACGGATGGGGCATTTCTCAGCGAGGCCGATCTCCCCAAGATCAAAGGAATTTTCTGGCATAACAACATCACAGGTTTCGCTCCGATGCTTCCGGTCAATGCGGCTCTCGAGCACAATGGAGTGAAGCAGGATGTGACTCTGCTTGGGACTTACTTCGCAAAGCAAATTTCCTACGGAAATGAAAGCTTTGTCACGGGTGTGCGCAGCACCCATCCATGGTGGAAGGTTCAGGGTGCCTGGCCCAATGACAGTTCGCGCGACGTTCTGCTGGGAGAAAGGCTGGCTGCTCGCCTTGGGGAAAAGGGCGGCGACCTATTAAGAGTTTCGGGACGCACGCTGCATGTCAGCGGCGTGCTCTCAACCGGCAGCGCCGAGGATGACCAGATTGTGGCTCCGCTTGCATTAGCACAGGAGATTATCGGCAAGCCCGATGCGGTGCGCCGGGTCTATGTCAGTGCGCTGACCAAGCCGGAGGATGCTTTCGGCCGGCGCGATCCCAAGAGCATGTCGGGAGCGATTTACGACCGCTGGTATTGCACGCCGTATCCGCAGGCAATTGCGCTGCAGTTGACCGAGGCCATGTCGCACTCGCACGCCGAGCAGATTCGTCAGGTTTCGCAGAATGAAGGCGCAGTGCTGACGCGGATCGAAGGACTTATCTTCCTGATTACCTTGGCGGCCTTGCTGGCGTCGGCTTTGGCGGTTTCAGCCGCAATGGCGACCGCGATCTTCGAACGACGAGCGGAAGTTGGGCTGATGAAAGCCTTAGGCGCTGGGAAGTTTGCGATCGCAGCGGTCTTCTTCGCCGATGCGACACTGCTGGCATTGCTCGGAGGCGTGGTTGGATTTGGAGCCGGCAGTCTTTTGGCTCACGAGATCGGCCAGTCGATCTTTAATTCGCAGATCTCGATTTCTCCCGTGCTGTTCCCGGTCATTCTTGCCATTGCAGTAATCGTGACCTTTGCCGGAAGCGCGATGGCGATCCGGCGGGCGGTCATGCTCGATCCTGTATTCGCGCTGCGAGGTGAACTGTGAGCGCGCCCATGTCGCATCAGGCGCGGGATCTGGCGGCGATACGGGCGCAGCGGCCACACACTTCGATGTTGGTGCGCATGTTGCTGAGGGCAGCTGTGCTGCGACGCGGACGTGCGGCTTCGGCGCTGTTCGCAATGGTGGTTGCAGCGGCCGTTGCCACGGCGATGCTAAATCTATATGTCGACGTGCAGGCCAAGCTGCAGCGCGAATTTCGCAACTACGGGGCGAACATCATCCTCGTCGGAAAGGATGGCGCTTCCCTTCCCGTCGAGGCGCTCGGACATGTGGATTCGGTTTTGGCCGGTCGTGGCATTGCCGCGCCTTTCGGGATGATTGTGGCCCGCACCAGCGATGGTCAGGCGATCGTGGTTGCCGGCACGGACTTTGATCGCGTCAAGCAATTGAATCGATGGTGGTCGGTGAGCAAATGGCCTGCGGCAAGTGAAAATCCCCACTTCCCCCCAAATCAGGGAGAAATGGGGCACCCGTCTTTGGTTGGAGTGCGGGCTCTGCCAATTGTGTCTCCCAAGGGGCAGGACTTCGATCTAACGTTTCAAGGTAAGACTCTGCACTTTGCCCCAACGGGAACGGTGCAGACCGGAGCAGCCGAAGACAGCCGGATTTACATCTCGCTCTCCGACTTCACTTCGTGGACAGGCGTGCAGCCGTCTACGATCGAAGTCGCGGCCAGTGGTTCAGCAGAAGAAGTGAACGGCATGATGAACCAACTGGCGCAAGCGATTCCTGCGGCCGATGTGCGGCCGGTGCGTCAGATTATGGAAGGCGAGGCGCGCGTGCTCGGCAAAACGCGGGCAACGTTGTTGGCTGCCGCGGCTCTCATTATTCTGACCGCCGCATTATGCGTGCTTTCCACGCTGATGGGATGGGTCTTTGATCGACGGCGCGACTTCGCCATTATGAAAGCCTTGGGAGCCTCGGAACGCTTGCTGAATGGATTCTTCGCGGCTGAAGCCGCCGCCTTGGGAGCCGTGGGAGCAGTGCTAGGATTTCTCATCGGTATCGGGATTGCGGCGTGGATTGGTCGCGCGAACTTTCATGCTCCGGTCGTTCCGCGCTTCGGCGTTCTGCCGGTGGTGCTGGCGGGTAGCATGGCGGTGACGCTGTTGTCAGCGATCCTGCCGATTTCGTTGCTGCGCCGGGTGCAGCCTGCCGTGATCCTGAGGGGAGAGTGAAATGATCCAGATCAAGAATGTCACCAAGCTCTATCCCGCCAAGGAAGCGGGCACCGGCAGTGGCAAAGACAACGGAAATGGCGCCATTCACGCGCTCGACCACATTTCTCTGCATGTCACGGCCGGCGAGTGGCTATCGATCATGGGTCCGTCCGGGTCGGGGAAATCGAGCCTCGTCAATCTGATCGGCTGTCTGGATCAACCCACGTCGGGTGAAATCTGGCTCGATGGACAAAATGTTGCCGGAATCTCAGCGGCGGAACTGAATCGCGTGCGCGCCGAAAAAATCGGATTTATTTTCCAGCAATTCCATCTGATTCCCTTCCTCACCGCGGTAGAGAACGTAATGCTGGCGCAGTACTTCCACAGCATGACCGACGAAAACGAAGCGGTTGAGGCGCTCACGCGCGTGGGCCTGGGAGATCGTGCGCATCACTTGCCTTCGCAGCTTTCCGGGGGCGAGCAGCAGCGGGTATGCATTGCGCGAGCGCTGATCAATGATCCGCGGATCATCCTGGCCGACGAGCCCACGGGAAATCTCGATGCGCAGAATGAAGAAATTGTTCTGCGGCTGCTGCGCGAGTTCCATCAGCAAGGGCGCACCATCGTGATGGTCACACACGATCCTGTCGTAGCCCGGTTGGCCGACCGCCGAATCGAGTTGCATCACGGGAAGATTGCCTCGCAGGAAGTCTTCTCCATGGCCGATGAGGAACAACTGGACGAAGTTCTGGAAGAACTTTGGGTCTTGGAAGAGCATGGCGAGATCGCTGAGGTGGAGCGCATGGAAGTGCACGGTGCGCTTCCGGTGAGCCTGGCGATTGAAAAGATGATGGGAATGGGGCTTGTCGTGTCCATGCCCCATCCTCCGCAGCCGCACGATCACAAACCATTTGTGAATCCTTGCCACGATGCTCTGAAGCCCGTGGCAGCGTCGGTTGGCGACGGCACGATGATTGTGGAGTTGACGCCTCGCGGCCGTGAGCGCGCCGGGAGCATCATTCGCCGCCATCGGCTGGCCGAGCGGCTCTTCACCGACAGCCTGGCCATGGACAGCGAGACGGAAATCGAGCAGCAGGCCTGCAAATTCGAGCACATTCTCTCCCCCGAAGCGACCGACAAGATCTGCGCCTTCCTGGGACATCCCCGGACGTGTCCGCATGGAGCACCGATTCCGCCAGGACCGTGCTGCCGGAACGTCGGCATTATCGCTGCTGACGCCCGAGAGGCAGTGCGGTCGAAGTAGCAGAATCTCACCAACGGGGACGTAGAGAAGTACAGGTAACCTTTCCTCCCCGCGGCGTATCGCTTTGGTCACCCACTTATCCGAAGAGGGAGGTTTATCATCTTCCCATCCATGCGACGTTCGACCATTGGTGTGTTCGATTCCGGCTTTGGCGGCTTGACCGTACTTAAAGCTTTACTTGAAGTTGGTCCTGCGGCAGATTATGTCTATTTCGGAGATACGGCCCGCCTTCCCTATGGGTCCAAGTCGGTGGAAACCGTCGCGCGATATGCGGTGGAAGCAGCGCACTATCTTCAATCGCATGGGGCGCAGATGCTCGTGATTGCCTGCAATACGGCAACGGCGCTCGCCTTTGATCGAATACAGGCGGCGGTTCGCGTGCCGATTGTGGGCGTGGTGGAACCGGGAGCAAGCGCTGCGAATTCTGCCACTCGCAATCGCAAGATCATCGTCATCGGCACGGATGCAACCGTGAGCAGTCATGCTTATCGAAAAGCCCTGGAGTCGCGCGGTCTGCAGGCACGCGAGAAAGCTTGTCCTTTGCTGGTTCCCCTCGTAGAAGAAGGCTGGGTAGAGCATCCGGTGACGGAGCAGGTCGCCCGCATCTACCTCACCGAGGCCTTCGCCGATGGCTTTCATGACGCGGACACGCTGGTACTGGGATGCACGCACTATCCTTTGCTTAAGCCACTGCTGGCGCGAGTAACGCCGGGCCACGTCTGCATCGTCGATTCGGCGGAATCGACAGCCCGCGACGTGGCGGCGCAGTTCAAACGACTGGTGCTAGCAACTGGAAACGATGCCGAAGAGCGGCGCGCGGTGCCAAGGTTGAAGTTCTTTGCTACGGACTCGACCGAAAAGTTTCAGCGGCTTGGCCAACGTTTCCTCGGCCACAGAATAGAGAAAGTTGAACATGTGGATCTGAAAGAATGAATCCGCCAGTGGACGTCGCCACTGCTGGCGTCCTCCTGAGCGGAGCCGCTTTTCCGGCGGAGCGAAGGATCTCCGGCACGCACCGCGCTCGCCGTTGGAGATCCTCTCTGCAAAGCGGCGGTATTTGATGGAGCCCTTTTGCTTTACAAATGATGTCTGCCATTTCCCCGCAAGAATTGGATAGTTTCCCGCCTTCCGCACAATTACTGTGTCTTCGAGATGATCGTCGCAATCAAAACACTGAGTCCCGGCACACGCAGTCCCATCGAACATCAGACAATGCATCCTCTCGATAACGTGATCTGGCAGGCCCTGACCACGCGGCAAGCGCATTTTGCCGGGAGTTTTGCGTCGGCGCGGCGCTTCCCGCGTGAAGTGAGCCCGCTGTGTGGGTTCGCAGAACCGAACGAGGATGGTTACGCTTCTTTAGCCGGCTTGGTGAATCCCGGGGAGTCGGTCGGCGTGTTTCTGGATGAAGAGCACAAACCGCGTGCAGCATGGGATTACGTTGTCGGCGCCCCGCTACTGCAGATGGTCTGCGAGAACGGCAGTTTTTCGGAGAGTCTGCCGAATTCGAACCCGCAGATCGTCGAGTTGAGAACGCCGGACTCGCCCGTGATGCTGGAACTCACGGCGCTCACCAAGCCCGGACCATTCGGGACGCGCACCCACGAACTCGGTTTCTACGCTGGCATTCGTGAGCAAGGCAAGCTCGTAGCCATGGCCGGCGAGCGGCTGAAAGTCCCCGGTTTCACCGAGATCAGTGCCGTCTGCACGCATCCCGATCACCTTGGGAAGGGCTACGATGGCGTACTGATGGCGGAGGTTGTGAAACAAATTCGGGAGCGTGGCGAAACACCGTTCCTACACGTTAGAAGCGATAACGCACGTGCCGTTGCGCTTTACGAACGATTAGGGTTCCGCAAAAGGTGGGAGGGATATTTCGCCGTGCTCAAAAAGAAATAGACGCTGTAAGGAGCGTCTATAAAAAACGTTCAGCGGCTGACAATGAACTCAGTACAGGTGGAAGTCCACTTCGACGGCGATTTCGAAGCGAACCGGGTGGCCGTCCTTCATGGCAGGCTCGAAACGCCAGGTCTTGACGGCCTGAATCGCCTTTTCATCGAGTCCCATGCCCAGGCTGTTCAGAATGCGGATGTTGGTAGGCCGCCCCTGCGCGTCGACAATTACGCCCAGCGTGCAGACGCCCTGATATTTGGCTTTACGGGCTTCTTCAGAGAATTCCGGCTCCGGCGAATAGATCGCTCGAGGTGGAACAGCGCCGCTGCCCATCCGGAAGACGCCGCCTCCCGTACCACCACCTTCACCGGGACCGAATCCCGGACCACTGCCCGACCCAACCCCACCGCCTGAACCACTTCCGATGCCGCTGCCGGAACCTGTGCCGTTCGAGGGCAGAACGGCGTGCGACATGGGGTCGCCGTAGTTCGGCATATTGTTCGACGCCAACTTGACCTGCGGGGGAACGATAATCGTCGGTTCGGCGACGAGTTTCGGATGTTCATTGCGTACGACCACGACGGGAGGCGTGATCTGCTCCATCGAGAGTCTGGGCAGTTTGCCCTTAGTGGCTTGCAGCACATCTTTGTCGCCACCGCCGCCACCGCCGCCAACTTGCGTCTTCGAAGGCTTCAAAGGCGGAAGGTCGTCGGGATCCACCAATGCCACCGTCACCTTCTGCTGCGGGGCAACGGTCACGGCATGTCTGAAGGCCACGTAACTCAGGGCGATCAATCCGATAATGAGGACGTGAACGCCGGTCGATCCCAGAACGCCGTTTCTCTTGTAATCGTAGAAGCCCCATAGGTCTTTCACTGGTTCGGGCTTCGACTCCAGTTTGAGAGGTGGAAGCTTTTTAGGGAAGAAGAAGTCGTCGATTTCGCGGAAGAGATGTTTATACAGAGGCTCATTGTACTGGCCATCTGTAATCAGCAGATGCAGTTCCGGCTCTTGCCCGGGGACATTCGTATTGACTGTTTGGGATCCCATATTGCCGCTACGGACTTTCCTTGCTGCTCGGTGTGAAAGTTAATCTAACTACTCTGGAACCCGCTCCTTACAAAGATGAGCGACACCTGCGACAAGTTGCTTGCGTTTCTACCGATTTTACAGAGAAAGCACTAGAGCTTTCTCTGGAACCGGTCTGGCATGCGCATTCTTCATCAAATTGTAACCCGATTCCGGCGGTTTCGTAAGGGCAATTCGCTTTCAGAGGTAACCTACCGAGAGGCATCAGCAGGCGCACGGGATGCGCAGTTTT
>CAVQDY010000023.1:0-87236 GCA_963711365.1 Terriglobia bacterium | reverse complement strand
AGGCAATTTTACGCGCCTTTTGATCACTAAGGATAACTGTCGAGAACTGGAGGCGTTTTCGCTCATTTTCGCTTGGAGCAAAGTGGTTTTGAGCGAATTTGGCGCAAACTGTGGGCGAAGCTTCGGAATACGACCCCTTCAGACGAGCACACTACGTAGCGGAGCGGCGCGAAATCAAGCAGCAGGAGTCAGATCGACCTGTTGCACCGCCATGTGGACGATGGTCAAAGGGATACGAACGCGCCTGAGTTGTCCCGACTTTTGTTCGATGGCGTCAAAGAACACAACGGTGTCGCTCATCACAATAGGATCACCGACCAACTCAAATTGTGATCCATAAAGCTTGATTTGCTTCTCCCGTGTGAACCCTAATCGCTTCAGTCTTTCGGAGAGGTGAATCTCTGTTGCGGTCATGTCAATGCCTCAGGACACACTGGAATTGGACTGGTGTCGGACTATACGGAAGCGCGTTGTCGAAAACCATCTTAACATTCGCGCAACAAGAGGACCACGCAGCAACCCGAGCAGTTGGTGTAAGTTGCACATCCGTGACTGGAATCACAAGCAACCCGGAGACACTTTTGACATTTGCGCGACATTCGGAGCCTAGCATGGTGATCGGAAAGAACGTGAGCAAGCATGTCTGCGATCCTTCCACTCTTCTTGCTGGCCGTCGTCGTCATTCTGCTAGCCGTCATGATATGGCGTCGTCCCCATCCTAAGCATCTCTTCTCTTTGCATTGGAACTAGTGAGTCGCCTGCCCTGTCACAGCAAGGCCAGATGGTGCGGCAGGGAACGAGAGGGTGTCGGAGGGAAGCGAAAGGAATCATACAGTCCTTATTATGCGGGGGCGTAGTTCAGCTGGTTAGAACGTTGCCTGTCACGGCAGAGGCCGCGGGTTCGAGGCCCGTCTCTCCAGTGCAGATTATGCGAATTTCACACTAGGAAAAGAAGTACCGATTCGGCTTTGATGCTCGAAAGCGGCATGAATTCTGTGCCAAGTGTGGCTGTAACTGTGGCTGTACGTTGCCAAATATGGCGAACTTTTCAGGCACTTGGAGCGAATTTTCTGTGCGCGCAAGACTCTTGTAAGTTACTGGTTTCTTGTGAGTTGCCACCTTTTGGATGGATGAGCCTTATGTGACCCTTAATCAGTAGGTCCGCACCGGTCAGCCGACTCCATCCATTTCCAAAACGTCTCGCAGACGGATTGTGAGCCGGCCTTACGATACAGCTCGATTATCTCCTCTAGCTGCACAAACGGTGGCTGCAATCAGCATGGCATGGGTGAGACCATCCTGGGGTAGGACCGTTGCGAGTGGAGAGCATTCCTGATTTCTTCGATAGTGGGCGGCGTAAGCTCAATGATGTAGTCCTTACCCATTTCCTCATTTGAACGGACCAGGTTCAGGAAGTCGTTTTTCTCCTCAGGAGGCGAAAAGGAAAATAGAAGCTCATAAGCGCTGGCGTCAGGATCACCGAGCAGTACTAGCGAGCGTGTGTTCGTGAGATTTGCACAGCCAACCATGTACCCTATGATCTCGGCATTAAAGAGCCAGGCCTCTCGATTATCGGTGGGCAAAAATTCGACAATGCACAGCCAGTCCATCTCGTCTTGCCAGAACGGCTCGAAATGGTCTTTGTGCTTCGTTCCCAAGACCGCCAGATCACCTTTTTCCAAAGTTTGCTTCAGAACTCGCAATACACAGACGATACACAGTCTGTCGGTTCCTTTGTACTCCCTGCTGCTATTTACAGGGCATTACGGCGCGACCGGTGCCCTGTAATCACAACGTGATACATCATATGAGCGCCCTTTCACAGCGATAGCTCGTATGGTCGGGATGGGTTTTCGAAGTCGAGTCGGCTGAAATCTGACATTGTGCATTGCTTACTAGAAACCGTGTCGAATCGAGGCAAATCTCGGCAGGCTCAGACTTGTACAGCTTGCCTCCATTTTGGCTCCAATAAAGAGGACAAAATCGGGCAGGTTTTCTGAGCTAAACCTTGCAGAATAAACAGGTAGCCTTGGGCGATTACAGCCCTGAAAAGGTTTGGCTCATCCAGTCTATGGCGTCAACTGCCGAGGTGTGGGAGACGTGACTGTAATAAATGGTTGTGCCTACGAAAAATGCGACAATCTCATCAAGATTGTCGCATTTTTGCGGCGAGCACCTGGTCGTTAACCCGGAAGTACACGCCGTCTTCCGCGGTGACATTACGGTGACATAACTTGCCGCAAATGAGTCCCTAGCGGTACAAACGCATACAAGGCGAGAGGTGCCGCCAACCATGATAAACACTGGCGAAATGCTTATTCTTACCAACCTATGCAAATGCGTCCAAGGTTGCTCTTTTGTCCTTTCACGGCGGTAACACGGGTTCAAATCCCGTCGGGGACGCCAACCGTGTCACCTGAAGCAAATTTGCCTATGCGAGGACTCACCGTTGGTTCTTATGCTCCACCCAGAGGAGAGGGGCCCGACATTCGGGTTCTTCGGTTCACGCTGCACTCCTCAGGCAATACACTTGTTCGTTCCTTCCTGTAAGCCTCAAACCTAATGATCTCGTCTTGCTCCTGCGTTTCCTGCAAACCTCACCCGATTGCACCAACAATGCTGCCCCAATTCCCGCGATTTCCTCGGTGTGGGCGGTCGCTCGGTACCGGAACACGCATGGCTGTTGATAAATCCCGTAGGTGTTGAAAAAGTCACGTCGATTCGCGGGATGAGATGGGCAGAAGGATGTTAGAAGAAAGCATTCGCACATGCTTTGTGGCAGCCACGTAGAACAATTCCTTCTTCATAGCGTCTGGCGAGATGATGACTGTATCTACTGTCTTGCCCTGGCTTCTATGGGCGGTGACCGCATAACCGTGCGTGAGTTCGTGATAGTTCGCAGGAACCGTTCTTCCGTCTTCGAGATGAATGGCCCCGCCATCTATCGACTTCACTTTGACCAGCTCTCCGTTGGTCGCCTTGAATTCTGACCCTCGACGATTTGCTGTGAGCATGAGGCTGTCGCCAGGGGCAACCTCAATGGGCTGACGCTCATAGACGGAAAATGCGCGCGCGTTTGTTTCGGCGAGATGTTAACCTCTTCTCCGGTTTCTTTTCGCGCAACCAGAGATTCAGGGCCGGTGCGCACGACTTCCAGCGACTCATGTCGTGTTGCGAGTTTCGTGTCTCTGTGAAACTGCAGAATCTGCCCCTCTTGATAGTTGGACAGTTCCTCTTTCTGGGCTCTTGTCCACTGAAGCGATACGTGCCGATCAAAACAATGGCCGGCTCCCAGTTCGCCGTGTTCTTTCCGATCCTGGCGAATCGCGTCGGTGAGTTGGGAAATCTCAGCATGGGTGCCTCGCCGCTGGAAATTTGCCGGGTGTCACCGGAAAATACAATTCTGGCTCCCTGATCTTCGCCGAGGTGAAGCAAGCTTTGCATCTGCCGGCCAGAAACCATACCTGCTTCATCAACAATCAATACCCTGCCGTGCAGCGTCCCCTGTGGCTCCTGACTCTCCAGAAGTCGAGAGACAGTCATCGCATCTCGGAAGCCGACCTTTTCCAGTTCGTCCACGGCACTCCGGGTAGGAGCCACCGCCAGAACCTCGTGTCCGGCCTCTCTGAGACCACGGTCAATTTCACGGAGCGTAGCAGTCTTGCCAGTACCGGCAGCCCCCCGAACGTTGATCGCCAGATCACGAGAGCCGAGCACTGCCTCGACAGCGTGCCTTTGCTCGGGACGCAGCTTGTCCGAAGGCTCAAAGTCACAGTCTTTGCCGAGGCGGTCGTAGCGATCCACTCCGCGGTTCATGACCGCGATCATGTCACCCTCACGTTGGAGGCTCGCGTGTGTAGCAATTTCGTACCCAGCGGATATGTGCGTTCCTTTTGCACGTTCTAGTAAGAGAAAACCCTGAAAGTTGCTGAGGTCGACGTTGCTGCGCCCGTGACGAAGCGCCTCGGTCAGAACCTCATGTTCTCTGGCAACTGAAAGACGCTCAAAGATGTGCTCCTGGGAGTATGCAAGCGACGTCTCGTGCATGCCGCGATTGATTTGAGGTGAATGAGATAGTGTCTGAGCTTCGTTCAAAACATCGCGAAGCATTTGCCTCTGATCTGGGGTCAGTCGATCTTGCTGAAGATCGCGGACTCGTTCGGTAGATATTTCCTGAAGCTTGTCGGACCGCGTTGCCCTGACCAGTACCGCAACCTCGTTGTCCGTTGGGGCCCGACCACGTGATTGGGTAAATTCTTGGATTGCCGCATCGCGCTGAGCAGTGCGCTGACTGTACGTGTCGAGCAGGTCTTGGGAGAAACCTGCAATTTCAAATCCCTTGTCACGACCACGAACATCGTGACGGTTTTCAATCTCGTAACCAAGGGCTCGTACCGCGCGAGCCAGGGCATTGCGATAGACCTCGGTCAGGTAGCTGCGACGCTCGTATAGACCGGAAGCCTGTAGCGCCTTCCAACGTCCCTCAGTCCCATCGTAGGTGAGATTGGCAGCGACGGCGTGAGCGTGGAGCTGAGGATCTAGCTGACGACTCGTGTCGTGAGTGTACGAAGCCACGATCCAGTTTCCGGTGGCTCGATTTTCGTTCAGGCCGGCGAGGCGAACCCTAGTGGCCGAGTATTTTTCTGCTTCCTCCAGGGCCTCGCGCACGGCGGTTGCGTGCGCTGCGAACAGTCTGTCATCACCACCAACAATGGCCATGACTGAGACGGACTTCGGCGCCGAAAATGTAATGTCATAAAGAGAACGCGCCTTACTTTGCTCCTCACCACTGCTGGCACTGCGATCTGCCCCGTGACGTTGCCGGAGCAATTCCCCGTTTGTGGGTCGAGGCCCTGACGCACTGCCTCGAAGTTTTCGGATGTAACCTCTCCTTTCCTTTGAGCCCGAGGAGTTCGGCTCCGCGTCCGTGCCACTGCCCTTTGACTGTCCGATTCTGGTCATAGTAGTCGCTCTGTCGGAGGTGGCGCTGTGCGTAACCCTCGCCGCCGGTCATGGCCCGAATCGTCAGCACAGCCCGACGCTAACGCTGTTCGAGATTGGAGACCAACCAAATGTTTCTGCAGGCTTTCGCCGTTAAAGGCGATCACCCGGATCATGCCAGGTCTAGGCGAATCGGGGTGATCCACTGCGTCGCCCGGCAGTCCAATTTTCATACACTTATCCCTGCGGCCAACGGGCAGCAAGTATGTAGCCTGATATCTCACCTATCGTCAACAGCTTGCAGACCATTTCCTGTGCCCGCTTGGCATGCCGGTTGCATCAAGGAGAGTCGTGGTTCAACGTTTTCCGGGCGCGCCGTCTCGCACTAGCTCGGCTCAGAGGGCGAGCTTATAACGCCGGCGACAGTCTAGGCTGCCTTCCTCGTTGGCGGGGCGGCGGGAAACTCAATATGTTATGAGAAAGCCAAAGATTCTAATCTCGCTGACAACTCTGGATAACGATTACCAGATCGAGCAGGCTGCGGACGCCCACGATGCTGCGCTTCGGCTCGGAGTCGAGTTGCAGTTCGTCTATGCTGACAACGATCCAATTGCCCAGAGCCAACAGTTGCTGAAGATCATTCAATCGTCGAGCGAATCCCGGTTTGACGCGATCATAGTGGAGCCTGTCGGAGGAGCAGGCCTGCCGCGAGTTGCTCGTGCTGCTGCGCAGGCGGGAATTGGATGGGTCGTGGTGAACTGGGATGTTGCCTACCTGGAGGAGCTCCGTCGGGAATTTTCTGTCCCCCTATTTGCCGTCACGTCCGATCATCGGGAGATCGGACGCATTCACGGTCGGCAGCTGGCCAAACTGATGCCCCACCGGGGATCTGTGTTGTACGTCCAAGGTCCGTCCCACAGTCCACCGGCACAGCAGCGGAGTTCTGGCTTGTACGAAACTAAGCCCGAGCACATAGACCTTAAGGTTCTGAGAGCTAACTGGACCAGCGAGAGCGCTATTCGCGCGATTAATTGTTGGCTGCGTCTTTCATTCTTCCGCGAAATCCCGCTCTGCGGCGTGCTAGCGCAGGACGATTCTATGGCTTTGGGATCCCGCGAAGCACTCCAAGGGGAGTACGATGCGGAAAGGTGGCTTCGTCTGCCGTTCATAGGATGTGATGGCTTGTGGAAGACGGGTCAAGTGTGGGTTCGCCGCGGATTGTTGGCCGCCACCGTCATCGTGCCACCCAACACCAGTCTGGCCCTGGAGCTGGTCGTCAAGCAAATCCGCGATGGGCTCAGTGTGCCGATCCGAACTCTCACCACTCCACAGTCCTACCCGCCCCTGGAGACTTTGAGCGCAAGCCGTCCGGACGCTCTGCAGCGGGTGCAACAAACGCATAAGCTGTCGGAAACAAGCCGATGAGGATGGAGAACCTCTGCCCGCTAAGTTTAGGCAGCAGCATATCCAACAGAATGAGATTCGGAATCCTCGCGTACGCTGGTCGCAATGCTCTATCCCCGTCGCTAGCGCTGACACGCTGTATCCCGCTCTGGCCGTCGCTGTTAATCTGCGGACCCTATAACAAGTTGCCCTTGTACGCAACCGATCATCGCGGCCTTTCGGGAATACATCCGCTTCAAGGCGCAGGGCATTTCCGGTCCTGGAGCAGCGCGAGTACAATTGCTGAGCCACCCAAGGGGATCACTGTTCAGGGGGTCGTTTGTGGGGGCGTTTCCCCGCAGTCTGATTGGCTGCGAAAAAGCTAACGACCGAGTTCCACCTTCCGAGTCGTCCTGTCAAGCTTGGGGTTCCGATCAAACCAGCCCAGGGGGTCTTGCGTAATGATCTCCGCAAACACGGCGCTCCCGGGGTCCTACGACTATGGCGAAGTGGCGCGCTCAGTATTTATAGCCATCGCCGCGTCCTATGCCGCGCTCGACCTTACGGGAAGGGTAACCTGCGCACGCGGCCGTATTCGTTTAGCATGGCTGAGCGGCGGCGCGGTTGCTATGGGCCTCGGCATCTGGGCGATGCATTTCAAAGGAATGTTGGCCTTCCACCTGCCGGTGCCCGTCGAATTTCACTGGCCGACAGTTCTAGCCTCGCTCTTGGTGGCCATCTTCGCCTCCGCCTTCGGGCTATATGTGGCGAGCCGCCAGAAGATGGGCTGGCGTGAAGCCTTGACGGGCAGCGTCATTATGGGCGCTGGTATCGTGGGCCTTCACTACATCGCTATGGCCGCAATGCGATTGCCCGCCATCACCCGATACTCCCCGCTTCTGGTCACGGCTTCCATCTTGCTCGCAGCCTTGTTTTGTCTAATTGCGCTGTTGATGGCGTTCGATCTGCGAGAGGAGAGCAGATGGAGTGTTCCGCGAAGGCTTGGCAGCGCCATCGTGATGGGAGCCGCCGTCTCTGCGATGCATTACACCGGAATGGCTGCCGCAAGTTTCATCCCGGCTTCACCTCCGGATCTTTCCTATGCCGTCAGTATATCTCGGCTTGGCAACAACGGAATAACTATTGTGACATTGGTCGTGATTCTGGCCGCCATGGTGACATCATCGGTGGACAGACGGGCGGCGGCGGAGGTGCAGCGGCTCAACCAAGAGCTGGAGCGCCGGGTTCTCGAAAGAACCAGCCAACTTACAGCCGCCAATGCTGCGCTCGGTGAAACTGAGGAGAAATTTCGCAGGCTGGTGGAAGCACTCCCTGATGCGATTTTTGTCGTAAGGGAAGAACGCATCGTTTTTGTCAATCCCTCCGCCGTGAGATTGTTGGCTGCGCAACGGCCCGAGCAGGTTGTCGGCAAGGAGCTTTCCGAAATCATTCATCCCGACTCATTAGCTTCCATAAGACGTCGCATGCGGGATTCCTCCCAGACCGGAGTCGCGTCCCCTCCGATGGAACATGTTCTTATCGCGCTCGATGGTTCCTCGGTGGAGATCGAGTCGGCCTCGATTCCAATTCTCTGGAGAGGGTCACCAGCCATCGAGGCGATCGCGCGCGATATCAAGGAACGAAAACGGTCGGAGGCCAGGCTGAGGGAGTACGAGAAAGCCGTCGAAGGGCTGGAGGAGATGATCGTGGTCGTTGACCGGAATTACCGCTACGTGCTCGCCAATCGTGCGTTCCTGAACTATCGCGGCATGGAGAAGGAACAACTCTTGGGGCGTTTGATCTCAGAGGTGTTGAACCCGGGGGTTTTCGAGGACGTCGCCAAGGAAAAATTGGACGAGTGTTTCCGGGGTAAGGTCGTAACCTATGAGCTGAGATACAAGTATCCCCAACTCGGCGAAAGGGACTTATCCATATCCTATTTCCCCATCGAAGATCCCAATGGCATCGCCCGGGTCGCCTGTGTTTTGCAGGACATCACCGAGCGCAAGCGAGCGGAAGCAGCACTGCGCGAGAGTGAGGCACGCTTTCGACTGGTGGCTGACAGTGCTCCGGTGATGATCTGGATGTCGGGGACCGACAAGCTCCGCACCTACTTCAATAAGCCTTGGGTAGACTTTACTGGCAGATCTATTGATCAGGAGGTCGGCAATGGCTGGGCGGAGGGTGTCGAACCGGAGGATTTGCAGAGATGTTTGGATACGTATACTCAAGCCTTTGATCGCCGGGAGGCATTCAGGATGGAGTATCATCTCCGACGCCACGACGGCGAATACCGATTGGTCTCCGATATCGGTGTGCCACGTTTTAACCCGGACAGCTCTTTTGCCGGTTACATTGGCTCGTGTATGGACGTGACCGAGCAGAGACGGGCCGAAGAACAACTGCGCCAAGCACAGGAGGATCTCGCCCGCGCGTCCCGCGTGATTGCGATGGGAGAGCTGGCCGCTGCCATTGCTCATGAGGTCAACCAGCCTCTCGGGGCTGTGGTCACGAATGCCAGTGCATCGCTGCGCTGGTTGGCTGGGAAGCCGCCCAATTTGGGGGAGGCTCTGGAAGCCATCGACAGGACCGTCCGGGACGCGAATCGGGCAAGCGAGGTGATCGTGAGAATTCGCGCTCTGCTGCAAAAAGGTCCACCTCAGATGGAGCGACTTGATATGAATGCCATCATCAGGGAAGTACTGAATCTGATTGGCGACGAACTTCTGCGGAGTGGTGTTGTGGTTCAGACAGATCTGGCGCCGGACTTTCCCCGTGTGCTCGGGGATCGCGTTCAGCTGCAGCAGGTTCTGCTGAACCTTATCCTGAACGGCATCGAAGCGATGAGAACGATTACCCATCGGGCGCGGGAGTTACGCATCACGTCTGCAAAGCACCCGGATGGTGTTCTGATCCAGGTTCATGATTCGGGAGAAGGAGTCAATCCCGAACAAGCAAACCACATCTTTGATCCATTCTTCACCACTAAGCTCCGGGGCATTGGTATAGGACTCTCGGTTGGCCGCTCAATCGTCGAGGCTCATGGCGGCCGTTTATGGTTCACTCCGGGGGCTTCACACGGGGTAGTTTTTCAATTCACCGTGCCAAAGGCAGACACGTCAGATGAGCGAGCCGCCTAGTGTCGTGTTCGTCGTGGATGACGATGCATCGATCCGCGATGCGCTTAAGAGTCTGATCCGCTCGGTGGGATTAAGGGTCGAGCTCTTCGGATCGCCACGCGAATTTCTGCAAGCGAAGCGACCAGATGCGCCCAGCTGCTTGGTCCTTGATGTCAGGTTACCTGGGGAGAGTGGGCTGGATCTTCAGCGCGGGTTAGCCGATGCCAACATCCACATTCCCATCATCTTTATCACGGGCCACGGCGATATTCCCATGTCGGTAAAGGCCATGAAAGCGGGAGCCGTAGAATTTCTTACTAAGCCGTTCCGGGACCAGGATCTGCTGGATGCCATTCACGTGGCGTTGGAGCGAGACGGAATCAGGCGACAACGAGAGGCCGAGACCGCAATGCTCAGGGAGCGTCTCGAATTACTGACACCGCGCGAGCGTGAAGTGTTACCTCTGATAGTTTCAGGCCTGCAAAATAAACAAGCCGCCGCCGAAATCGGAACCACCGAAGCGACGGTAAAAGTCCATCGTAGCCAACTCATGAGGAAGATGGGTGCGGATTCACTGCCAGAGCTGGTAAGGATGGCAGAGAAAATTGGCATCTCTGGTTCAAAGCGATGAAGTTCCAGGCGATAAACGTCCGTTGGTCCACGTTTACCAAAGTAAAGAAAGTTTTGCCACCGCACAATGGAATTGGCCACTGTCCGCATGTATTTTTGATTTGGGACGCAAAAGATGACTTGGTTTACTGCGGAGCCTGCGCAGGGGATGATCTTTTGGTCCCCAAAGGCAGCCACTTTCATGACGGAGCAGCCGCCCATCGTATTCGTCGTCGATGACGATGTATCGATTCGCGATGCTCTTAAAAGTTTGATCCGCTCGGTGGGACTAAGAGTCAAACTCTTCGGCTCGCCCCGTGAGTTTCTGCAATGGAAACGAACTGATGCGCCGTGTTGCCTGATCCTTGATATCAGGTTTCCCGGGGAAAGTGGGCTTGATCTTCAGCGCGAGATGGCGGATGCCAACATCCGCGTTCCGATCATATTTATCACTGGCCACGGTGGTATCTCCACATCCGTGCGGGCCAAGAAGGCGGGGGCAGTTGCATTCCTCACCAAGCCATTCCGCGATCAAGATTTACTGGATGCCATTCAGCTAGCGTTGAGACGAGACGGGGCCCGGCGAGCAGAAGAAGGAGGTTGTTATTCTTCGCGACGGTTTTGAGTCCCTGACACGTGACGAACGGAAGCTTCTGCCTGTGGTTGTTGCCGGTGGGCTCAACACACAAATAGCAGCTGAAATCGGAACTAGCGAGGCAATGGTAAAAGTCCATCCCGGCCAGCTCATGAACAAAATGGGCACCGCATCCACGGCTGACCTGGTGAGAATGAGCGAAAAAATGGATATCGTTTCCAGCAACTAGACAAATCGTAAAAGCATCCCTTTACCAACGTAAGCATTTAGCTTACCAACGCACAGTTGATGCATCGCCACTAACAGTGCTAGTTTGACGGTTAGAAGGGATGACGCGACGCTCATGAACATGAAGTACGCCGCCAAGCTGGGAGAAATGATGGCCGCCGGAATGGATGGGCACTCGGGACGAAGCACGAATGCTCGCACAGAGCTTAACCGAAGAAATGCTCCGCCGAGCGACTTACGATTTCCGAACAAACGAAGTAGGCTATTGGCGAAGACCCAGAATTCGGATTCTAATCCTAATTATTTAAGCAGGAGATTTCCCTCCCCCAGGGAACGTTCGCATTATCTCCTCATGCACAAGGGGCCGGAAGACAGATTCAGAGGCCCGTTGGAAGCGGCGGCCTTCAGCGAGTTTGAGGTGCCGAGAGGAGTGAAGTCGATTCCCGGTATTCAAGCGACCTCCGTCGTGATTCTGACGTGCTCCAACCATGAGTCGGATATTCGTGAGTGCTACAAGCTTGGTGCGAACAGTTATGTACAGAAGCCAGTTGACTTCGATGTGTTTTGTAAGGTCATACGTAACATGGAAGCGTATTGGCTGCAGGTGAACCTTGCGCCACCGCCCAGCGGTCAAAACGTTAGATAAAGAGGAGAAGAAAACTAAAAGGAAGTGAGCTGTGGTGCACACGGTGAGTGTCCCCGACGACGTTTCAAGACAGAAGTCCATCCGAGTCCTCCTTCTCGAGGACAATCCTGCCGACGCCGAGCTGTCGCTTAGACAATTGCGGCGGGACGGTTTTCAGGTAGATGCCGTCATTGTTCGCACGCCGGATGAGTTTAAGGAGCGGATTAATTCCAGCACTTACGACATTGTTCTCGGGGACTACCGGCTCCCGGGATGGACCGGTATGGAGGCATTCCAATGGTTGCGAGCACAGGGACATGACTTACCTTTCATTCTGGTGTCGGGCACTCTCGGGGACGATTTTGCGGTCGAATGCATCAAGTTGGGGGTCACCGATTACGTCCTTAAGGATAGGCTAGAACGCCTCACGGTCGCAGTGCGCCGTGCTTTGGATGGAGAGCAGTTACGGCAACAGCACAAAAAGGCAGAGCTGGAACTGAGGGAATCAGAAAAGCAGTACCGCTTACTCTTCGAAATTAATCCACACCCGATGTTGATATTCGACAGCACATCGCTGGAGATCCTTGAGGTAAACGAAGCCGCCGTCCTGCATTACGGTTACTCTCGCTCAGAGTTTCTCGGCATGACCATTCTTGATATATGCCCCGCCGAAGACATTCCGGTAGTGCAGGACTCTGTAATTTCGGGTGCTGCCGGTCGTTATGAGGCAGGAAGATGGAGGCATCGCAAGAAGGACGGAACCCTGATCGAGGTGGAGACAACTAGTCACGCACTCTCTTTTTACAGACAGCAAGCCGTTCTGGCACAAGCGCGCGACATCACCGAGCGCTTGCAGAATGAGGAAAGACTTCAGCAATCTGAGGAAAGGTTCTCGAAGGCTTTTCGGTCCAGTCCGCTGCCCATAACCATCAGCACCAGAGCGGAGGGGCGATACGTGGATGTGAACGAGGCATTTCTTAAGATGATCGGCCGGCCATGGGAGGCATTGGTCGGACATACAGTAGGAGAGTTGAACGTGTGGGCCTTTCCGGAAGACCGCAACAAAATGGTCGAAGCACTAGATCGTGATGGCCGAGTAAGCGCGCTGGAAACTGCGTTCAATTCCAGGGCGAACGGAGAGCGCAGGGTTCAAGTATCTGCGGAGCTCGTCCAACTCAACGGAATTCCTTGCGTTCTTGCTATCACGAACGATGTAACCGAAGCCAAGCACATGGAAGAGCAGTTTCGGCAGGCGCAGAAAATGGAAGCAGTCGGGCGTCTGGCTGGGGGAATGGCCCACGACTTCAATAATATGCTGGGTGTCGTTATCGGATATTGCGACCTGCTAAAAGGACGTTCCAGCATGGATGAAGCCGTCAAAGACGCTAGTCAAGTTAAGAAGGCGGCACAACGTGCTGCCACGTTAACTCGTCAGTTGCTTGCCTTCAGCCGCCAGCAGGTATTGCTACCGCGAGTGCTTAATCTCAATGATGTCGTGAAAGATATTAGTCAGATGTTATTGCGAGTGATTGCCGAAGACATTTCTCTGTCGTTTGTTCCTGCAGCCTCGATAGGGAGCGTAAAGGCTGATTTGGGACAGATCGAACAAGTTTTGATGAACCTAGTGGTAAATGCGCGCGACGCAATGCCGCAAGGCGGGAAAATTGTTATTGAAACCGCCAACGTCGAGCTTGACGAAACCTACAGCAACGCTCATCGAGAAGTGAAGCCTGGACCCTACGTCCTGCTCTCTGTCAGTGATACGGGCTCCGGGATAGATTCCATTAATATCTCCAGGGTCTTCGAACCGTTCTTCACTACCAAGCCTCCGGGAGAAGGCACCGGCCTCGGACTCTCTATGGTTTATGGGGTGGTAAGGCAGAGTGGCGGATATATTTGGGTTTACAGTGAACCAGGTCACGGCACCACGTTCAAAATCTACCTCCCACGCATCGAGGAAGCGGCTGAACCGTTACCTCGACCGACGGCGGAGATAATATTCGCAAAGGGCTCCGAGACAGTCTTACTGGTCGAGGATGAGCAGAATCTTCGTGAAGTCACCGTAGAACTCCTGGAGAGTGAGGGCTATCGAGTCCTAGCTGCAAAAGACGGCCCATCGGCGATTGCGATCTCGCAGGGTCACCGGGAGATGATTCACGTACTACTTACGGACATTGTGCTGCCGAACATGAGCGGAACCGTACTGGCGGGGCGAATCAAGGAATTTCGACCAGGTCTCAAGGTTCTCTACATGTCCGGTTATACCGGCAATCATATGACTCATCAGGGCGTGCTCGATCCGGGTAGCGCATTCATTCAGAAGCCTTTCACGAAACATAGTCTATTGAGTGAACTACGTACTGTCCTAGATCAGTAGCAGGGGAATGGTTGACGAGAAGCTATTCCTTAATGAGCGTACTACGAGATGTAACAAGATGGTGCGTTTGGAGGGCCCAATGAGCGGATCGATCGTTCCCCATCTATTGGCCATCGACGACAATCCAGAGAACCTGGAGCTAATTACCGCCGCTCTCGCAAATGAACGATTGGAGATCCTGACGGCAAGCGACCCCGAGGTTGGCTTCGAAGCATTTTTGCGGGTTCGGCCGAGAATCGTATTGCTTGACCTGGTCATGCCAAAAATCGGGGGTATGGAGTTACTGGAAAAAATGGTGGGCATTGACCCGGGTGTTGATGTCATTTTGATCACGGCTCACTACTCAACTGACTCGGCGGTTGAGGCAATTCAGAAGGGCGCTTGCGATTACCTGACCAAGCCTCTCGACGTGGAAAAGCTTCGCAGCCGCATCGCAAACCTTATGCAGGAGGCGGACGCCCGTCGGATGACCCTTCACTTGGACCAAAAGCTGGTCGATGCCTGTCAGTTTGAAGGAATGGTCGCACGCAGCCCTCTCATGTTGGATGTTTTCGCTAAGATTCGTCGAGTCGCTCCTCATTTCAGAACACTGCTCGTGACCGGTGCGACAGGTACAGGAAAAGAACTGGCTGCCCTTGCACTCCACCGCCTGAGTCCTGCGCGGGGTGGCCGATTCGTGGTTTGCAACTGTGCAGCGCTGGTGGAGAACCTAGTAGAGAGCGAATTGTTCGGCTATGTCCGGGGCGCCTTCACGGGCGCCATTCAAGACAAAGCCGGATTGTTCGAGTATGCAGAAGGTGGAACCATTTTCTTGGATGAGATTGGCGAACTCTCTCCCGCGGCACAGGGCAAATTGTTGCGAGTGCTGCAAGACCGGCAAGTGCAAAGGGTCGGATCAGCTGTTTCTCGCAACATCGACGTGCGCGTAATCGCTGCCACACACCGCAATCTGAAGACCATGGTGCGTGAAGGCCAATTCCGTGAGGACCTCTATTATCGCGTAGCAGTCGCAGAAATCACGTTGCCGAGTCTGGCGAATCGACGGGAAGACCTTCCCCTGTTGGAGAGATATTTCGTTCAGAAATTCGCGACCGAGTACAACAAGCCAATTGCGGGCCTCGTTCGCAGAGTACAGACTCGCCTGTCGGCCTATCCCTGGCCAGGAAACATACGCGAACTTGAAAACGTAATCGGAAATGCTTGCATGATGGCGGAGGGAAACCTGATCGACATCGGCGACCTTCCCGAGAGGCTTCGTGGCCCGCTTACCGCCGAGGTCTTGATCGACGACAAGTTTCTCTCGCTTGACGAAGTGCAAAAACGCCACGTGATGCAAGTACTGGAGGGAGTTGGGGGAAACAAAGCGCGAGCTGCTGAAATCCTGGGAATCGGGCGGGCAACTATATACCAATTTCTGTCAAAGATGAAAATCGAAGAACGGACAGATGAGAGCGCGTGAGGTCCGAGGATAGAACGAATCGCTTGGCTAGACACGCGGTCTGGCGGCTGGCCAATCATGCTCGCGATGGTACGCGGCGGCGAAATTGTTGGACTCCAGCACGCCACTTGGACATGCTTTCATGCGTTGAGCTACAAAGCTTTTCGATTTCTGGTACCGGGATCGTTATTGTTCGTGGGGTCAAGGTGTGGCAAAATTAAACATCGTTTTGTTAGACAGCAGTTCCCGCTGAGGGGGTGGAAGTGCGGTCTCCACTTAGCGATTCTCTAGACCAGAACGGGCGGGAGAGCTTCGTTGGTCTAACGGCGTAGTTTTTTTGCTCATCTTGGCCTAGAAGTTTCCGAGTCTAGACCGGGAGCTGCACCTGCTTCCGGCCTGGGGAAAACTTAGAGGTCGTTATGGAAGCTGCGTCACCTGCTCCTCCTCGTCCACCTACTCGTCCAGTTCTCAATCGGAATCTCGCACTCCTCGCTACAGGTATCGTAACAGCGATTGCCGCAACCGCCTTGCTTTGGCCCCGTCTCACTGCCAGTCAAGACTTCATGCCCCATGCCTACTGCTACATGTGGAACACAAAGTTAATCTGGCTGCACGTCGTGTCAGACGCTCTGATCTTTCTGTCTTACTTGTCCATCCCACTTACTCTTGCCTACTTCTCTCGCCGAAGGCGGGACATACCGTTCAACTGGATGTTCTTCTGCTTTGGCACATTCATTGTTGCCTGCGGTTTTACTCACGGGATGGAAATATGGACGCTATGGCACGCCACTTATTGGCTTTCCGGAGCGATCAAGGCAGTCACAGCGCTAGCTTCTGTAACCACCGCAGTCCTGCTGGTGAAGCTGGTGCCGCAGATGATAACCCTGCCCAGTCCGGCGGCGTTACAGATGGAAATAACCAACCGAGAACGCGCAGAGGCTAAGTCGCGGACGCTGCTAGATGCAGCGCCGGACGCCATGGTGGTCGTAAACCAAAATGGAGAAATTGTCCTGGTCAATGCGCAAGTGGAGAAGCTGTTCGGTTATCGCCGAGAAGAGTTAATGGGTCATGAGATTGAGATGCTGGTGCCGGAACGCTTCCAGGCCAAACATCCAGGGCATCGCGCGCATTTTTTCGCTGAGCCTCGGGTACGACCGATGGGAGCGGGCCTCGAACTGTACGGCCTGCACAAGGATGGAAGCGAATTTCCGATAGAGATCAGTCTAAGTCCACTGGAGACGGAAGAGGGCCTGCTGGTTTCCAGCGCCATTCGCGACATTACGGACCGTAAACGAGCGGAGGCGAAGTTCCGCGGACTGCTGGAGGCGGCACCGGATGCGATGGTGGTGGTAAATGCCCAGGGCGAGATCGTCTTGGTCAATGCGCAAACCGAGAAGGTGTTCGGGTATCGCCGGGAAGAAGTATTGGGGAAAAAGATTGAGATGCTGGTGCCGGAACGGTTCCGGGGAATACATCCGGGACGCAGAACAAGCTTCTTCGGCGAACCTCGAGTACGACCCATGGGGGCGGGCTTGGAGTTGTATGGGTTACACAAGGACGGCCATGAATTTCCGGTGGAGATCAGCCTCAGCCCCCTGGAGACCGAAGAGGGCGTGCTGGTCTCCAGCGCCATCCGCGATATCACCGAGCGCAAGCGGGTCGAGGAAACGGCCCGGAAGCTGGCGGCGATCGTTGAGTCTTCTGATGATGCCATCATTGGCAAGGACCTCAACGGTATCATCGTCAGCTGGAACCGGGGTGCCGAGCGGATGTTCGGATATACCGCCGACGAGGCGGTTGGCCGAGATATATCCCTCATTTATCCTCCCGAGCATGTCAACGATGAGATCGAGATTTTGGACCGGCTGCGACAGGGCGATCGGGTCGAGCACACGGAAACAGTCCGAGTAGCCAAATCGGGCAAGCGCCTCGACGTATTAGTCACAATATCTCCAATCAAGGATCGGTCCGGCAAGGTCATTGGCGCTTCGAAAATCGCCCGCGATATTACGGCGCGAAAATTCGCCGAACAGCAGGTTCAGAAGCTCAACAGCGAGTTGAGTGACAGGATCGCTGCACTGGCTGCCAGCAACAAGGAGTTGGAAGCTTTCAGTTACTCTGTCTCGCACGATCTGCGGGCGCCGCTGCGGTCGATCGATGGCTTCAGTCTGGCTCTGCTCGAAGACGCTCAGGACAAACTTGGACCAGCAGATAAAGAGCACCTCCAGCGTGTCCGCGCGGCGACGACTCGAATGGGACAGCTGATCGACGATCTCCTGGGGCTAGCGCGAACCGCGCGACAGGAATTGATTCGAGAAAGGGTGGACGTGAGCCGTCTGGTAGAGGAAGTCGTATCTCAATTGCAAATGGCGGAGCCGGGGCATCAACCAACCGTGATCGTCGCACCCGATGTGACAGTTGAGGGCGATCGGCAACTGCTGCGAGTGATGTTGGAGAACCTACTCGGGAATGCGTGGAAGTTCACTTCAAAACAGGCGGATGCACGGATTGAGTTTGGGATGCGGCAGGAGTATCCGCAGATCTTCTTCGTCCGTGATAACGGTGCTGGATTCGACATGACATATGCGGATAAGTTGTTTGGTGCTTTCCAGCGGCTCCATGACGGGAGCGAGTTTCCAGGAAGCGGTGTTGGATTGGCGTCGGTCCAGCGTATCGTCAATCGCCACGGAGGACGTATCTGGGCAGAAAGCACGGTTGGAGAAGGGGCGACCTTCTATTTCTCGTTGGCAACAACCAGCGACGAGCTAAGCATAGCCAAGCCGAGTGTGTGACTCGCGGGGTGCTGTCGTCGATGCGGTGACCGACATTGGATGAGGTGTCAGGCACAAGACTATCAGGGGAGTTCGGAATGATTCTGCTAGTTGAAGATAACCGTGACGATGAAGCGCTGACTTTGCGGGCGCTGCAAAAGAACAATATCAAGAATGAAGTGGTTGTTGCGCATGATGGAGTCGAAGCCTTGGACTACCTTTTTGGGACGGGTTCTTATACTGGCCGGGACTTAACCGAAACGCCCCAGGTCATTCTGTTGGACCTAAAGTTGCCGAGGGTTGATGGCTTAGAGGTCCTCCGGCGCCTGCGGGCGGATGAGCGCACGCGCCTTCTTCCCGTCGTTATCCTGACCTCCTCCAATGAAGATCAGGATCGGATCAAGAGTTACGGGTTGGGAGCCAACAGCTATGTGCGCAAGCCTGTCGATTTCACCCAGTTCATCGAGGCGGTCCGGCAACTTGGACTTTACTGGTTGATCCTCAACCAGCCTCCACCTCCAGTGAGTGCACCCCAATGAGCGCATCTCTGCGTGTATTGATCGTGGAAGACTCAGAAGACGACACCGCTCTGCTGGTTCGGGAACTGCGACGGGGTGGCTACGACGTCACATATGAGCGTGTCGATTCACCCGCTGCCTTGGACGAAGCTGTTGGCAAGATGGAATGGGACGTCGTGATCTGCGATTACTCGATGCCACATTTTTCAGGGACAGATGCTCTGAGGCTCTTGCGCGAGAAGGGTTCGGAGGTGCCGTTCATATTTCTTTCGGGGACGATTGGCGAAGAGACGGCTGTGACTGCCCTGAAGCAAGGCGCGCAAGACTACCTCATGAAAGACAATATGAAGCGTTTGATTCCCGCGATCCAGAGGGAGCTTCGAGAGAAGGAAGAAAGACGGCAGCGCAAGGATCTAGAGCAGCGGGTCCAACGGTTACAGAAGTTCGAATCCATCGGCAGGCTGGCGGGAGGAATAGCACACGATTTCAACAACTCTCTGGGGGTAATTCTGGGATGGGCGCAACTCGGAGAGGAAAAAACGGAAGCTGTTTCTCGAGACCAACTGCGAGAGACGTTTCATAGGATCGGCGACGCGGCACGGCACTCCGCGGGTCTGACGACGCAATTGCTCGCCTTCGCCCGTCGCCAGGTCCTGCAACCGCGAAATATCAATCTGAATGAACTGGTGTCAGAAACGACGACGTTGCTGCAGAGTGCGGTGGGAGCAGGGATAGAATTCAGAGTGTCGCTGGCACCCGATCTAAACAGCATTCGTGCCGATCCGAGTCAGATTCACCAGGTCCTCATGAATCTCTGTCTGAATGCGCGGGATGCAATTCCGAAGGGAGGACGGGTATTGGTGGAAACGCAAAACGCGGAGGTCGAGGAAGAGTTTTGCAAGAAATATCCCTATGCGAAGCCCGGTAGGTACGTCTTGCTCTCAGTCTCAGATACGGGCGTCGGAATGAACGCAGCAACCCTTGACCACATCTTCGAGCCGTTTTTCACAACGAAGGAAATGGGAAAAGGAACCGGGCTCGGACTGGCAACAGTTTATGGGATTGTCAAGCAACACGAGGGCTTCCTGAACGTCGTCAGCGAACCGGGGCGGGGCAGCATATTTCTTGTTTACTTTCCAGCCAATTTTGAAGTTCAGGAAGTGGCGAAAGTTCCCAGGATGAGCCGCGCTCGCGGAGGTCACGAAACAATCCTGCTGGCCGAAGACAATGAAGCGCTTCAGGAATTGACTCGTCGGACTCTGGACGCGCTCGGCTACCGTGTAATTGCAGTGAGTAATGGTGAGGAGGCTGTACGTGAGTTCACCGCGAATCACAACCGGATCGACCTGGTCTTATTAGACGTCTCAATGCCGATCTTGGATGGAACGGAAGCCTACCTGCAGATGCGCGAGATCCGGTGTGATCTTCCCGCGGTTTTTGCCACTGGTCATACGACGGAATCGGTTTTGCTTAGTTCCCTCGTGAAAGGGGGGGCCGCTATCCTGCAAAAACCATATCCGTTATCGGATCTCGGTCGGGTCGTTCGGGAGTTATTAGATCGCTCGGAATCGAGGTAGAGGGGCGCGCCGTACTAAAAGCCGTTGGAAGCCCGAACTATTCTCCCGATGAGATTTCGAATCAAACAAAGTCCGAAGCAATTCGAAGTCGAAGAGTGAAAGCTGCCGCGCGAATTGGTCTCCGCAGGTGCAAGCTTCGACTTGCACGTAAATGGGCTTGCGTGAAGCGAACTCGGTGGATTTGGACTGCTAGAAAACGTCTGGCTCGAATTCGACTCGATTGCGTCCCTTACTTTTGGCAGCGTATAGAGCGGCGTCGGCGCGGCTCAGGAGACTGCTGAGTTCTGTAGGCGCGCTTCCCCGAAAACACGCAACGCCGAAACTGGCGGTTACCACTGCAGTCTTGCCCTCGAAGGTGAACTCCTGCGTCTGAAAGCGTTGCCTGATACGCTCTATGGCGATCTCCGCTTGTTTTCTCTCGACATGCGTAATGATCAATAAGAACTCCTCTCCACCCAGGCGACCGCAGATATTCGAGTGACGAGTATTTGCCTTGAGCACTTCGGAGAAGCTTTTGATCACCGCATCTCCCGCATCGTGTCCAAAGGTATCGTTGATCCTCTTGAAATGGTCGAGGTCGGCCATTACCACCCAAATGGGAAATTTATGCCGCACCGCAGCACTGCATTGACGGCTTGCCCAAAGGTCGATCGCCCGACGGTTCGGTAGGCCGGTCAACGGATCAGTTAGCGCCAACTGTTCCAATTGACGGTTTTTGGCTTCGATCTGGCGATGAAGTTCAATCACTCTCCGCCCCACTCCTACCCGGGCGACTAGTTCTCCGGGATGGAATGGCTTTGTTAAGTAGTCATCGGCGCCGGCTGCTAGGCCTTCTATGACCTGGTCTTTATCGCTGTTGCTGGTCAGCAGTATGAGATAGGCATACTGGTTCTGAAACTCGCGCCGTATTCGCTTACATAGCTCAGGTCCGCCGATATCCGGCATCGTCCAATCTGTAATGACGAGAGCTGGCCGATGTTCAGCAAAAACCGCAAGGGCCTCACGACCGTTCTTGGCGAACAGCACCGGATAGTGATCTATCGAAAGAGATTGATCTATTAATTTGCGGTAGATCGGGGAGTCATCCACTATCAGGATTTTAAATTCCTGGCAACGGTTTGCTACTTCTGGTGGGACATCTGGCCGAATTCTTGATTCCCGCTGAATCGCCTGCACTATTAACTGGCTCCTTCCAGTAACATCCGACGGAAGAAACAATGACGTAATAGGCACTGGCGCCCTAAGCATGAGCCAGTGCCTATTACGACGACACAACTCCTCCGTCCCGAGATTTCATGCAAATCAATAGCCGTTCTCCGATACCAACATGTCTTTCCATTGCTATAAGATGGTGGTGAGCGTTCTCGCCACAGACGGGACTGTCGACCTGCCGGACCCATCTCTCTGCACTCGATTTCATAAGGGATGGTCACTAAACGTCACAGCTCCCTCGTATCTGAGCTAACGCTTTCGCGGTACTGGCCATGTTCGCGCCGAGCATTCTTCCGGCGGGCAAAGACGCTAGCGAACCTTGCTGCTGGAGCGACCCACTAAACAGACTCGTGCCAATCTGGTTGTTCGGATAGATAACCGATGTATCCTCGTCCATCCAGAACAGCTGTCCACCGTTGGCTTGGTAGATGACGACCTGAAAGGGAACCGATGCGCCGCCAGCAGTGACGCTTAGGGAAATTGTATAGCGCCCGGCGTTTAGGGGATCAGGTGTCGCGGTTCCCGAAAATGGGACCGCAGAATAGTCGCTGGCTGTGTAGGCAACGAAGAAAGCGAACGGATCGCTAACCAGTCCAGTTCCACTCAAAGTACCGCTAGTGACCGAACCCTGCCCTACGAAATCGAACTCCCAACCCGGGTTTCCGGTGTAATAGTCCTGCGCTCCAAACCCGTAGTTGCCGGCGAAGCTCGCGGTTGCGGTGTCTGTCTGGGGTGTGACGAGTCCTGTAGCGCCCGCGAAGTAAGGATCTAATGCGAGCACCAGAGCGCCTCCTCCACCGGCTATGTTATTGGGATCGGTCAGATTGAGATTCGGGTCCGTCATGTATAGACCCACGGTGGTGAAGTAACCTAAGCTGCCGGGCGTAATCGTCAGACTGCCATAACCATTGTAGGTCGCACCTCCGACTGTGTTGGAGACGGAATAGTTGCCTGCGATAGGAGAACCGCTGTAAACCACCCACCCTTGTTCATCGTTGTCTGCCACTCCCTGGAATGTTCCTGCGGCTGGAACCGTGAACATGCCCGCCACGGCAATTTCAACACCGTAATTGCTTGCATCAACGGTAAACACAGAGCTTCCGAGGGACGTACTGGTGAACGTGGTCGATCCTTGGCCAAACGCCGAACCAACTGCTGAATCGGTAGCGTCCACATCGATGATCCGTATAGCTTCTGGGCCGACAATGTAATAGACAATGGTGTTCGCTAAAGTCGTGCCGGTAATCGTCCCGCGTCCAAATAAATCCGGCGGCGAGATTGTGCCGGTGAACAGAGTGCCTGTGGTCACGGTTCCCACGTCATTGACGTCAACCGCTCCATTTGAAAGGTTGCTGCCACTAATCGAAAAAACTCCGCCCCGCGCGACAGGATTGTAGCTGGGGTCCACTCCTGAGAGCATAAACGCATAACCCCCGCTGAGCGTCGTGGACAGAGTCTGCATGTCCATGCTTCCGCTGGAAGTCGCCGATCCGTCGAATTGAATGATGAGCGCGTGGTTGGAATTAACGAACTGAACGCCCAACGTTTCGGTCCCGGCCACACCCAACTTCGAGTTGCTCGTGGTGAGGTTCAGGGTCCCCTGTCCGTTAGCGTCTACTGTCAGCGTTCCGGCATTGATCGTGTCGCCGTTGGGCTCTGGCGACATACATCCATTTGCGTCATTATAGTCTTGTTCGCCTGCCAGTACATTCCCGCTTGCGTCGATAGTCACTGACCCCGCTAGCGCATAGTAATTACCCGAGCCACAGATGGCCTCCAGCCCGCTTAGATAGAAGGAAAAGCTAGTGGTGGAAGCCTGGGTGTTCGTAAGATCGAAGTGAGCTGGAGTAGGATCCATTGCTACTGCAGCTGTAACGGTGTAACTTCCTGGCGTCTTGTTTGCGGTGAATGTCGATGAGGTAGCCACTCCGTTGGAGCCGGTGATATCCGTTTCGGTTGCCGCTCCGTTCGTAAACGTACCGCTGGCCCCAGAAGCCGGAGCCGTAAAGATCACAGAGACGCCGCTGGCCGGTAATCCGTTGGAAAAAACCGTCAGCGCCAAGGGTTCTGCGAATGTCCTGCCGGACGGTGCGCTTTGAGTAGTTCCGCCCGTAGCCATCGTCGTTGTCGCGGTCGGAACCGTTTTAGAAATCGAATTGCTGCAGCTCGTCGAGAAACCCATGACCACACAAACTAAAGGCGCGAGGATGAGGCCGTACCCTTTACGCTTCATAGAGACTGCCCCTTCTGCCTCACCCCGCTGGCACGCTCGCGGGCTTGGGGTGACACGGGAATCCCGTGCTCGTTGCGCATCCTATAAATCTTGTCGCCTACCTTCACGATGCGTGCTATCAATATCTTCTTGTTCTCAAAACGTTTCATCACACCGGTTATCTCGACTTGTTGGCCGGGAGTAATCGAGAGCGCGCCTTCGCCCTGCAATCCCCATTTTCCTAGACTTATATCCACCAGACCGGAGACAGTTGTGAGGAGGATGTGGGAGCCCATAATCGTTCCTGCGGCGGGTGTGGTGAGCACGCCTGACACCACGCCGCTCAACGTGACTTCTTGGCTGATGTCGTAGTACTGGTTGCACTCGCAAGTGACCTGGGCATTGAGTGGAGTAATCAGGATCGCGAATAGCAGACCAGTCAGTACTCTCGCTACCGTTTGAGTGGAAATAGTTAGATGGCCGCAGATCATGGATTCAGTTCTCTCATTGGACTGGAATGAAGTCGCACCCGCAGTGAAACCGATTGCAACCCATTCACCGAAGTGGAAGAGCCTCAATATATAAATCGCAACCTCAATCAGACACGTAAGTTAGGAACAGGCACGTGGAAGATGTAATTGGGAACACCACCCTAAGCTACGTCTCGATCTGGGAAATATGTCTCGCGGCTGGATTCCGGTTAGCTACAGAGACTGAACAAGACGATGGCCCCAGAGGCCTACTTGTTCTGAGGGATATTGGCTAGCACACGAACTAGCGGCTGCGGAAAAGTCGCATTGGCCCTCGGAAGCGTCCCTCTGCGGGCTTAAAGCCGCATTGAGTTTGCCGCACTTACGGCGCGACCTGAAGCCGCGCGCTTTCAAAACAGATTCAGACCCGAGTGTTTCAGCCAGCTGCTAGTGGTATGCAGCGCGCATTCTATGCGTCTGTTTATCTACTCTTGAGATTGCGCATGCCGTGTCGGGTGATTACGAAGTTGTCTGGCAAGCGAGCGCCAGCGACTTGTGGTCCGAGAAGTAGATACGAAATGTGGGTCGAAGCACCTTCCGGGACCATCGTAGTCGGAGCCTCGGAGTCTATGGCACAATCGGCTGGTTACCATACGTTACTACCTTCTATTACGGTCTCGCCATTGTGCCCGGTGGAGTGCTGGCCTATCTTCGGTACATGAACAAACGTAATGAATCAACGCACCCGATCACTGAGGCCAGTCTCCTGAGCGGCAACATCGTTAGGGGTGCACATAATCTGGCAATTTTAGCGCGTTCGGCACTGGCCGTCGCCATGGTCATCATGACCTTCGCCGCGAGCTCGATGGCTGCAGAACTTCCAGGAGCCCCGAGTAGCATCGTACGGGTCAACATGATCGAAGCTGCTCCACTGCAGGCGCCTACCATTGCAGCGGCTAAGCCCGAATTCAAAGTAATCGATAAGACGTTCGTTAGCCTGGCTATTATCTCTACCGGAAGTACCTTCGCCGATTCATACACAACGCTGTTCGCCCGCGAGAACTGGCTAGCTCACAAGAAGGGAGTTTGCAATGTGGAAGTTCAGTCTGCGTACTTGTATGGAACTCATCCGACGGTCGGACGTGCCTATGCGGTCGCTTCGCTGAAGAGTGCCGGTTCGGTCTTCGCGGCCTATTATCTTCGCAAACACCACAACAAGTTCTGGAGCTTGCCGCTGGTCGCTAATTCCGTCATAAGCCTTGAAGGCGTCGGCCAAAACATGGCCACCTGCAACTAACCGGCCGTCGCATTCTCACCGTCATTGGACGGTGAGAGTGACTGGCAGGGAGTGCTGCAAGCCTCCAGAAGTCCCAGTGATCGTGATGGTGTAGGTTCCAGGAGTAGTTCCCGTCTGCGGCGGGGTTGTGATGCCAGTTCCTCCGGCGCATCCAATCATGACCGCCAACATCGTGCCAATGAGAACCAGTAGGCAGATCACCCTAAGCTTCTTTGATCGAGGTCTAGCTCCGGTCAGAATCAACCCGAGAAGGCCAATGCCCTGTAATGGCGCCCAGATCGCGTAGATCATTCGGTTCGGTGATGAACGAAGCGGAATCGCTTGTGCCACGGACTCGGTAGTGGTAATCGTCAGCGTTGCCGTTCCGGCGCTGCCGTTTGGCGTCACAGCATTCGGCGATACGCTGCAACCCGCCAAGGCTGGTGTTCCGCTGCAGCTTAACTTGATCGCATTGGTGAACGCACCGCCCAGTGGAGAGATAGTTATTTGGTACGTAGCAGTCTTGCCGGCCTTCAGACGGTTGCTGCTCGGCGAACTTGCGAGGCTGAAATCCGCACCGACTCCGCTGAGGTTTACAACCTGCGGACCGCCCTCAGCGTCGTCGCTGACGTTCAGAGTCCCGTTCCGCGCACCAGAAACTGTCGGTGTAAATGTAACGTGGATCGTGCAACTGGAGCTACGAGCTAGTGTGGCAGGGCAAGTGTTAGTTTGCGCGTAGTCTCCAGTCGCCTGGATGCTGGTAATATTCAACGCGCCTTTACCAGTGTTGGAGAGGGTTATAGTCTGCGCAGAGCTGGACATTCCCACAGGTTGGTTGGGAAAGACCAAGCTGGTTGGGGATATGGTCGCGGTGCTCGAACCAGTACCGGTAAGGCTCACAACTTGCGGACTGCCATATGCGTCGTCGCTAATGCTCAGCGTCCCGCTGCGCATCCCGGAAGCGGTAGGTGTGAATATGACACTGACTGTACAACCGAAGCTAGGGGCCAATGTAGCTGGGCAGGCGTTGGTTTGCGCATAGTCGCCCGTCGCCTGAATGCTGGTAATGTTCAATGCCGCATTACCGCTATTGGTGAGGGTTACATTCTGCGCGGCGCTGGAGGATCCCACCGGCTGAGTGGGAAAGACCAGACTAGCGGGGGCCAGGGCGGCAGTTCCGCCAGAACCTGTACCGCTCAGGTTTACGAAGTGAGGCGATCCAGCTGCATCATCCTGAACCTCGATCGACCCCGAGCGAGTCCACGCTCCAGTAGGGGTGAAGGTCACCGAGAATGTACAGCTAGCGGCGGCTGGCACGCTGCTCCCACAATTATCGGTCTCGGCGAAGTCTCCGTTCACGGTGATCGATGAAATCAACAAAGGCGAACTCCCCATATTCCGCAGCAGGGCCATCTGCGGCGGACTAGTTGTGCCGACCTGCTGGATCGAATACTGCAAGAGAGCAGGGGTCACCGTGAAAGCCGGAGCAGAGTTGGATCCGATCTTGAGCACGAAAGCATTGGCGGTCCCCGCCAGTGAGTCCTGGAAGGCCGCTGTCGTAACCGGGAAATCCGTGGAGAGCGTCTGACCCCCGACATAGATACTGCCGCTTGAGTCCACGGCAATACCGGCTGGGAACTGAGCACCGCTCCCTCCCAGGTAAGTCGCAAACAGTTCCGTACTGGCGGCGGGATCGAGCTCCGCTATCAAGAGATCATCTGGGCTGGTATAAGCTTCGATACCGTTCTGGGTGGTAAACGTAGGACTCGATGTCAGGCTCACGATGTAAGCATCATCGTTTTGATCAAGTACTATCGCCTGCGGAAAAGCACCATTGTAAGGACCCAGGAATGTCGAATACTGCAAGGTCGAGCCGGTCGGATCAAACTTCGTAACGAAGGCGTAACCACAAGCGCCGAAATAAATATTGGGGTCGCAGATTGTGGTCGAGGTGACGGGAAAGGTGCCATCACTCGGGGCTTCTCCGGTGACATAGGCTGAACCGGAGCCATCCACCGCAATAGCAGCTATCTGCGCGGAAGCCCCGCTCCCCCCGTACAGATAGGTGGAATAATCCAAATTCCCTATGCTGCCGAACTTACTTACAAAACTCACCATCGTATTCAACGGAGCAGAGTCAGTCGTGAGGAAGGCGCCCGGCGTGGCCGGGAAGTTGTACGTGTTGGTGGTACCGGCAACGTAGGCGTTGTCGTTAGAATCCACCGCCAATCCATAGACGAGGCTGAAGGGGGTTGGCCAGCATGTTCCTGGGATGCAAGTCGGGACATTTGAATTTCCGGCGAGATACGTTGAATACACCAGGGAAGAGCCATTGGCGCTGAACTTCGTAACGAATCCGTAGACACCGTAGATACCGCCTTGATTTGGAGAAACCGTCGGTTGATAAGCGTTGGATATCGGAAAATTCTGAGACGAAGTGAATCCCGCTACATAAGTTTCCCCCATACTGTTGATAGCTACGCTTGACGGCTGGTCATAGGCATTTCCCCCCAGATAGGTCGAATACAAAAGGGAAGAGCCATCGGCTGAGATCTTGGTCAAAAAGCCGCTGTAAACCCCAGGCAGAGAGGATTGGTAGGGGTTAACCACGGGGAAATCGCCCGATCCGGTGCTTCCGGTTACGTACACATCGTTTGCGGTGTCGAGTGTAAGGGCATAACCGAAGTCCTCGTTGCTGCCGCCGACGTAGTCGGAATATACGAGATTGGATCCCGTCGGGTCGAGCTTAGTCACAAAAACATGGTCCTCGCCTGCAGGAAGGGACCCCAAAGCCGCTAACGGAAAATCGGGCGAGTCTGTTGACCCTGCGATATAGACGCTGCCTTTGCTATCCACCACGATTCCGGCAGGCTGATCGGTACCGCTTCCTCCTAAATACGTCGAATACACGAGCACGGGGTCAATAACCAGCGACTTCTCGGGATCGTAGTGGGCAACGTGAAAGCTGAAGTGTGTCGGATCACTCACTACGTACCCACCGTGGACGAGTACTCGTTGTCCGTTGGACTCCTGATAGACAACCGGGCTGTCGAATTGCAACTCTGCGCCATTTGTCTTCAACCAAAGGTTACCTGCGGGATCGATCCGAATCTGATTGGCACCCAGCGATTTCAAATTGAATTCGCTCGGGATTCGCCCCGGGCGATACGGAGAAGTCACATTCGAGTTGTCGGCCGCTTCCGTAATAGACGAGATCAATTCCGGGATAAACGTTCTTATAGCGAACCCGGCCAAAGATCGGGACGTTTGTGCGCCACTTCGTGCGATCCCTGCCGATGAAGTAATTTATTTTGCCTGGCCGCTGATCTTCCCCGACTACGGTAGGATTTGTGGCTGCTCCCGACAATCGGAATTGCATCGTGGTGGAAGCTGGCGGGGCACTGCCGGTGCTGGGCACGGAGTTGACTGAACGTAAAGAAAGAACCATGCTGCCCGATGTTAGAAAGGCGGTGTACCCCTGGCCGCGAAACAAAAATTTAACCTGCGGATCGACCTGACCCTGGTTCGCTTCGAATACTGGAGACAACCTGGAATAGTTCGAGTTGATTCCCGCGTTCGAAGGTGTGCCGACATGTAATGGCATTCGTCCTGGGCTCTGCTGCGCGAAAGCTGCTGTCGCTATCAGCATGGACGAAAGGATCACTCGCGCAATGTTTCTGATTCGCATTACTCTCCCTCACACTTCGAATGGGCTTGACCTAGGCGAGCGATATGGGGGAGCCGTTCGCTGGAGATCTTGCAGGAGCAGCTGTTGCAAGATCGCTGCCGAACGACTTGGCCGTGAGGAATTGCACGTACCCCGTAGACCGGATAGAACTTAGAGCTGAGAATCAGTTGGAAACTCTCGGTGGGTAGCTACCTGAACTGAGCCTCAATTCTGGAATACTGTCCTGCTCAGGGACACCTGATGATCTGTCAATTGGGAGGTTGCTGGAGAATCCGAGCCAACCGCAATTGCGAGGACGAACGCACGGAAACCCCATTCATTCAAATGACCTGTGATCAGGTGCCGATAGAGAGCGGAGTCTTCCGCCAGGAGGATCGTCATGCGGCATCTTTGGGCGCCCCACCTTTGGCTTCGGCTATGGCTATTTCTGCGTTTGCAGTTGAAAGGCTCCGCTGCCCAGGCGGGGGAAGTACATCACCACCCGTGCCGAGAACGCTAGTGATGGCCCGGAGCAATGTGCCGGCATTCTTTTCAAAATCAATTGCCGATTTCTCAATGTACCCTGCGGCGCCAGCCTTTCTCAACTTAGTTTCATTTTGTTGAGAAAGTCCGCTCAACACGATTACTGGAATGTGCGACGTAGAGGCGTCTTGTTTGAGTTCCTTCATCACGGCAGTGCCATCCAAGCCCGGAAGCATCATGTCCAACAGAATAAGTGCGGGGAGGTTATGGCGGGCAGCCGACAAGGCTTCTCGGCCGTCGGCAATGGTGATGACTTCATGTCCCGCCTTAGCCAGCGCTCTCTCGATCGCACTGCGCAAGAAACGACTATCTTCGATCACTAGAATTTTCATGTCAGGGTTCCCTTGTCGGAATCGTCACGTAATCAGCAACAGATTCCTTTTTCTTGTGGCGACTTGGTTTATGCAAGTACCAAGATGCCCGACAGCCGGCAATCACGAAAGCTGATAAAGCAGCCCCGAACGTCACATTCTGCTATTGGTTCAGTGGGTTGAACGTACGGATCCCTGCCTCGGTGTTGGAGCACGCACCGGCCGGGTCGACGCGAACCACGCCGTCTTCCTCAGCACAGAACGCGCGGATGCCAGTGTGGTTAATCGTGATCGGCAGAGCCAGAACGGTGTACCCTACGTTGATGCCAGCAGCCACCGTGCCAGTTCCAGTTGAGAACTTGTAGCCGCTCTTGCCGTTGCCAGCCGGGTTACCGTCGTTGGCCAGAACGGAGTCCACCAAGCAAGCTGTGGTCGAGCTCGGCGTGCAAGCCGCTCCTAAAGCACCACCGAGGTTGACCAGAGCCGCAGCAAACCCCACGGTTGGATAGGTGGAGTTATAGGTAACTTCGGCAGTGTTGATCGTACGCACAGACGCCACAGCAGACGACTCATTGGCAGCCATGCGGGCCCGCAACAGGTTCGGAATGGCGATCGCTGCGATGATCAAGATGATGGCGACTACGATCAGCAGCTCAATTAATGAAAAACCGTTCTCTTCTTGACCAAGGTGTTTCATTGTTTTCTTTTTTCTCCAGGTTCCGAGTCTTTCTTGCCCCAACTCGGTTGCCCAGACGAGATGCAATCTGAGCGCCACGGTGCAATTCGGGTATAAAACCTACTCCGAGTATGTGACAGTTGCGCAACTGCTGGCCAAACTGCACCGGAACGCTGTTCGCTGCACAGACACATTTCCAGAAAGGAGAAAAGGCTTCTCAGGCAGAAGGTTCTTACAACGATCATCAAGGTTCATCATTTTGCGTTGGTGAACCGAACCGCTATTGCAAGGAGAAACAGTCACGCAAGTTTAGCGCTCGCACGGAGTCGCCCATGTACCCAATCAGTCTGACGAGAATTTGGCCCACTTGATCGCTATCGTTCAATGCACTTCGTCCCGCACATCGCTGGCTGGCATCTCTGCATTCTCCAGTTTGGTTAGTTCGCTGGCCAGCCATGTCTGAAGGACGGTAAGATCTTCGTCGGGAATGAAACAAAAGCGAACTCCAGCCCGCCCTTTCCCATCCGCATTGACCACGGCACCTGACAGGTAAATGAGGCCCGGGGTTCCCGGCAGAGTAAAGAGCGCAGTTACCTTCTGATCGATTTCCAGCGGCAGCTTGCACTGGAGTGCTAGCCCACCAATACTGATGTCGCTGATTCTGGCCTCGAATCTTCCGCCCCCGATCACCCTTACCATCACCGGGAGGTCAACCGCGACCCGAGCGGCTCGCCGGCGGTTTTGCAGCATCGTTCCGTAAGCCGCCCGCATACAGCGTCGCGCGTGGTCAAGGTCCATTGGTTTATGGATCATGAAATTAGCCCCGGCGAGCAGAGCATACTTTTCGGAGTCCCGATCGACCATGGCCACAATGGTCGAGTTGCTGTTGGGTGACGATTTGCGCGCGGCGTGCACAATTCGATTTGGATCGTTCACGCCGTCCCAGTCCACGATCACGGTATCAAGCCTGCGGTGGGTAACTGCATCGAGCGCCGAATCAAGTTCGCCACAAACCTCGGTCTTAATGGCAAAAGTATCCAGGATCTGATTCATGACGCCTAGCAACTGGGTGTCGCTGGAGAACAGTAGACCGTCGAGCCGAACTTGTTGGTCAATCATATCTTCTGACAAGAGAGCATGTTAATGACCAAACGGATCAAGAGGCTGCAATCTGAAGACGAACGTTGATTTGTCGGCGTCGGAGCTCCACTTCACCTTGAACAAGATGTGGCCACGGCTGGAAAACTGTCTCCTATGCAGACACCGAGTGCACAGACCACCGTGTCTTACAAGGAATCGAAGTCAAATCTCGGGCTATTTCAGTTCTTCACTGCTTTCTTCGGTCGACTGATGCCAGTAATGTGTGCGAACCCTTCGCGTCGTCTGGTGTTCGGTTTTCGTAACAAGATAGAAGTGGTAAACAGAAGGAGCAAGAGCGCCCAGCACACTGTTCAATTAGCTTACGGGTTTCCGCAGAAAGTTGCGCCAGGATTTTGCCCGTGTACCTTCGGTGACGAGGACTTGGGTCGTGCGGCGCTCTTTTGCAGATTTCAGACACCACCCGGATCGAATGTCTTAAGGTCACTGAACTGGTTTGTGTTAGATTGCTGTAGCTGCTCTTCCCCCGAAGGCGGCCGATTTGTGCATTTGCTTACCCGCATCGTTTAGCGACGGGGCGACCGTTCTTTCGCGTCTTGCGCCGAGAGCAGGGGCAACTCGCGAAACACTGTCGAAGCCTTCTGGTATCAGTTCGCCTTCCAACAAGCCGATCCAGACGAAATCATCGGCAGCGCCTTTCGCTGTCGTCATCGGTCATGACTTTAATCACATAATCCACCTTTTCAGCGAGAATATACATCGAATAACGGGAGAAAAGCCCCAACTGGGATGTGTCCAATGAGCAACCTCAGCATCTTCAATCTGCTCGCCATTGATGATGATCCGCAAACACTGTCGCTTATTGCCGACGCGCTCGGCGAAGAGGGTCTCGATATCGTTACAACCGAGGATCCAGAAGCTGGTTTCGAAATGTTCCAGAGGCTACGCCCTAGAATTGTGCTGCTCGACCTGATCATGCCCCGCACGAGTGGGATGGACTTGCTGAAGCGCATGATCGCTGCGGACCCAGGTTCGAACGTGATTGTGATCTCAGGACACTACTCGGCAGAATCGGCTATGGAAGCAATTCAGCAAGGTGCTTGCGACTATCTCACGAAGCCACTTGATTTTCAGAGACTTCGCCGTCGAATCGCCAGTTTCTTGGCGGAAGCGGAAGTACGCAGGAGAACGCTCTTACTGGACCAAGAACTGGTGCAGGCCTGTCAATTCGAAGGGATCGTGAGTCGAAGTCCTCTGATGCTTGACGTGTTTGCGAAGGTCCGTCGGGTGGCGCCACATTTCAGAACCGTACTCGTCACCGGCGCAACTGGAACCGGCAAGGAACTGGTTGCACAGGCGCTGCACCGCCTGAGCGCGGCTTCTCCCGGACGGTTTGTTGCGTGCAATTGTTCGGCTCTGGTTGAGAGCCTTGTCGAGAGTGAACTCTTCGGGTACGTGAAGGGAGCGTTCACAGGCGCGATTCAAGACAGAGCCGGGCTTTTTGAGAACGCGGATAGCGGAGTTATCTTCCTCGATGAGATTGGAGATCTCTCGCTGTCGGCGCAGGCGAAAATGCTGCGCGTCTTGCAAGATCATTACATTCGCAGAGTCGGCTCCTCCGTTTCGCGCAGTGTCGATGTGAGAGTAGTCGCTGCCACAAATCGTGACTTGAGGAAGATGGTGCAGGAGGGTCAGTTCCGTGAAGACCTGTATTATCGACTTGCGGTGGTCGAGATCGCTTTGCCGGCGCTGGCAAAACGACGCGAGGATCTGCCGCTCCTACAGCGATATTTCATAGAGCGATTCGCAACACAGTATAAGAAACCGATCTCAGGCTTGACCCGCAGGGCACAAGGGCTAATAGCGACTTATCCCTGGCCCGGTAACGTCCGGGAACTGGAGAATGTATTGGGAAACGCCTGCATGATGGTGGACAGCAAATTCATTGATACCAATGATCTGCCAGAGAGGCTGCGGACTCCGTTCACTGGTGATTCGGTAATCGATGAAGATCTGCTATCCCTTGACGAAGTACAGAGGCGACACGTCATGCGAGTACTGGATCGCGTCGGCGGGAACAAGGCACGAGCAGCGGAAATTCTTGGTCTCGGTCGTGCGACCATCTACCAAATACTGTCTCGGATGAAAATTGAAGGCAAAGACGTAAGCGCATAGTGGTGGTTTTGCTCGACTGTCAGGATGGATTATTCTTTAACCCTGACTTGACCAGCCGAACGCCCCGTGGGGCTTCGGGGCGGCGCATATAAGTTCCTGGCGTTCCCCGTAGATGCTCTGCTCTAAGACCGGCTAACTGTGCCTGGAAGATGGAATTCGTGTGCTGATTCTAGACATCCCACCTTCGTACTTGAATCTTAACCCACACAGAAAAGCGCAATTCCTATAGGAAGGTACTGGCAGTTAACGTGCATTAGCGTACTGCAAAGCCTGCTAGGATCGGAAAAGAAACAGGCCAAGAGATGTTCTGCCGCATGTGAGCATTCCTGGTTAAGAGGTAAACATGACTTCAGACTTGGCATTCGAGTGCTTGCTTGTCTCTCGAGACCCTAATGTTGTTTGCATTATGAGCAGACTACTCGGGAAGCTTTCGATTAGCACCAACCTATGCTTGAGCTCCTCAAGGGCCTTCGATCAAGTGGCCGATAACAGCACTGACTTGATGATTGTCGATTGGGAATACGACTCCCCCGATCTACTGCACAATATCCGGAAGTCGGGCCTGTGGTACAAACCAACCGTTGTTGCGGTTTCTTCGCGTGAGTGCCCGATACTGGGCGCCCATATTCTGCTGCGTAAACCCGTAACAGAGGTTTCGGGCGCAGTCTGCCTGAAAGCTGCCTATTCCAAAATGTTGTGTGACTACCGTCGTCATGCAAGATACGCGCTCATGAGTTTCGTCCAGGCGACCGACCAGAACAATCGATGCGTAAATATCACTATCACCGACATCGGCGACGGTGGAGTTGGCATCAGTAGCAAAGAAGAATTCTCAATCGGCGATGTTTTGAGCTTTCGCGTACTGTTACCAAGCGCCGAGAGGGCAATCTCCATCGAAGCACGGGTACAGTGGACCAGGAACTACGGAGCCGTTGGTTGTGAGTATCTCCGTATTCCACCAGTCGATCTCAACATTTTGCACGGTTGGCTAAAGGGCAAGACCCAGATCAAGAGGCCTGTGGGCCACATCTGACCAGACCTAAGTTGCCCCCGACTGCGTCATGCGGATCTTCATGTCCATGATTCCCATTTCAAAGGTAGGACCGCGAATCGCATGAGCGACGAATATCAAATCGTGAGTGGTGACGAACCTGCGCTGCCGCTCTTGCGCCAAGTCGAAGGGCGGGAATGGTGGCTGTGGGGATTCGCCGTCGCAGTCACACTGGTCTTGACCGGTGGCATCCTTTCGTTGAGCTTCCCCGGCCTCCACCTGCCCACCGACAGACTTTATGCGGTGAGTCTGAAAGAGTGGATCCGTGGTCTCGCCGCATTGGTGCTTTTGTTCGACATCTATACGGTATATCAACAGCTTCAGCTCCAGAGAATGCGCCGCCAACTGACAGAGCGCGACCGCCTCTTCAAGCTCATTAGCGAAAACGCCGCGGATATGATTGCCGTAATTGACAAGAATGGGCATCCCTCCTACAACAGCCCTGCGTATCAGAAGATCCTTGGATACAGCCGCGACGAGTTGATTGCGACTTCCTCCTTGGAACAGATTCATCCTGATGACCGCGCTCGCGTGCTTGAGGCCACGGAGAAAGTCAGACTAACGGGAGTCGGAGAGCGACTCGAATACCGCATCCGCCACAAGGATGAGTCGTGGCGTGTTCTTGAGTCAACTACGAGCGCCATTTGCGGGCCGAACGGTGAAGCGGAAGGGTTGGTCGTCGTAAACCGTGACATCACGGAGCGAAAGCGGGCTGAGGAAATGCTGGCGCATAACGCGTTTCATGATGGCTTGACCAACCTTGCCAATCGAACCTTACTTCTTGATCGCATGGGCCGAGCCTTGGGTATATCGCGCCACCATGCCGATTTCAAGTTTGCGGTCCTGTTCATCGATATCGACGGATTCAAAGTCTTCAATGACAGTCTCGGACATGTCGCCGGGGACGCCCTCCTCATTCAGATCGCAAAACGCCTGACAGCTTGCCTTCGCCGAGCCGATACCATTTCGCGTCCCGGCCAGTCTGAAAGTCAGGAGGTTAGCTTCGGCGACAGTACGGTTGCCAGGCCAGGTGGTGATGAGTTTGCGGTTCTGGCCCAGGAATTACGCGATCCCAGCGACGCCATCCGCGTGGCGGAGCGCATTCAGCAGAGACTTGCCCTACCCTTCGATCTGAACGGGCAGGAAATCGTGATCACCGCAAGTATCGGTATTGCCTTCAGCGGCAGCACAAGCAGTGAGGCGCCAGATGTGCTCCGTGACGCCGAAATCGCCATGTACCGTGCCAAACAGAATGGTAGGGCTCGCTGTGAGGTGTTCGACAATGCCATGCACGCAGGGGCGGTTAAGCGTTTGCAACTGGAGACGGACTTGCGAAAAGCAGTCGACCTTGGGGAGTTTCACGTCTACTACCAGCCGATCGTGTCACTGGAGAATGAAACAATTGTGGGATTCGAGGCGCTCACTCGTTGGCACCGCCCTCAAGGCATTGTCATGCCGAATGATTTCATTCCACTCGCTGATGAGACGGGCATCATTCTGTCGATCAACCGCCACTTGCTGCCTGAAGCCTGTCATCAGCTGCGTACTTGGCAGAAAATGTTTCCTTCCGACCCCCCTCTCTCTCTGAGTGTCAATATCAGCCCCAGGCAGTTTGCACAGCCCGACCTGGCCTCGCAGATTGGCCAACTTATTGAGCAAGGTGGTCTTGATCCTCGTTGCATCAATCTGGAGATAACGGAAACCATCGCAATGGCCGACGCCGAAAGGTCCACAGCCCTGCTCTCCGAACTGAAAGCGCTTGGGGTGCGGTTGGACATTGATGACTTCGGTACGGGTTACTCGTCGCTTAGCCGACTGCGCGGCTTCCGTGTCGATACTCTGAAGATCGACAGGATTTTCGTCTCCCGTATGGACAGCGACTCCGAGACTCATGAAATTGTCCGCATCATTGTGATGCTCGCTCACCATCTGGGCCTGGAGGTAGTTGCCGAGGGAGTTGAAACAGAGGCCCAACTGAGTCTACTCAAGGATCTCGGTTGTGAGCGTGCTCAAGGCTACTTGTTCTCGAAACCAGTCGACCGGGAGACGATCCTTAAGCTACTAACAGTTAACCGGACCTCACCGTTTTCGCGATTTCCAGGTAAGGCGGCAGGTGCAAAAATTGGATAAGCGCACCGGGTTCGCCAAAATTCAACCAGTTGGGGTTCAGTCTCTACCATTGAGGCGGCGCGCGGCCGACAACCCGATGAATCTTGCTTTAGGAAAGAGGCACCAGAATGGGGCTTTCTTCATAATACGTAATATAGATCGGGAGAGGCTTAGGCATTACGCGAGCCCCTACTGGTATCTATTCACCGCGTTTGTTGGCTTGAATCTGTTTCAGTCCGGATTTACCAACTGGTGTCCGATGAAGACGTTCCTGGGTAAACTTGGAGTTGGCAGACAGGGAGAATGAAGTTTCGGAGATGGCATTAGGGTCTAAACGGTGTTGGTTGGGGACGCAAATCAGACAGTTTTGTCACGCAGGACCTCGGCTCCGCGCAAGCTTGTCGTTCCTAATCTTTTCGATATAAGCTCGATACTCACTTGTAAGTGAATGGGAACTGCTTCGCCGGAGTCTCCGAGATCAGTAAAGATGATGGTTCACGCTGACACCGAACGGTTCCGAGCCGAGGCTGATAAATACGCCGCCTATCTTGAGACGCCCGAGGGTCGATTGCGCCTCGACCTGGCCTTTGCCAACCTGCAGGAGTTCCTACCGCAGCCAAGCCTCCGGCAGCCGCGGGCTCTCGACCTCGGATGCGGCCCAGGGACGAACGGGCTGCGCCTCGCGCAACGGGGCTTTCATGTGACTTTGATGGATTCTTCTCCGGCGATGCTTGACATTGCAAGTCGTGCCGCGCGAGAAATGGGAGTGATGGAGAGGGTCACGCTGAAAAACGGCGACGCCGATCAGTTCGAGGCCTTGTTCCAAGGCGAGTCCTTCGACGCAATTCTTTGCCACAATGTTCTAGAATTTGTCGACGATCCGCTTGCCGTGCTGCGCAGCGCGGCTCAATCGTTGCGCGATTCTGCGTCGGCGTTGTCGGTTCTTGTTCGTAACCGCGTCGGTGAGGTATTCAAGGCAGCGCTGCTACTTGGCGATTTGCCGTTGGCTGAACATAATCTCACCGCCGATTGGGCCCAGGAATCTCTTTATGGAGGGCGAGCACGGTTATTTACGCCGGAGAGCCTGCAAGCCATGCTGGCGGCAGCTTCGCTCGCAATCGCTGCTGAGCGCGGTGTACGGGTCGTAGCGGATTACTTGCCGGCGAGCGTTCCCCGAGATGGTGAGTACGAGCGGATCTTTGCCCTGGAGCGCAAGTTGAGCAGCCGACCAGAATTTACTGCCGTCGCCCGCTATACACACTGTCTGGCACGTCGCGCGGGCCCTCTGCTAAGTGACGGTGCATGACCTATGTCTCCGCCCGCATCTCGCGCGATGATACCGGATGGCGGTGTTGCGCTCGGGCTCGGACTCACTAACGAGTGTAATCTCACGTGCGCTTTCTGCTATCGCGATCCCGCTCTCACCGATCGTCTCTCTCTAGATCAAGTAAAGGCTGTGATGCAACGACTGCCCGTGCGCTCGGTGAATCTCGGCACCGGTGAAAACGGCATGCATCCGGATTTCAAGGCGATTTTGGCCTATCTGCAAACGAAAGCAGTTAAGCTCACCATCACCTCCAACGGTCATAGTGTCGCGGTTCTGGAAGACAATGAGTTGTGTGCGTTCCATGACATCGAGTTTTCTCTCGATTTCCCAACTCAAGCAGAACAGGATGGGCAGCGCGGCGACGGAAACTGGGCGCTCATACATCAGCAAGCAGAACGTTGTGTGAGGCTGGGCATCCCCGTAACCATCATCGCCGTCATGATGAAGTCGAACTGTTTGCGTCTGGCGGATGTGGCGCGAGTTGCCAAACAGTTTGACGCTCCCTTGCGCGTGAATGTTTACCAAGCGGTGCGCTCGGACGTGTACGCGCTCAGCTACGACGAGTACTGGGAAGGCTTCCAGAGCCTTTTTGAGGCGACCGACGTTATAGCAATCGGCGAGCCGCTGGTTCGCGCCATGGCAGGACTGCCACCGCTGCGAGGCGGTTGCGGCGTGAGCACCGTGCGAGTAACACCAAGAGCCACAACCCAGCCCTGTGTCTATTGGCCGGGATCGGGCGAGCCACTTTCAGATTTGATATCCGCAGGCGCCGAGATTCTGAGCTCCACTCCGTTCCAGCAGGCACGAATGCTTCCAAGCGCCTGCGAGCCGTGCGACTTTCGCGAATCGTGCCATGGCGGATGCGCCGGACGGCGGCGTCTGCAAGGCGCACTCTTAGCGCCCGATGTCTACTGTCCGATCATTCGCGGGCAACGTAAAACTCTGGCGATCCGCATGGCCGCGAATCGCGATCTGCCCAAGCTGAGCAGTTCGTGCACTACTGTCGTAATCGCCAGGTAGTCCAGCGCGCGAAGCTAATCTGTTGTTCGAAGGAGCCGATATTGGATTTATTGTGCGTCCATCCATTTGTCGGAGCCTGTCAATTTGACCGCCACATTCGTGATAAAGATGTGCAGCGGCTTGCCGTCAGCGGTGCCGAGGTGCTCGGTTGAGAACAGTATTGGACCGGCCTTCTTGTAGCCAGTCCAGGACGCGAGCACGCGGCTCGGCGGCTTTGCGCCGCCGCGGTGGTAGACAAAGTACACGACACGATTGTCCTTCCCGACGTAGAGGTCCCATGTGTCTCCGGGCGTATAACCGCCATCTGCGGGATACTTCACCGGGATCAGTTCGGCCATTCCAGGCCCCACAGGCAGATTGAATTTACCCTGATCGATCGCGCTGGCGCTCTTGTCCCAGTATGCGTGGAAGGGGAACAGAACCCAATAATTATCGTTGATGAAACTCGGGTCGACTTCGTTCTTCACGGCGTCGGATTGGGTACTGGGGTCGGTACGCACGTAGGAAACTTTAACGGGCTTGCCGTCTTTGCCCACGCCTTCAAAGGTGACCTTGTTCGTTTTGGGCTCCCACTCCCACTTGTGGGCAGCTTTGAAGAGTCCCGTAATTTCTCCATTCCAGGTGTAGCGGATGGCATCGACTTTATCCCACGAGTCGACACCGTAGGCCTTTGCGACCTGATCGAGAATTGGCGAGCGCTGTTGCGCCCAAGACGTTGCAGCCATGAAAACGACGGTGAGACCCAGAAGGCGGATGACCCAAACACAATTCTTTGTCATGGAGGTCACTCCTCGGTGAATTGAACAGATGTTGCGTTGGATGAGGGCCGCAGATTTCGGTTGCAGAGTTAGTGTGTTCGGCCCAAACTGGCTGACTGAACTAGTCCCTTCGGGTCCGGAGTGCGGCTGGCCGTTTAAGCCGTCGCAAAGCGAGAATCATCGCCACTCCTGCCACGCATCCGTATTCCACCAGCATGACCCAACCAGGAAGCGCCCCCCACGGATGTCCGAGTGTGCGCAAGTGCCACTGGACATAGGTGGGGATAATGCTCACGGTCCAGACGATGATCAGCAGTGTCGACGCCGATGTCAGAAACGGCAGCAGCCAGAGCAGATACCATGGGAACACAGCAGGTGCGCACAACAGAGTTGCTGCCATGGGCCAGGCAAATTCGTCCCAGGCAAAGAAGTCCGGCGGCCATGCGGGCGCTGCGCCTTTGAACTCCGTTCCTCTTAACGAAGCTCTTCTCAACACGATTGCGGTTACTAATCCGATCAGCACCGCGAGGCCAGCTGCCAACTGCGGGGAAACCAAGTGTGCCATTGTCGCAAACACGGGACCATTGAAGCGGAAAGTTTGTACGTACGTACCCAGCGAACCGACTGGAATATGGCCGTGATTCAGAAATGGCAAGTACAAGAGTCCCGACTATGACCGCAGCCAACACAGCGTCGCGAATGCGAACTCGCTTCCAGTAAAGAGGCAAAAGTACGATCGGCAGAAATTTCACCGCGATAGCCAACCCAAGTGCCACCGCTGCCGTCGCCCGCCATCGGCGCAACAGCGCAGCGGCGGAGACCACCAGCAACAGCGCGCCCACAATATCAATGTGACCGCTGCCCGCCACCTCAATAGCCAACAACGGATTCCAGGCGAATGCCAGAACCAGGTGCGCTCCTTGCCCGCTACGGTGCAAGACACCAAGCAACAATAGAACAATCAACAAGTCGCAGACGACAAACGCCACTTTCAGGGCAAATGTAGATTCGTGAATCGCGGTGACCGCGTGGAAAAATAGCTCCGCGCCCGGGGGATACGGGCTCGGCAGATCCGGATTATTCAAATTTCGCGTTTCCTGCGTGTGCAGCCCCCGAACAGCAGGATCGCTGGGAACGACGAGGTAAGGATTGTAGCCAAGTCTCTGCAGGCGGCCGTCCCAAACATAGCGATGAATATCGTCATCGGCCCCCGAGGGGAGCCTAAGAAATTCAATGTGCCACCCGGCGGCCAGGACGAGTCCAATGACGACAACCCGGCGCGGAAATCTATGCGTGGCGCGGGCGCCCCGCCCGCGAAAACACTCACGGATCGCGAGGAGATACGCAATCCCAGCAAGCGTCAGAGCGGCCATAAAGTATGGTCCGCCCCGATCGCCGAAATTGCGTGAACAAATTGTGAGTGCCACGAACAATGTGGCGCCGAGTGCGTACACTCTCCACTCGAAGGTAACCTTCACAGCTCTCCCGTGCCGTGCGAGAGGTGGTCCGTGAGCTTGAGTGAGAGTTCGACTGAGAATCTCCCGATCCAAGCTCCCACTTTTTCAGCCACGCAGCCGTGCGCGGCGCCCTCGCCGGAGCCAGACGCAACTCCGCTGCCAGCCGAGTCAGATCCTCCACGACATCGATATCGTAAAAAGGAGCTACTGTAGCTACGGATAGTTCCAGAGCTCGTGCGCGCGATAGAAGTCTTTCCAGCGCGCTGCTGGTTCCCATTCCGTCGTGGGCAAAAAGTGATGGATGAGAAGCCTTAGCCCCAACGAGATAATAGCCCCCATCGTACGTTGGTCCCACGACCACATCATGCGCGGTCAGCACTTCAAATGCGTGTTCAAGAATAGAGCGCGGCAAATGTGGACTGTCGCTGTTGAAGGCGATCACGCGTTGCTCGACCGCACTTTGATTAGCTTCCTGTTGATGATCGGTCGCGAATTGCGCGAACACCGAAGTAAGGCCTGCGGCGAGACCTTCCCCTTTCTGGGCAACCACGCTCGTTTGTCTGCCCGCCAATTGCACGAGCTCGCTTACGTCCGCGTCCGGACACATGATGGCAACTTGCACACCGTCCAAGGACCGTGCCAGCGCCAGCGTGTCTTCGAGAAGACAACAGTAAAAACCCGTAGCAGTTTCGGGAGAAAGGCCCGACGCCAGGCGGGTCTTGACCGCGCCGGGTCGTGGTGCTTTCGCCATGATGACCAGCACACGGTCACTACGGGACGCACGCACCGTGGCATCATTTGAAGTTTCCATAGAGTTTTAATGCGGACTACACCGCCCGCGGCGTCACGGCTCTACGCCGCCGAAAATAATAGCGCACGATCAAGCTCAGGATGAACCAGCCGGCACCGATTGTGCCTTTGAGCGTGCCGCTAATTTTCGAATTCCCGATACGCGGATAGTAGCTCACCGGGACTTCAACCACGCGGTATCCGGCCAGTGCGCCCTTGAGGATCATCTCGACCGCCCAGCCGTAAGTAGTCTCTTGGAGCGCGAGCGCGCGTAGCACATCGGAACGAGCAGCGCGAAACGGGCCCAGATCACTGATCTCTAATCCGTACAGAAGCCTGATCAGGCCCGCGGCGAGACGATTCCCAAGCACTTGATGCCACGGCAGTGCTCCGGCAGAATTTCGTTCATGCAGGCGAGACCCGAGCGAAATGTCAGCACGTCCCTCAATAATCGGAGCTAATAAAATCGGCAGTTCAGAGGGCCGGTCGCTGTAGTCGCCGTCCAGAAAGACGACCACATCAGGATTTTCAGCATTCGCCAGTCCGGTCAAACAAGCGCGGCCATATCCGCGACGCGGTTCCTGTAAAACACGGGCACCCATATTCGCGGCGATATCAGGCGTCCCGTCGGTCGAATTGCTGTCGACAACGATGACTTCGGTGACGAGATTCGAAGGCAAATCCGCAAGCACACGGCCGATCGCCTGCGCTTCATTATGGGTAGGAATGACGACTGGACACTCTCACTGAGGTCCGCCCGTCACCACAACAGAGAAGAAGGCCGTCGTTGCGCCAGCCATGCGTCAACGCCCCATTTTCGGCCCGCACTTCCAACCGCGAGACCGAGACACGCCATTACTGGAACCAGTAGTTCCCATATCCAGGCTGTGCCCCACTCCGAAACCCAAAGGCTTCCAAGATACAAAAACGCCACGAACGCAGCCGGACGCGTGAGCAGGCCGATGATCAGCAGGATACCCAAAGAGATTTCGGTCACGGCTTGCAGGGGTGCTGCCATGGCAGCATGACTTGCCGCCAGTCCCATGACAGACTTCCACACAGCCGGCGAATGGCTCTTATCGATGTAGAAGTGGATGAGGCCCGCGTAGCCCGCAGGGGTATACAGGCCTTTTCGCAAATTCTCGAAAAAGACTGACACGAACATTGTGCCTATCGTCACACGAACGATTGCCAGACCACTTTCTGAAGGCGGTTGGTGAGCAGTCATAGTCACCTCATTGTGCACGGGAATTGCGTTCATGACCATCATGAACCTCGTGTCCAATGGATGCTACACCAGGTAAAAAGCTTCAACCGTTGTATTTAACAAACGACAACCGGCGATATCCCGTTCGGCGCCTTTCGCACGTGACAACTTGAAGATGCTGCAGGTGGCACTTCCAGCGATGCGGCGATGCGCGTTGCGACCAATCGTCCGTTCACATTTACCCTGAAAATTACCCTCGCGATCGATGCGCGCACGCGAGCCACTCGTCAGGCAGCTTGACGGGAAGGTGGATGTGCGTGGATCACCTCGGGCTTGTCGTGCGCGGGACGGTGGATCTCCTGATTATGGCTCGGCCTCTTCTCCACCGGCACTCCACGAATCGGAATGGTTCTTCGCGTATGGATGGACTCGTAAATGGCCTCGACGATACGGACATCGGCCAGTCCCTCAAATCCCGATGGTTCCGGCTCTTTGTTCTTGAGAATGCAATCTGAAAAATACATCAATTCCGCTGCAAACTGATCGCGTTTAGGGAAAGTTTTGACTCTTGTCCTCTCACCAGTGGTGACTTCGAGGCGTATGCCCTCCGCATATTCGTAAGCAGGATCGGCACGAAGACTTCCCTTGCTGCCGACCACCGTGTAGCGGCTCACATCCGAGGCTCCGAAGCTGCAGGTAAATACGGCCAGCCGCTCTCCGGGAAAGCGCATGGCAACTGAGACCATTTCCTCCACCTTCGCAAATCGTCTTTCGCGTTGGCTTTCGGCCAGGGCTGTGACTTCGATGGGCTCGGAGCGGAACAGGTAGCGGGCGGCATTGATGCAGTAAACGCCCATGTCGTAGAGCGGCCCCCCTCCACGATGAGGAGGTTCGTTGATACGTGTATTGTCGTTGGCAACCTGCTGCGCAAACTCTGAGTTGAAAAACCTTGGTTGGCCAATCTTGCCGCTGTTGGTTAGCTTGATTGCCTCAAGATTGCCGGCCTCAAAATGGAGGCGATAGGCAATCATTAGCTTGGTACGATTTTGATGCGCGGCATTGATCATGGCGTGGCAATCTTCGGAACTGGGAGCCATGGGCTTTTCACAGAGAACATGGACGCCGGCCGCGGCGGCGCGAACCGCGTATTCCCGATGCAAATGATTCGGCAGGGCGATGTAGACCGCATCCACGTTAGAGAGTGCACGGCTGTAGTCATCGTAAGAATAAAGATGATCGATCTTGTATTTCTTGCCCAAGGAGCGAACCTTAGCGGCATCGTCTGAGACCAAGGCGAACAATTCCGCGTTGCGAGCAGTCTTAAATCCAGGCAAGACTGCGACCTGCGCGATGTGACCCAACCTAACGACGGCATAGCGAATGCGATTCTTAGATGTGCGTCGATTCATGGTTTTCTCTCGGCAAGCCGCAAATAATGGTTCCTAAGCCGCGCGATCCATTACGCGGCTACGTAGAAATTAGGTGCTTGCGACTTCCCCAGAGTTGCAGCGTTAAGCGAGGTACACGGTAAATCTGCGAGTCAGGCGGCAAGCGAAGATGTAGCGGACCACACGGACTCAGCGGGTTTACGCAGCCGCTTCGATGCGTGCGGCCCGGGCGAGAGTCTGAGGTATTGTTTCCTTAACTGTTCCGCGACTGAGAGCGCGCGCTGATAACGGTCATCGGCCGTGACTTTGATCTTGCTAAGAAGAGCGCAACCGGAATGATCCAGCAGGTCCGTAGCAATCGCCAGGAGTTCTTCCCAGTCGTGCCATTCCCCAATCGCATCTTTTACTTCTCCAAGCTGAGCGATGAACTGCTGGTCAGGTCCATTTTCCGCGAGGCGCAGTACATTTCTTAACTCTTTCACCTTCAGCCGGTAAGCGTGCAGGTTGCTTTTTGTGAGCCGGGGAGGATCGGCTAGTTCTTGTAGAAGCTCCATCGCAGAGGACGCGGCTCGAGAGGAGGCCTGATGGTCCTTTCCTCGCGCGTTGTCAGTTACCTCCTTCGCAAATTCCTTGGCGGCGCCCTTCAATGTCTTTCGCAACTGGCGGGAATATTGGTCCGCCTCGGCACGAAACTTAGTGGCTTGTTTGTGCCGCTTGGCACCCAGATGCTCAAGCAGTCGGACTGAGCATTCTCCTTCCTCGCTTTGTTGTTGCCCTTTTACTGGCAGGCTCGCGGCGAATGAAGTAAAAACATCCATGTCGCGAATCTTCCCAGCCCGCTTGCGGAGACGAAAAAGAGGCTTGAATGCCTTGTCCGGCTTTATCCCGACGGCTTCCAGCGTTGCCTCAAATTTGCGCGCGTTAGTCCGGAAGGTGTGGATTTGCTTGGGAGTCGGATCACTCGGCATCTTCTTCAGTAGTTTTCGTAGCTTTTTAGGCGGCTTTGTTACGTGATTCAGGTCCAAACCCATAGCAGGTTCTCGTGGAAATTAGATGACAGCGGATGCCGGAGTGTTCGCTGGAAATGTGAGATGTGGTTCGGAGCAGCGACGGATTCGTCCACTTCGAGGACGCAGCTTTTCCCCCGATTCGGCAATTCTCGTTTGAGAGACGGTCAAGGACGAATATCTTTGAAATCTGCGGTTCCGACCTTGACTACCGTCCCGCGATATTTCGGTTTGGCTTTCTTGGCGCCCTCAGTTTTTTCTTCTGACTCCGTTTTCGTTTCCGGTGCGGGTGCAGGTTTCTCGGTCCAAACGCCATAGACGCGCCCGCCATACGCTGCCAGTCCGCTGTAGTCGCCGAAAAAAACGCCCCCGGCTTCGAATGGAGTCTCGGTCCAGGCGTAATTGTTGAAAGAGCGTCCGCTATCCACTGAGCGGGCGAGCACAACAACCTGCTTGCGATTCTCAGGATCGCGCCGGCGGTCATAGAAGATCACATTGACGGAACCATCCGTGGGATCGACGGCGAGCCACTGAAAGAATTGCTCGGCGCCATTGTGGATGGGATCGTTATTGACCCGCACCGGAGCCGTCCAGTGTTTGCCCCGGTCGTAGAACTGGAGAGGAAGACGTCGATGTCACCGTTCCGATAATCGCTCCAGGTTACATACAGGCGGTTGCTCTTCGGATCGATCGCAATCTGGGGAAATCCGTTGGCGCGCTCCAGCGTATCGATCGCGAACATGATGGGTGCCGTATGGATGATCGCGCGCGCGTGAGAAAAGCTTTGGCCGCCATCTCGCGAATTCGTCATCATAATGTCGTCCCCCTGACTCCAGATCGCATAAAGCGTGCCGTCAGGCGCGACAGTTCCGTCGAATCCCTCGGCAGCGCCATTATCATCGCGCGGCAGCCCTGGATGAGCGTCGATTTCGATCGGCTGCGACCAGGTTTTGCCGTCATCGGTGGACCGCGAAATCACCATTTGTGAATCAGTCAGGCGCCAGCGCGTCCACCCGATGTAGAGATCGCCGGAAAACTTGCTCTTGCTGGTGTCAGCGACGATGTACGGCTTGTCTTCAAAAGGGATGCCGGGCGCGGTCGGTTGCTCCGCGACCGGGATGTCATTGGCCTCCCAGGTTTTACCGCCATCGAGAGACCGGCGGACGAAGATTCCATTGCGAGTTGCGCCATGTCCCCAGTAGTTGAATGTTCCCAACCTGTCGAATGCGATATAGCAGACGAATGCGTGTCCGCGATTGTCAAAAACGGTTGAGACATCACCAGAGACTCTGTAATTCTTGGGAGCAACTCCTTCCGCCGCATGCCAGGTAAGGCCGGCATCTTCCGAGTAGGAGGCGTGAACGTTGTCCTGAAAAACCGCAACGACCTGTTTCGGATCGGATGTGTTCACCGCTACTGACGGCTCGGTGAATGGTCCCGCCTCTGGAGTGAGGGTGAAAACCTCGGACTGGGGAGCTTTCGGCAGGTCTTGTCCGCAAAGCGGAAGCGATATAAATCCAAAAAGTGCGACAGCGGTCGCAAACATTACAGTTTTGAAGGATTGCATTTCGTATCCTCTGAGAAATTGATTCGAATCCGAGCTAGCACGTTGAACTTGCACAAAGAGCAGCACCGCCGGCAATACCTGCATCCGCCCCGTAGTGGGCCATCAGGAGCGGAATCTGAATGGCGTTTGGATTGACGCACCACTTCGGAAGATGCTGTTTGATGTCGTCAAAGAATGGCCGGAGCACGCCTGCAACACCCCCGCCGATGACGATGACGTCTGGATCGAATAGATCAACGATGTTACCCAGCCATGCAGTGAGAAGGTCGGATGTTTCTGTGAGAACTTCACGGGCGGTGAGATCTCCTGCGACGTACGCCTGTGCCACTTTCTCGCTCGTGACCGATCCGAGGTCGCCGTTGGCGAGGTCGAGAATCGTGGAGTGTAGCGAAGGATTGGCTGCGAGTTTCGTGCGCGCCCGTTTCGCAATCGCCGGTCCCGCCGCGAGGATCTCAATGCATCCACGCTTGCCACATCCACAGGTCGGTCCCTGATAATCGATGCTGACGTGGCCGCCTTCCCCGGCTGATCCGCTACTTCCGTGATAGATGGCCCCGTCCAAGACGATACCGGTTCCAATGCCGGTGCCGATGGTCGCGTAAAAAACATATTTATAACCACGGGCTGCGCCCCAGCGCGTTTCGGCGAGCGCCGCCGCATTGGCGTCGTTGTCAACTTTTACCGGCACGCGATATTTCGCACCGATTCTCGCCGCGAGCGGAAAATTCCTCCAGCAGGGAACATTCGGTGGATTGAGAACAACTCCAGTGTGCGGGTCGAGCGGGCCGGGCGCGCAGATACCGATTCCCTGGACTTTTCGCCCCGCGTCGGTCTCGATTATGGAACGGATCGCATGATCGACCGCGTCGAAGCCGGCCTCTGCCGTTCCGTTCGCCACCATGGGAGATCGGGATTGCACCAGGATTTTGCCCTCCTTGTCTACAACTCCGACCGCAATCTTTGTTCCCCCGATGTCGACGCCGAGGTAAGGCCCCGAACTGCCCTGATTCATTGTTGCGCCCATGGCGGTGGCTGTTTGGCGAACTTGATTTTCACCGTCTTGATCTCATAGGGCTTTGTCGCAACCCTCAGTTCGGAGTTGTTGAGGGCCACGTTGCCTGTTGGCCTCTCCATCAGATCGGTTTCGGACGCAGACAATGCACCAGCAGGAAGTTGAAAAACGGCATCTCCTGCCTTGCCAGCCCACTCGTAAAAACGCAGGATCAGCGCGTCCTCGTCTTCCGCTTTCTTCAGTGCGGTCACGATCACGTTGTCGGACTTCGCTTGCAAAAACGAATGCTCCGGAGGCAGAGTTCCTTGATGATTGCCGACCGCAAGTGGGATCAGCTTGTAGTTCAATTCGTATCCCTGTCGGATCGTGAGCGCGTCTTTCCACCCGCCGCCATGCGGGTAGACAGAATAGGTGAACTCATGATGACCTTCATCCGCGTGCGGGTCCGGGTATGTGGGAGAGCGTAATAGCGACAGCCGCAGAACATTGCCTTTGGCGTCATATCCGTATTTTGAATCGTTGAGCAGACTCAAGCCGTGCCTGGGGTCGGAAAGGTCGGCCCAGCGCTGGGCTGGAACTTCGAATTGAGCCTGTTCCGCGGGCGTGTTGCGCGTCGTGGGACGCTCTACCGATCCGAAAGGAATTTCGAAGGTTGCCTGATCGCTGTGAGCGCTCACCGGAAATGCGACCTTCAGCAGGATGTGCTTTTCATGCCACTCAGCCTGCATCTTCACGTCAACGCGAGGAACCCCGGCGTAAAGAGTGATGTCGCGAATGAAAGTTGAATTCTGAAAATGGTTCTTAACCCGAATCACTGCCCGCAGCGGGCCGGACTCGACCAGTTTCACCTCATCCGCCTTATCGAGATCCCAGTGCTGCTTCTCGAAATCCGCGTCAATATTCCACGCATCCCATTGCTTGGGTTTATCCACGAAGGTTTGCAAAAGATTTCCGCAAACCGCGTTCTTCGGTCCGCCGGTATCGGTTTCCGACGGGGCGAGAGCCTCCGTGCCGCTGCGCTTATCGAAAAGGCTGGTCATGCATCCGGTTTGCGGGTCGACCTTCACGCGGATGAATTCATTTTCCAGCGTATCTCCTGAAGCCTTCAAGAGCGAGTGCACCGCCGGTGCGCTGGCCGCCCCCCGAACGAAATATGTCTGGTATCCGAGAGAAGGCGTCTTCGTCAGCAGCAGAAAGCGCGCGCGGTGCGTGTCCGCGTCCATCGCGAGCAATTGTGATTCAGCTTTCCTTCCGCTGGAATCGACGACCTCGATCTGCTTCTCGGGAACTGCCAGTTGTGCCTCAAGCTCAGTAACGCCGGTCCGCGACCACGAAAGGGAATTGAATACGACGATCGGCGTGCCTTCGCTGTGTGTGTCGATGTGAGCAGCGATTTCTTTCAACGACGATCGAGTAATGTCGTTCGCGGCTCGGTCGACGTTTTCCAGATTCCTCTTGGCATCGAGATAATTCACCGCGATGCCTGATCCCGGCATGATGTCGTGAAAATGATCGAAGAGCAGATTCTTCCAGATCTGCTCCATGTCGTCCGGATACGGCTTGCCGTATAACGAGGCAAGGGACGCAAACTTTTCGGCATTCAATACGTTTTCTTCGGCCCGGCGAATCCTGCGTTTCGTCTCCGCCTGTGTAGTGAAGACCCCGCGATGATACTGGAAATAAAGTTCGCCATTCCATGTTGGGACTTGCATCGTGGGCATCTTCTTTTCGATATCGCTGAAGAAGTCGCGGGCAAAGCTGAATTCGAGCTTGGGGTAAACGGTTTCAGGAGCTCTCAGTTCGTCCGCATGATCGAGCATGACGCGGGTTGGGCCGCCGCCGTGATCCCCTACGCCATACAGATGCATCATCTCGGGGCTGTCGGTGAGTTTGCTCCCGTAGATCGACGGCATCCAAATCGACAGATCAGTGGCGAGCGGCTCGGCGTCGATCCCTCCCGCATAGTCGTGCGGAAAGTAAGTAAGCAGGCGGCTGCCATCCGGCGCCTGCCACCAGAAAAGTTTGTACGGGAATGTCGTGAATTCGTGCGCCCATAGAAGCTTCTGGGTCACGAAGTAGCCCATGCCCGATTTTGCGTAAATTTGTGGCAGCTGCCAGTTGTATCCGAAGGAATCGGGATTCCACCCGATCTTCACGTCGACGCCAAAATTCTTCTGGAAATAACGCTTGCCGACCAGAATCTGCCGCACCAGGGACTCACCGGCCGGCATGTTCAGATCCGGTTCCACCCACATGCCGCCAATAATTTCCCAGCGCCCTTCCTTTACCCGCTGCTCGATCTGGCTGAACAGGTCGGGATATTTCTCCTGCATCCATTCATAAGCACGCGCCGACGACATGGTGAACTTAAAGTCGGGATACTCGCGCATGAGATCGAGCACGCTTTGAAACGTATTGCGCACCACCTCGACGGTTTCGGTCCAGGGCCAGAGCCAGGCCATGTCGATATGTGAGTTTCCGACGAGACGAATCGTGAACTGCTGCAGCCATGGCTTCAGGATTTCGAGTCTGGATTGAGCTGTCCTGAGAGATGCGTCAAAGCCCGCCTGATCGTTTTTGTCGAGCGGGGCGAAATCGATCGCTGCTGCTGCGGCCTCCAACTGTTTCTCTCGCTCGGCCTTGCCCTCTTCATAAGCCGCGATGATTGGACGCGCCGCCAACAACTGCAAACGGAGCAACGCTGGACTGGGGCGCGACTTCGGAGGCTCAATCGTGATCTCGCTCTGCGCGAAATTGGCCTCCGTCGTGTCATCGGCAACGATACGGGCCGCTATCAGAAATTTCTGGCCGGGTTGGGCATTTTCGGTGAGCAGCACCGGAAGTATGTTGTCATCGTCTCCGCGGTATAGAACCGAGCCGTTCGAGAAAACCGTGATCATTAACTTGTCAGGGCTGGTGAATCTTAAGTTGAGATCCACGCGCGATCCCTGAGTCGCATACCCGTTGATCTTGTCGGGAATCTGTATCCAGCGACGAAAGACTCGCGTTCCCGTCCAGTGCTCGGGATTATCGGCCTGTCCGTTTAGGGTTTTAGTCACCGTGAAAGAGCCCCAATCCGCATCGCTGACGGCGGGATCTTCCGGATGCGGAATGTCGGCATGAAAGCGCCAGTTGGGTTCCGCCTCGTGCGTCAGTGTGTCCAGTCGATCTACCGTCTGTTTGTACGAGTTGCTGGGCGTGGTCTGCGCGAAGGAAACGCTATAAAGAAGAAGGGCGAAGATCAGGGAAGACGAAACATGCTTCATAGAAAAGATGTACCTTTCTCAAGAGCACTCGACATCTGGACTGATTTGTGGCAACCAAGGATTATCGCTCAACATTTGTATTCAGTGTAAGTTGCTGATTTCTAAGGGTGGCCTCGGGAGCGCACGGACCGTGCAAAATATCTGATCCTTTTCATGCAAAGTTTGAATCCAAGTGTTACGAGAGATTGTTGACGAGCATGATATGGCCCGATAGAATTTAGCCTCGAATGTCAGATAGCTCCAATCTTCGCGCGATGTGCTGCTGCACTTGTTGTTGTTGTGCATGCGTGTGCTCTGGCGCGGGGAGGCTGCTGACCTAAGAGTTTTTTCTTAAGAAAGGCACTCATCAACCCATCGCCAGGCGATTCTGGCGGTGGGTTTTTTATTTGCGCGAGAAATCACAATGACAACTTCAACTCAATTGAAAGAGACCAAGGCCCAGCGAGCCGAGCGCTTGAAACGTGCGAAGAATCCGTGGGACGGTCTGGAAGAGATCCGCCGCTTCGCTCGCGAGGGATTCGATTCGATTCCTCCAGAATGGATCGGAACTTACTTTCGCTGGTGGGGCGTCTACACCCAGGGAGACGGCGCCGGAGTCACCGGCGGTAAAGGCGGCGAAGGCCGTGCTTTGCAGCGATTCATGGTTCGGATTCGGATTCCAAACGGAATTCTCGTCTCCCGCCAGTTGCGGGCCATCGCCGATCTGACACATCGTTATGCCAATGGAATCGCCGACCTCACGGTTCGTCAGAATATCCAACTCCATTGGGTGACAATCGAATCCTTGCCGGAAGTGTTGGAAGGTCTGTGGCAAGTTGGCCTGAACACCACTGGAGCCTGCGGAGATGTAGCGCGCAACGTTACCGGATGCCCAGTCGCCGGCGTGGATGCCGACGAAATTGTCGATGCGGCTCCGCTGGCGTTCGAGATTTCACAGCTGCTCGCAGGAAATGCGGATTTCTACAACCTGCCCAGAAAATTCAAAATTTCGATCGCAGGCTGCCATTCCTGGTGCTCCTATCCCGAGATCAACGACATCGGCCTGACTGCGATCAGCCGAACTGTCGACGGCAAGCCCGAGGTCGGGTTCTCACTGCGCGTCGCGGGTGGCTTGTCGACCGAGCCCTACCTCGGCACCCGCTTGAATGCATTTGTCCGCTGGAACCAGGTTGTCCCAGTGGTAAAGGGGATTGCTGAACTGTTCCGCGATTCGGAAGTTTTGCGAGAGCATCGGGAACGTGCTCGCCTCAAGTTTCTTTTTCTCAAGCATGGATGGACCGCCGAGCGTTTTCTCGGCGAGTTGCAGGATCGAATTGGATTTCAATTGGATCCGGCTGCGGAAGAGCATGCGCCCAACGATGTCTACCGGGACCACGTTGGTATTCATCCGCAGAAGCAGCCCGGCCTTTCTTACGTTGGAGCGGTAGTCCTCCGTGGGCGGCTTACCGCCGAGCAGATGCACGCGGCGGCGAATCTCGCCGAGCGCTTTGCCGGCGGAGAGCTTCGCGCCACGGGCATGCAGAACTTGCTGGTCGTCAACGTTCCCACCATCAACGCCGACGAACTCGCGAAAGAGTTGGATGCGATCGGCTTCCCAGTCAACGGCTCGCCGTTCGCGCGAGGAACCGTTGCCTGCAGCGGCACCGAGTTTTGCAAGCTTGCCATCACGGAAACCAAGAGCTTTTCGCGGTGGCTCGTCGAGGAACTGGAAGACCGTTTGCCCGCGTTCGACCAGCACCTGAAGTTGCACGTCACCGGATGTCCCAACAGCTGCGGCCAGCATTGGATCGCCGACATCGGCATTGAAGGAAAAAAGATCAAAGTCGACGATCGCCTCCTCGATGCCTACTACTTCTGCGTGGGAGGGGCGCTCGGGCTGCATCAGTCCACGGCCCGCCCGGTGGGATACCGTTGCCTCGCAACCGATGTCCCAGAGGCACTGGAACGGCTGCTCTCTCGCTATCTCGAAGATCGCGAGGCGGGTGAAAATCTACGACGCTTCTTTGCGCGTCACAGCGATGATCAGTTGAGACAGTTTCTTGCCGGCGACATGGTTCCGCCGGTCGCGCGCGATTTACCGAGTGCGCACACTCTCACCCAACTCGCAGGAGGTGCCGGTGACTAGCCTTTTCCCTATGTTTATGAAGCTCAGCGGCCGGAATTGCCTGGTTGTGGGCGCGGGCAAGGTTGGCGAGCCGAAGATCGCAGGCCTACTCGAAACCGGCGCTCGCATTCACGTGATCGCGCCGGAAGCCACTCCGACGGTGCGCGAATGGGCCCGCGTTGGAAAAATCGACCTCAGCCTCCGTTTGTTTACTGAGAAAGATTTGGATGGAGTCTTCCTCGTCGTTGTCGCGACTGCCTCACGCACGCTTAACGAGCGGATCTATGACGAGGCTCAGAAACGCGGAGTGCTATGCAACGTAGTGGATGTACCTGATCTATGCGACTTCTTCTATCCCTCCGTGGTGCGAAGGGGAGATTTGCAGATCGCGGTCTCGACCGCTGGGCAGAGTCCCTCGCTCGCACAGAAAATTCGGCTGCAACTCGAAAAACAGTTTGGTCCGGGATACGAATCGTGGGTGGCGGAACTGGGCGCAACCAGAAAACTCATCCTGGCCAGCGATCTCGAAAAGGACCGCAAACTCGAGTTGTTGCACTCACTCGCCAGCAGGGAGGCAGTCGAAGCGGCTCTGGCGGAAGAACTAGACCTCGCGGCGAAAGGGGAAGGTGCATGAGCGGCAAAGTCTATCTGGTGGGCGCAGGGCCGGGAGATCCCGATTTGCTGACGCTGAAAGCGGCGCGTCTTCTACAGATGGCCGATGCCGTTCTGTATGACGATCTCGTCGCGCCGGAAATTCTGCACTACGTTCGACCGGCGGCGCAGTTTCACAACGTAGGGAAACGCTGCGGCCACAAGAGAATTCAGCAGGAAGAAATCAATTTCCTGATGGTTGCGCTGGCTGATTCTGGACTGCAAGTGGTTCGGCTGAAGTCTGGCGATCCCATGATTTTTGGTCGCGCGGGCGAGGAGATTGAGGCATTGCGCAAGGCCGGAGTTCCATACGAGATCGTCCCTGGGGTTACATCAGCGTTGGGTGCGGCCGCCTCGGTGAGATTCCACTGACTCATCGGCGATTGTCCTCCGCGGTGGTCTTTATCACGGCGCATCAGGCCAACGGCAGCGAAGCGGCGAACTGGGCAAAGCTGGCGGGAAGTGGCGCCACGCTGGTGATCTACATGCCCGGTCAGAATCATGCCAGGATATGGGCAAACCTGCGGGACGCCGGACTCGCCGCAGACACCCCCTGCGCCATCATTTCGCGGGCAACAACCAAACAACAAGCGGTATACCGAACCACGGTCAGCGGGTTATCCGACGCGCCAGAACTTGCTTCTCCAACGCTTCTAGTTGTCGGCGAAGTTGTCCGGCTGTCCGACGCTGCAATCTCAGGGTATGTACAGCCCGCTTCAGACGACGCTTCATTTTCATCCCTCTCATTTGTAAATTCTCATTCTCAACCAGACGTACCTGCGCAGGAGCCAGTCGCATGAAAGATCAGAAACACACTTCTCTTCAGCATCTCAAGGACCTTCAGGGTGAAGAGCTCTATCATGCGGCGGAGAGTTGGACGCCGCAGCAGGCGCTGGCTTGGGCGTTTGAGACCTTCGGAAACACAGTCGCCATTTCTTCCGCATTCGGAGCCGAAGGGATGGTCATCATCGACATGGCATCGCGCGTGCGCCCGGACTTCCGTCTCTTTACCGTCGATACCGAGTTTCTCTTTCCTGAGACCTACAAGTTGATGGACAAGATTGAAGAGCGCTACGGGATCACAATCGAAAGAGTTTATTCGCTTCTCTCACCCGAGGAGCAGGAGCGGACGCAAGGTGCGGCATTGTGGAACCGCGATCCCGATCTCTGCTGCCAGTTTCGGAAGATCGAACCGCTGCGCCGGAAACTCGGCGATTTGACGGCGTGGATCACCAGCATCCGTCGGGATCAAACGTCAGTGCGCTCGGGTGCGCGAAGAGTCGAGTGGGATGCGAAGTTCGATCTAGTCAAGATCAATCCGATCGTCGACTGGACCTCAAAGCAGGTCTGGCGCTACATCCACGATCACGATGTGCCTTACAACGAATTACATAATCAGGATTATCCCAGCATCGGTTGCACGCATTGCACGCGCGCCGTCCGTCCGGGAGAAGATCCGCGTGCCGGCAGATGGCCAGGCTTCGCCAAAACCGAGTGCGGACTGCATACCATCGAACCGGCCTCTGCGCTGCCAGTGTTATCGGTCGCAGAAAGAGCCGATTCCGGAGTCTGAAAACTTAACCTGCCTGGCAGAACGCGGTAGAGGTAACTCCCCAATCTCGAACCGCTTCCGCTCTGGGGAAGAACACGCGGTGCAGTCGCTGAACGGACTCCTCCACCTTTGATTCCTCGACCAGGAAGGAAATCGTTCGGTCTGAGGCGCCCTGACGTAGAACCCGCACGTCCAGATCAGAAATAGTTGCGAAAACGCGTCCGGCAACCGCAGGATCGCGGCGAATGTTCTCTCCAACCAAGCAGACCAATGCACGATGATTCTCCCAACGTACATCCGCATAGTCGCGAAGCTGCGCCGCAATAGTCGGAAGCGCAGAGCTGGAACTTACCAGCAGCGAGATACGCCCCAGCGATGCTCCCACTACGTCGATCGGACAAGAATGTTCATCGAACGCCGTGAACACTTTTCCGAGTTTGGACGCATCGATTCCGTGCGGTGATGAGATCTCAACCGCAGCCACATTGCGTTTTGCCGTAATCGCGCTGACTCGGTGCGAGGTTACTGCCCTCGCCACGATGACCGTGCCTTCGCCCTCTGGACGTCGCGAATTCAAGACATGAACTGGAATGTTCTCGCGGATCGCCGGTACGAGCGTTGCCGGATGTAAGACCTTCGCTCCAAAATGCGCCAACTCTGCCGCTTCATCAAAACTCATTTTGCGTATGACGCGCGCATCGGAGCAGAGCTTCGGATCCGTCGTCATGACACCGTCGACATCGGTCCATATTTCGATTCGCGACGCACCCAGCGCCGCTCCCACGATGGCAGCGCTGAAGTCCGATCCGCCCCGTCCAAGCGTGGTGGGGACGCCTTCTCGGGTGGCGGCGATGAAACCGCCCAGAACCGGCACTTTCCCAGCTCGTAAGAGTGGACCGACGCAATCCTGGAGCCGTTGATTGGTGATATCCCACACAGGACTCGCTTGCCCGTGGCGCGCGTCAGTCACAATGCACGATCGCGCATCCACGTGCGTAGCGTGCAGCCCGGCTTCGCACAGCACCGCGTTCACCAACCGGCTGGAGAAACACTCTCCCAGTCCGAGCAGCTGATCCTGAGTTCGAGCATCCAGCTCGCGCGAGCTTTCAACCCGCTGTAGCAGTGACTCCAGCGTCTGGAAGTCGGCGCGCAATTCGCGATCCAGATCGACATAAGCCGTACCCGTCACCAGCGCGTCGGCAAGTTCTTCGTGCCGGACGTAGATGTTGCGGACAATAGCCAGCGCAGAACCCAGATGGCCAGCCGCTGCCGCTTTCCCTGCCTCGAGTAGTTGGTCGGTGACCCGCGCCAGGGCGCTGACGACCACAACCGGCTGGATATCGTCATGCCTCCGCACAATTTCGATAAGGCGCTTGATCGCCGCCGCGTCCTCGACCGAAGTGCCGCCGAACTTCATCACCACTACCTGATCATCCTGTTCGAATCGGCTGGATTGCTGTGCTTCGCTCGTCTTATCGCTACTCATTGTTTTCACTCCATTGCTGCGAAGTTTTGGCCAAAGAAAAACCCACCGCCAGATCGCTTCTGGCGGTGGGTTCGGGTGAATCTCTTAAGATTGCTTTACTTCATCCGTTCCCGTCCTCCAGAAGACACGTAATTCGTGTCGACATGCCTGTGCCTGTCGATGTAATTCGCTTCGCCTTCTGGATGGAAGTACTCATGAATGAATCCAAGAAAAGGATACGCGGCGGCCCTGGCCGCACAAAATTCAAAATAATGATGGAATGTATCGAAATTTTGGCTGATAGCCTACGCGTCAGCCTTCTTCATTTTCGTAGCAAACTGCCGAAGGAGTCCCACAAAAGCCGTCGAAGCCACGGACAGAGTCCGATCGCGGCGATAGGCAAGTCCAAGCTCGCGATAGAGTTCCGCGTCTTCCAGGTCGATCAACTTGACTCGGCCGGCCTCCATCTCGTCGCGGGCAAAAGAGGCGCTAATCAGCGAAACGCCCAGGTCGGCCGCAACAAAGCTCTTGATCATGCCGATGCTGGGAAGCTCCATTCTGACTTGAAGTTCCGCACTGTAGGGCCGGAACAGCTTGTCCAGCAGCCTTCGCGTGTGGCCGGTTTTTGGAAACAGCAACGGATGTTTGGCGATCTCGCTGACCGGCACCACCTTGAACTTCGCTAGCGGATTCTTCGGGCTGACCATCAGCATCAGCTTGTCCCGGAAAATCGGTTGGATCTTCAGGCTGGGAGACTGGATCGGCAGCGTCAGAATGCCGACCTCCACGGCGCCATTTTCGAGTTTCTCCACAATTTTGTAGCTGAAATTGCGATAGATGCTGATCTGTACGGGCGGATATAGCCGGCAGTACTCGGCGAACACCTCCGGCAAAACGTACAGACATGTCGCTTCGTTGGCGCCGACCCGCAAGGTTCCCCGCGGAGTACCGCTGTGATCGGCCACAGCTGTCAGCGATTCCTCGCGCAGGTTTTTCATCCGCTCCGCATATTCGTAGAAAATCTGCCCGGCGGGAGTCAGCTTGACGGTCTTGCCCGAGCGGTCGAGCAGGCGGTCTCCGTACTCCTGCTCCAGTTGGCGAATCTGGGCGCTGACCGCGGACTGCGATCGAAAGACCTTCTCGCCCGCACGCGAGAAACTGCCTTGACGGGCAACCTCCAAAAACGTGATGAGCTGATCAAAGTCCATGAGGATGAACGAGATTATAGCGAACTCCTCATCAATTTCTGGTTAATTACGCGATTTCCCGGCCAGCACGACCACCCTGATTTTTGCATGGATTGCATCGAAATTCTGCATTGTACTTGCTGTCTCTGAGGCGCTATTAACTTAAGAGATCGCGTTTTCTCCCTCACAGGACGAGTGTGCCATCGACCATGAGTCAATCGGTATACCCGGACGTCGACAGCTTGAGAAATCTCAACGGAGTCCATGATGACGCCTCTGAATCCGAATGGTCTGCCGCCTGCGCAAGGTCTTTATAATCCTGCGCACGAGCACGACGCATGCGGGATCGGGTTCGTGGCCAGCATCGCCGGCGAAAAGAGTCACGGCATTATTGAGAAGGGAATCCAGGTTCTTCTCAACCTTGCGCACCGTGGCGCGTGCGGATGCGATCCTGAAACCGGCGATGGCGCCGGCGTCCTGATCCAGATTCCACACAGGTTTTTTGCGCGGGAATGCGAAAAACTCGGATTCACCCTGCCGAAGCCAGGCGCCTACGGCGTCGGAATGACTTTCCTGCCGGTAGAGAAGCACGAGCGGTTGCAGTCTGAAGGAATTCTCGAGCGGATCATTAAAGAAGAGGGTTTGACCCTTCTGGGCTGGCGCGATACGCCAGTCTATGCCTCGGCCATCGGACGCGTGGCCCGCGCTTCGCAGCCTTACATCCAGCAGGTCTTTGTTCGCTGCCCGACAGGCATGGATGAAGATGCCTTCGAGCGCAAGCTTTACGTGGTGCGCAAGCGCGCGGAAAACGAAGTGCGCGAGTCCGGCGTCGAGAATGCGGAGATGTTTTATATCCCGTCGTTCTCCTGCCGAACGATCGTCTACAAAGGTTTGCTGCTCGCGCATCAGATTGCAAACTTCTACCGTGAGCTCGCCGATCCGGATGTAGCCAGCGCGTTGTGCCTGGTTCACCAGCGGTTTTCTACCAACACATTTCCCAGTTGGCAGCGTGCCCATCCCTATCGCTACATCGCGCACAACGGAGAGATCAATACCCTTCGCGGCAATGTGAACTGGATGCACGCTCGCCAGTCTCTGCTCAGCTCGCCGCTCTTCGGCGATGATCTGAAGAAGGTGCATCCGGTCATTGCGCCCGATGGCAGCGATTCTGCCAACTTCGACAATGCGGTGGAGTTGCTCCTTCAGGCCGGTCGCAGTTTGCCTCACGTCATGGCGATGATGATTCCCGAGGCTTGGTCGGGAAATCCGCACATGAAGCCGGAAAAACGCGCCTTTTACGAATATCACGCCTGCATCATGGAGCCGTGGGATGGTCCGGCGGCCATCGCTTTCACAGACGGCCGCGTCATCGGCGCAACTTTAGATCGCAACGGCCTTCGGCCGGGAAGATATGTCGTGACCCACGACGGTTTGGTCGTGATGGCGTCAGAAGCCGGAGTGCTGGATGTGCCCGCCGATCAGGTGAAAACAAAAGGACGTCTGCAGCCAGGCAAAATGTTCCTTGTCGACACAGTCGAGGGCCGTATCGTCTCCGATAAGGAGATCAAGCAAACGCTGGCCTCACGCCAGCCCTACGCGGAGTGGTTGCGAGAGTATCAGATAACGATTGATCAGTTGCCTGAGCCTTCGCGCATGCACCATCCCGATGCCGAGACCCTTCTGCGGCGACAGCGCGCCTTCGGCTACAGCGATGAGGATTTGCGGATGATCCTCGGCCCCATCGCAATCAAGGGCGAAGAGCCAATCGGGTCAATGGGTACCGATACGCCGCTGGCCTGTCTGTCCGACAAGCCGCAATCGCTTTTTAACTATTTCAAGCAGCTGTTCGCGCAGGTCACGAACCCGCCGATTGATCCCATTCGCGAAGAAATGGTGATGTCGCTGATCAGCTACATCGGCAGCGAAGGGAACATCCTGGAAGAGGCGCCGGAAAACTGTCACATGTTGAAGCTGGCGCATCCGTTGCTCACCAATCGCGAACTGGAAAAATTGCGCCGGGTTTCTCACCGCGACCTGCTGGCAACAACGTTGTCCACACTGTTTCGTGCCAGCGAAGGCGAAGCCGGATTGAAGCGCGCCCTCGACGAGTTGTGTCAACGCGCCTCGCTGGCGGTGCGCGCCGGATATTCTCTGCTGATTCTCTCCGATCGCGGCGTCGACAAGGATTACGCTCCGATTCCGTGCCTGTTAGCGCTAGCTGCCGTGCACAATCTGCTTGTCCGCGAAGAGACACGCACCCAGGTCGCGCTCATTACGGAGTCCGGGGAACCCCGCGAGGTCATGCATTTCGCACTGCTGAGCGGCTATGGAGCGAGTGCAATCAATCCCTATCTCGCGATCGAGAGCGTTGAGAATCTTGCATGGCGTGGCGAATTGGGCGACAACATCACGCCTCACATTGCGGTCGAACACTTTCTCAAGGCCATCAAGAAGGGATTACTGAAGACGTTCTCGAAGATGGGTATATCAACCCTGCAGAGCTATCAGGGAGCACAAGTCTTCGAGGCGATCGGCCTCAATAAAGAACTGGTTGATACGTACTTCACCGGGACCAGTTCGCGGCTGGAGGGAGTTGGTCTTTCCGTTCTGGCTGCCGAGGCGCAGGTCAAACACGAATACGCATTTCGTCCGCTGATGGAGTTTGAGACGGAGCTTTCGGTCGGAGGCGCCTATCACCAGCGTGTGAACGGCGAATATCACCTGCTGAATCCGCAAACCATCAGCAAACTCCAGCACGCCGTGCGCCAGGAAAGCGCGAAGAGTTTTCAGGAATACACGGAGCTCATCGATCGTCAAAGTGCGCATCTATGCACGTTGCGTGGCTTGATGAAGTTCAAGAAGTGCGATGCGCCTGTTCCGATCGAGGAAGTCGAACCTGCGAAAGAGATCGTCAAACGATTCACGACGGGCGCCATGTCGTTCGGATCGATCAGTAAAGAAGCACACGAGACGCTGGCGATTGCGATGAATCGTATCGGAGGCAAGTCGAACACTGGCGAGGGTGGAGAAGATGAAGAGCGCTTCCAGCCTGATCCGAATGGTGACCTGCGCCGCAGCGCCGTCAAGCAGGTGGCCTCGGCCCGTTTCGGGGTGACCGCGAACTACCTGGTAAACGCCGACGAACTCCAGATCAAGATGGCGCAAGGCGCAAAGCCGGGAGAAGGCGGGCAGCTCCCCGGCCATAAGGTGGACGAAGTCATTGCCAAGCTCCGACACTCGATCCCCGGCGTAGGACTGATTTCACCTCCGCCGCATCACGACATCTATTCGATCGAAGATCTCGCGCAGCTCATCTACGACCTGAAGAACGTCAACCCACAGGCGCGCATTGCGGTGAAGTTGGTCGCGGAGGTCGGAGTGGGGACGGTCGCTGCCGGCGTCGCAAAGGCCCATGCCGACGTAGTGCTCATCAGCGGCGATTCAGGCGGTACCGGCGCGTCACCGCTGAGCTCGATCAAGCATGCTGGTATTCCTTGGGAACTCGGTCTGGCGGAGACGCAACAAGTGCTGCTGCTGAATGATCTGCGCAGCCGTATCCGCGTGCAGACGGATGGCAAACTTCAAACGGGTCGCGACGTGGTCATTGCAGCGCTGCTCGGCGCAGAAGAATTCGGTTTCGCCACGACTCCGCTCATCGCCATGGGCTGCATCATGATGCGCAAGTGTCATCTCAATACCTGCTCCGTCGGCATTGCAACGCAAGACCCGGAATTGCGGAAACAATTTCAAGGGCAGCCCGAGCATGTCATCAATTTCTTTTTCTATCTCGCCGAGCAGGTTCGCCAGTATATGGCAGAGCTAGGCTTCCGGACGGTCGACGAAATGGTTGGGCGCGTTGATATGCTGGACATGGAACCGGCGGTCGCGCACTGGAAGGCACAGGGCCTCGATTTCTCGGCCATTCTCTATAATCCGCCGACACCATCGCGGGTTGCGAGACGCTGCATTCACAAGCAGGATCACGGACTACATGGCGCACTCGATCATCAACTGGTCGAGCACTCGCTGGACGCTCTGCTGAGTTTGAGTCCACAGGAAATAAGTTTGCCCGTGCGTAACGTCCATCGCTCGGTTGGAACCATGCTGAGCGGAGAGGTGGCACGCCGCTACGGTTCAAGTGGCCTGCCGGATGACACGCTGAGAATCCATCTGAACGGTTCGGCCGGACAAAGCCTGGGAGCGTTTCTCGCCAAAGGAATTACCATTACGCTCGAGGGCGACGCGAACGATTACGTCGGCAAGGGACTTTCCGGCGGGCGCATCATCGTCTATCCGCCCAAGGATTCAACCTTCGCCCCGGAAGAGAACATCATCATCGGCAATGTCGCCCTGTATGGTGCGACCAGCGGAGAGGTATTCTTCAATGGTGTAGCTGGCGAGCGCTTCGCTGTTCGCAATTCGGGTGCTACGGCTGTGGTCGAGGGCGTTGGCGATCACGGCTGCGAGTACATGACGAACGGCCTGGTTCTGGTGCTCGGATCGTGTGGAAGAAACTTCGCCGCCGGCATGAGCGGCGGAATCGCCTATGTGTTCGATGAGCGCGGCGATTTCCCCGAAAAACGCTGCAATCGCGACTCTGTGGACCTCGAGCCTCTCATCGAGTCTAAGGATCTGCAGCAAGTCCGCGACTTAGTTGTAAGACATAGCGAATTGACCGGCAGCCCACGCGCGAAATGGATTGTCGATAACTGGAATGAAGCCGTAACTCGCTTCATCAAAGTCTTCCCCCACGAACTCAAGCGTGTTCTCGGCATTGGCCGAACAGAGCAGGCATATGTTCCGAGCGAGTCCTTAGCTGGCGCAGCGGCGGAAGAGCAGGTGCAGCATGGGTAAAACCACGGGCTTCATGGATTACTCGCGTGAACTTGCGCCGCGCCGGCCAGTTCTCGAACGCGTGAATGACTGGTTCGAGATCTACCAGGATTTTCCCGAAGAGCAGCTTCGCAAGCAAGGCGCGCGTTGCATGGATTGCGGCGTACCGTTCTGTCAGACCGGATGTCCCGTCCACAACCTCATTCCCGACTGGAACGATCTTGTCTACCACGGACGCTGGAAAGACGCAGTACGACAGTTGCACGCCACCAACAATTTTCCGGAATTTACCGGTCGGATCTGTCCGGCACCTTGTGAAGCATCGTGCGTTCTGGGCATTACCCAGCCAGCCGTTACCATCAAGCAAAACGAGAAAAATATCGTCGAGCGCGGATTTTTCGAAGGCTGGATCACACCGGCTCCGTCGAAGTTTCGAAGCGGTAAGACTGTAGCCATCGTGGGCTCTGGTCCAGCAGGTCTGGCCGCGGCCCAACAACTCTGTCGTGCGGGTCATGAGGTCACGGTATACGAAAAGGCCGATCGCATTGGCGGATTGCTTCGCTATGGCATTCCCGAATTCAAGCTCGAGAAGCACATTGTCGATCGCCGGCTCGAACAGATGTCAGCCGAAGGCGTCAAATTCGTAACCAATACGGAGATTGGGAAAAATCTCCTCGTCGAAAATCTGCGTCGGGACTTCGATGCTATCGTTCTGGCCGGAGGTTCTGAGCATCCGCGCGATCTGAAAGTTCCGGGCAGGGAACTGAAGGGTATTCATTTTGCGATGGAGTTTCTGCCGCAGCAAAACAAGCGCTGCCATGGCGACGTCATCGATCCGGCAATCGAGATTCTTGCCACCGGCAAACGCGTGGTTATCATTGGTGGCGGCGACACGGGTGCGGACTGCCTCGGCACCTGCCATCGTCAAAAGCCGCTCTCGGTGCACCAGTTTGAAATCATGCCCAAGCCACCGGATGAACGTTCCCCACAAACGCCCTGGCCCATGTGGCCCCTGCAACTTCGTGTCGAGGGCGCGCACGAAGAAGGCGGCATCCGCGATTGGAGCATCGCCACGACCAGTTTCACTGGCGATGCCAGCGGTAACGTCAAACAGTTGCACGCCGTTCGGGTCGGCGATCCTCCGAAGTTTGAACCGATCGCGGGAACCGACTTCACGATGGATGTCGATCTGGTTCTGATTGCGATGGGTTTCCTCGGCCCGGTTCGCGGCGGAATGATCGAGCAACTAGGGGTTCAACTCGACAATCGTGGAAACGTGGCCACCGACGAGAATTTCATGACGTCAATTCCCGGCGTGTTCGCTGCCGGAGACATGCGTCGCGGCCAATCGCTGGTGGTTTGGGCGATTTCTGAGGGGCGCAAGGCGGCGGCTGGTGTCGACGCCTATCTGAAACAGCTCAGCCGGCAACCGGGAGTGGAACCGGCGCAGGCTCATCCCGGAGCTACCCGGATCGCGTAACGGTTTCGACTTCCTCATACAGCTCCGGAAGTCGCAGTGCGTCTTCGGCCGAGTTGCCGAAGCGCGCGGCCTCATAGACTTCGGTGAAGCGCGCGACCGGTTCGCGCCAACGTGTGTTCTCGATTCTGTTCGCGAATTCCTGCGGCGTTTCGGCCCTCGGCTTCCGCATACCATGTTTCGCCAATATTCGTGTCATGCGCTCATACCACATCGATGCGGCCTGCTCAGGCGAACGCTCGGGATGTGCGGCCAGCCACGCCTCCTGCAGTAGCCGGGCGATGCGCCCGAGATTGGCCAGCAGCAAGAGCGCCAGCACAATTCCGATTCCGATGATCGTCCAACGGCGCGGTGAGTTCTGCACGCGATCCTGGCTGCGCTTGGCCCACTTCAGCATCGATGCGTAGTGGTTCCGTGCCCACACACGCGCGCCTTCCCACATATTGCGCGAACTCGAGATGGCGGCTTTGCTCAAAACATATTGGTTCGAGGCGTCGTAGCTGACAACCCAATCGCGCCAGAACGAGGCCATCGCGTCTACGTAGAGTGCCAGCCGGTTCCAGCCTTGCGGCGTCCCCACAGTTCCCGCGGGCGTGGGATCGAAGGTCTGCCATCCATATCCGGGGAAGTAGGCTTCGACCCAGGCATGCGCGTCTTTGGCGCGCACGACGTAGCTGCCCGTGAGGTCATTGAACTCGTCGCTGCGGAATCCATTCACCACGCGAGAGGGAATTCCAATGGTTCGCAGCATGACGGCCATCGAGGATGCGAAGTACTCGCAATGTCCTCGCTTGCGCACAAATAAGAAGTTGGCGAGGGGATCTTTGACGGCGGTTTGCGGCAACTGCAGCGTGTATCCAAACCTGGTGCGCAGATAGTTCTCGACCGCGCTGGCCTGGTCGTATTCATTGCGGGCCGATTTAGTGATGTCGGCTGTCAGTTTCCCGATCCGCGGATCGAGCTCCGGCAAGCGCAGATAAGTCTTAGAAATGCGTTCCGGATATTTGTTTCCCGCTTTGCGAAGCTCTGCTGCCGGTGGCCTTGCGATGTCCGATGTCGCCTCGTAGCGGCTAATCGCATGCTGTGAGTCGAAGTCGTAGACCGCGCCTCCGGAGTCGCCGGCGAGCATGCGGTAGTCTCCGCGCAGGCTGTGCGCCCAGGGAGCGAGGAAGAAGACATTGGTTCCGATCGGCTCCATCGAAACGCGGTAATGGATGATCTTTTCCCGCGCCAGGCTGGCGGCATCGTACAACTGGATCGGCACATCGTTGTGAGGGGGATCGAAGCTGGTATCAGGACGCCGCGGGAGGATGTACTGGTCTCGTCGATTCGACCAACTTTGCCCGTCGAATTCGGCCAGTGACACGCCGCGCCAGTGCAGGTCATAGCGGCCCATCGAATCACCCTCGATTTGTATATGCATGACGACCGCGTTGGATTGCTGAATCTGGCCGATCCGGCCTAACTGCACGTGGTCGCTGAAGCCGGAGGAGAAGTCGGTACCGAAGGTATATCCGCCAAGGTATCCCGCCGAGATGCGGGGCATGATGAAGAACAGCGCGGCTCCGCCGATCAGGATCATCAGCATGAGCATGGGCGCGGTTCGCGCCAGAGCAAACAGCAGCCGGCGATCCTCATCCGGATCGCTGGAATGCCGCGCATGGATGGTTGCGGCAATCCCGGAGCGCCGCATCTCCATTAACGAAAATGCGGCCACAGCCATGAGCATGAATGCGGCAAACGAAAACAGAAACAGGCTGTCGACGGTGAGAACCGCCGAAGCTAAGACCATCAAAAAAGCAAGAATTGCCAACGTGATGTGGTCGCGCTCACGGCGCAACGAAAACATGCGGATGACGACACCGAACAGGGCCAAATGAATCGTTGCGGGCAGGAAACTTCGGGAGAACGCGAAATAGTCAATGGCGAAGAAAATGAAATATCCGATGGAAAGCGGCGTAGTCCATCGTTCCGAGATCACAAACATGCGGCGCTTGGCGAGCAGGTATCCGCGGACAACCAGCGCGCCTCCCACTAGAACGATCGATGTGAGGTCGAGGCCTCCGGTGCCAGCAAGCGTGCCAAAACCTGTCAGTACAAGCAGATACATCGTAATCTCAAAGTACTGATCGATGGCCCGTTGGAGGGGAATTACGCCGGATTGTGGGGACTGAGCAGACATCGAAAAGAGAAGCGAGAGGCTTCACAAACTCTGGTTATTGTTCGACATTGCCGCAAAGAATGGAAGGGTGAGCGGGGAAAATCTTGCACCGAAAGTCACGTCATAGACTTGAGAAGTTTATTTCGAGGGCAGAGTTGGATGGAGGTTTTCGAAGCTTCTAATTTTCGTTCCGAATCGGGAATCTTGGGTTGAGCGAGGTATACCCCCCTCCCCCCCGGTTCTCTAGAATCATCAAGTTAGGGGAAAATCTCAATTTAATCTATGGCGTTCAACCATTTAGAGGCAAAATCTTGAGCGGCAAAGACTTAGCTTCGTCTGGCGGATTATCGCCACACCGCATGCGGCTTAACAATGATCCGCTCTTTTGATTTGAGGCGCAAGGTCAGATGTCACATGGGGCTGTGGATTTCTCTCCGGCGGATGACTGGAAAACGCCCTTTCGCCGAGGACGCACACGGGAACCATCCCGCAGATTTGCCGTGAGGCTTGAGTTGTTGGTAAGAGTATCTCCCGCTCTGCTCAACTGCTCTCGGCTAGAGAATGGGGCACAATCGAAGCGGGGCAAAAAAAAATGGAAGGCGGGATGTTCCCCGCCTTCCACGATTTGCTTCCCGTCGCGAGAGTCAGATCGAAGATCTGCACGCGATCCGGAAGGAGTGATTACTTCCCGGCGCCGTTGGTCGAAAATGCGAAGGAACCGGTCGAACTGGTCTGCAGGCTACCGGCTGGTGTCAGAGTAGTTCCTTTGACTGTGTAGGCTTGCACATAGTTGTTAGCGCTCGAGTCACTCCAAATCTGAGTGAGCGGGCTGCCGACGCCGGAGTTGCCGATGGTCTGGACGTTGCCGGCATAATAGGCGGAGTTGTTGACGGTTCCGTTGACGTAGGTGATGGTTCCGTTCTTGAAGGTGGTTGTGATGATCCCAGCCGGGTAGCCCGTGCCGAAGCCGGAGGCGCCGAGGTAGAGATTACCGTTGCCCGCGCGGCCAGCCGGGCTGAACCAAGGAGTTTCGACGTTCGCCAGACCGCTGTTGGGGTAGGTCTGCAGTGCAGCGTTGGTGAAGCCCGAAGTGGTCAATGTCGCGGAGAGCGTCGAGGCACCGGAGAGAGTGGCATTGCCCCAAACCCAGTATTGACCGCTGGTGGTGACATCCTGGGCGGTTGGGTAGCAGCCTTCGGAGGAGCAGCCGGCAATCGCATTTCCGAATACCAGCTCAGGGCCGATGGCGTTCAAGCCTCCGGCAGAGGTAACCTCATAAGCCTGCGCGCCACCGGTGTTGGGATAGGAAACGACGACAACTTTGCCGCCTGCAGCGGAAGTGACATCAGCGACGTTGTCGGGCTGGCTCAGCGGAGTGCCAACCAGGGTCAGGGTGCAGTCAGCATTGATTTTCAGAACCGCGAGGTTGGCGCTGCCTGACCATGCTGTAACCAGGTAGTTACCGTTCTGGGTGAGACCAATACCAAGGTAGTCGCCATTCAGGGCGGAGTTAGTGAAGTTACCAGTCTTTTTCAGGCTGGGGATCTCGAAGGAAGCGATGTCGCTGGTGGCAGCATCCGACACCCAGAAGCACTTGAAGTTCTGTGCAACAGCGTTACGCGGAGCAGCGAAGTAGCCTCCGCCAAGTCCGGTCCCACCGGTGGAGACCGTTGCAATTCTCTTGACTACGCCGGCAGCGCTGACGGTATCGATGTCAGCGGTGTTGGCGGAGACGTTGTCATTGTTGATCAAGAGGTGGCCGCTGTTCTGGGCAAAACTGACTGTGGCGAACAAAGCGACGACGGCAAAAAGCGCAATCATTCTTCTCATCAGCTGGATTCTCCTTAGTGTTTTGTGACTCATCGTGAATTGATCTCAGTTCCTTTGGGGCAAGGACTGAATGATCAGAGATTGATTCGGGACCCCACGTCCAAAACCGCGCGCAATCCTATCCTCATAAATGTAGAAACGCAAGAGAGAAGAAGAGCGAGAGACAAAAGACCCCATCGGGCGAACCGCCTTTCCGGCGCGGTATTTCGTGTGATACGAGTGACATGCAGGCGCGGAGGAAGTGGAGAACATTAAATGCGTCTTGTGCAGAAACCGAGGGTGAGAGAAAAAACTTGCAGCCAGGTCATCGCCGATATTTTTTCTGCAGATGTTGTGCATACGGGGGCAAGCAATCAGGGTTTTGGCGGAGAGGATTCGGCAGGTGCGTTCGTGGGATCGGGCTTGGAGGAGTGAGCGCCGGCTGCATCCAGTTCCTGGTTGGTATGCCAGGATCCGCCCATTTCATAGTGCATTCTGGCTTCGTCGTACTCTTCCCAGATTTGATTGATTTTTCCATCTTTCAAATGAAACATCAGCATCTCGGTGGCGCGCACGGTGCGGGGAATTTCAGGGGTGGGCGTTGCGGTGCCAGGGAAAAGGCGCTCCTTGTAGGAACCTGTGAAGCTCAGGCGCATGGCGACTTTGTCGCCTTGCACAATCGTATCCTCGATCTTGAAGTTCAGATCGGGCATGGATTTTCGCCACGAGGTGATTACTCTTCTGAGCATCACGACGGTGAGTGGGGTTCGATTCCCACGCGAGACGATAACGACGGGAGGAGAAAAGATGGACTCCATTTGATCAAAGTTACCGGTATTCCAAAGTTCAACGTAACGGCGGGGCATGGCGTCGGACGGTTGAGCAGCTGAGGGAACTTGCTCGGCGGACTTCGCTGGAGGAGTCTGCACCGCGGGCGAGGGAGGCGCAGTTTGTGTCGAGGTTGGGGGGACAGTCACGGACGTTCCAGCTTGATTCGCTTGGCCTGCAAGCAGGGCTGGCGATAGGGTGAGAACGAGAATCACGACGAACGATAGTTTCACGGCCAAAAGTCTCCCAGAGGATTGCGCAGCGGCTTAGGATATCGCAAGTTAAGGATTCAGGGTCGCAGGATTTGCTGGTTGCCGCGCAAGATTTTGGGTTGCGAGCTCAATGCTAGAATGTTTCAGGTCAGGTATCGGTCTCACGCGACGTACTCTCGCCAACCCCGCCAGGTCCGGAAGGAAGCAACGGTAACGGGCTCTTGCGTGTGCAGTGAGTCCCCGGTACCTGACTTATTTTTCCACAGCGATATCGCAAGACCCCAACCTCTGATTACCTAGTTTTACATTTTCTTTACCACTCTTTGCGCAGGAAAAGCCTTTCCGAACCATCTATAGAAGTCAGATGTGATCAAATTCTGTCGCGCCCCGAAGGAGAAACATGAGCGCTCGCGGTTCCTCCCCTCAGCTTGCTCCGCACGTCACCATTCGAGTCTCAGGAAAATTGTTTCAAGGGCATCTCGGTTATCTGGATCAGCTGGTGCAATCAGCGGCGGAGTGCCGTTTGTGGCCGCTGTTGAGTCTGTCGTCGCTCGAAGAGATTGATCGGCAGGCATTGTTCTATCTGATGGATGGCGAAGGGCGGGAGTTCGGAATTGTGTCGTGCCCGGATTTCATTCGGGAGTGGATGGAGCATGAAAGGGAACGGAAAGTAGCGTGAGGGAGCGATGTGCTCGAAACAAAACACAGATTACTGGATTTGACCAAAGAGCCAGAGCAGAAAGGCGATGCGGTAGTCTCCTGAAAAGGCAAAGCAGGACGCTACCGGCGATCCGTGCGGTTAGACATTCTGCGTGAAATCCTTCAAAATACTCGGTTTCCTACATTTTAGGGAGCCCCCATTGACGACAGCCGTCCGTGCCAAAATCACTGCGCTTGGAAGTTATGTTCCGCCGCGCGTTCTGACCAATTCCGACCTTGAGAAGATGGTGGACACCACGGACGAATGGATCCTGGAACGCGTGGGCATTCGCGAACGTCACATTGTTGAAAAGGGAGTAGCGGCCAGCGATCTGGCGGTGGCAGCGGTAAGGAATCTGCTGGAGAGCCATCCTTTTGACATTCAGCAGGTAGATCTCATCATTGTCGGGACGGTCACGCCAGACATGATGTATCCCTCGACCGCGTGCCTAGTGCAGCACAAACTGGGCATCGCGAACACGTGGGGCTTCGATGTGTCGGCGGGATGTTCCGGGTTCGTCTATGCTCTGAACGCGGGCGTAAAGTTTGTTGAGTCCGGGCAATACAAGAAAGTGCTGGTGATCGGATCGGATGTGAACTCGTCGATGACGGACTATACAGATCGCGCCGTCTGCATTATTTTTGGCGATGGTGCGGGAGCGGTTTTGCTTGAACCGAGCGCGGACGGAGACGGCGTACTGGATCATGTAGCGCAGGTGGAAGGGATTGGGGGACAGTTTTTGTTTATGCCGGGCGGAGGAAGTCTGAATCCGGCGACGCACGAGACGGTCGACCAGAAGATGCACTATATCCATCAAGATGGAAAGAATGTCTTCAAGTATGCGGTAAAGAAAATGGCGGAGATGACGGAGCGGATACTGGAGCGCAATAAGCTGGCGGGCAAAGACATCGATTGCTTTATTGCGCATCAGGCGAACCGTCGGATCATTACGGCGACGGCGGACCGTTTGGGGATGCCGATGGAAAAAGTGATCATCAACATTGACCGATTTGGAAACACCACGGCGGGCACGATTCCGATCGCGATGCAGACAGCGATCGAAGAAAACAAGTTGAAGAAAGGCGATAGACTTCTGATTGCTTCGGTCGGAGCGGGCTTCACGTCTGGCGCGGCGCTGATACGGTGGGCATTCTGAGTAAGGGCTTCAGACATTGGACCTCACGCTTCAGACCTCAGGCTTTAGACCTCGGAGTTGCAATTCGATCGAGCGCCAGTTTGTGGGATCCGGCGCATGTCATGTTATGAAGCCTGCGGTTAGACATTCTCTTGCTAATCCTTCAAAATTAGACATTCAAAATTAGACATTCAAAATAAGTGATCGTCCTCAGGGGTTCTCATTGAACAAACCGATCCGCGCCAAGATCAGTGCATTAGGCACGTATGTGCCTCCTCGTCTACTCACCAATGCCGACCTGGAGCGGATGGTGGACACCAATAATGAATGGATCATGTCGCGGGTTGGGATTCGGGAGCGGCACATCGCGGAAAAAGGTGTCGCCACCAGTGACCTGGCAGTGCAGGCGTCGAAAAAGGCATTGGCCCAGCGTGGACTCGATCCCAGCCAGATTGAAGCAATTATCGTGGGGACGGTAACGCCTGACATGTTCTTTCCCTCGACCGCCTGTATTGTGCAAGACAAGCTGGGGGCGAAAGGCGCATGGGGATTCGATCTTTCCGCAGCCTGCTCGGCATTTCTTTATTCCATACAGGTCGGAGCGCAGTTTATTGTCAGCGGCGCGCATCAGCGTGTGCTGGCGATCGGGTCAGACGTTATGTCTTCGATCATCGACTACACGGACCGGGCGACCTGCGTAATTTTTGGCGATGGCGCGGGGGCAGCAATCCTGGAGCCTGCGACCGACGACTCCGAAGGCATGATCGACTTTATCCATGAGGTGGATGGCTCTGGGGGACAGTTTCTGTACATGCCGGGAGGGGGAAGTCTTCATCCTTCGAGCAAAGAGACGCTCGAAAGGAAAATGCATTACGTCCACCAGGATGGACAACAGGTCTTCAAATTTGCGGTGCGCAAGCAGACCGAGCTGTGTCTAAGATTGCTGGAGCGAAACGGGCTGAAGGGTTCCGACATCGACGTTTTTGTTCCGCATCAGGCCAATCTTCGTATCATCAACGCGACCGCAGAAAGGCTGGGGTTGCGGCCGAATAGTGTGGTCGTGAATATCGATCGCTATGGGAATACGACGGCGGGGACGATCCCTTTGGCGATGAATACGGCCATTGAGGAAGGCAAGCTCAAGAAGGGAAGCCTGGTGCTGGTGGCTTCGGTAGGCGCCGGCTTCACGGTGGGAGCGGCCTTGATGCGGTGGGCGTTCTAGGGCGGTTGTGGCGGGGCTGGTTCAAGGCTAAGTTAAAGATTTGGCATGGATTATAAGGAGCCTCTAAGGTCCGATTTGCCATGACGTTCGTAACTACCTTTCGTGCCTATTCAATAGCATAGCGGCACCCCGGCTGCTATCTTCATCGAACGTTCGCATCAGGATAGAAAGCCGGCGAACGTGTCAGCGCATGATCCGCAACATCTCTTTCTGTTTACTGATGGCATTCAGTGCAATCGCGATGGCGGCGCAACAAGCCGACCCTCGCGAGAGCAAGATCCTGATTCTTGAGCGTCTGTGGAACGAAGCTCAAGTGAACCGCGATGCGTCCGCCCTGGACGCGTTGGTTTCAAGCCGCTTCGTAAACACGGAGTGGGACGGAGAAATCAGCGACAAGCAGAAGTTTCTCGCGGATATCCGAGATCCGCGCTTCCGGCCGACGGCAGCGAATATCCAAGACGTAAAGATGAATTTCTTCGGAGACGCGGCGGTCGTTACCGGGGTGTATCACACGCAGGGAACCTATCAAGGCAAGCCCTACGATCATGTCGGCCGCTTTACCGACACATGGGTTCTCGATCTGGGCAAGTGGCAGTGCGTCGCCAGCCACACCAGCCTTATCAAGAAGTAGACGACACCATTCCGATCGGTTTCTTCGTGTTTCTTATACCTGCATAAATTCTTTTTATGCGTTCGCCACGAGTCGTTGCGGAGCGGGCGTGATCTAATTCCATTTTCTGATCAGATTTGCGCGCGAGATTTCGCGCTCAGAATCTTTTCGCGCTCAGAATCATGGAAGCCACTACTGATCGACCGACGTGGAAAGTCCTGCTGGCGTTCGCCATTATTTACTTTGTCTGGGGCTCGACTTTCCTCGCTATTAGGGTTGGGGTGAGGGAAGTCCCGCCGTTCCTTCTGGCGGGAATCCGGTTCGTAGTGGCGGGAGGAGTTCTCTACGGCTGGATGCGGCTCAAGGGAACGCCGGCGCCGACGGGCCGGCAATGGCGAGCGGCGATTCTGCTTGCGGTCATGATTTTTGTTTTTGACTACGGACTGCTCTTCTGGGCCGAGCAGCGAGTGCCCTCGGGGATCGCCGCAGTCATGATGGCCACAATCCCCGTATTTATGGCGCTGTCTGAAATCCTGATCATGAAGACGCGTCGCCTGACTGCACGACTGGTGATCGCATCGGTGCTGGGGGTGGGAGGCGTGATTGTTCTGGTAAATCCGTCGGTAAATTTTGGGGATTCCGCGGTTAATCCGGTGGGTGCGATTGCGTTGCTGGTAGGCGCGGTCAGTTGGTCGGTTGCGTCCGTGATAAGCAGAAAGCTGGATCTGCCGTCGGCGAAAGGCATGAGTTCGGGTGCGCAGATGTTGGCGGGAGGCGTGCTGCTGACCATAACTGCAGGCGTGCTGGGTGAGTTCCGCGGATTCCATGTCGAAGCGGTGTCGGCGAAAGCGTGGCTGTGTTTGGCGTATCTGATCATCGCGGGATCGATCATTGGATTTACCGCTTACGTCTGGCTGATCCACCATGAATCGCCGACGAAGGTCGGTACCTATGCGTATGTAAATCCCGTGGTAGCGGTGCTGGTGGGGTACTTCTTCGGTGGAGAAGCAATCGGGGTGCGAACCATTGCGGGGACTGCGCTGGTGCTAGTGGGGATCGTCGTGATCACAACGGCGCGGGCAGCGGTTACGCCTACGCCCGTCAGGGACGTCGCCGAAGTCGTTGAGCAGTAGCGACAGTCCATGCCTCTTTTTCCCGCCCTGCCGGACGGCCCCAGTCTACTTCTGGATGGCGATTCTCCGGTGTGATCTCCGCGACTAGCTCGTCGATCGAAGGAGTTTGCTTCATCTCTTTCAAGCCTGTCCGCGCGCGCCTGTTTCGGGGATTGCCTCGCATCTCGTTTTTTCCTCTTTGCATGGCGCCTCCTTGTTGAGTCATGAGCACTAGCTGCTTAGACGAATAAGCCACCAAATCCAGCCAGTTATTTGCTAGAAGAATCCCCTCAGGCTTTCCTTTTCTCATGGACGGTTTTCGCTCACGGATGGGTCATCTTCTCCGGCTTTACCAGTTGATCGAATTCTTCGCCTGTGAGATAGCCCAGCTTCAAGGCTGCTTCGCGCAGGCTGGAGTGGTCCACGTGCGCGGTATGCGCGATTTGGGCGGATTTGTCATATCCGACCTTGGGAGCCAGCGCGGTAACGAGCATCAGCGAGTTCTTGACGTACCAGTCAATCTTCTCGCGGTTCACCTCGATGCCATTGACCATGTATTCCACATAGCCGTGGCAGGCGTCGGTGATGAGCGTGACGGAATGCAGGAAGTTGTAAATGATGACGGGCTTGAAGACGTTGAGTTCGAAGTTGCCCTGCGATCCGGCAAAGCCGACGGCCGCGGTTGCACCGTGCACCTGGGCGCAAACCATGGTCATGGCCTCACACTGCGTCGGATTTACTTTTCCGGGCATGATAGAGGATCCAGGCTCGTTCTCAGGGATTGATAACTCGCCCAAGCCGCAGCGCGGGCCGGAAGCCAGCCAGCGAATATCGTTGGAAATCTTCATGAAGGATGCGGCCAGGGTTTCCATGGCACCCTGTGCGAAGACGATCTCATCGTGCGCCGAGAGAGCGGCGAACTTATTGCCATGCGAACGGAAGGGAAGCCCGGTGAGTTCGGCGATCTTTTTCGCGGCGCGCTCGGCGAACTCAGGATGGGTGTTTAACCCGGTGCCCACTGCCGTACCGCCAATGGCAAGGTCGTAGAGACCGTCAAGCACCTGCTCCAGACGATGGACGTCTCGTTCCAGCAGACTGGCCCAGCCACCGAATTCCTGGCCGACGGTGAGCGGAACGGCGTCCTGCAGGTGGGTGCGGCCGATCTTCACGATGTCGTGGAATTCTTTGGCTTTGGCATGGATGGCGTCGCGCACGGTCTTGACGGCAGGGATGAGAGCATTCTTGACGCGATCCGCGGCGGCGATATGCATTGCCGCCGGAAAGGTGTCATTCGAAGACTGGGACATATTCACGTGATCGTTGGGATGGATCGGCTTCTTCGATCCCATCTCTCCGCCGGCGATCTCGATGGCGCGATTCGAAATCACCTCGTTCACGTTCATATTGGTTTGCGTGCCGCTGCCGGTCTGCCAGATGCGCAGGGGGAACTGGTCATTCAACTTGCCCGCGATCACTTCGTCGGCGGCCTGCACGATCAGCTTGGCTTTATCGGCGGGCAATTTCCCGAGATCCTGATTGACTAAGGCGCAGGCTTTCTTGAGCGTGCCGAAGGCGCGGATCAGCTCCGGAGGCATGGTGTCGCGTCCGATGTTGAAATGCAGCAGGGAACGCTGCGTCTGGGCTCCCCAATAAACGTTGGAGGGGACTTCGATTTTGCCCATGCTGTCGGATTCGATACGGGTCCGGGTGGCGGGTGCGGTGAGAGTGGACATGAGATGCTCCTGAGAGGACGGCGTTATGAAGGCAACCGGAAATTATAGTCCGTTATCCGTGAATTCCAGCCTTACCGTTTGACGTTAAACGCTGCACGTAATAGGATCAAGGGTGTGATCAAGTCGTTCCGGTGCTCTGAAACCGAACGTCTTCGCCGGCGGTTACCTAGTCGCCGGTTTCGCGCAATCGAGCGTGTAGCCCGACGAAAACTCCGCCAGATTGAAAGCGCCACAGAATTGCGCGATCTCGCGGCACCTCCGGGAAAACATTTGGAGGCGTTACGAGGCGATCGGAAAGGCGCACACAGCATTCGGATCAACGATCAATGGCGGGTTTGCTTCGTTTGGCGTGGCGGGGACGCCTACGACGTGGAGATAGTGGACTATCACTAGGAAGTTGCATTAACGGTGCGGCTAAAAACGTGGTCCGGAAGGACCGAGATAGGGGTAACCGCAGTGACTAAATCTCAACCTCTTCTAACCCCAATTCACCCAGGCGAGATTCTGCGCGCCGATTTCATGGAGCCACTTGGGCTCAGCATGAATCGGTTGGCGCTTGATCTTCGAGTGCCGGTTACGCGCATTGCAGAGATTGTCCATGAGCGTCGTGGAATTACGCCCGACACTGCTCTGCGACTGGCTCGATATTTCAATACCAGCGCTGGTTTCTGGATGAATCTTCAAACGACATACGACCTGGAGGTCGCGGCGGACAAGTTGTCGCGCACGATAGAAAAAGAGGTTCGTCCATCCGGGAGGGGGGCGGCTGGGAGTTCGCTTTCTTGATTCGCAGCGTGTTCGCTATTGTCACCGTGCTAAAATCATCGGTTTCGGGAGCGCCTGAGCCCGCTTTACCTCGGATGATCCGTCCTACACTGCATGCCTGAATTCCTCGCTGCCGAAGATATCGACACTCTCCCGAAAGTCAAGATTCAGGGGCATCCGGCGATGCGCACGGATGTTCTGGTCATCGGCGCGGGGCCGACGGGGCTGGCTTGCGCGATTGAAGCGCAGAAAGCCGGACTCAAGGTCATCATCGTCGATAAGGGATGCCTGGTGAACTCGTTGTTTCACTATCCGGCCAACATGGTGTTTTTCACGACGCCGGAATTGCTGGAGATCGGCAACATTCCCTTTACCACGGCGCAGCAGAAGCCGAATCGTGAAGAGGCGCTGGAGTACTACCGCAAGGTCACGGAGCACTACCAGCTCGACGTGCGGCAGTACGAGTGGGTTAAGACCGTGATGGGGGAAGACGGGAATTTTGTGATCACGGCGACGGACCGCGCCGGGCGTCCGCATGACTACACGACGAAGAAAGTGATTGTTTCCACCGGGTATTACGATCTGGCGAATCAGTTGAATATCCCGGGCGAGGATCTGCCGAAAGTCTCGCACTATTACGGAGAACCGCATCCCTATTTCGATACTGATGTGCTGGTGATCGGAGGGAAGAATTCTGCGGCAATCGCTGCGCTGGATCTGTGGCGACATGGAGCCCGGGTGACGCTGGTGCACCGTGAGTCTCAGGTGCATCATCATGTGAAGTACTGGATCAAGCCCGATCTGGAGAACCGCATCAAGGCGGGTGAGATCGAGGCGTACTTCAATAGCTGGGTGCAGGAGATTGGCATCGATCACGTAGTCGTCGTGACGCCGCGCGGGCCGATGCGTCTGAAGAACGACTTTGTGCTGGCTTTAATCGGGTACCATCCCGACTATGATTTTCTGCGCAGCATGGGAATCGAATTGTCGGAGCAGCAGTGCCGTCCGGTGTGCGACCCGGTTTCCCTCGAGAGCAATGTGCGCGGGGTTTACGTGGCAGGCGTGATCGTCGCCGGCTCGCGGACGAACGAGATTTTCATTGAGAATGGCCGCTTCCACGGCAAGCAGATCGCCGACGATCTCAAGCGCAAGCTGCACGTTTAGTCTGGCCAGCTAGCGGCAGAAAGCCCTCCTTTGCTATGCCGCAGCTACAGCAACCGGACATGCGGAATCGGTTGGTCTTGCACTGGTTTGGCAGGTTCCGGTTGATTTCTACGTCTGATTCGCCTAAATTCCTTTTGCCGCAGTTCCCCCCACAATGCAGCGCTTAGGAATGGAGCCAACGAAATGGGACGCTCCGAAATCCACGTGACAATCAAGCGGCCTGTGAAAGCAGTCTTCGATGTGTACACGCAACCGGATACCTGGAGTTGGTCCGACATCCGGAGGATTGTGTGGACGCGAGGGAAGCCGTGGGAGATTGATAGCCGATTGCACTTTCAGCCAGATCAGTCCTATGGCGCGACCGTGGATCAAGTGATCACTCACTTCGAACCTTACCGGCGTGTCGATTTCATCAGCCACTTTGGCGGGATCACGCTGCTGACTGAGGTTCATTTCGGTGCTGTATCGGAAAACGAGACGGAGATCTACACTCGGCTGGAGTTCGTTGGAACATTTTCACGGATGGCGGGTCTAGCCGTCGGGTCGGCGATCGAAAAGGGAGCACGAAAATTCTACGATGATCTGAAGAAAGAATGCGAAAGAAGAAGTCCAGCGGAAGAAAAAAGTTGAGCTCGCATTGGCGCAATCAGGCTTCTTCGTGGGAGTTTAGTTCAGTCGGTCAATCTTCGCGGCCATAATGAAATCACTTTCGGTCAAGCCGTCGATTTTGTGAGTCCAGAGAGTGATCTCCACCTTGCCCCAGGCCAACAATATATCGGGATGATGGCCTTCCTGCTCGGCAAGTTCGCCGACGCGATTCACGAACGCCAGCGCCTGCTTGAAATCCGGAAAGCGAAACTCGCGCTGGAGATGGTGTTCTTGTTCAATCGTCCACATCGGGACGTTCCTATGCAGCGCATTTAACTCAGGGCCTTGCAGGGCCGGGATACCTCCGCGGCACGGTACGCACTTTTTGTCGGCAAGTTGTTCGGTCATGGTTTCCCCAGAAGACTTGAACTCGAATCAAGTTGATTCCCGCTTGCACTTATCTTACTGCTTATCACGCCAAACGATGGCATTGTGGACCGGACTTCATCAAACCTTGCCGCGCTCAGTGTGTACAATGTGAGCTTCTCCCGTCTTCACGATCGGTCACACGGAAAGGGGAACTACTTTGGTGGTTCTGGTCATTGGCGGCGCAGGATATATAGGCAGTCATACCGCGAGAGCTTTGCGGCGAGCGGGTCATGACGTCATCATTTTCGACAATCTTAGTACGGGCTACGAGTTGCTGGCGTCTGGATTCGAGTTGGTAAGAGGCGATGTTCTGGATGGAGTGGAGTTGGGGAAAGCATTAAAACGAGCCGATGCCATCATGCACTTCGCCGCGCACGCGTACGTCGGCGAATCGGTCACGAATCCGCGGAAATACTTCCGCAATAACGTAGAAGGCGGGCTTTCTTTGCTCAACACCGCGCTCGAGGCGGGCGTGAAGAAGATTATTTTCTCTTCTACCTGTGCGGTATATGGGGAACCGGCGAAAGTTCCGATTGAGGAGAACATCCCTCGCCAGCCGGTGAACCCTTATGGCGTGACGAAGCTGTTTTTCGAGCAGGCGCTGGAGGCGTATGACCGGGCGTATGGCTTCCGCTATGCCAGCCTGCGCTATTTCAACGCTGCGGGAGCTGACGAGAGCGGCGAAATCGGTGAACTGCATGATCCCGAGACGCATCTCATTCCACTTGCGCTTAGCGCGGCCGCCGGAACTGGTGCGGCCTTGCAGATTTTCGGGACGGATTATCCCACGCCCGATGGTACTTGCATTCGTGACTACATTCATGTGAACGATCTTGCCAGCGCGCACGTGAAAGCGCTGGAGCATCTGGCGGCTGGGAAGCCTAGCTTGGCAGTCAATGTGGGGACCGGCGTTGGGGCTTCGGTGCGGGAAGTGCTTTCGACGGTGGAGAAAATTACTGGAAAGCGAGTGCCACATACAACGGCACCTCGGCGGCCGGGGGATCCTCCGGCTTTGGTTGCGAATCCTGCCAAGGCCCAGGGTTTACTCGACTGGAAGGCTAGTCGCGGGTTGCAGGAAATTGTAAGTACGGCCTGGACCTGGATGCAGAAGCAGCCGCAAAATTCGAAGCGGTAGAGCGGCATTGCCGCGAGCGCTGTCCAGTTGGTCTGCAAAGGGAGCAAGAACGGAATTTATGGCAAATGATCTGAAAGGGAAGCGGGTGGCGTTTCTGGGCGCCGGCAAGATGGGCGGAATCATCCTGCAGGCTTTGCTGAAGAACGGCCTGCTGTCGGCCAAATCGACGGTCGCGACCGTGGCTCATCCAGAACGGGCCAAGGCGCTATCGGCAAAATTGAAGGTGAAGGTGGGAACGAGCAATGTCGAAGCGGCGAAAGGGGCCGACATCATTGTGATTGCCGTGAAACCGCAAGTTGTTGAAGAGGTCGTGCGCGAAATTGCCAGCGTGATCGGGCCGAAACAACTCATCATTTCGGTGGCAGCTTCTGTGCCGACGGCCATGATCGAGAAGAATTTGTCATCCAATGTTCCCGTTGTGCGTGCGATGCCGAATACGCCGTGCATCATGGAAGCGGGCATGACGGCGATCTGCAAAGGAAAATACGCCAGCAATTCTGATGTGGCGCTGACGAGTCGATTGTTCGACGTGGTTGGACGAACTGTCGTGGTGGATGAAAAGCACATGGATGCGGTTACGGCGCTGTCTGCGAGCGGGCCGGCATACATCTACATCATTCTTGAATCGCTGGCTGAAGCTGGAGTAAAAGTGGGGTTACCCCGCGATATCGCGACATTGCTGGCGGCTCAGACGACGCTGGGCGCCGCCAAGGTTGTCCTCGAAACCGGAGATCATCCGGCGCTGCTCAAGGATGCAGTTACCACTCCAGCAGGATGCACGATCGACGCCATCATGGAGCTTGAGGAAGGGAAGTTGCGCGTGACGCTTATCAAAGCCGTGGTGAAAGCGGCTCAGCGCGCGAAAGAGCTCGCCTTCAGCTAACTCGAAATCTTACTGATGTCATGAAGCTTCTGATCGTTGTTCATCACCATCTCGAGCTTTGGAATGTCCCCGCTTGGTTCGGACAGCGTTTGACCGCGGAATTTCCACAACTCAACATCGTGGAGCGTAATTCCTACGAGGGCGTGGAAGAATATCTGCGCGACTGCGAAATCATCTTTACCCTTTCCCTGCGCCCGGAACAATTCGCTTTGTGCCGGAGGCTTCGATGGATTCACACTCCCACAGCGGCCGTGCATCAGTTCCAGTTTCCGCAATTAATCGAGAGTGACGTCGTACTCACAAACTCCACCGAAGTGCATGGCCCAGTAGTCGCCGAGCACGTCGTTGCATTGATCTTCGCGCTGGCGAAGAAGATTCCGCAGGCTACACGCCTGCAGCGAGAACATGTTTGGGGACAGGAGGCGATGTGGAGCCAACGTCCGCCTATGAGGGAGATCGCGCGTGCAACGCTGGGACTGATCGGAGTTGGCAGCATCGGACGCCGGGTTGCGCAGATGGCCGGTGCGCTGGGGATGCGGGTCATCGCCGTGCGCGAGCACGTAGAGAAGGGAAGTCCGGAAGGCGTGGAGAAAGTGTTTTCTACGGCGCAGCTCGACGATCTGCTGCGTCAGTCAGACTACGTGGTCTTGGCTGCCCCGCTGATTGCGGCTACGGAGAAGTTGATCAACGCAGAGCGGTTGGCGGTGATGAAACCAGAGGCTTGCCTGATCAATGTGGGCCGTGGTCCTCAGGTCGACGAATTGGCTCTGCTCGCAGCTCTACGCGCGCGTCGAATTGGAGCGGCCGCGCTTGATGTTTTCGATTGCGAACCCCTGCCCGTTGATTCGCCGTTGTGGGATCTCGACAATCTGCTTATTACTCCGCACACTGCAGGATTGACGGAGAAGCTCTGGCATCGTCATTACGAGCACTTTTCTTCGAACCTGCGCCGTTATGTTGCACACGAGCCTTTGCAGTATGTAGTCGATAAACGCAGAGGGTATTAAAGGCATCGCATGCTACAGTCTTGGAAGAGCCGATTCTTTCGGCCGTAATTTGCGACCATGGAACCACGTCTCATCCTGATAAACCTGTTGATTAAGTTGGGCGTGGCTGCGGCTGTGTCGAGCACTCTGGTTCGCTCCAAAGAGTTTAAGAAGCTGCTTTTTCGAGAGGAACGCAGCTTTCGACAAAAGATTTATCTGGTTCTCTGGTTTGGTCTCCCGATCGTCCTTGGAGTGGTGATTCGAATCTCGCAAAACAGTTTTCAGGCGAGCGATGTCAGTTTCGAGACGGCAATGGTTCTGGGAGTGCTGGGGGGGCGTTGGGCTGGCTCGCTGGGCGGGGCGCTGATCAGTCTTCCAGCGCTCATTCATGGGGAATGGGCTGCGATGCCGTTTCACGTGCTCTCAGGTTTTCTTGCCGGGCAGCTTCGTACCATGGCTCGAGACAAGGACGATATCTGGTCCTTTTCCCCATTTGCGGATCAAAGTATCTTTCGCCTCATCCGGCGCAATCTGCCACGGCCCCGTTTATTCGACTGGCAAGTCGTTTTCTTCCTGACGATTGTTGGCTTGCGGTTCGTGCAAACGGAATTGTCGCGATACTTTCCCAGATCCATCTTCAGCATCGAGAGTCCCGACAATTTATGGGTGTTTGGATTGATCTATGCGGCGACGGTGGCCGCGGTGGGAATCGAGATCAAAATCTTCAATAGCGTGCGCATCCAGATCAAGCTGGAAGAGCAGGAGCGTTTACTGCTGCATGCCCGCATGGAGGCGCTGCAGAACCAGATCAACCCGCATTTTCTATTCAATACACTGAATTCAATTTCGTCGCTGGTGCGCTTCGACCCGGATCTGGCTCGCGGCATGATCTCGAAGCTGGCAACCATTCTTCGCCGCCTGCTGAGCAGCGGTGAAGCATTTGCTCCTCTGCGCGACGAATTTGAATTCATCGATAACTATCTCGACATTGAAGTGGTCCGATTCGGGCGGGAAAAGCTGCGCGTGGTGAAGGAACTTGATCCGGGGTCGCTCGATGTGGTGGTTCCCAGTATGCTACTGCAGCCGCTCGTGGAGAACTCGATCAAGCATGGGCTCGCGCCGAAAGTGGAAGGGGGCAGCATTTATCTGCGGAGCCGGGTGACGAGCAGCCGCTTAATCATCGAGGTCGAAGACGATGGCGTGGGGATGGGCGGAGCTCAACTGGAGGAAAGCAGCAGTTGGACGGGGATGGGCATCGGAATGGCGAATATCTCGGAACGATTACAGGTGCTTTACGGGGATACGGCCCGCATGACGATTGACAGTCACGAAGGAAAGGGAACGCTGATTCGCATCCGGCTGCCGCTGATCGAAGCTGCGAGCTCGGTGCCGGAAGGCTTTTACGCCGAGCGTTCCAGCACGCGCCGATAGAAATCCTCGTACTGCTTCACGATCTTGGTCGAACAGAATCTCTCCATAGCAACGGCCCGGGCACGCTTTCCCATCTCGCGCAATCGATTGTCGTCGCTCAGCAATTCGATGGCGTAGCGTGCCATGGTCTCCACGTCGCCGACGTCGGCCAAAAACCCGCTGGTGCCGTGATCGATGACCTCGGGTACTCCGCCGGCACGGGTAGAGATCGGGACCACTTCGCACGCCATGGCCTCTAGGGCCGCGAGACCGAAAGATTCGAGCTCACTGGGAAGCAGCATGATGTCGGCAATCGAAAGCTTTTCATAAATCTGATCCTGCTTGCCCAGGAACAGCACATCGTCGTGAATACCTTTTTGTACGGCGAGCCACTCTGCCACCGATCGATCCGGTCCGTCCCCAATCAAAAGCAGCCTCGAAGGGATTCGTTTGCGCACCCGGTCAAAGATCTCGATCACATCGGTCACGCGTTTTACGGGTCGAAAATTCGACAGATGCACCAGTACGCGCTGCCCATCCGGAGCGTATTCGCGGCGTAACTCGTCGGCGAGTTTGGTATTGCGAAAATAGAGATCGCAGTTGACCGAGTTGTAGATCACCTCGATGCTTTTCTTGACGTCAAACACGCGTTGCGTGCGATCTTTCAAATAATTCGAAATCGCGGTTACACCATCGCTCTGTTCAATGGAATAGCGGGTGATTCCGAGATAAGAACGATCAAGTCCTACCAGAGTGATGTCAGTGCCGTGCAACGTGGTGACGAAGGGCAAGCGGCGGCCGCGGGGGCCTGAGGCCAGCATCTGCCGCGCCAACATCGCGCTGACCGAGTGCGGAATCGCATAGTGAACATGGAGCAAGTCGAGATCGTAGAGCTGTGCAACCTCTGCCATGCGAGTGGCGAGCGCCAAATCGTACGGTGGATAGTCAAACAGTGGATATCGAGAGACTTCGACTTCGTGGTAGTGGATATTGCGTTCTTCTCCGCGCAACCGGATGGGCTGCGCATAAGAAATAAAGTGGATTTCATGATCGCGCTGAGCCAGTTCCATTCCCAGTTCGGTCGCAACCACCCCACTGCCGCCATAGGTCGGATAACACGTGATCCCAATTTTCATGTACGTACTTTCGCCAGGAACATGGTCTCGTGATTCGATGGCTGCAATGAGCGGTGGATGCAGATTTTACACGAGTTGCCAGCGAACAGAAGGCTGGCAGGGAGACTCAGCGAGCGTTCGGGCTCAGACTGATGCCGGGATCCTGTTTGTCGAGATGCGCCTGAAACCGCTTCTTGGCCTCTTCAGGAAGACCGGTAAATTCGATGCCCATGCCAACGCCAGGATCGCGAGTGCGAACGACCGCACTGGGCGAGACTTTCTCGTCGGAAAACCATAAATCAACCCGGAGAGCGGTGCCGACAGCCAGCGGCATGACGGTTTCAACATAACAACCGTTGCCGCTGATGTCGGTAGCGTTGACGCGCAAAGGTGTGTTCACTCTTTCATCACGCAGTTCCAACGGGTAGGAGATTTTATGTCGCGCAAATTTTCGACGATTGTCTTGACGAATGGCGGTGCGTTCCTCAACCTTCATTTCGGCCGGCAAAGCCGCCAGCCAGGGACAATCCTGATCCATCACTAATTGCACGCCGACCTGAGTTTTCTTGAGCGCGCCAGCATCGACGACCCACATCACCTTGCAGCGTGCTTTCTTGCCCTCGTATTGCACGCCAATAACGTCGCCGACCTTCAACTCCGCTTCGATGCCGTAAATGCACGCACCGGTAGCGCTGATGTTCTGAGCAATGGCATTTTGGAAGAATGGCTGGTTGTTGCTCCCCATTCCCCACACCTTGACCTTCAAGTCCAGAGTCGCACGTGGAGCTGACCCTTGGGCCGACATGAGCGCATCCCTCCAGCCTAGAAAACGCTGAATTGTAACTTATCTTACTACTTGTAGTTAACCGGAAAGGTTACGAGGGTACCTTAGCAGCCCTCAGTCTATTGGGCCGAAAGCGCGGCAAAACCGCTGCGGACGGGTCAAGGAGTGACCAGATCGCGATAAGAAATCAGTTCCACCCCTTCAGTTGAGAGCACATCGCGCGCCGCGGGCAGAGTGAGGACGCGCAATTCTGTCTCGCGCGATTCCCGGAGGCGAGTCTTGGCCGTCTGCAGGTCGGCGTCGTTATATCCGGGATGGCAAACGAACTCCCATGTCCCGTCAGGCATGCTCTCGGCAAGCGCACGAAAGAGAGTTTCATCAAGCGTACCGGTCACCTCAATGCCCAGCGTTCCGTCAGGTGTCATGAAGCCTTCGCGGTCGACAGCTTCACGAAACTTTCCGGCGAACTGGGAAAGAACTTTTACTTCGGCGTAACGCGTCCAAAGATTGGGCCGAGCCAGGAGGCGGCTGGAGCGCAGGGGAAAGCGGGGACCGAAGGGATTGCGCACGGCCTTGATTCCGCATGCGGCGGCGGCGCGCAGCAGAGGCCGCAGCACCTGCGGAAACAGATGCGTGTGCTTGTGCGTATCGAAGTGGGAGAGCGTGATTCCGGCCGACTGGATTTTGCGAATCTGGGCTGACGCCTCAGCTTCGATCTCGGCAGGATCCATGCGGGAAGTGAGGGCGCGCGCCGCAAAGGCTTTGAGTCCTTCGCGGAACCGGCCGGCATTGGTAAGGGAGGGAATTCGTCCGGGTTCGAGCACCGGCTCACCATCGATGAGGACCACATGACATCCGATGCTCAATCGCGGAACGGTCTTCGACAGCTCGACGGCCTCGGCGAAAGCAGGTCCGTGAGCCATTAATGTAGACGACGTCACGACTCCGTGGGTGTGCGCCTGGATGATCGCGCGGTTCACGCCTGAGGTGAACCCAAGGTCGTCGGCGTTGATGATGAGCCGCTTCACGCAGCGAGTTTAGCAGGAGCAGCGTAATCGGGAGCGGAGTCGGGTTTGTGTTGGAGCAAGATTCTTGCGAAGCCGCGCTGCAGAGGGAATCCGTGGGAAGCGAGGTAGTGGTGCGAGTGCACCACTACCGAAGTGAGCGGGTGTTTGACCGATTTTTCCGCCGTCACGTATACTCATTGAGGCGCGGTTCGCGCGGATGCCCCTCCATCGAGTTATGACCGGCGTGACAGTCTGGTCGCGCGAAGGTACGAGGGGCGGTTAGCTCAGCTGGTTAGAGCGCCTGCCTTACAAGCAGGAGGTCGCAGGTTCGAGTCCTGCACTGCCCACCATATGGCATTCGGTAAACCGGGGACGTAGTTCAGTTGGTTAGAACGCTGCC
>CAVQDY010000022.1:0-57252 GCA_963711365.1 Terriglobia bacterium | reverse complement strand
GGTAGGCAGCCGGACCGGACGACCGCTTCCCGCTTTAGGGCGGGGAGAGGAAAGTCCGAACTCCGCAGAGCAGTGTGCCGGATAACGTCCGGGACGCCAGGTTCAAGCCTGGTGGACGGAAAGTGCCACAGAAAACATACCGCCTCGGCGGCAACGCCGCGGTAAGGGTGAAAAGGTGCGGTAAGAGCGCACCGCCGTTCCAGTGATGGCGCGGGCATGGCAAACCCCACACGGAGCAAGACCAAATAGGAAGGAAGTACCGCCGTCGCTGAGAGTTTCGAGCCGGGACATGGTTGACTCGTGGTTCGAAGCTCATGGCTCGCAGCTCTAAGCGACGGCGGCACACGTGCCGGCTCGGTGCGTCCAACCTTCGGGTAGGTCGCTAGAGCCGCGCAGCGATGCGCGGCCCAGAGGAATGGTCGTCCCGCAGCAGCAATGTTGCGGACAGAATTCGGCTTACAGGTCCGGCTGCCAACAACTGTTCTTCTCCAATTGCAGCATCGGCGCTCCTCCCATGCCGCCCAGTTCGCAGTTAAGATAAAGATGTAATGCGCGGGATCAACATCGCTTTGTTGCTGGTCCTCATGCCTTGTATGCTGGCCGCGCAACAGATCGTTCTCCGCGGTCTCGTGATAGATCCCCAGGGCAACATGCTTCCAGACGCTTCCGTGCAACTCATGGGGAGCGGGAAAGTCCTTTCCCAGACAAAATCGGGGCCGGATGGACGGTTCACATTGAACGTCAGTTCGGCCGGAGATCTCACGATCCAGGTCGACGCTTCCGGATTTCGTTCCGTGATCCGCACCGTGGACCTGCAGCCGGGTGGCAATCCCGATCTCACGATCAGGATGAGCCAGCTTGCCTCGCGGATCGAAAACTTGATCGTGACCGCAGACATAAATGAGTCGGACGTTCTGTCGCCTGATCCGGGAGAGAAAGTTTTCGTACGTCAGGATCTGCTTGATGCGAATCCGGGTCGTCCTGGCGCTCCGGTATCGATCCCCGGCTATCCGATTGAGACTGCATCGGGTGGCATCAAAGCTCCGCAATACTTCGCGCCCGGTGTGGCCGGAGATCATGGTGAGCCGATCGCCCAGTACATTGTGGTGGGCGGTTCTCTGGTGCCCAACAATCTGTCGGCCAACGCGCACGGCAACGGCTACGCCGATCCGAATATTTTCATTCCCGAAGTTCTAGAAAGCGTTCAAGTCGATGGTGGGGCGTTTGATGTTCGGGAAGGAAATCACTCGGTCAATCTGGCGGCATCCTACGGCCTTCGCTCTCACCTCGATCCGTTCATCGCAGTGACCGGCGATTACCGGGATATTGATGCGGTCGCCGGGTTCAGCCCGTCTCCTGATTCGTGGATGGCCTTTTCAGGATCGTATGGGAACGGATTTCTCAGGCGCCTGGAACATCGGCAGCAATATAAATTCAATGGGGAACGACTGTTTTCTCTCGGACCGCACCGCCTTACGCTGTTTGGCGTCGGATATTACGGAATCTCCTACGTGCCCGGACTCGTTCCCATATTTCCGACGAATTCCGATGATGCGAATTTTCCGAATCTGGGAGACACGATCGATCCCCGGCAAAAGGACCAGACGCACACCGGGCTCTTTGCCTTGAACGATATCTGGAAACTTACGCCGAGTCAGCAACTGCAGCTTTCCGGCTTCTTCCGCACTTACAACCTGACACTGTATTCCGACTTTGGACAAGGTCTGATCCGGCAGAGCGAATTCCGTACCGTAGGCGGCAGCAGCGCGAACTATCTGGCCAAGATCTCCGAATATATTTCTTTGCTTGCAGGGTTCGACTATCAGCGGGAAGCTCCGCGGCGAGACAATCTGGACCACTATGGATTGCCGGATCTCAGCAGCCCGACGTATTACGGGCCATTCACGCCGGTGGCTTCCAATAATTTGACGATTTCGCCGCTCACTCCCTACATTGCCGCCGAAGGCGGGCTTCGCAGCCATCTCCGTTACTATCTGGGCTGGCGGCGCGATGAGATCGACTTGAACAATCAGGATTTGCTCCACGCCGGGAACTCTTACCAGAAATGGGTGGGAGTGAACTCACCCAAAGCGACGGTTTCTTTCTTGCCGAAACAATCGTGGTTTGTGCCGCTGGTTTCGCTCAGCTTTGGCCAGGCGTTCTATACTAACGACCCTCGCATCGGCAGTGGAACAGCGACACCGACTCCCGTTAATACAGCTCATTCCTACCAACTGGTTGCCAGCAAAACTGTATACAAAACCGACATTCGGCTGACGCTGGGCCACGTCACCACAAGCCAGACGTTGGGACAACTCGATCCTGACACCGGATTACAAATTGATCAGGGGCCGGGACGGCTTCGTTACATGACCATCGCCGTGCGGCGAAACTTCAGCAGCGGATCGTTGTTAGCGACATTTTCCAAAGCCGACGCACGCGATCTCAGCACCGGACTGCCTACCCCTGAAGCGCCCAGAACAATGTTTGATTTGTTGGGAACCACGCTGCGGCTTCCGTTTCACTTGCAGGTGAAAGGGGAGTTCGAGTACGTCGCCGCCAAACCGCTGGGGACAGGATGTCCACCAAACCCGAACGCGGAATGCATTGGAGTTCCCGTCAAGGAGTTTCGCGCGGCAGTAATCCGCCCTTTTGTGGGGGGCCGATTGACGGTCGGGGTCAATATGTTGATCGCGAGTGGTCATACGGGCCAGACTCTCGAAACCTTCGCTCCATCGAGCGTGCCAGAGATCGCCGGAGTTCGCATCCCTTCGTATGTCAGTGGAACCTTCACTTATCGATTCGGGCGCGGATCTACTCCGTGAACAGAGTGGCTGACCACGTTGCTGGTTCCTTTGTCAACCGACTCTCTCGCTTTCCGAGGAGTACGACAGCGACCTTGAACCATCTTTGGACCACTTAGAAAGAAAGCCTGAATGCGAACTGTATCTCGCGCGGGGTGCCGGACCCAACTGGGCTGATTGGTGTCGTGGTATTGACGGTACTGATAATGCTACCGAAGCCCGTGGTGTTCGACGGGTTGAAAGTGGACTGCGGAGGACCGAACTGGGGGTGATTGAAGATGTTGAAGAACTCCGAGCGGAATTCCAGCCGCGCGCGCTCCATGAGCGAAAACACCTTGCTGAGACCGAAATCGATCTGCCATGTACCCGGTCCGCGGAAGTGGGCGCGCGGAGCGGTGCCGAATTCGCCAGCCGGAGTAGCAAAGGCTGCGGGATTGATCCACTGGGCAACGGATTGCCCCCCCGGGGGAGTAAGAGAAACACTAGGAACCAGATCGGGGCGCTGTGTGCCGGTGGCCCCGTCCGGCGCGGTGTAACTGCTGGGCATCAGTACATTCACCGGGAAGCCGGTGCGAGCCAGGGCGGTAGTCGTGAGTTCCCAGTTGCCCACGATCGCGGGTGCAATCCCGCCGTCATTTAGCATCGGCTTGCCCCGTCCGAAGGGTAGCTCATAAACCGCATTGGCGTTGAAGACATGGGTAGCGTCCCAGACGCCGCTGGCGCGATCACAGGCCAGGCACAAGGGATTCTGCGGCGATATTTCGTCGCCATCGCCGCTGCCGTTCGAGCCGTTGTCGATCTCGTGCGACCACATGTAGTTCGCCGTCACGAGCAGGCCGTGAGAAAACGCTCGGCGCAATGCCACGGAGAGGCCGTTGTACGAGCTCACGCCGACCGAGCCGCGCCAGGGTATGGCCGGAGCAAAAGCTGGATATTGCGCGTCTCCAGTAGCCGGATCGATCAGGTTCACCACATTGGTTTCCAGCAGATGCACGCCGTGACTCCCCAGGTAGGAAACCGTCCCCACGAAGTTCGCAGACAGCTCGCGTTGCACGGAGAGGCTCCACTGTTCCACATACGAGTCTTTGCGATTCCGTTGTTCGGCGTTGGGCGAAAGGGTTCCGGGGCCGGCAAAATACGGACCGACGGGGTAGGTGAGCTGCAGGCTTGAAGAGCTTTTCACCGAAAAGGAAGGCACTTCGTTCTTGGCGGGCAGATTCTGATCGTCCAACTGTCCATCTTCGTGGTAGATGCCGAATCCACCGCGAATCACCGTCCGTCCGTCCGTCCGTGGCGTCCAGGCAAAGGCCACGCGGGGATCGACATCGCCGTAATTCTGCTGGCCGAAGCTCGCACCTACGCCGCAGAATCCCTGCGGTCCGCAGGTGGCGAAATCGAACGGGTTCGCGAGCCCGTTCTCCTCGTGGAACACATCGAAGATGGTGTAGCGCACGCCCAGGTTCATCGTGAAGTTGGGTGACCACTTGTACTCGTCCTGCGCGTAGCCAACGTAATCATTCTTGCGCAAGTGGTTGACCGGCAGGGCGCCTGACAAGTTCGCTCTCGTGGCCAGGTTCGAGGCCAGAGCCTCTACGGTTGAAAAAGTCACTTTCCCATGTTCGCTGGACTCCTGATTCAGTTGAATGCGACGGACCTCCGCTCCAACTTTGAAGGTATGCCTCCCGTGAATCCAGGTCAGGTTGTCGATCCACGAAAACGAGTTGCCCGCGTAGATGCTGTCGCCGTTGTAGTTCTGGGTGATGAATCCCGGTCCGGGACCGGTGGAGATGGCAATCTGATACAGGATGCCGGTTTTATTTAAGTTGTAAGTATTGGAGGTGGCGCGATTGAATCCAAACTTGGCCTCGTTTACCAGGTTGGGACTGAAAATGTGCAGCAATTCGAGCGCGCCATTGACCGGAGAGGACACTCTTTGCTGCAAGTCGGTCGCGGCAGCCGAGACCGGCTGCGTATCGACGGACCGGTCGAAATTGAATCGCAGGAACTCCGTGGTGTTTGCCGAGAAGTGCTGGTCGAGGCGCAGCATTGCCGAATTCTCGTTGACCACCTGAGTGCATGAGCAGGTGAGCAGATCATAGTCGGCGTAGTTCGGGTCGCCCGGATCATTGGCCGGCGTCCAGGGCGTCAGAATTGCGTTTGGACCAGCGCCGGGAAATGCTTTCATGATCCCATAGATCGGCGACGAGGTCGGAACCTTTGCCACGAGCGCCGCGCTCGGCACGTCGCCACTCACTGGATATCCCCAGTTTTGCCGGTAAGATTCCACAGCGACAAAGAAGAATGTCTTGTTGGCCTTGATGGGCCCACCCAGCGCTCCGCCGAACTGATTCAGACGCAGCGGCTGCTGCAATTCGCCGTTGGAGGCCCACCGAGGCACAGGCGCGTCAAAGACGTCGTTGCGCAAGTACTCGAACAGTCGCCCGTGAAAGCGGTTTGTGCCCGAAGGCGAGGTGACGTCCAGTTGCGGGCCTCCGGTTCCGCCCTCTTCGGCGGATGCCATCAGCGAATCGACGCGGAATTCCTGGATTGCGTCCAGCGGAATGGCGAGCCGCACCCAGGGGCGCTGCGTTTGATTCACCACGCTGGTTGCGTCAATGCCATCGTAGGTCCAGTTGCTGTCGTCGAGGCCTCGTCCGGCGAAGCGAATTGTGCGCTGGTTGCTGCCGCCGGTGTCGACGGCGCCTGGAACGTAGGCGGTCAGCGAAGCCCAGTTGCGGCCGTTCAAGGGCAATTCATCCGCCTGCTCTTTCTCGATCAAGCCGGTCACCGCGCTGGTGTTGCGGTCTATCAGCGCCGAAGCGGCCGACACTTCCAGGCGTTCGTCCTGTCCGGAAACTTGCAGGCTTACATTGAGCGTTCGCGTGCGGCCGATAACCTCCTCGACATCGACCAAGGTGAGCGATCTGAACCCCTTGCTCTCAAACGTGATCGTGTAGACTCCGACTGGCAACTCGGGAATGTCATAGGTTCCGCTAGCAGAGGATGTGGTCTCCCGGCGCAGTCCGGTGGCATCCTGCACCAAAGTGATGTGGGCTTGCGGCAGAACACGTCCGGAGGAGTCAGTCACTGTGCCCTCCAATCCTGCGCGGTCCATCTGTGCCGGCGAAGAAGACACGAAGCATAATACGATGCCAACAAAACCGAAGACTTGACTCACTCTTTGAATCCATTTCCTGGTTCGCGAGCTCGCAATAACAGCGGTGGAAAGCCAGCCTTCGGAAAGCGGAGAGTAAGAGCAGTTGAATGGTTTCATTCTTGCTGTCCTGCGAACGAATCGGACTGTCGCGCCGAAGTGGTGATTCGACTGAAGGCCAAACCGAAGGAAGCAATTGAGTCGACACCAAGCTTTAGAAAACTCATTCGCGACCCCGCGCAGACTTAATGGCGCATTGTTGATAAAGGTTAGCATGAGATTAACGTCTGAAGAATAAAGTCAATTAAGCCAACCTATTACCGGCGAAAGTAGATCGCGGCATGTACTACCTTGCGCTCATGCATAAGGCATGATCAATTCGCACCTGAGCGTGTTGACGCCCTCCAGTCTCCAGATTAGAGTTCTTCCGTTCGGAGCAAGATCGATCACGATCGATAACGAATCCACTTCTTTCCTCTTTTTTCGGCTCTACCAGTTCGGCGCAGGCACTTCGATTGACACTTCACAGTTTTTTCGATTTCAATGACCTATATGTTTCCCGCGGGCCGCGAGAAAATTCTGCCAGCGGCTCCGGGGGCTACGGGCGTTCAATCCGCTGACAAGCAATGAGCACAAGGCATCCATCGCGGCGAGACTTTATCAAGGCAGCTGGCGCTGCGGCTGGGATCGGTTTGCTTGCGCCGAGAACGTCGCTCGGATTATCGGCGAAACCCGCATCAGCCGATCTTGTGGCGATATCCGGACAGTCCGCAGCGGGATCGGCCGATTACGTTCTGCGCATTGCCGCGACTCCGATTGAGATCGCGCCTAAGCACATAGTCTCCACAATCACCTACAACGGCCAGTTCCCCGGACCGCTCTTGCGGTTCAAAGAAGGCCGACCGGTCACGGTAGAGATTCACAACGACACCGATACGCCCGAACAACTCCACTGGCACGGCCAGAAGGTTCCGACGGATGTTGACGGCGCGGCGGAAGAAGGGACTCCTTACGTCCCGGCTCATGGAATGCGCCGAATCACCTTCACTCCGCAGCCCGCGGGATTGCGCTTCTATCACACGCATAATCGCGCCGGGGCCGATCTTTACGCCGGGCAGTATACGGGCCAGGTTGGCCCGGTCTACATCGAAGCGAAAAACGAACCGGGAACTTACGATCGCGAAGTCTTCCTCGTACTCAAGGAATTTGAACCATCGTTTAGTCAGGGCGGCGACATGGCCCAGGATTTCCTCCCGCCCGCCGAGGTGAAAGAACTTAAAACCGCCGGCGAGACGGCCATGAAGGCCTCTCTCGCGAAGGGCATGCCCCACGGCTACGAGGTCGGCTATCGCTACTTCACCATCAACGGCCGCATGTTGGGTCATGGTGAGCCGGTGCGCGTGAAGCAGGGCGAGCGCGTGCTATTTCATATCCTGAACGGGAGCGCCACCGAGATTCGCAGCCTGGCTTTGCCGGGACACACTTTCAAGGTGATCGCGCTGGACGGCAATCCGGTGCCGCATCCTGCCGAAGTGCCCGTCGTTTGGCTGGGAACGGCGGAACGCGTTTCTGCCATCGTTGAGATGAATCATCCGGGCGTATGGGTGATGGGCGATCTTGCCGACGACGATCGCGGGCACGGCATGGGAATTGTCGTTGAATATGCCGGGCAAAAGGGAAAGCCGTTCTGGACGCCACCGAAGTCGTTCCACTGGAACTACGCGCGATTCGCCAAGCCGGACGGAACCGCTCCCGAGCCGGACGAGGTCCTTGCCATGACTTTCGTCAAGCAGAACGCCGCCGATCACGGGTTCAATCTGTGGACGATCAATGATGTCGCTTTTTCAAGCGGCAGCATGAGGCCGGCATATCACCTGCATCAAGGCAAGCGCTATCGCATCAGCATGCGCAATGCCAGCGACGATATTCATCCCATCCATCTTCACCGGCACAGTTTTGAAATTACCCGCATTGCGGGAAAGCTTACCGCGGGCGTGATGAAGGATGTCGTCATGGTCGGCGGTTACCAGCATGTCGATGTCGACTTTGTCGCGGATGATCCGGGCCTTACGCTCTTTCACTGTCACCAACAACTGCACATGGATTTTGGATTCATGACGCTATTCGACTACGTGTAGCCGCCTCTGCCGCCGCGTCCATTGACAGTTTGCGTAATGTCCGTTCCAATGGTTGGAGTATTGTTCTCGCCGGAATCGCTTGTTCTTTAGGCCCGGCTTATCAAACTTCCAAAAATTTATTTTTCAGGAGCACAGCATGTCCGCACCCAGCCGCCGGCCGGAGATTCGCCGGCGCCGTACCCGCAAAGACAAGATCGTGCACCTTCGCAAACGCCTCGCCGCCGCCAAGACTGACGCAGACCGAACCCGTCTCACGGCCAAGTTGCATAAGATGGCGGTTAAGTCTCCGGGCCAGCCGCTGCTGAAGTAGTCCGAGACGAAGCTTCACGTCGAGGGACGATATAGCGCACGAGGGGCCACCATCGGCCCCCGGTTCTCTTCAAAACTGCCTCAGTCAGCGGCGTTCGCTTGTTCGTGCCGGCTATCGGCGCAGCGCCCAACCTCGCGATAAACCTCTCTTACACGGCGAACGGAAATCTCCCAGGAGAATCGCGTGGCCTGTATATAGCCTCGCTCTTTCATGCGATCGCGCAGCGCTTTGTCGACCAATACGCGGTGCAGCGCCCGCATGATTTCAAACACGTTTTCGGGATTGACCAGCACCGCGGCATTGCCAACGACCTCGGGGAGGGAAGACACATTCGAGGTCACTACCGGAGTGCCGTGGGCCATCGCTTCCAACGGAGGCAGACCAAATCCTTCGTACAGCGACGGAAAGACAAAAATCTTTGCCGAGTCGTAAAAGATGCGCAGCACTTCAATGGGGATGAACCCCAGAAATCGCACATCGTTCTGCACACCGCTGCGCACGACGGTCCGGCGCAAATCCGGATTGCCCGAAAGATCATCCCCGATAATGATCAGCTTGAGGTCGGGATAAAGATTGTCGCGTCCCAATTCTGTCTTCAGAGCCGAGAAAGCTTCAATCATCCGGACCACGTTCTTATGCGGACTGATCCGCCCTGCGTACAGTAAAAACGGATACGTGACCTGATAGCGCTGGGCGATCAGTTCCCGATCGGCCGCGGTCGCATGGCCTCGCAGAAAACGTTCATCAATCGCGTTGTAAACCACTTCGATCCGGTCAGAGGGGATTTCGAAAAGCTTGGAGATCTCGTTGCAGGTGAAATTCGAAACCGCGAAAATCCGGGCTGCGCCTTGCAAAACTCGCCGGGTCATCTGCATATGCAAGGCGCCCCAGACGCCCGTGCGCTGCCGCACGCGCGACATGTGGTCGAGCATGTCGTGCACCGTCATCACGTAAGGACACGGCAAGAATCGCGGAATCGAAAACAAGTTGGGAATGTGAACGAGGTCGCAGTTCAGCCCCTTGAGCGCCGCTCGGAATTCGCGGTAGCCCCGAATGCTTGTTTCCGGCGCAACGATTGGAATGGTCTGGAAGTTCTCCGGGAGTGTCCCGATCTCCTGAATTTTCGCCGGAGCGCCAATGAGGAAATACTCGGTCTCGTGGTCGAGGCGGCCCAGAGTGCGAACGACGTTGCGGATGTATGTGCCGACGCCAAACTCGGTCATCCGCCGGATGTCGATGGCGATCTTCACCGATGGCATTTAACCACAAGGAAGGCGGACGGATACAAGGGAATTATGCCCGGACCTCGGCCTGCGCCTTTGCCCGCCGCTCGGCGTAGAGAGGGAAGGCCTCGCAAAGATCCAGCACTTGCTTCCGTACGTTGGACAAGACGGCGGCGTCGGTCCGATGCAATAACGACTCGGCAATCCAGTGTCCGACTTGGCGCATCTCCGCTTCCTTCATGCCGCGGGTGGTGAGCGCCGGCGTGCCAATGCGGATGCCACTCGGCTTGAGAGGCGGATTCGTGTCGAACGGAATGGCATTCTTGTTGACAGTAATGCCTGCTTCGCCCAGAGCCCTTTCTGCCTCGCTGCCGAGCATGCCCTTAGAAAACACGTCGACCAGCATCAGGTGAGTGTCGGTCCCTCCGGAAATGATGCGGAAGCCTTCATCAGCCAGTTTCTGCGCCAGCACCTTTGCGTTGGCCACGATCTGCCGGGCATAGTCGCGGAACTCCGGCTGCATCGCTTCCTGGAAGCACACGGCTTTCGCCGCCATGATGTGTACCAGTGGACCGCCCTGCATTCCAGGGAAGACCACTTTGTCGATGGCCGGACCGAACTCGGCTTTGGAGAGAATCATGCCCGAGCGCGGCCCACGCAGGGTTTTATGGGTGGTGGAAGTCACGATGTGCGCGTGCGGTACCGGCGAAGGATGCGCTCCGCCGGCAACCAATCCGGCAAAATGCGCCATGTCGACCAGATACAGCGCCCCGACCTTGTCGGCGATCTGGCGCATGCGGGCAAAATCGATGATTCGCGGATACGCGCTGCCGCCGCCGATGATCAGCTTCGGGCGCTCTTTCTCGGCCAGCTTCTCGAGTTCGTCATAGTCGATCGTCTCGGTCTCTTTGGTGACGCCGTAGGGAATGATCTTGTACGTCTTCCCTGAAAAGTTCAGATGATGCCCATGCGTGAGGTGTCCGCCATGCGCGAGGTTCAGGCCAAGAATCGTATCGCCGGGCTGCAAAATCGCTGCGTAGGCTTCCATGTTGGCCTGCGATCCGGCATGCGGCTGCACGTTGGCGTGCTCGGCACCGAATAGGTGCTTGGCGCGGTCGCGCGCCAGGTTCTCGACGACGTCGGCAAACTCGCAGCCTCCGTAGTAGCGCTTCCCGGGATATCCCTCGGCGTACTTGTTCGTAAACACCGAGCCGGCAGCTTCCAGCACAGCTTCACTCACGAAATTTTCTGACGCGATGAGTTCCAAGCCTTCATGCTGGCGGCGAGTTTCATTGTCGATGGCCGCGGCGATCTGCGGATCGGATTCGTATAGCGGGCGATACATCCCAGAAGTTTTCATGATTTTTTCCCAATCTCGTACGCATCAGGTCGATGTAACTCCATGTAGTTTTCGGGCGACTTTAACGGCGTAAAACCAAACTTCGAGTAAAGCGCATGCGCATCCCGCGTCAGCAGAATCCACCGTCGCAAACCCTGCAGCGCCGGATGCTGAGTGATGCATTCCATCATCCACTTGCTCAACCCGCGACCACGGTGCGACTCCAGGACGAATACATCGCCGAGATAGGCCACGGTCGCGAAGTCGCTGATCACACGAGCGAAACCAACTTGGGCGCCGGAACTATCATAAATCCCAAAGCATAGGGAGTGCTCGATGCATCGCGCAACGACGTCCCGCGGAATGCCCTTCGCCCAGTAACAATTCGTCAGGAATTCATAGACGACATCCAAATCGAGCCGCGAACGATCGGTGCTGATGACGTATTCGCCGCGTCGATGCTCGACGACGCTTTCAGGACCGGCAGTATGGGCGGGATACATAGATCACATTCTAACTGCGTGTTCACAGCCTTCTCAAAATGCCGTCCGCAAGAACGAGACCAAATTCCAACCGTCCATATACTTATATGGAGTCTCGCCGGTGGTGTAGTGCCCGCAGGGTAGCACCACGACTTTATGATCCAGCCCATGGCGGGCGAACTCATCCACTACATTTCGTGAGAATTCTGGCAGAAATGTCAGGTCATACGCGGCGTAGATGATCAGCGACTTTTTGGGCCAGCGTGAAAATTGCTCGAAGTACGCCATCGGACTGATGGCCAACCAGGCCTTCCGCAACTCCTCGAGATCGATCTTCTGCTCGATCCCCTGCCTTATATGACGGGTCGACTGCCCGTGCCAGACCACATCCGCAAAATAAGTCGAAGCGTGATTGAACGCCGCTACGCGAATGCGTGGATCGTGTGCGGCCGCAATGAATGCATAGCAGGATCCCAAACTTGTGCCCACCACTCCGAGTTGGCTGTAGCCCTGCTCCTCCAGCCAATCGAGGCAGCAACGGATATCGATCACGCCCTGGCGAACTGCATCGAGTGTGCGACCGATGTTGGCCGAAACGGCGTAATCGGCGCGGCTGATTTCGCTCGGCATGCGGATATCGTGATATGGCATGCTCAACCGCAGCACCGCGATCCCCATCAGATTCAAGACGCGGCAGAGACTGACATAAGAGATTCCATCAGAATTCCAGTGTGGCAGCAAGACAACCGCACGACGTCCTCGGGCAGGGAACCAGCGCGCGTTCACCAGATTGTTTTCTGGATAAGGGGTGCTGACCGGCGAGGTGAATCGCAGGAACTCGCCGAAGGTTCCTTTCACTTTAATTTCGAGCTTGGGATCGGGCACTTCCCGCGTCGAAAAAACCTGCACTTCGCGCGACTCGACGCGAAAATCCTGCGCCCGGATGTAGGAATAAAACTCGTCGCTGGAACCAACAATGCGGCGGTTGTAATCCAGGAAGAACTTCTCAGGATTCTCTGGCGCCTGTCCCGGACGATAGCCGTTGCAACAAGGCCAATTACGCGTCCATTCCAGACCCCACTCCAGCGGACGGACCACGCGGTTGTTGTCCACCGCGGTCAGTCGGTGTTCCCAGTCGTGCATCCACTGTGCGTATCGAGAGGGCATGAGGAACCTTTTAGTCTACCAAGTTGGTGGGGAGGATTTGGCCCCGGTGCAGTCAACGGCAGCAAATGGCAGTTGGCACTTGGCATTTGGCGGTTGAGCGGGATGAGTACAGCCGTCAGACCTTAGACTTCAGCCGGCGGTCGAAGGGATTGAATCTGGAATTTCATACAGGCGGTCTGGGTCTGAAATCCAAGGTCTGAGGGCTAAGGTCCGAGGTCGGATCCAGGCTAGCTCACGTATCTTCTCGGCACCCGCTTCGAGATATTGCAGAGAATTTCGTAGGGCGTGCTGTTGGCCAGCTCGGCGTGCTCCAGCGCATCGACGCTGAGGCCATCTCCGACGCCCAGCAGGATCACTTCGTCTCCCAGAGACACGCCGGGGATTCCGGTGACGTCGACCAGGGTCAGATCCATCGAGATGCGTCCGACGATTGGCGCATAGTGCTCGCGCAAAATCACGCGTCCACGGTTCGAGAGTTGGCGATTGAAACCATCGGCATATCCGACCGGCAGAACCGCAACATGCGCCGGCGCCTTCGTCACATAAGTGGCGCCATAGCCAAGCGCCTGATTCGGCGCAAAATCCCGCAACGAGAGAATGCGTGTCTTCCAGGTCAGAATCGGTTTTACCGGTAGGCGCAGTGTCCCGCCGCTCACGGTACGCCCGGCCCGTTGAAACGGCAGGTAGTATCCGTACAGCGCCACGCCCGGCCGCACCATCGTATTCCACGCGTCGCGACGGGAGATGACCGCTGCCGTGTTCGCCATGTGCACGAACTTCGGTTCCAGACCGGCGTCGCGCACCATGCGTGTGGCCGTTTCAAAGGTTTTTTGCTGCTCGGCCACAGAGGGCGCGTCCATCACTTCAGACGACGCCAGATGAGTGGACAGCCCTTCCAACGACAGATGTTTCGCCGCACTCAAAGACGCAAGCACTTTGGGCAGTTGATCAAGCGCGACGCCCAGTCGTCCCATGCCGGTGTCGACTTTGAGATGAACCGGGTGCTGTGCCACGCCGAGCGCAGCCGCGGCTTTGTCGAGTGATTCGATCTGCCACGGCTCCCACACCGTGGGCGTGAGATGCAGGCGGACAATCTCATTTTCCTCGCCGCGCCAGAAGCCCGTCATCAACAGGATGCTGGCGCGAATTCCCGCGTCTCGCAGCGGTATGGCTTCATCGAGCGACGTCACGCCCAGCCAGTGTGCTCCCTCAGCTTCTAAAGCCCGCGAGCATTCCACCGCGCCGTGCCCGTAAGCATCGGCCTTCACCACGGCGCAAATCGTCACCGTGCCAACATGCTTTTGTACGGTGCGAAAATTTTGTCGAAGTGCCGTCAACGACACATCGGCCCAGGTGGGACGCGTCGCCGTGCGGCTTAGAATTTCTGCTGTGGTTGCCACTTTCGCGATTATAGCGGGAGCGGCCAGAGCAGCGAGGTTACGCTCGGGCTACTCCCGCTTGAGGCTCCGAGGTGAAAGTCTAATTCGTGCCCAAAACAAAATTGACCGTGATTTGCGTCTCGACTTCGATCGCCTCGCCGTTAAGAACGTACGGCCGATAGCGCCATTGACTGACGGCGGCGAGCGCGGCAGGCACGAGCATGGGATGCCCAGAGAGCGCAGTTACGTTTTTCATGGTTCCGGTTTGGCTAATCACGGCGGTTAAGACTACGGAACCCTGAATACGTGCGCTGCGCGCCAGCGGCGGATAAACCGGCTGCACGCGCCGGATCAAGCTTCCCTCCAGCATGCTCGAGGTGCGGAACTCACGTTTGATGGTGGCGGGTGGAGCGGGCGGCGGCTGAACGCGGCTGAGCGATTCGTTGATCGATCTCCACACGCCCGCTCGTGCATCGCCTGGACCCGTGCTTCCGATGACTCCTGGATCGGTGTTGTAGCTCACCTGCGGCGGAGGTTCAGTCTCGTTGAGAATCTGCACTACATGCGGAATCGAGCGCGGTGCGATTATCGCGTTCCCAGACAAATTGCTCTGGTTGGGCTGGATAGCGTTCTGGGGCCGCATTGGCGCCGAAGGCGGCGGTGCTGCCCACGACACTGGGGTTGTCATGACTGGGTTCACAGGCAGTCCCACGGTGGTCAACAAAGGAATCATCAGCAATAGCCCGATTACGACTGCCTGCAATCCGAAGGATGTCAGCGTGGTCCAACTACGCCGACCGCGATGGGCCCATGAGGTTTCCAGCAAACTGTCCGCAAACATCGACGGTTCAAACATGGTGTCCTCCAGCGGGAATTCTGTTTGCTGTAATGGACACCGCTCAACCGCAGGGTAGCGGCGGTTTCGAAAGAAAAAAAGGCCGCGTTTTCACGCGGCCGTTGGGAACTTTTCAGACACGCGAGGTGTCTGCTTTCAAGCTATTTCGGCGTCTCGGTCTTGGGTGCAGCGGGCTTGGCAGCTCCTGTACCCGTAGACGACCTCGGTGTGGCAGGCTTGGCAACTCCTGGTGCGCTGGGAGCCGGTGCAGCCACTCCCGACTGCACGTTATACGCTTCGACGACGTTCTTTGTGATGTCGACCGCATCCGGATTCCACCAAAGCACGGGGCTTTGCGGCCAGGGCTTCGAGGTATCCACGATCAGGGTGTAGCCATTTTCCTGGGCATACTTCACGACCAGCGGAGCCATCTTCGATAGGATGCGGCTGGCAATATCCTGCTGCTGGCCGCCGATCTCTTCTTGAGCGTCCTGCACCGAACGATCGAAGGTCTTCTGTTTGCCCTCGATCTGCTTCTTCAAGCTCGCCAGCGCATCTTCATTGAGCTTTTCACCTTGGGTGGAGAGCTGCTTCTTCAACGCTTCGAGCTCATCGTTCTGGCTCTTCAGCTCGACCTGCTTGGGCTCATATTTCTTCTGCAGGGCCTGCATATCGCGCTGGCCTTCGTTGCTGCCGAAGATGGCATCCTGGATGTTGATGGTTCCTACCTTGCCTGGGACGGGCGCGGTGGTGGTGGCAGGCGTCGACGACACTGGAGTAGGTGCAGCGGGAAGTGCCGGTGTGGCCGCGCTGCCGGTTTGGGCCAGTGCGGAGAACGTAAAGGTCGCCGCTACGGCCAGAAGAACACGCAAAAACTTGCTTTTCATTGGGTTGCTTGAACTCCTTGGAACATGGTTCCGGGAATGACTTCGAAATCCGCTTTCAGATCGCTTCTTCAGTTAACGCTGGGCCGCACTGAATGAGGTCTCCGCTGCGGTAGCGGCCGCCATCGGACTAGGCGCACTAGATTGCCAGCATCTCACGCCGGGCATACAGGCGTGCGTCCACTCCTTGAAATTCACTGATTGGGTGTGGATCGCAATGATTATAGTGATCTCGCCATTCCCGCGTCAAACGCCGCTAGAACGTGGTCGCCACGGTGAATCGGAATGTCTTGCGGGGCTCGCGCAGCATGAAACTTGGCGCGTAGACGTTAACCGCCTGCTTAAACGTGTAGTCGCCCGCCGCTCCCGCCGGGAACATGCCGCGCGTGATCGGAATCGGCGGTGTCGCGGTCTCATCCAGGCGCAGAGGATTGTAGGCCCAGTAGATTCGGAAAGGCGCATTAACCACCGGAAGGAACATTTGCAGTTCCAATCCGGTCGAAACCCGGGGTTGCCAGTTCGTGGAACTCAGAACTTGCAACTGGTTCGAAGGCGGCGGAATCAACGTCTTGCCGCCAATGCAGTTGAAGCCCGCATCCAGTTGCGCGCAGCCAAACGGTGTACTGATGACCTGATCGTACTGCACCTGAGCAATTTGCAACTGCGATGGGCGCAGCACCGGGTCGATTCCAGTGTCCACGAATGGTGCAATCGCTACGGGACCGGCAATCGTAATGCGGTATTCAAGATTGCCCCAAACGCTTAAGTCGCCGCCCGGGAAGACGATCTGATCTACCGGGATCGGCACGGTCCAGTTACCCTGCCGCGGGTTCGCAGGATTCTTGAGCACCGGCGTTCCGTCCGGATTGGTCAACGTGATCACATTGGAGCTGGGCAGATACGCCACCGGCGAAATCGATCGGATGTCGAATCCTCGGATGTCGTTTTCGCCGCCCATGAAGAAGCGTTGGAACGGAGGAGCCACAAACCCGCCGAAGCCGCTGATGAATGAGCCGTTGACGCTGAAGCCGAGCGCATTTCGTCCCTTTGCCTGCATGGGGATGAACTGCTTGTACTGAACGATCGGCCGGATCGAGCGCACCGTGCCGCCAATTCCCGCAATCTCGGCCCCCACAGTCATCTGATGGCCGTGATGAGGAGAGATTCCGCTGTCCAGAGTGTTGAATGAAAAATTAGGAAAGATCTTGCTGGTGATGATTCCGTTGACTGCATTCGGCCCGGAAATTCCGCGGAACGCGATGTAGTCAAACAGAGTCTTCGACGCCGTGCTGAGAGGCAGCAGCGTCGATCGGTCAAGCGAATAAGTGATGCCGACACGTTTGAACGAACGGCGTAGCGGATAGCTTAGCGAGGTGGTAAATCCTACGCTGGATTGTGAATAGTTCTGCAGGTTCTGCAATACGGCACTGGGCAAATTCAAAGTCTGTCCGCTGAAAATTGAAAGTTGCCGCGCCTGGTTGAAGCTAACCTTATTTCCGAAAACTGTGAAGCCAAATTGCAGTGGGCGGTCAAACATGTAGGGCTGGGTATAGCCAAACATGACGCTGCGCGCCAGATTTCCCAAACTGACCTGCACCTGCAACGTCTCGCCGCGCCCCAGGAAGTTGTTGGTGGCGTAGTTCAGCCCGATGAATGCGCCTTCCAGACCGCTGACGCCGCCGTTCAGCCCGATGCTGTTCTTGCCCTTTTCGTGCACGTGCAGGGTCAGATCGACCAGTCCGTCTTTTTCGTCCAGCTTCTTTTCGGTAACGTTGGGATCGTCCGCCTTCAGTTGATCGAAATAGGACAACTGGTTCAATCGTAGCAGGCTGAGTTCCCACAAATGGGAGTTGTAGATGCCGCCTTCCTCGAGAGCCAGCTCTCGGCGGATAACCTTGTCGCGGGTCGTGGTGTTCCCGACAAACTCGATGCGGCGCACGTAGAACTGCTTGCCCTCGTCAACATCGATCTCAAGGAAACCGAGCTTCTTGTCATCGTCCCAGGTGGTGTTCGGAACCGGTGTGAAGTTGATATAGCCATACTGGCCGTAGGCCTTGCGCAGATTGTCGAGGCCTTTGGCAATCTTTTCGCGGCTGAAAATATCGCCGTCCTTCAATGGGAACATCGATCGCAACGCCGTGGTGTTCGTAATCGCTTTGTTGTTCTTGAAAGTGATCTTGCCCAGGCGATACTGATCGCCTTCCTCGATGGGCATGGTGATATCGACAGCCTTGCCCGGCCCCGATTGCAGCAGCCAGATGTGGAAGCCTTTGTGTCCGGTATCGTGAATGTCGGTCTTGGGGTCGTTCACCAGCGCCTTAAAATATCCACGATTCTGATATTCGGCGCGCACGCGCTCGGTATCTTCTTCAAGCTTGGTCGCGTCGTACGTCTTCGAAAAAAGGTTCTCGAGAAAGATCGAGTGGGGGATCCCGACGGGGCGCAAGTTCTTCATGGCCGCGCGCAAGATTCGGCTCTTGATGGCCTTGTTCCCCTCGAATTTGATCTTGCCTACCTTGACCTTCGGGCCTTCTTTCACGACGAAGGTGATCCCAATCGCAGCGGGGGGAATTTGCCTCACTTCCGTACGGATGGTGGCAAACTGACGTCCATGCTCCGACAGGAGTCCTTTGATCGAGACTTCGGCTTTCTTAATGCGGGTCGGGTCGTATTGGCTCTCGACGACAAGTCCGACCTTGTCCTGCTTGAACCTATCCAGAACGTCGCTGTTCGAAACCGAACTCAATCCAACATAGTTGATCTCGCGAATCGTCGGCTTTTCTTTCACCTGGACGATAATGCGCCAGCCCTTGGGCGTCTGTTCCCGCAGGAACTTGATGTCTTCGAAGTAGCCGGTATTCCAAAGCGAGTTGAAGTCCCGCTCCAGCGCTGCCGGGTCATAAATATCGCCGGGTTTCGTAAAGATGCGCGCTCGGATGGTATCGGCAGGAATCCGCCGGTTCCCAGTGACATTGATTTCAGAAATGACGTCGCTTTGCGCCGAGGCAGGGCGGACACTTCCGCACCAAAGCATCGCGAGGGTCATCAGCAGGCAGAGTGCGCGGCCTCCCGCTCCATTCCAAAACCGCTGAAATGAACGAGATGCGCTCAGAACGGCCCCTGCAAGAGATGGGCCTTCGGGCACGACAAGGTTCTCCGGATGAAAGCGAAACGGAATCGCTAAGACCTCAGCCTCTGGGATGTAAGAAAACTGCAATTATACGGTAGAGCACAGGATAGCGTCCAAGTTGCGACCCGCAATTCGAATCTCGTAGGTCGCTTTAAAACCTGCAATCTGTAAGAAGTTGTCGGTCCGAGGCTAACGGTAAATAGCTTCGAACCACGGCTTACCGGCCACTCACTTTCTCTACCTCAACCAAGACGGAATAAAACGTGGCCGAGTTGCCCATGTCGGTAAGTTTTTCTGAGGTTAAGCTGTTGATGCTTTGAAAACCTGGCGTCATCTTAGCCCAATTCAGGCGCGCGCATACTACGCCCGGCTGCACTTTTCCATCCACTCTCGCCTTCAGCACTATATCTCCTCGACGGTTGAAGACGCGAACTTTGTCGCCATCCGAGATGGCGCGTGCGCGCGCATCCGCGCCCGAGATTTCCAGCAGACCCGCTTCTTCCATCTCGTGCACCGCCGGCAGGTTGATAAAAGTGCTATTCAGAAAGTTGTCGGATTTGCGCGCCAGCAGTTCCAGCGGCAGATCGAGAGCGCTCTTTCCGTGGCGAGACTCTGACGGAGGAGTGAATGTCGCGACCGGGTCTAAACCTTGAGTTTTCAAAGTCTCTGAATAGAGTTCCGCCTTGCCCGACGGCGTGCGAAAACCGCCGCGAGCAAAGGGAAGAAACGCGCCAGGCGTGTCGTCGAGATGTGTAGGCACACTCGCCATCGGCCGTCCTGGGAAGCGAGGCTCCGCTGCACTCTGACCCCTGACCCCTAATTCCTGATCCACGAAGTTCATCCGCACGGGCCCTTGCTCCAACTTCTGGCGGCTCATGCCCTCCATCCACGGATCATCCGAATCGAGCGCCGCATCGATCATTTCGTCCACGCTCTCGCGGAAGCATGCGTCTTCGAAGCCCATGCGCTCCGCCAAAGCCCGAAAGAGGTCAACATTGGACCGGCATTCTTCCAGCGGCGCAATCGCCTGGTTCGAAACCTGCAGGTAATAATGCCCGTACGCTTTCTGCAGATCTTTGTGCTCGAAAAAAGTAGTCGCCGGCAGCACGATATCGGCATAGTCCGCCGTGTCTGTGAAGAACTGCTCATGGACAACCGTGAATAAGTCGGGACGCAAGAGTCCTTGAATCACATCTTTGTGTTGCGGACACACTGCCGCCGGATTCGAACCGTAAACGAAGAGAGCTTTGACCGGCGGATCGTTTGCCGTATTCAGCGCTTTGCCCAATTCGACCATGTTGATCGTGCGCGCCTCGCGTCCCAGTGCGGTTTTCATGAGATCGGCTTGCTTGAGATGGGAAGTATTGAAACGGGCTGCCCCGCTGGTCGACATCTGCAAGCCGCCGCCGACTTCCTTCCACGACCCTGTGATACACGGCAGCATCACGATGGATCGCGTCGCCATCCCGCCGCCTTCCGAGCGCTGTACGCCGTAATTCAACCGGATCACCGCCGGCCGAACCGTCGCGTATTCCCGCGCCAGCTTTCGGATATCTTCCGGCGAAATACCGGTCCACCGCGACACACGCTCCGGCGCGTACTCCTTGACCTTTTCGCGAAGTTGCTCGAATCCCAGTGTGTGCGTCGAAGTGTAGTTGGCGTCGTGCAGATTTTCGCCGATGATGACATGCATCATCCCAAGCGCCAACGCCGCATCCGTGCCCGGATTGATCGGTAGATACCAGTCTGCACACTCGGCAGTCCGCGTGCGATACGGATCGATTACCACTAGCTTCGCGCCGTGCCTCCGCGCCTCGGTGATAAACGGCCACAGATGCACATTGTTGCCGTGAATGTTCGACGCCCACGCAATGATGTATTTGGAATGGCGGAATTGCTCAGGCTCAGTGCCGAGCTTCACCCCGAGAACGGATTCCAGTCCGGCCTCACCTGCCGCGGAGCAAATCGTTCGATCCAGTTGCGACGCCCCCAGGCGATGAAAGAATCTGCGGTCCATGGAGGCGCTGTTCAGCGCGCCAAGAGTTCCGCCAAAGGAATACGGAAGAATCGCCTCGCTGCCGAACTCCTTGGAAATCGCGCGGAACCGCACCGCGATTTCATCGAGCGCCTCGTCCCAGGAAATCCTCTGCCAGACGTTTGCTTGTGTGGGGACAGCCGCCCTCGGCTGTCTAGGAGCGAAGCTTCGCTCCTGTGTGGCGCGGGCACTCCCGCCCGCGACGGCTTCGCCAGCACCAGGCCCTTTTGGCCCAATCCTTCGCATCGGATACAGAACGCGGTCCGGCGAATACACCCGATCCAGATACTTCGCTACTTTGGCGCACAAAAAGCCGCGGGTTACCGGATGCTCCGGGTCACCCTGAATCTTGGTCGCACGCCCATCCTGCACGGTGATCAAAACCCCGCAAGCGTCGGGACAGTCGTGCGGACAGGCGGCCTTCACAATCTGCTTCATAGGAGGAAGGAATGACTGGTTCGATTATACGTGGCTTCTCGGAGCATGCTGGACAACGAAGTCGCGATGCTGCTCCGGCGCAAAAAAGACCCGGACGGCTTTCGCCGCCCGGGTCTCTATGACTTCTGTTGACTGAATTATTGTCCGGCAGGCAACACCCGAACCCGGCCAGCCACTACGATCGGCTTGCCGGTAAGGGCGTTCTTGAACACCAGTCCACGCGCGACCAGGTTCGGCGTTCCCGCGGATTCCAGGCCCGACAGTCCGTCGATGTTCTCGAAGATTGTCAAGTCGCCGGTGTATACCGTAAACGCTCCGCCCGCCGAGTAGCTCAGCAACGCGTCGTTCTGCATCTGGAAGCTGCCCAGATTGCTGCCCGAGCCGCCGGTGACGCTCACGCTACCCGACACCAGCGAACCCACGACGCCCTGGCGCCGCAGCGACACCATGTCAGGAGTGAAAGCTCCGCCAGATACGGTTCCACCGATGAAGATCCGCTGTCCGACGACCAGAGACGTGCTGTTGAAGACTTCCTGCGTCAGCCAGTTGTCAAAGAAGCAGACTTCATAGTCCGTAATGCCGCTGAGGTTGATCGTCTGAACCGTATCCACCGGAATCGCGCCCGAGGTTCCCACTTCTTCACCCACCCACATGGTCACCGAGGGACCGGTCGGATTCAACGCCAGAACGCGCCCAGAGATGAAGGCCTTATCCGTGGTGATCAGTTCGACATATTTCGCCAAAATGCTGCCGTCGGCCTGCACCGTTCCGATAACCGAAACGATCGCATTCGCCGTCATCGTGCCCAGGCTGTTGCTGCCGTTGTATTGAGTGCTCGAGTTCACGTCGATCGTCCGCGGCATTCCGTACGGACCCTGCATCTGGAACGAATTCGTCGAACTCGAAGTCGAAACTACGTTGCCCGTGAAGTCGGTGACCTCACCCATCTCTTCCGAAGCCGAAACCGCAGCTATGTTGATAACAGGATTGATCACACCCGTGATCTGACCACCACTCGTGACTACCGAATCATCCACATCGAAGTCGATGTGCAGGCCTGCAAGTTTGTTGCCGCCGACGACCAGCGGAGATCCAGCAGGGAACGGAATCGTAACCGTTGTCTCGGAGAACGATCCCGTCAGAGTTTTCACTGACGGAGGATTCGTGGTCACGTCCACATAGCTGATCACCGGAGCTGGATTGGTATTTTCAAAGGTGAAGGTCACGCTGGTGTAGGTACCTTGCGGGATCGTATTGAATCCCAGCAGCGTGCGCAGCCCCATCAGGCGCGCGAAGTCCACCGCCTCCGGCGATGAGATGGCACTCACAGTCGAGGAACTGTTGTTCAGCGTGAGGCTGTCGATGGTGACGTTGAAGCCCACGACCGAAGAGGCCGGAGCATCTTCTCCCGTCACAAACATGCTGGCAGTTGTGGCGTTCGAGTTAGAGTTCGAATTCTGCGATGCGGAATTCGATGATCCGCAACCCATCTCCATCAGGCTGAGCCCGAGCAGTAAGGCAAACGTGAAGAGCTTTTTCATAGCTGACTCCGATGTCAAAATTTGCGTGAAGTTATTTTCCGGGGGGAGCCGCGATTTGCTTCACGGCAATGGAAACACGGCATCCGCAGGAATGTCGCGTAACTAAAGAGAGATTACCGCGCGGCGAGCTTGGCGCCTGACCCGCGCTATGTGGCTTGCTATTAGTGGGTTACAAGGCAATGTGACATAGCGAAGATTCGGTACATGTACATCCGAGTATCGGAAGGAAGAAATATCGGAGGGTTCTTACCCCAGCTTCGCTGCGGGCGCTGCCGAATTCGGGCGGGATTTTGCGTCTTACAAAAACGAACTTCTTCTTTAACGACACGGGGGCTATTAGATCTCCATGACTTCTTTTTCTTTGGCCTTGCTCATCTCTTCCATTTTCTTGATCTCGCCATCGGTCAGCTTCTGGATTTCATCGAGCGACCGCTTCTCTTCGTCCTCGGTAATTTTTTTATCCTTCATCGCCTTTCGGATGGCGTCATTCCCGTCGCGCCGGATATTGCGTACGGCTGTGCGATGCTCCTCGAGTATGCGGTGAAGATGCTTCACCATGTCCTGGCGGCGTTCCTGGGTCAGTGGAGGCACGGGCACGCGAATCATCTTTCCGTCATTCATCGGATTCAATCCGAGATCTCCCGCGCGAATCGACTTCTCGATCGCGCCCAGTTGTGATGGATCAAACGGCTGTACCGTGATCAACTGGGCCTCCGGAGCGTGCACCTGCGCGACCTGGTTCAGAGGCATCTGCGCGCCGTAGGCATCCACCGTCACGCCATCGAGCATGTGCACGGATGCCCGTCCCGTACGCGTCGCCGCCATCGCCTTGCGAAAATCTTCAACAGCCTTATCCATACGCGTCTTCAGCTGCGCGTAGGTCTCTTTCAGCCCAGCAATTGAAGCCATGATCGCCATAAGTTCAGCTCCCGTTCCGCTACAAACTCAAAACGTCGAATTATAAACCCGCAAAAGGCAGAATGCAGAAGTGAGAAGTCAGGATGCAGAATGAAAACTGCGCTCCCACACAGCGCCGTTCAATTCTGCGTTCTGACTTCGAACTTCTGCATTCTCTAAGCGCTGACCATCGAGCCGATCTTTTCACCCAGCACGACTCTGCGAATATTCCCGTGCTGATTCAAGCTGAAGATCACGATGGGCAGATTGTTGTCCTTGCAGAGCGAGATTGCAGTCGAGTCCATCACCTTCAATCCCAATTTCAGGACGTCCATGTAGGTCACGTGATTGAACTTGCGGGCGCCATCGACCTTCATGGGATCGGCGTCATAGATTCCATCGACCTTGGTGGCTTTCATGATCACTTCTGCCTTGATCTCCATGGCCCGCAGTGAGGCCGCGGTATCGGTCGAGAAATACGGATTGCCCGTTCCGCCGGCGAAGATCACGACCCGATTCTTCTCCAGGTGCCGGATCGCGCGCCGCCGGATAAAGGGCTCCGCGACCTGATTCATCTCGATGGCCGACATCACACGCGTGTACGTGCCCTGCTTCTCGAGCGCATCCTGCAAGGCGAGCGCGTTGATCACGGTCGCTAGCATGCCCATGTGATCGGCGGAGACGCGATCCATGTCTTTGGCCTGTTGCGCGACGCCGCGGAAGAAATTGCCGCCGCCGACCACGATTGCAATCTGCACGCCAAGCTTCTGCACGTCGCTAATCTCAGCCGCAACCTCGTGAATGCGCTTCGTCTCCACACCAAAGCCCTGATTCGCGGCGAGAGCTTCGCCGGATATCTTCAGCAGAATGCGTTTGTAAGCGGGGGCGGGGGCGGTTGCGGTAGTCGTCATGAGAGCATTCTCGCGCGCAGTCCGTGGTACATTCGCTGGTTCGAAGCCGCAAAAAAGGCGCCCCGCAGGGCGCCTGAGAAACTTACTCAGCCTTTTGTTCTGCCGGCTTGGTGATTGCGATAGTCTCGCCCACGTCGCCGACCTTGAAGCGCGCAAAGCGGCGCACCGCGATGTTCTCGCCGAGCTTGCCGATCTTCGACGCGATGAGCTGTCCGATCGAGATGGTCTGGTCTTTGATGAAAGGCTGCTCAAGTAAGCAGACTTCCTCATAGAACTTTTCCATCTTGCCATTGACCATCTTCTCGGCGATGTTGGCCGGCTTGCCGCTGGCAATCGCCTGCGCGAGAAAAATCTCTTTCTCGCGGGCAAAATCTGCGGGCGTAACATCTTCCTTGCGGACGTACTTGGGATCGCTGGCCGCAATGTGCATCGCGATGTCGTGCAGCAACTCCTTGAAGTCGTCGGTACGCGCCACGAAGTCGCTCTCGCAATTCACTTCGACGAGCACGCCGATCTTGCCGCCGGCGTGGATGTAGCTCCCCACCGATCCTTCACTCGTCACGCGAGTAGCCTTCTTCGCCGCCACCGAAACGCCCTTCTTCCGCAGAATCACGACCGCCTGCTCCATGTCACCTTTAGCTTCGGTCAAAGCCTGCTTGCAATCCATCATCGGGGCCCCGGTCTTCTCCCGGAGATCCTTCACCTGTGCCGCTGAAATATTCACCGTAGTAGTACCCATAAAAGTTTCCAGTTTCGCGTTTCTAGTTTCGAGTAATTGGAATCATGCTACCGTTTCAGGTTACTCGAAACTCAAAACCTGAAACTCGAAGCTATGAACTCTCGCAGTTATAAACAACGACCCGCGCCGGGCCATTCTCTGGTGAAGACCCGCGCGGGTCAGAATTCTAAAGCCCGGGTTTTTACTGGCAACTGGCCCCTGATCCCTGGCCCCTGCTGTTAAACCGTTTGGCTCTCCACCTTGGGCAAGTCCACGTCTTCGTTCGCTACCGGCTTCTTGTGCGTTCCCGGACCCAGCACTTCTTCCATGCTGATGTCCTCGGAAGCATCCACCGCCGCCACTTCGGGATCGCCCTGATACTGACTGGCTGCAGCCTGCCTGGCTTCCGCCGCGTCGGTAGCGGCCTGCATGTCGGCAACCTGCTTGTCGGTCATCAACTGCGCGCCTTCCGCAATCGATTCCGAGATCTTCGACGTGAACAGGCGGATGGCCCGCAGTGCGTCATCGTTGCCGGGGATCACGTAATCCACTTCGGTCGGATCGCAGTTCGTATCGACAACCGCAACCACCGGAATTCCCAATTTGCGCGCCTCGCGCACTGCAATCTGCTCTTTATTCGAGTCGACCACGAAGATCGCGTCGGGCAGCCGGTTCATATTCTTGATGCCGGCCAGGTTGGCCTGCAAATGCTTGCGCTCGCGTTCGAGCTTGATGACTTCCTTCTTCGGCAGCAACTCGTAGCGGCCATCGGTGGCCATCTCGTCGAGCTCTTTAAGCCGCTTCACCGACTTCTGCACGGTGACCCAATTGGTCAGCAGTCCGCCCAGCCAGCGCTGGTTGATATAGAATCCGCCGCATTTGGTCGCCTCTTCGGCGATCGCATCCTGCGCCTGGCGCTTGGTTCCCACGAACAGCACAATCTTGCCGTCGGTCGCCAGATCCTGCACAAACTTCGACGCCTCTTTGAACATCTTCAGTGTCTTCTGCAAATCGATGATGTAGATCCCGTTGCGCTCTCCGAAGATGTATTCCTTCATCTTAGGATTCCAGCGCTTCGTCTGGTGCCCGAAGTGAACTCCCGCTTCGAGCAGCTCCTTCATGGTAATGGTAGCCAATGAACCTCCTGTTTAGTCTGCATCCGGTGAAGTTAGTTTCGAGTTTCGTGTTTCGAGTTTCGCGAGGGCCTTACGCCCTCGTCGACTTTCCCGAAACTTGAAACCCGAAACTTGAAACTGTCGCTCCGGATTGCCATTCCGTCCCCGCGCCGCGAGGCACGGAAGAATTGAACACCTAAAAATCTTGGTTTCCAGTTTCAAGTTTCGGATTTCGAGACTTACCGGCCCCTCGAAACTTGAAACCCGAAACCCGAAACTATCTTTTCGAGAACTGGAACCGCTTGCGGGCGCCCTTCTGTCCGTACTTCTTGCGCTCTTTTCCGCGCGAGTCGCGGCTGACCAATCCCTCGGACTTCAGCTTCTTGCGCAGTTCGGCATTGAACTGCATCAATGCGCGCGCGATGCCGAGCTTCACTGCATCGGCCTGACCGCGCACACCGCCGCCCAGCACGCTGGCGACAATGTTGAACGAAGCAGCAGAATCCGACGAGGTCAGCGGAGCCTTCGCCGCCGAGCGCTGCGCCGGAGTGACAAAGTACTCTTCAAATGCGCGACCGTTGACCTTGAACTCACCGCTGCCCGGGCGCAGATACACACGGGCAATCGCCGTCTTGCGGCGCCCCGTTCCGTAGTATTGAACCAACTCTGCCATTTAGCTATTAGCTCCTAAGCTCTTAGCTTCTAGCTTGAACCACCAGAAGCGAGCCTGAAAAATCTTCGAACCCAAACTCGATGTCATCCTGAGCGGACTGAAAGTCCGCGAGGGACCTAACGAAACTCGACCCGACCAGTGCTGCTCTTACGAAACCGCAACCTTCCGCGGCTTGTATTCGCGCACTTCCAACTTAAAGTCCTGCGGCTTTTGCGCCTGATGCGGATGCTTATCGCCCTTGTACACATTCAGCTTCGACAACATATGTGCCGCCAGCTTGTTCTTGGGCAACATCCGCTTCACTGCCGCCTCGATCACCGCTTCGGGCTTACGTACCAAGCGCTTGTTGTAATCTTCGGTGCGCAGTCCACCTGGATATCCGGTGTAATGGTGATACTGCTTTTGCTCCGCCTTCACGCCGGTGGTGCGGACTTTCTCGGCATTGATCACGATCACGTGATCGCCCGTGTCGATAAACGGCGTATACCGCGGATTCTCTTTGCCCATGAGGATGCGCGCCACCTGTGAAGCCAGGCGCCCGAGCGTCTGCCCGCTCGCATCCACGACGTACCACTTGCGCACAATTTCCCCCTCTGTGGGGAAATACGTTGACATCGGAACTCTCCCAGATTTGAAAAAGGCTGCGAAAGAAAACCGCTCGTTGATTCTCCCGACGAGGACGCCAGGACCATCAGGCGGGCAACCACACTACTACCAAAGTCTTTACGATAGCGTACCCTGGAAACAATTGTCAACGCAATGTTACCGGCAGTACTCTAAAGCGGCGCAATTCCTCCGGAGGCTAAATGCAACGAATTTGCCCGTTAATCGCTATTTCTCTGCTTTTAACTCTCCCGTCTCTGGCGCAGCACGAAACCCATGCAGGAAGCGAAAGCCACAGTCAGGCCGCAAGCCGAGTCGGCGGCGGCTATATTCCGCCCAGCGGACCACCCGCCGCTCACAATAATCTTCGCCGGCCCGTTCCCATGCAGAGCGCGCCTCGGAACGCTCCAGCGCAAGACCACCCCTCCTACCGCGATCAGGAAGGCCATCCGGAAGCCCCGCACGTCCATCAGAATGGACAATGGATTGGGCATGACCGCGGAGGCGACGTCCGCTTCCACCTTGATCACCCTTGGGAGCACGGCCACTTCGAGGGCGGATTCGGTCCCCGCTTCGTATGGCGCATTGGCGGAGGCGGTCCCAGTCGCTTCTGGTTCGGCGGATATGTCTTTAGCGTCGCTCCTTTTGATGTCGCTTATTGTGGCGACTGGCTGTGGGATAGCGACGATATCGTGATCTATGACGACCCCGACGACATTGGCTGGTACCTCGCCTACAACGTGAGACTCGGTACCTATGTTCACGTCATGTATCTGGGACGCTAGAAGACAGATGCATCGTCATCCCGAGGCCCCCCTTTTCTGAGGGTCTCAGAGATCCCGGTGACCGTTCTAAATCTCAGCGGACTATGAAAGAGCAGCACTTCAGGGACGGTTAAGAAGGGACGGTTTAGACGGTTCGAAGTTGGGCAACTTAGCCTCTGAGATTATTCGTACGCGAGCGCGTCAATGGGATCTCGCTGCGCTGCCTTAAACGCTGGATACAAGGCTCCTGCAATAGCACCCACAATCGCAATTGCGGTGGCGCGCAACACCCACGCGTAGCTCCAATACATCGTCTGCACAGGCCTGACATCCGTAATCACTTTCCGGATCACCAGGCTGAGAATGATCCCCAGGATGATCCCGATAACCGCCAAGAGAAGCGTTTCGCGCAGGACAACATTCACGATGTACAGCTTCGACGCGCCCAGCGATTTCAGAATTCCAATCTCGCGCGTGCGCTCCATCACCGCCGTGTACATCGATTGAAAGATCACGAGGAATCCAACAATCACCGCAATGCCGATCACGATCTTAATGGCCACGTTAAAACCTGGCAGATTGTCCGGTGTCATCATCGACAGATATTCCGCCATCGATCGCACCGCGTACTGCTCCATGCCGGGCTTTTCTTTGATGGCCTGCGTGACCGCATCGATGTTTGCAGGATTATCCAGCTTGACGTAGAACACCGATGCGCGTCCCGCCGCGCCAATCAAATCTTGCATGGTCGTGAGGGGCAGAAATTTCCGACCGCCTTTCCCGTGGGGAACGATGCCGCAAATACGAAATGGGTGATTCAGCACTTCGATCGTGTCGCCGACGTTCTTGTGGTACATACCGGCGAAATAGTCATCCACGATGACGTCGTTCGGCCCCTGAAATGGACCACCGGAGAAGTACACGAACTTTGGAGGCAGCCGGTCGAAGGTCGCCAGATCGATGCCATACACAATCTCGAGCGGCTTCTGACTGAATGCCCAAATGACCGGCGCGGCCACGGTCACGTGCTGCATCTTCTGGAGGACGTCTCCGACCTTGACCGATATCGGCGCCCCTGACATACCTGCCAGCGCGGATGAACCCGGCGGCATTACCATCAAATCCGCACCTACCCCGAGTTGACTCTCCCGCGATCCGGTCAGATATCCATAGAAGACTGCGACTACCAGAAGGATCATCGCGACTTCCAACGCAATCGCGCTCATCGTGATCAACGATCGCGTGGGCCGGTGCGCCAGGTTGGCAACTACCATCTTGTTCATCATTGGAATTAGAGATCTATCCTAAGGGGCGCAGCCCATTCTTGTCGTGCGGTTCGCGAAACGCCTGCTATGAGCGACCGGAAAAATGGGGACATTTCTAACAGAGGGATCTACGGATTTCCCATCGGAACAACCAAGCTCGACTGCGGATGATCCAGATGCACCACCTGCGCACCCGCCGGCTGGTTCAGAACAAACTGCTCGTCGGTCAGCGGTACATTGATTTCGACCTTGAGCATGTTCAGCGTGATGTCGTACTCCTCTTGCGGACGGTAAATCTCGATGCGCGACGGAAAGCTGAATCCGTCGTAGTCCTTGTACTCCGCGTACTTGGCATCGGTCGCTACCTTTCCGTCGTCGCTGTAGATAAATTGGCGGTGCGGTTTGAGGTCGGTGCGAGCGAAGATGATCTTGCGCTCCAGAACCCAGCCATCGCCGGCTTTCTTGATAACCGTGAGTTCGTAGTCCTCCTGCAACACCCGGTGGCCCTTGGCGTCGTGCAAGGTCTCATAGCCATTTTCAAGAACGGCGATTTCGGTATTCGGATCGATATGCCGAATCAGCAACGCCTCATAAATATTCTGCGGACGGATGTTTTCCATCGGCTGATCGGCATTGGGAGTCTCGATTTGATTTGCGCCGATGACGAACTTGTTCTTTGGAGGGATCCAAAGCTTGAAGTCTCGGCCATCGCTGACCATATCGAAGGCGGTCGTCCGGACGAATGGCATCAGGCCAATCATGTGCAGCGAATCGGGCTTTTTCGCCAGCACGTACCCGCGGATTTCCTTGTAATCGGTGACGTGCCCCTTCTTCATCCCGCCCGCGGAGCTGTCGATATCCACGGTGGCTTTCAGTGTGTGGATCGCCTCCGCCTGCTGGTTGATGGCGGCGATCAGCCCCTCCTGCGAAGACTCCTTCAGCGGAGCCTTGGAGTACTGATCTTCCACCGGGCGCGTACGAAGCAGGCAACCTGTAGTCGGTAGTAAGGCCAACAGTAATAATGAGTTAAGAAACCGCTTGCTACGTCTCATCAAGATATTAAGGTGCCTCTAGCAACATTTGAGTATACCGCGATCTAAAGGGTTCAAAACCCTAGGCATCCCAGTTTGACTCGATGATTTCCGCAGCGGTGCGGGCATGTAAGCGTCCGGGTGTTCCTTATTCCCTTAAATATGGGCATCATTTACTTGTTAGCCTGGGGGTCAATTCGTGCTCCAAGGCCGTATCACCATGGTCAGGTCCGAAGCAGTAAACAAGTCGGCTAAACTGTCTGTATTGTGCGTAAGCTCGTCTGGCTTCTTCTGATTGCGATCTTTGCCGCGGCAGGATGGTTCGCCTGGGCTCTGCTAACGCCCGTCGAACCTGCCGGCCAGACGATCGTTATGCTGCGCCCCGGTTTTTCGACCCGCCGCATCGCGCTGGAACTGAAAAATGCCGGTGTGATTCGGAGCCAGGAAGCCTTCATCCTCTGGCACTACTACCACCGGGGCCGCTCTTTGAAGGCTGGCGAATACCTCTTCGACAAACCGGCCAACATCATTGATATCCAGAAGCGCCTTCGCCGCGGCGACGTCTACTTCCACACGGTGGTTGTGCCAGAAGGCTTCACCATGTTCGACATCGCTCGGGCCATTGAAACCGCCGGACTTGGACCAGCCGACGAATTTCTCAAGGTGGCGAAAGCCGATACTTCGTTGATCGCCGACATCGCCCCCAACGCACCGTCATTGGAGGGATATCTTTTTCCCGAGACCTACGAATTCTCCCGCTTGATGTCGATGGAGGAGATGGCTGCTGCCATGGTCTGCCAGTTCCGTGTGGTAGCGCAAAAGGTAGGGCTGATTACTCAGGAACCTGGAGCAACTGGCACTGAGAGCATCACAAAAGGTTCCGGACACAACTGCGGCACCGTGATCATCCAGGTATCGGACAACAAGACTGAGCAGTCCTCGATCAGGGAGGAAGAACTGACTCCACTTGAGCGCACGGTGATCATGGCCTCCATCGTGGAGAAGGAAACGTCCGTGCCCGAGGAACGCCCAGAGGTAGCGAGCGTCTACTACAATCGGCTGGCCAAGCACATCGCTCTCGACGCCGATCCCAGCATCATCTATGCCGAGCTACTGACTGGCGCCTATCAAGGCGCGTTGCATCACGCAGACATGAGCTTTTCCTCGGCGTACAACACGTACCGCAACGTAGGACTGCCTCCCGGCCCTATTGCGAATCCAGGGCGCAGTTCCCTGGAAGCGGCGATGCATCCCGCCGACACCGACTACTACTATTTCGTCGCCGACGCCCAAGGCCATCACCGCTTCGCCCGCACTATGGAAGAGCACAACAAGAATGTGATGGCGTATCGGAAGGCAATGCGGGGACGGTAGAACCGGTTCTCCGGCTACCGGCTTCCGCCCTTAGACCTTCGACCTTAGACCTCTGACTTTAGCCCTAATCCTCTGTTCATTTCCACGCCGATGACCTCTCGCTTCTGGGTCTTATCGATTCAACTAGGGAACTCAGCATCCGGCCGACCTCACTGGAAAGACCGAGGAGCGATTGGGCGGTTGCGTCAGGCACATAGAGCAGCTCTTCCGCAATCAGAATCTGTGTCTCCAATTCAAGAAGGGATCCCCGCGCTTGCGAGAAGAAATGTGCTCGATCTCGGTCGGTGAGGCGACCTTTCCCCTCGGCGATATTGGATGGCACCGACACTGCCGCCCTTCGCATTTGGCTGACCAACCCGTACAGTTCCTCTTTTGGAAAGCACCGCGTCACACTGTAGATGCTGATGACAAGTTTCATCGAGCGCTGCCAAACTCGCAGATCGCGGTAAGAAGCGGGCATGTAAGGTCCTCTAGTCTCTGCAATGCTCGCAACCCGGCCAAACACCGCGCAAGGGTAGATGTCACAAAACCCCGTTTCTTCCTGTGCAAAACCCAACCAAGGTTTCTAAGTCCGGGGGTTTCCGAGCCCTAGGTCTGAGGCCTGAGGTCTTCTCGGTGCCCGAACACAACGCACAATTGAAATCTAAAGTCGCAAGGTCGAGTCCCAGGAGTCCGGGGTCTGAGGTCGAAGGTCCAACGTCCAACGTACTGCTTCCATCCGCATATAATCTCTTCTGGTGCAATCGTGCAACACTGTCCCCACCGCATCCTTGGCCTCGACGTCGGTGCCCGCCGCATCGGAGTTGCCGTCTCGGATCCGCTCGGCATTACGGCTCAGGGTCTCGAAACTCTTCATCGAAAGAACAAGAAACACGATTTGTCATGGCTGCACCGGGTCATCCGTGACTATGAGGTCAAAGAGATTGTCGTTGGTCTGCCCCTCCGTATGTCCGGCGCCGAAGGCATACAGGCCGAAAAGATTCAAGCTTTTGCCGACGATCTGCGCAAGCACTTCAAACTACCCGTCCACCTGTGGGACGAGCGTCTCACCTCCGCCGAAGCCAACCGCCTCCTGCGCGAAACCGATCTTTCCATCGAGAAGCGGGGACAAGCCGTCGACCGCATGGCCGCTATCCTGATTCTGCAGGGCTGGATGGAGAACCGCTCGAAACGGACCTCAGCCCTTGGACCTCAGCCCTGACCGTAATTGCGTGGAAACGCGAAGCTTCGCAATGGCTCAAAAGTCTGTGCTTCAGGGTCAAGGTCCGAGGGCTAAGGTCTAGCTTCTGAAGGTGCCCGTCTCAGGCCAAAATGCCAGAGCCCAAATGCCAAACCCGGAACCCGGGAAACCCGAACCCGTCCCTCCCTTGCCTTCCCTCAGGCTGAGGAGTAGCATGTTTGTAGTAGTAACGACGCTTCTTCCCCATCGAACCCTCCGCCTACTGGGTGCCTACTTATGAGTAGTACCGAACTGAATTTCCACATTGGCGACAAGGTCGTTTACCCCAACCATGGCGTAGGAGTCATCGAGCAGATCAGCAGCCGGTCCATCGGTCCCACCGTGGAAAGGTTCTATCTGCTGAATATCAAGGCCAGCAGCCTGAAAGTGATGGTTCCGTGCAATAACGCCGGCAGCGTCGGACTGCGCCGCGTGGTGCGCAACGGAGAAATTCAGAAGGTTCTGGACCTGCTTTCGATTGCCGAGAGCAACGGGAATGGCGACTGGAAAGACCGTTTCAAAGAAAACTCAGATCGCATGCGAACCGGTTCGCTGATCGAGGTGGCGTGCGTGCTGAAAAGCCTGATCACCTTGCACCAGGCCAAGCCGCTTTCTTTTCGTGAGAAGAAAATGCTCGAACGAGCGCGATACCTGCTGGTCAGCGAGTTGGCGATGGCTCGCAACTGCGAAGAATCCAAGATCGAAGAGGTCCTGACCGCAGCGCTGGCAAAGTGTAAGCTACGCTTCCCCGAAGCCTCGGAATTTCAGGCCTAGCATTCTCTACAGTTAGAGGGCCCACTTTTCGAAGCACCGACTTAGGCGAAATCTGTTTCGGTTCGCCGACCGGCACAAGGCCCAGGCCGTTCTTACTGTTCCAATCCAATGCGCTGCAACAAATTGTGAAACCGCGGATCGCCGCGCAGCGTGTCATAAGCGGGATTGACCTTCAAGGACGTGAGTTCGTTCGAGCGTTGTGCATAGGCTTTCTCCAGCCAGGCAAGGGCTTCCTCTTTGTCTCCCACCCCCGCGAAAGCTTGAGCCATAGCAGTGGGGTCAACGGGCCGGCTCTTCTCAATTTCCAGCAACTCGTGAATCGCCTGGCGTGCCTCTGGTATTTGTCTGGCGCGCCCATGGATATATGCGCGCCACGACCAATATGCCGCGTCCAAAATTGCTGGCCGGAGTTGTTCGTGGGCGGCCAAGGCCTCGACAAACATCCCTTTCTCGACATAAGCCCCCACGATGAGGTGGGCACGCAAGAAACCGGGATCCATGTCCTGTACGGAACGCCATTTTTCGATGGCGGCGTCATAGTTCCGCGAGAAGTAGAGAATGGCGCCGTTATCCGCGGCGATAATCAATGAAAGCGGATCCAACTGTTGGGCTCGCTCGCTTTGCTCGAGTGCCTCATCGAACCGTCCGCGCCACATGAGATGCTCCGCATACCAATGGTGCGCTGTGGCATCGTTGGGATTCAATTCGATTGCCCGGCGGAATTCCTTTTCCGACAGCTGCCAATCCCAGTCATGGTTTTGCACAATCAGGGCAAGTGCCGTGTGTGCTTCCGAAGAACTCTCATCGATTTCCAGCGCCTTCAAAGCCGCTGCGCGCGCTTTCGACATGAATTCCGCTCCGTGACTGCTGTATGCGGAGAGGATAGCGTAGCCTTTTGCGAGCCCCGCGTAGGCGCGCGCATAAGAAGGGTCTTTCGCAGTGGCCTGTTGGAAATACTGAATGGCCTCTTGCAAGTCCGCAGGCGTCCTCTTATTGAAGAAGTACAGCCCTTTCAAATACAGATCGTAGGCCTCGAAACTTTCAGGTACTACGGCCTCTCGTCCAGTTTGCTTGTGGCCGTCGAAGGTGAGCTGTATCTCTTGCGCGATCTCATGAGCAACCTCACCCTCGAGGGGAAGCAGGTCCTTCCATTCGCGATCATACTCGCGAGCCCAAACATGGGTCTGATCTTTGACGTGTATGAGCTGGGCAGTGATACGCACACGCTCCGATTCCCGGCGGACGCTTCCTTCCAGTACATACTGCACATTCAACTCGCGCCCGATCTGATCGAGGGGAGTGCGAGCGTCTTTGTAGTGCATCACTGAGGTGCGCGCAATAACTCCGAGGCGCTGGGGATTCAGATTCCCCAGTTGCGTAAGCATTTCCTCGGTCAGGCCATCGCTGACATACTCCTGCGCCGCATCTCCGGTCAGATTCTGGAATGGAAGGACCGCCAGCATGATCCGGCCAGGCTGCTCCGTCGGAACCTTCCGTGAACGCCAGAGCCAGATGCTAAAACCAGCTATCAGGACGAACCCAACTGCGGCTAGAGCAATGACGGCCCATCTCCAGGCGCGCGAGCCTTGCAGGTGCGATTGCGATCGAATCTCGGAGCCATCACTCGAAGAAGGAAGGGCAACCGGCACTTCTTTTTTCGGCCCGCCGCGCGTGACTTCTGTCACGGGAACAAGAAACCGGTATCCCTGGCCCTGCACGTTGAGGATGTAGCGGCGTTCGGTGGTTTCTTCTAAGGCCCTTCGCACCATGAAAATCGTTTGTGTCAGGTTGGACTCTTCCACGAAACTGTCCGGCCAAACCGCCTTTATTAATTCGTCTTTGGTTACCGTCCTTCCGGCATTCTGAATCAGCACAAGCAGGACGTCGAAAGCCTTCGGAGTGAGAGGAATGGCCTCTGCACCCCTCCTGAGCACCCGGCCCTGTGCATCGAGGCCGAACTCGCCGAACCGGTACAAGTTGTTGGACAGGCTGGGCATAACAGGGTTTTTAGAAGTCTTGAGAACTTTTGAACGCCGATTTAAGGACATTCGAGGGACATGCGAAGTAGTTTCTGCTCGGTGGGGGGCTGGTGTAACGGCACAGGCTAGAAACTCAGCGGAAGTTTATCACGATTGTTCCAGGGGCACCGCCGAGTCTGGCCAACGAAGAAGCGATGCGCCGCAAGCTCTTTGCTTCCACGCCTGCTATCCCTACGAAAAAAATCCTTGAGGAGATTCCTATATGTCGCGCAAAACCATTAGTTGGAACGTTCTTCTGGTTCTAGTCTGTTGGGCCTGGATCGTCGTCCCGGCATCAGCACAGCATTTTCAGCAGGTTAAAGGCACTCTCGCCACTGTTTCAGCCGGCCGGAACGAGGTCTTTGGCCTCGATGCCCATGGCGGGGTCTGGAGATTACATCCCGGCACGAAATCCTTCCTCCAGGTACCGAATGCCTCTCTGGTCAACATAGCAGTGGGCGGCGGCACCCTCTCACAGCGTGACGAGGTCTGGGGCGTCAACGCTACCGGCGGCATTTTTCAGTTCAACTACAGCACCCAGGTCTTCGATCAAGCATCGGGCCTGCTCTCGCAAATCACGGTCGGTGTAGGCAATCAGGATAGTTGCCATCCCTATGAAGTCTGGGGCGTCAACTCTGCCGATGGTATTTTCAGATACAACTACTGCACCAGCACGTTCGATACGATCAATGGTCTCCTGACTCAGGTCGTAACCGGCGGCGGCGACGTGTGGGGACTGAATAGCGCGGACCACATCTTTCACTTTAACTTTGCCACCCAGACCTTCGCGAACATCCAGGGCGGCCTGAAACAGATTGCCGTGGGAGTGAATGACGTTTGGGGAGTCAACAGCGCGAATAATGTCTTCCGCTATGATCCCACGAGTAAGGCGTTCAACAGCGTAGGCGGAAATACCGCTCAGGTCACTGCTGGTGGAGATGGCGTCTGGATCGTCGATACGTCCGAGCATATCTGGCGCTTCGATTCCAGCAGCGAATCATTTGTTCAGGTTCCGGGTATTCTCTCCAGCATTAACGCCGGATCTGGAGCCGGCGTTTTTGGAATCAATCCATCCGACCATGTGTACACCTTCGTTCGACCGTAGACGAGGGGTGTCCAGGCAACCGGTGCTGCACTCACTGGATCGCGCAAGTTGCTTCCCCCAGATCGCCGCCTCGTTGGGGCATCTGGGGGTTCGGCTTGCCGGGGAAGGTCCCACTCGTCATCCGGAATCTATGTGCAGCCGCCGCTCAAAACATCAGACTATAAACTGGAAGGTACCTTATTTGTGTGGATCGAACTCCAGTTTCACCGTCAGGGTTTCATCGGCGGCCGCCGGTGCGTACTTCCACATCTTGACTGCTTTCATCGTGGACTGGCCCAGAATGGGATTCCCACCCAGCAGCTTGATATTCTTCACCGACCCATTGGGGGCGACCTGCACCTCTACGCGCACGACTCCGCCGATGTAGAGTCTCTTCAGCGCATCGGGATAATCGGGGTCGACCCGGGTCACGACTCTGCGATCGCTCACTTGCGCATGACTTTGCGCGATACCACCAACTCCAATAAAAAAACTGCCCATCAAAAGCACGCCGATCGGGAACGCAAACCCGATCTTCCGAGAAAAATTGCGGCATGCCTCTCCCAGTTTCGACATGACTCCCCCCTCGATCCGCTTACGGCAATTCCAAACTCAACTGATAAACCTCTTGTGTGCTGCGGTCGCGCACAAACATCCAGGAACCATCCGCAGCCCGTCCGCTCCATGGTCCTAACGCTCCCGGATACCGCTCGAGATTGCCCAACTCAAACACCAACTCCGTCTCGGTTTCGCCGACTCTTGCCCGACGAATCGCCTCCGCTCCAGTCACAAAATCGTCGAAGTACAGATACTGGCTGTCGGCTGACCATGCCGGATAGCTCACCGACCCCGCTGACTCTTTCAGCCATGTCGTCCATTTCTCACTCTTGAAATCAAACAACATCAGCGACGTGCCGTCTGGCGAAAGCGCCGCGATGTATCGTCCATCCGGTGACCAGCGTGGGCTGAATAATCCGTCCGACCCGGGAATCGTTGTAATCGCGTGCGTTTTGAAATTCAGGAGGCGAATCTTCAGTCCGTGCTGGTCGCGATTGAATTCGCCAAACATCAACCGCTGACCATCCGGGGACCAATTGGCATCGATCTGGCTGCCCGCTTCCGCCAACATCTCGTGCGCATCGCCGCCATCCGCCGAAACCAGAGAAAGCTTCCACGGCGCGCCGGACTTGGTGCTGGCAAATGCAATCTGCTTTCCGTCGGGCGACCAGCGCGGCAACGCGGCCCGTTCGGACTCGTTCGTCAACTGCATTCTTTCCGAGCCATCGGCCCGCGACCGCCACAATGTTCCTTCCGGAATCGCAACGTACGCGATCCATTTACCATCGTTCGAAAAATCCACGTCGGTTGCCGACAATCCTTTGATCAGAGGAACGAATTCTTTCTTCTTCGCTGCATACTTCACAACCTCGACCGTCGGCTGCACCCCGATCGCCCAGATCTTTTTGTTGTCCCGCGCAGGAGCAGCGCTCCCAAATGACATTGGACCATTGGTGATCTGTGCCGGCTCTGCATCTCCTGACTTCGATTCGGGCAGCGCCCAAAGGCTGGTCACCACCAGATTCGTATTCGATATCGTCTGGCTTGCCTGAAAGATGTAGTAACGCCCGTTGGAGGTCCAACTTCCGCAGCACGCCGTCTTGCTATAGGGCCAGTCGGCGAGGACTGCATGCGCCTTCGTCCCATCCCGCCTGACTTCCCAGAGCGCAGTCGTACTCTGCTCCGGGTCGCTGATCGTAAAACGAATTCTCTGACCATCCGGAGAGAATCGCGGAGCAAAAATCGATCCGCTTGCTCGATAAACTTGGTGCGATTGAACGCCATCCGCGTCCGCCACGTACAGGTCCGAATCCTTGGCAAAGACCAATTGCTTCCCGTCCGCAGACCAACTTGCGTCGCGGCCGCTTAAGTCGCCTACCCGCGAAGGATTTCCGGACTCAAGCGGCAGCGCCCAGAACTCGCTCTGTCCCGAACTCTTCGATGTCGACGAGACCAGCAGTTTCGAGTGATCCGGCGAGACGTCGAGCGCCTGCAAACTTGTAAACGGGCTCGGCACGACCGAGCGGTCCGATCCTGGCAGGGTAACTTTGGCAATGACCCGGTCCGTCGCCGGCAGCTCGGTCACGAAAAGGTGTGAGTCATCCGAGAGCAGGTTCGACTTCCGATACCCGTCATGCGTGATCTGTGTGATGGCCGTGACTCGCGGTGTAGGCCCGCTTGCGGCCCCGCTCAAGTCATTCCGCATCGTGCCGGCTACGAGGAACAGGCCAGCGACCGTCAGAATCGACAGAGAAATTCGAATTTTCATAAGGATTTCCGCACTCACAATTACGCAGAACTTCTGTCCAGATGGTAGGACGAAACGATTTTGGGACAGTAACGAAAATGACCTGAATGGATTACCGGAGTAACGGGAAGCGGTCCTTAAGATCCGGCCTAAAGTCGGTTTAGGCGCTGATACACGCGAGGGCGCGCTCGAGCAGCAATGTGCGTTCTCGGGCATTTCGGGTGATCGATGCTGCGCGCTCGAATTCGGCACGCGCCTCTGAGAGGCGACCGAGTTTCTTCAGCAAATCGCCGCGCACACTGGGCAGCAGGTGGTAATTCTTCAGCGCAGGCTCATCTTTCAGGGTATCGACCAGCTCAAGTCCGGCTGCCGGACCCCGCGCCATCGACACCGCGACGGCGCGATTCAGTTCCACGACAGGTGAAGGCTCAATTTGGGCAAGGTCGCCATACAACTCGACAATCCTGCCCCAATCGGTTTCCGCTGCCGTCACCGCTCGTGCATGACAGGCGGCGATGGCTGCTTGAATCGTGTACATTCCACGTCTTCCGAGTTGCTGGGCGCGTCCGAGGGCGGCCAGGCCGCGGCCGATCAGCAATCGATCCCATTGGGAGCGATCCTGATCCAGCAGCAAGATGGGTTCGCCGACCGCATTGACTCGGGCTGTCGAACGCGAGGCCTGAATCTCCATAAGCGCGACGAGTCCGTGAACTTCGGCCTCGTTCGGAACCAAAGCCGCCAGAATGCGCGCTTGCCGCAGCGCTTCTTCGCAGAGCGCCGGACGCATCCAGTCATCGCCGGCCGTCGCCGAATAACCCTCATTAAAGATGAGATATAGAACCTGCAGAACGGACGACAAGCGCGCGGTGAATTCGGGGCCACGCGGCACTTCGAAGGGCGCATGCGCGTCGGAAAGAGTTTTCTTGGCCCGCACGATGCGCTGCGCCATCGTTGACTCTGAAACCAGATAGGCGCGGGCAATCTCGTCGGTGGTGAGTCCTCCGAGCAGTCGCAACGTCAGGGCAACCCGTGCATCCGTCGACAGCACCGGATGGCACGCGATGAACACCAGCCGCAGCATGTCGTCGCCAATGTTGTCGTCCATTGCAGCCGCCAGATCCGGCACCAGCATCTCGCGCTCCGCCATCACCCGGCCGAGAACCTCGTGCTTGCGGTCCACGAGCGCGCCGCGCCGCAGATAATCGATGGCACGGTTTTTCGCCGTACCCATTAGCCAAGCTCCTGGATTGTCGGGAATGCCGGATTTCGGCCACTTCTCCAGAGCCGCTACCAGCGCGTCCTGGGCAAGTTCTTCGGCCACGCCTACATCGCGGACGATGCGAGTCAGCCCGGCAATCACTCGAGCCGACTCGATCTTCCAAACCGCTTCTATCGCGCGCTGTGTCTCGGCAGCACCCACAGCTACCGATCACATCATTTTCTAGGCTTTCAGCGCAACCTCGTGAGTGGTGCAAGGTGCGTTCTGTCCGAGAGCGTCCATTTCGTAGATCTGGCGCAATTCGCACACACCTTCGCCCGCAACCTTCAGGAAGTCTTTCGCCAGTTGAATCGCTTCTTCCTTGGAGTTGGCTTTCAGAATCGCGAATCCCCCGACAACCTCTTTGGACTCGGTGAACGGGCCGTCGGTCACGCTGATGTTGCTGCCGGACCTGCGCACGCGAGCGCCCAGCTTGCTCGGCAGGCAGCCTTCGGTGGCGACTAGCCAGCCCTCTTTAAAGCCCTGCTCGATCAGTTTGCCCATAGTCGCCATCTCTTCCTGCGAAGGAGGCGTGCTGCGCTCAACGTTCTTGTAGATACTCAGGAATTTCATTTGTTTTCTCCTCAATAGGGATTCAATATTGTGAGCCGGGTTCCTCAATGCCTTCGGATTTCCCGCACTCTATCAACACGGCGAACGGCAAACTCCAGATCGACAAGAAAAACGAAATTACTTTTTTCCTGCGATCTGCTCACGCAACCGCCGATCGCGCTCGCGTGCCTCAGGAGTCAAGTTTTCTCCGAAGTCTGCCGCCTCATAGACCGGCCGAATCTCCACCTCGGAGTCCTCGCAATGCGGATTCGGGCAACGCTTCAGCCACTCCACGGCCTCTTCCATCGATCGCACTTGCCAGATCCAGAAGCCGGCAATCAGTTCTTTGGTCTCGGTGAAGGGCCCGTCAATCACCGACCGTTTATCTCCAGCAAACCTGACCCGCTTACCTTTGGACGTTGGTTTCAGCCCATCGCCTGCGAGCATAATTCCGGCTTTCATGAGCTGCTCGTTGTACTTTCCCATCGCGTCGATGAGTTCTTTGCTGGGCAGAACACCCGCTTCGGAGTCCTTCGTCGCCTTCACGATCACCATGACTCGCATCGTAACTTCTCCTATTTGCAAGATTTGAGCGGCTGTCGTTCAGAATCCCCGCTCTATCTATACGTCGAATGAGACCTCAAGAATTCGACACTGTCCGTGAAAAATTCGCAATCGGTACGTCAGCCCAGCCACGTTACCCTGCCCCGAGGTACGAACCGTGCAGCCCTCTCCACAATGGGGAAACCCCTAAGAACCTGAGCCGGGATGAGGAAGCCGGGGGTATAATGTCCGAAGCCTCGCCGTAATCCGGCCGCTTTAACCCATGACAGACGCAATTAAACGAAAACTGCAGGAAGAGATCAACGCGCTTGAACACGAGTTGATTCACGAACTTCCCAAAGAGATCAAGAAAGCGGCCGCACTCGGGGATCTCAGCGAAAACGCCGAATATCACATGGCCAAACAGCGCCAGGAGTTCGTCAAGGCGCGCGTTCGTCAGCTCGGCAAGCGTCTCGCTGACCTGTCCATGGTCAACATGAACAACATTCCCCACGACAAAGTGGGGCTGGGCTCGACCATCAAGGTCTACGACAGCACGAAGGATGAAGAGTTGCAGTACAAACTGGTCACCAGCGAAGAATCTGACGTAGCGACGGGAAAGATCTCCACCACCTCGCCCATCGGCCGCGCCCTGCTGAATAAGAAGGTAGGGGATGAAGCGGTCGTGGTCACGCCGAACGGCAAGCGCACGCTGGAAATCCTGAGCCTGAGCACCATTCACGACGAAATCGGCGGCGAACCCAAAGAAGCACAGGCCTGATCCAATGGTGGCCAAATCCCCAAATTCATGATCCTCAAAAATCGCCAAGGTAAACGAACGAAGGGTGCATTGGGCGTTGCTTCGTTTACTTTCGTGCCCTTTGTGGTCAAACCAGGGGCTGTGCTATGACCGCCTCCTGGACCTCTGCCTTCGGACGTGCCTGCGGAGTCCTCCTCGACACCATCGTTCGCTGGCTGGCGCTGTCCCGCATCAATCCCAACGTCCTCACCTTCATGGGACTGGTCGTCAACACCTGGGCCGCTATCCTCTTCGGATCAGCCAATTCGAGCAACCAGAGGCGCATGTTCATCTACGCCGGGCTGGTCATCATCTTTTCCGGCTTCTTCGATCTGGTCGACGGACAAGTCGCGCGCGCCACCAATCGAGTCACTCGCTTTGGAGCTTTCTTCGACTCCGTGGTCGATCGCTACTCCGACGCCTTCCAGTTCCTGGGATTGCTCGTCTTCTTTGCCCGTGGCGGGCGCTTTCTGTATGTCGTGCTCAGCGCTTTCGTGATGATCACCGCCATCATGGTCAGCTATTCCCGCGCCCGCGCCGAATCCCTGATCGGCTCCTGCCGCGTCGGATTCATGGAGCGCCCTGAACGTCTCGTCCTGGTGATCCTCGGTGCGTTGTTCAACCGCATGGCCCCCGTCCTCTGGATCATCGCCGTCCTCGGCACAATCACCGTCATCCACCGCATGCGCTATACCTGGACCCGTACCCAAGATCCACCAATCACGGCCAAGGCAGGCCAAGCCGCTTAATCTCTTTGATTGTGTGTGGGGCGTGACGATGCTCAGTTATAACTCCTACGTTATGCAGGGTGACAATTTAGTGGCTTTGCTGTATTTGTGCTGAGCTCCAAATGCCGTTTACTGGGTTTGCAAGCAAGTGCAAGTAAGGGCCGCTTCGGAATCGAGCACGCCGGGTTCCGAAGCGGCGCTCAATTTTACGCAGGAATTACTTCCCCCAAGTCCGGACTCGAACCTCGCCAATCACTCCTGCTAGACTATCCGGTCGAATCTCAGGTCCGAAGTCCAATGCCTGATCCGACTTTCTGGGGACAACTTTGCCAACCGATCCAGTGCTCGTCATTCATGGCGGCGCTTGGGCTATGCCCGATGACATGGTTGACGCGCACATCCGCGGCGTGAACAATGCGCTGGCCGCGGGATGGCGCGTGCTCGAGCGCGGCGGCTCCGCACTCGACGCCGTCGAGGAAGCGGTCGTCATCATGGAAGACGACGAAACCTTTGACGCCGGTCGCGGTAGCTTTTTGAATCGTGACGGAAAAGTTCAGCTCGATGCCCTCATCATGGATGGAGCCACTCTCCGCGCCGGTGGTGTGGGGTGCGTCGAGCATTTACGCAATCCGGTGCGCGCCGCGCGCAAAATCCTGAGCGAGAGCCCGCACGTTTACTTCGTCGCGGAAGGCGCGGAAAGATTCGCCACCGAACACGGAATTGCGCTCTGCAAGAACGAGGATCTGATCATCCCGCGAGAAGTCGAGCGCCTGCGTAACTACCAAGCCGCGCAGGCCGCTTCAAAGCCGGATGGGAACGATCTATTCGCACCCAGCACCGATGATGTGACCATCTCGCACGATACGGTCGGCGCCATCGCTCTCGATCGCAACGGCAACATCGCCGCCGCAACTTCGACCGGCGGCACGCTGAACAAGGCTCCCGGCCGCCTCGGCGATTCTTCGCTCATCGGTTGCGGATGCTACGCCGATAACGAGAGCGCCGCCGCGTCCACCACAGGCTGGGGCGAGCCCATCATGAAGCTGGTGCTGGCGAAGTGGACTGCCGATCGTATCGCTGCCGGAAATCTCCCAGAGTGGTCGGCCAAGGAAGCGATGAACTATCTGAAACAGCGTGTCAACGGACACGGCGGTATTATCGTCCTCGACCCGAAAGGCCATTTCGGCATTGCCCACAACACTCCACGTATGGCTTGGGCCTATCGAACTGCGAAGCAGCAGGATGCGGGCGTGGTGCGCGAAAGCTTGTAACCCGGCTCCCGGCTTCGGGCTCCCGGCTATGGGTTATTGCTTCGTGAATTTGCACGATTGTCATCCTGAGGCGTGCCTTGTGTGCCGAAAGACCCATGCAGTCGCCGGCAACACCACCATAGGTGCCTTACACGAAGCGGAAGCCCGAAGCCGGAAGCCGGAAACCCGATTTTGAGTTACCTCGGTCAATTGCGGGGCTCACTCTGACATGCTGTAATCGCCGCGGATGGCTTCGATTAAACAATGTCCGAAGTGCGGCTACGAGCTCGCGGATACCTCGTCCGCAGCGTGTCCCATGTGCGGAACGGTCCTCGGAACGGCAGATGGCACAACGCCTGGGCCTGGAGCAAACGCCGCGCGCTCCGGTGCCAGAATCTGGATCGGTGCCCTCCTTCAGTTCGCCGTCTTGACGACGTTCATGCTGGTCTTCCGATTTCCTAAGTTCATGATTGCCTTCTTCGGAGTCATCATTGTGCTGGGCACGGCGCTCTCCGCGTGGGCGAAGCAACGGCAGCTAGCGCCTCGTCCGGCGCCAAGACCACTATCTCATCCGACGCTGTATAAAGTTTTGAGCCTCGGTATTGCATTTTGCTCAGTCGTGCTTTTCTCGACCCTGCTCTTCGGATTCGTGATCTTTCTCAATAACTGGAACGATTGGCATCGTTATGAAGGACAGCCTTACCATCGCACTGACTTCGTGGTGACGCACACCTATTACCAAAGGGGCTCCAAAGGCGCCGTCGATGCGTACGCCAGCGGTATGGTGGATGGCAACCGTGAGTGGATGAGCCTGCGTCCTTACCTGCCAACCGTTCCGCGCAGTGAGGCAGAACTAGACCAGCGCGTTCCCATAGGAACATCGATTCCTATTGATCTGTTTCCGGAAATGAAGGGCAGACTGAGGGTGCGAGTGTACTCGGACACTCCAGCGGCGGAAGGCTATCACCGCGCAGCGATAAACGCACTCGACTATGGCCTTGGTGGCGCCGCATTAAATGCCGCACTTATTTTCGTGCTGATTGGTCTGCGAAGATTGTGCTTCGCGGAAACCGATTCGTCGATTCAGCAATTGGCTGCGTCTCAGGGCGGCTAGTTGGCCGGACAGCCGGGGCGGCTATTCCCGCATCGCTCTCTACAGCCAACCTTTGGTTCTCGCGATCCGCGCCGCTTCCACTCGGTTGCTCGCCCCGAGTTTGCTGATTGCTTCCGAGAGATAGTTGCGCACGGTGCCATCTGACAATCCCAACTCACCCGCGATGTCCCCACTGGCCATGCCTTCTCCCGCAAGCCGGAGCACCTGTCGTTCGCGGTCAGTGAGAGGATCCATCTCGCCCCAGGCTTCGGTTGCCAGCTCTGGATGGATCACGCGCAATCCCTGATGCACGCGGCGCACAGCGTCGGCGAGTTCCTCGGCACGCATGTCTTTGAGTAAATAGCCCGCTGCACCCGCTTCGAGGGCCCGGCGCAGATATCCAGTGCGGGCGAAAGTCGTCACGATCACGACGCGTGTTCCGGTGCGGCGGCGCTTCAACTCGGCAGCAACGTCCAGCCCACTCATGTGGGGCATCTCGATATCAGTAATAAAAACGTCGGGTTTGTGCGCAAGCACCGCATCCAGCGCCTCTCTGCCGTTGCGTGCCTGGCCGACCACAGAGATGTCGCCTTCGATTTCAAGCAGCGCTGCGAGCGCCCCGAGCACCATGCCCTGATCTTCGGCCAGCACGACCCGAATGGTCTTGCGTCCTTCTTTCGCGCTTTCTCTGGTGCCTTCTTTGGTCAGAGGAGTCATTGGCGGTTTTCGTCTCTTACTCTCAGTTCTTTCAGGGGCAGCGTGATTACGAGCGTGGTGCCCGATTGGTTTGTGCGCACGAGCGAGCCTCCGAGCATCTCGACGCGCTCGCGCATGCCGCGCAAGCCGTTGCCTTCCATGGTGGCGAATCCCTGGCCGTCGTCTGCGATTTCGAGGCGGCAGGATCCATTGTGTTGTTCAAGATGCAAGCGGCAATTCGTAGCGCGGGCATGGCGGACAACATTGGTCACACCCTCGCGGACGGCGAGGGATAATACGCTCTCCTGCATCGCCGGAAGTTGGACAGTGGTTGCCGTGTCGCATTGCACGCTGATTCCCGCCGTCTCAAGCGTGGCCTTCGCCTGCACCAACTCGGCCGCAAGTCCCTTGGAGCGGTAGCCGCGGATCGCATCGCGCACGTCCGATAGCGCCTGCCGCGAAATCTCCTCGACCTCGCGAATCTCTTTTCCGGCGCGCTGCGGATCGCGATCGATCAGCTTGCCAGCAAGTTCCGATTTCAGGGTGATAACCGACAGCGTGTGTCCCAGCACGTCATGCAGATCGCGCGCGATGCGCTCGCGTTCCGCAACCTTGGCCAGATGCTCGACCTCTTCGTTTGCCTTGCGCAACTGGCGATTCATGCGATTGCGCTCGGCAAAAAAAGTATTTCCGGCGCCGATGATCAGAGGAAAAACTGAGGCATAGAACAGCGACCAGCCGTTGATGCGCAGCAACGACCCTTCAGCCGCGCCCAAGGTTCCGACAATCGCCAGGCCAAAGATTGCGGCCTTCTTCGTGTCCACGCAAAACGGAACCATCGCCGCGGCATAAATGAAAAACGTACATGCGCCGGAGTTGATCGGCATGAACAACATGCCGAGTACAAGCATTCCGCCGATGTGGAGAAAGATGCTCGGATTCTTCAGAGCAAATAGCCCAAAATATAAAAAGATAAATACGAAGGCGCCGGTCAGATCCAGAGCCCAGATCCGGGCGCTCGCATGACTGAGCACCGGGTCGATGAAGAAAAAACCCAGATATAAGACCCAGAGCAGCGGACTCCAGCCGTGATCCTTATCCTTAAGGATGGTGCGCCATGGCTTCAACTTCCAATGGCTGCCGGACGCGCATTCGTCGCGCTCGAACGGAATCACAGGCATAGCTCTATTCTCGCCCCGAGTGTCAATTTCGGCCACTCCGCAGGACTGGTCTTGCACCATACCAGACCAGGGTTGCAACCGGGATGATCACAATCAGCGACTTCGCTCCGGCATAGATTGCAGCCACGCCCAGCAGTATGAGGACGACGGACCATCCGATCGATTTTTTGGAATTTAGACTCATGGTCGTTCTCTCCTCAGACGGTAAAAAATGCAACTTCTTATCCGTACATTTTTTCCTGATCACGCTGGAATCCGATTCGCGCCACTCCCAGGCAGATCATGGTGAACGCCACCAGTACTCCCCAATGCCTACTTGCTGATTCATGCGTTCCCGCTCCTACCACTCCGAGCGCCAGCTGCGACAAGTGATAGGGCGGAAGCACGAGCGCAATCTGGCGCACGACTTTCGGCAGGAACATGAACGGCACCCACAACCCGCTGCAGAACGACATCGGCAGGTAAATCAGGTTAATCATGGTCGGCGCCGAGGTCGGACCCGTGAAATACCCCAAGGCCAGGCCCATCGCCGAAAATGGAAGTGAGCCTATAACCAGCGTTCCGAGCAGGCTGGCGAACGTCGTGGCCGGCATCCTTACTCCGCCAAATGCAATTCCCAGCGTGAATAGCGCCAGCACAATGACCGTGCTGAATATCATGCTGCTGATAATCTTCGCGGCGAAGTATGCGAATGGCGGCATGGGGCTGGCCCGCTTCACTTGCAACCATCCCAAAGCGCGATCGGACGAAAGTCCTGCGGCAGTTCCGAACAGTGAAGCGCCCATTATTCCGAAGGTTCCGTAGGTCGCAATCAAATACGTGGGCACGCGCGTGGCACCGATGGTCTGGTTCGACATCAGCACCAGTCCGAACAAAACATAGAACATAATCGGAAAACTGAGTAGCGATGCGGTATACACCCACAGGCGCAGGTTTTTTAAGAACTCGTATCGCGCTTCCTTCACATAAATTGTCGCGATCTTTGCCGGGGATCTCTGCAGCTGCGTGTTGCTGAACGTCATAGTTGCTGTGCTCATTGTTTGCTCCTCAATGCTTCAGTTGGAGTTCCCGTTTTTCGTGCCTTCATGCGTTAACGCCAGAAACGCCTCTTCCAGACCCGCACTGGCTACTTCGACCCCTGAGAGCGAAGCGTCGCGCTGCAGTAATTCGCGCAGCACGAGCTCGGCTTCATCCGTATGAATCTCGATGGCCTCGCGATCTTCCTTTACTTCGATCACTCCGGCGAATTGCCGCACTTCATTCAGGGAGAGACTCGTGATGCAACGAATCCGTTTGCCAGCGCTTTGGGCCTTGATTTCAGCCGGCGTTCCCTCGGCGACGATCACTCCCTTGTTAATGACGGCGACGCGATCGGCCAGTGCATCGGCTTCCTGCAGATAGTGCGTCGTGAGGAGCACCGTCTTGCCGCGATGCACCAATTGCCGGATCTCGTCCCACAGCATGCGCCGCGCTTCCACGTCGAGTCCCACCGTGGGTTCGTCCAGGAAGAGCAGATCAGGATCGCCGCAGATCGCCAGCGCAAACAGCACGCGCTGTTTTTGTCCGCCCGAAAGCTCGCCAAATTTCCTGTCGGCCAATTTCTCCAGTCCCGCAATGGCAAGAGCCTCGCCTGGGGCCAGCGGCCTCTGGTAATAACTGGAAAAAAGATCGATGTGCTCGCGTACGCGCAACGTCTCGGGAACTCGGCCGACCTGCAACATCGCGCCGGTGCGCATCCGGTTTTCAGGATTCGTGGGGTCGCCCCCGAAAACGCGTACCTTTCCGGAATTCGGCTGCAGCAATCCCAGAAGCAATTTCACCGCGGTCGTCTTGCCGGCGCCGTTAGGACCGAGCAGGGCAACCACTTCTCCGGCGCGCACCCGAAAATCAACACCACTCAAAGCTCGCACGGCTCCATAATTCTTGTTGACGCGTTCAAGGCTCGCTACCACCGCGGTTGAGCGGAACAATTGTGAGGTTTGGGCTTGCTGCAAGGTTGCAATCATCTTCGGTTCCTCGGCCGCATCGGGCGGCGCATTTGCGGGCACCATCTGTTCCCGCTCCGTGATTGCATCCTCGCGCAATGGCAATCAGGAAACCAGTGCCATCCATCACAGAAACGTCGTGACAAATGTCATTCGTTCCCGCCAGATTTGGGCTTGCCGCCTCGATACGATCACGCACGAGTCACGCCAGCACAGAGAGGGGCGGAATTGCGGGAAATGGACGGCTGTTACGAATTCCGAACACATTCCGCATATGCGCGCCTCGAAGGTCTGGCCGATGCACGCAGGCTTTGGCGGCTCGACAGCTTAATCCCCGCTCCAGATAAGGCTATCCGCCTGTCCTGATTTCGTAACAAGCTGGCATTAGGTTTTTTTACGGGAAATCCAACAAACCATCCCAGCCTTTGATATGATTCCGTCACTGCTTGAGGGCACCCTAATGCTCCCAGTTGGAAAGAGCCTTCGCACCCTGCGTGAAAAGCTCGGCCTCACCATGCGTGACGTCGAGAACTCGAGCGCACGAATTGCGGAACGCTATCGCAACGAAGAGTTTTCGATTCCACCCAGCCGCCTGTCGGACATCGAAACCAAGGGCATTCTGCCCAGCATCTACCGCCTTTACACTTTGTCGGTCATTTATCGACGCGATGTCCGCGAGCTGTTGTCGTGGTACGGAGTCGACCTCAACAACACGGCCGCCGATCTGGGCTTGGTTTCGCCGCCAAAATCGCACGTTTCCGATGCTCTTGCGGGATTGTCCTCCGTACAGGTTCCAGTTCGCATGGATCCTGGCTTTGACGAAAAGCGTACAACCAACCTCGGCCGCATGGTGGAGCAGTGGGGAATGGTTCCCTTCGCTTATCTTGCGCAATTAGCGAATAGCGAATACACCTATGGTTACGTGGGTACGCAAGACTTCACGATGTATCCCATCCTGCCGCCGGGTAGTTTTATTCAAGTAGATGAGTCGCGCAATCGCGTGGTCGAAGGTTCGTGGCGTTCGGAATACGAGCGGCCCATCTATTTCGTCGAGACCCGCGACGGACACACCTGCTCGTGGTGCAGCATGCGCCGCGACGAGATTATCCTGCAGCCTCATCCGCTCTCGCCGGTTCCGGTTCGGATCCTCCGCCATCCGCAGGAAGCCGAGGTCCTCGGTCAGGTCGTGGGAGTCGCTATGAAGTTGACCGAGTGGCACGCCCTCGATTCCGCTCCAAGCTCGAAAGCGCAACCAGCACTGAATTAAGGTGGCTCGACGCCGGGCCGTTCTGGCGTCCTTCGGGAACCAGGTCCTCCAGTTGGCCGCGCATCTTCTCAGCATATTCCGCTGCAGAATCGCTGCTGTTGCGGCAGGATTCGTCCAGATCCTGCTCCAGCACCGCCAAGGGCGTCCTTAAAATTGCGTTAAGTACTTCTGAATGAGCGGCTTTGAGAGCGCGCTCGGAAGAGTCCTGCCCGTGAACGATTTCCATCCCCCAATGCCCGTACCTGCCATGCGCCCCACGTAGGGACGATAAATAGGACAACTTCGCCAAAAGGCCGGAAATAGCCGAAAGTGTCGTCTCTTTAATGTCTTGCAATGCCGATTTAAGGGTCATGTTCTGTTACGAATTCCGAACATTCAGAGTGACTTTCGTACCGTTCCACGAAGGACGGCGGCATGAAAGGATCACGGTCCAACTCGCAGTCCAAGGAGAAAACCGTGAAACGTGTTCTACTAGTCGTTGGCGCAGCAGTCCTCTTCCTGAGTACTTTCGTAACCCCTAGCGTTGCCCGAACTGACGGCGGAAACGGCGGAACCACTGGTTGCGGCGGCACGCTCTGCAAGCCGTAATTCAGATCACTTTCTAAGTTTCGCACGAAGATCGGTAAACCGAATGACGAAGTTGCTGATCTTACAAAAACCGAACAAGACTGGTCCGAGCGTTGCGGCCTGCAGCCATTCGCGGTATAGTGCCTCACCACCGCCATGCTGCAGGCGCACTCCATCCTCTGGCACTATCTCTGGGTAGCGCCCAACCTCCTCTTTATATTGCTCGGCATTCTCCTATGGCGACGGGGCATGTGCCGCATCTTTCCTGCCTTTGTAGCCTTTGCCATTCTCAGCTCAATAGGGGACTTAGCGGCTTATCTCGCGGACATCATTCCCTCCGTGTCTCCCGAGAATTTCTGGCGCGTATTTTGGGCCGGCCTTGTCGTAGAGAGCGTCTTGAAATTCCTTGTAATCGGAGAAGTGTTCTCGCAAGTCTTCGCGCCCTACGCTTCCATAGCGCGGTTGGGGAAAAAGCTGGTGAGCGGGTGCGGAACTCTTTTAGTTCTTCTTGCAGCTGTGATGGCTGCTTTTTCCCGCGGCGATAGTAAGTTCGGAGTGGTGTCCGGAGCGCACCTGCTTGAGCAGACGGTCTTCATTATCGAGTTAGGCCTTATAGTCTTCCTCTTTCTCTTCGCTGCCTTCTTCCACCTCTCGTGGGATCGCTTGTCTTTTGGAATCTTGATTGGACTGGGAGTTTCCGCATGCGAACATTTGGCTGTCTTGGGCGATCATTGCGAATGCCAGCCCATCCGAACATGTGCGCACCTTGTTCGGCTTTCTGGGCATTCGGCGACTTACCATCTCTGCGTTTTCATCTGGTTCTACTACCTGCTCGTGCCCGCCAAGGCAACCGTCAAGCCTACAGTCTCTTTACCCGAAAATAACCTCGCCGTGTGGAATCGCGAATTGGAGCGCCTGTTACAGCAATGACACTGGCCATCGTTCTCGTCGTGTTTGCCGTCTTCGCGCTGGTCTTAATCCTGCGCGTCACCGTCTCTCGCGCTCTACAAGTTTCAGGTAGCGACAGTCTCGCTCCCCGCATCGAGCCTCTCGATGTCGAGGCCTTCCGCAACCTGGTAGACGTGTCGGAAAATGAGTATCTCCATCGCCGCCTTCCGGCTTCAGAGTTTCGGCGTGTCCAGCGTGAACGGCTGCGAGCCGCGGCCACCTACATTCGCGTATCCGGACAGAACGCAGCTATCCTGGTCACGATCGCGCAAGCCGCGCTCGCATCGTCCGACTCCCAAACCGTCGAAACGGCCCGACAACTCATTGACAGCGCTCTTCTGCTGCGGCGCAATGCGGCCTTCGCTCTGCTTAGGATCTATGTCGGCCTGGCTTGGCCCACCGTTGGACTGCCAGCCAGACCGGTATTACTCGGATACGAGCGCCTCAATGGTTGCGCGATGCTGCTGGGGCGGCTGCAGAATCCCGCCGTGCCGGTTCGAATTTCTGTACGCTCGTAAGCCACCTATTGCATTTCGCAACATACGGACCATGTTTCATCTGCCACGCGCGTGACCGATTCGTCCGCCGCTTCCACTTTGCGGCAGGTAGGTTACTCGAACGACCCCTCTTCAATTCCTGACTTGTTTTCGGACATAGTTCTGGTATAAAACCCCGGAGGAATCGTCCCAGTTCCAACCGTTAAGTGAGTACATCGGCAACCTGCCGTGGGAGCGTGTCCTGCCGTCTGCTCGCGTTCGCGAGTTCAAGGGAGAACTCTATGTTCCGCACAATGAAAGTTGTTACCGTGTGTTTTTTCGCCTTGCTGACTTCAGCAGTTGCATTTGCGCAGGGCGGCGTCGCTACTGGAAATCTCCACGTCAGCGTGAAGGATCCCAAGGGGAGCAGCGTTACCAATGCCACCGTTACCGCCCAGAACGCCGCCAAGGGCGTGGAGCGCACTGCTACCAGCGATGGACAGGGGGGCTACACGACCCAACTTCTGCCACCGGGCGACTACACGGTCTCGGTCACAGCGCCCGGTTTTTCAAAGACGGAGAGCACCGGCGTCTCGATCACCGTCGGCGGGCAAGTTGAGCTTCCAATCACTCTGACGGTGGCAGGCGGCAAAGAAGTCGTTGAGGTCACCTCGCAGGCGGAACTCGTCGAGACCTCGCGCAGCTCCACCACCGACACGATCGGCGAGCGGCGCATTGATAATCTCCCTATCAACGGGCGCAATTACATCAACTTCACCCTCACCGATTCCCAGGTCGTGCGTGACAATGCCCCTAACACCGGCGCGGCTCCGACCTCAGGACTCAATATGAGCGGCCAGCGCGCGCGCTCGAACCTGGTGAACGTCGATGGCGCCGACGCCACCGACAACTCCGTCAATGGCGTGCGTTCCACAGTTTCGCAGGAAGCCGTGCAGGAATTTCAGATCATTACGAATAACTATGCGCCGGAGTATGGCCGCGCAGCCGGCGGTGTGATCAACATCATCACCCGCTCCGGATCCAACGAGTTCCATGGCGACGTCTTTGGATATCTTCGCAATCGCGCATTTCAGGCGGTGAATCCGTTCAGCACAGTTCCCAATCCGGCCTATACCCGGGTACAGGCTGGGGTCGCTTTTGGCGGAGCGATCAAGAAGGACAAGACCTACTACTTCTTCTCCTACGAAGTGACCCGGCGGCACGAGACCGGTTTCTCCAGCATCGGCCAGGGGAACTTCGGATTGACGCCTGTCGATGCCTCCGCATTCTTCGGCGCGCCTCCCGGAAGTGTGAATCTGCAGCTCACTCCCGACCAGGCGGCGTTCCTCGCGAATCCCGCCGTTGGTGCTACTGCCGCGGCCAGTCCCGCCTATGCGGCCGAGGTCGGACAGTATCTGGGACTCGTGGGGGCGGCCTCCGGCATGGCGGTTAACGGGCAATGGCCACTTGGATTGACCGGCGGATTCCCTGGGCTCGCGGGTTTTCCCACCAGCTGCAATCCGACAATGACCAAGTGCTTCGTTCCCGGGTCGTACCAGACACTCACCTCGCAGGAAGGCAACTTCCCTGTATTTGAAGGAACCAGTCTCTACTCGCTGCGACTCGATCAGAATGTCGGCTCGAATCATCGCTTGACGTTCCGCGCCAATGTCAGCCCGAGCACCGTCACCGGCATTGAAGTCAGTGGTCAGGACCAGCCGTTCGGCCAGAATGCATATTCACGTACCTCGCAGCAAACCTATCGCGACGTTGCAGGAATGTTTCAGGATACCTGGACGATCGGCAACAACAAGGTGAATGAATTCCGCTTCCAGTATGCGCGACGCGGTCTTTCGTACTTCTACAACACCAAGATTCCCGGAGGCTCCGATCCCGCCGTCAATATCCCCGGCTTCGCCTACTTCGGACGCGAACCCTATTCCTACATTCAGCGCGTAGAACAGCGCTACCAGTTTACTGACAACTTCTCATGGACGATCGGCCGCCATAACACCAAGTTTGGCGTGGACGTGAACTACCTCCCGCTAACAGCGACCTTCACCGTCAATTATGGAGGCGTGTATGACTTCGGAACATTCGGCGCTTCCACACTTGGATTCGTGAATCCTGCTCCTACGGCGTTGCCGAATTTTCCCGACCTTTCTGCCGTGCAAGCTTACGGCGCGGGTTTGCCCGGAGACTTCATTCAAGGCCTCGGCAGCCCCAGCGACTCTTTTCACAACGTTCCGATCGGAGCCTTCTGGCAAGACTCATGGCGGGTCAATTCCAATGTGACCCTGAACTACGGCGTCCGCTACGACGTTGAAATACCTCCAACCTTCAAGGCGCCGCAAGGACTCGCAGCTCCTGCGTATCGCTTGCTGGGTTTGCAAAAAGGAATTCAGACGGACACCAACAACATTCAGCCACGCATTGGCATGGCGTGGGATCCTAAGGGCGACGGCAAGACAGTAGTCCGCGCATCGTATGGAATGTTCTACGACCATCCGCTGCTCGGACTTTATTTCCTGGGCGACGCTTCCGATGGCTCTTCGAGCGGACAGCTGGCCTTTGCCGGAACGTCGGCGTGCAGCGGCCCTGGCAATCCTGGCAATCTGAACGCGATCACGATCTTCCAAGGCTTGCCGATCAACCAGCCGAGCCCCTTGAATCCGTGCGCCGCCACGTTGAATCCCGCAACAGCATCCGCACTCGGTTATCTGCCCAACCAGCAGCAGTTTCAGGCGCTGAACTTCCCGCAATCGGTATTCCTAAACCAGAACTATCTGAACCCGTCGACCTTCATGCCGCTCGGCTTTCAACCCTTCGGCTATCCGCAGGCGAAGAACTTTGTGTACGCCTACTCGCAGCAGGCGAACCTGAGCGTGGAACGTGATCTGGGCGACGGATTCGCCTTGAACCTCGCCTACAACTTCAATGGTGGACGCCACCTCAATCGTCCGATCAACGCCAACACCATTCGCGGCGATCTGATGGTCTCCAACTTTAACGCAGCCTTAGTCGACGCCACCGTTGCAAAGTCGGCTCTGCCCGCCAGCCCGTTCACCGTGAGCGGCTGCAGTCCCGGTGGACTACCAACGAGCCCGCTACCCTACGTCGACGCATCGCTGATGAATTTCTTTCGTCCGGGCGGAATGAATCCATCAATCGCAGCCTTCTACAACTCCGCAGTTCCCGGCGGCTCCGGTTGCGTGACCATTGCGCAAGGAATACTACAAGGGCTCGCCTCCCAAGGCTTCAACGCGAACTGCAGCCCCACCAACTTCGCCGGCTGCGTCCCCTTTGGCGATATGGACGCCAACTACTCGAACGGCAGCTCGATCTATCACGGCTTCAGCGCCAATCTCCGCAAGCGCTTCAACCAGCATTACGAATTCCTCGCCTCCTACACCTGGTCGCATGCCATCGACGACTCCACCGATCTGCAATCCACGCTCACGCCGCAAGACAGCTACTACCCCGGGCTCGATCGCTCGACCTCGCTCTTCGATCAGCGCCATCGCTTCGTCCTCAGCGGCGTGTATCAGACGGGCAAAGTGCACGGCAACGCTTTCGTCAGCAAAGTTTTCAGCGGTCTGACCTGGGCTCCGCTGCTTGAGATCGGTTCGGGACGTCCGTTCAACATCATCACCGGCGGTGACGACAACCTGCAGCTCTCGTCTCTAACGGGCAGGCCGAATACCACCATCAATCCGGCCTGCGGCACTGTGTACCAGTCGAAGTATTCGCCGACCGGCTCGTTCCAGGAACCTTGTATCCTCGGATTCCTCCCCAGCGCGACGAGTCCGACGGGAGTTACCCCAACCCTGCTTCAACTGGACGGCAACCTCGGCCGCAATGCCGGAGTGACTCCGTGGACCGCCTTCGGCGATATGCGATTCTCGAAGCGCATTCCGTTTACCGAGCGCATCAGCGCCGATTTCATCGTCGACATGTTTAACATCGCCAACAAAAACAATACGGCCGCGGTGAGTCCCCTGTTCACCAACGCTGGACAGGCCACGGCAGCATACGATCCGCGCCAGTTCCAGTTCGCGATGAAAGTGAACTGGTAAGCGTCTGAGCGTCAATGCCCGGTACGATGTCATCTTGGGGAGGGCGAAAGCCCGCCGAGGAACCGTACGACGCCATAAATCGCCGATGCGGTCGCCGAGATCGTATCCGCTGCCTGCCTCAGTTGCACCCCCCGCCACGACATCAAAATCTTCCACCCACGTACTGTCACTCGCGGCGGCTTCGCCTCCGTCCAGCGTGACATGCGTAAGTAGAGCAACTTTA
>CAVQDY010000021.1:0-139519 GCA_963711365.1 Terriglobia bacterium | reverse complement strand
GGCACGAGTTCCACTGTGATCCTGTTGCGTGAATGAAACGGGAAGGGCACTAGTTCACTCGTGCCGTAAAGACCTGAAATGATTTGCGCTTCAGCGCCTGAGGTTAGCTTCAAAGCTTTTGCAGTCCCAGACAGATTGACGATCCGTTTGTGATGCTGTTGCGCGAAGAATCGGGAAGGGTATGAGTTCCACTCGTGCCATAAAGACGTGAAATAGGTTGCGCTTCAGCGCCTGAGGTTAGCTTCAAAGCTTTTACAGTCCCAGGCAGATTGAGGAAAAAGCATGAACCAGAATCAAGGATTACTCAGCAGCGGTCTCAGCATGGTACTGCGCAACAAGCGTTACATCTTCTGGTTCTGGCTGCTGAACCTGACGCTCGCCGAATTCGGCACCGCCGCCTTCCGCCGCGGCGCCCACGCCATCATGGATCACAGTCTCTATGCCGGCCGCGTACTCCCCAGCCTCGATCTCGGCATCGTGATCGACCTGCTGATGAAGCCTTCCTTCGGCAGCATGAATGCGATGACCACCCCAGCTCTCTACTTTGCGGTCTTGTTCTTTGTGGCCGTCGCGCTGTTCTGCCGGGCGTCTTCGCCGGATACGCCTCCACCTACCGCCTTTCCCGTGAAGACTTCTTCCGCGCCTGCGGACGCAATCTCTGGCGCTTTATCCGCATCATGATCATCGCCGCCATCATCATGGGTGTCTTGGCAGGTCTTCTGTTCGCCGCCAACGGCGCCATCACAAAAAAAGCTGGAGAGAGTACCAACGAAAAACTCCCTTTCGAATTACAGATGACCGGTCTCGCCGTGATCTTCCTCATCATGACGATCCTTCGCATCTGGTTCGATCTGGCCGAGGCCGACGCCGTCCTCAACCACCAGCGCGCGGTCCGCAAGTCCATCCGGTCCGCATTCGAGGAGACTTTCACGGTTTAGGCAGCCTTCTTGGCAGCTACATCGTCTCTACGGCAGTCGCTGCCATCTTCCTCGTCGGCGGCCTTTGGATCTGGCTCAGACTCGTTGGCCCGCAGAATCACATTGCAGCCTTCGTCATCGCGCAGATCACTCTCTTTCTGCTGCTCATCCCGCGTTTCTGGCAGCGCGGCATCGCCGTCTCCTACTGGCAGCAGCGCATGCTGGTTCCGGTCGTCGCGGTGGAACCCATCGCACCCACCCCGGTGACCATCGCTCCCCCGCCTGTGGTGCCCGAGATTTCACCAGTCATTACAAGCGCCGGGTGCACCCCCGGAGGCAAAAACTTAGCCGGACTCGTCGCTCAAACCTGCTCAGAGCACAATGATCGTGATACCCGGATTCCGCCTCCCCAGGTCCGCATCCTTCTTCAGATCAGGCTGAGCCTGGAGCAACTGCCAGGCCTCCACGTTGCCCTTCGACCAGTCTTCCCCGAAACGCAGCTCCCGATCAGTCCCTCCCCCGCCATCTCTCGCAAGCGCGCCTGCACAGCAATGCGGATGTCTCCTCCCGCACCCGTCGATCCATAACCATGAATCAACTTCAGCGGGCCAATCTTCTCCCGGCGCGCGATACGAATCTCCCGCTCCAGCCGCTGCAGTGCTTCCTGCACCGACGGCCGATCCGTTTTTAGATTGACGGTCTTGATGTTCTGCGCCTCGGCCAATTTTACTTCGGCTTCGAATCGGGCGCCTTCAGATCACTGATTAGCCGCTGATTAGCCGCTGAAAGCCTCCTGATATGGGTCATGACTCTTCCAGTGGCGGAAGTCGGGGATGAGATTTCTCGTGTCTCTGCGCCTCTGTGGTGAGTATTGGGCTAGGTTCTCCGGCTCCGGCCGATCGCTTCCCGGGCTTCTTTATCCGCCGTCCGCCGCCGTTCCGTCTCCCGCTTGTCCCACAGCTGCTTGCCTTTCGCCAGCGCGAGCTCAACTTTCACTCGACCGTTCTTGAAATAGATTCGGGTGGGGATCAGCGTTAACCCTTTCTGCCGGGCTTTCCCCACGAGCTTTTCGATCTCGCTCTGGGACATCAGCAGCTTACGGGTTCGCAGCGGCGCATGATTATGGATGTTCCCGTGCTCGTAAGGACCGATGTGGGCGTTCAACAGCCAGACTTCGTTGTCTTTCACCAGCCCATACGAGTCCTTCAGGTTGGCCAGCCCGCCCGGATCGATTTCACCTCGGTCCCGGTCAATACCACCCCAGCCTCAAATTTTTCCAGCAAGAAGTAGTTATGTGAAGCGATCCTATTTACAGCGGCGTCCCTCTGCCCGCTCGCAGTGGGGTCGCGGCGAGGCGATTTTTCAGGATTCGCCTTGGTTTGGTGGGTCGATTGGCGTGCCATGGGATGAGGACCGAGATTTCATTTTAACGCAGGACGGCGGCAGACCTTGGCAGGCAGGGCTTCAGCAATGACTCCAGCCTAGAGGCGGAGGTCTGAGTCCAAGGCTAGAGCTCCAAGGTCCACGGGGCGCCCCCCATTGGTCCTACGACTAAAGAGTGTAACTCCCGACCCTGCAATCACTTCGGGGACGTAAAATAGCGATGCTATAATCGCGGCATCACAACTTTTTTTGTCTACCGAGCGGGATTTTCTTTGGCCAAGGCCAAGGAAAGACCAGAACCAGCCGCTTGCCCGGCACAGACCATAGTACTGAACGAAATCTCGTGAGGATCATGGAATGAGACGCCTAATGCGGCCAGTTCTTTTTATTCTGCTGGTCGCGACTACCCACCTCTCTATCGCCAAAGACAAGGCAAAAGGTCTTTACGCCAAAGGCCAGGACGCCGAGGCTCGCCAGCAGTTTGAAGCTGCTTTCGACTTCTACAAGCAAGCCTACGACCTTAAGCCCAAAGACCTGCGTTATCGCGCCTCCTTTGAACATTCTCGCTTCGAAGCTGCCGCCAGCATCGTGCACCGCGGTCAAGGCTTGCGCGAAGAAGGCAAACTCGACGAAGCCGTTGCCGAATTCCAAAAAGCCCTCACCATCGATCCCTCCTTGTTTATCGCCAAGCAGGAACTGAATCGCACCCTGAAGATGATCAACGACCTGCGGAATCCGCCGCCCCAGGCCGCCGGACCTCCCTCAGGACTGGAAAAAAAAATTCGTGAAGCGGCTGGCCCCGTCGAACTCGCCCCCATCTCCAACACTCCCATCGCGGTCAAGTTCGCCAGCGAAAAAAGCGACACCGTCTATCGCACCATCGGCCAACTCGCCGGCATCAACGTACTGTTCGATCCCGACTACACCCCCCGCCCCATTCGTGTGGAACTGAACGGCGTCACGCTCGAAGACGCTCTGCAGATCATCGCCCTCGAATCCAAGACCTTCTGGCGCCCGGTTACCTCCAACACTATCTTCGTGGCCGCCGACAATCCGGCGAAGCGGAAAGAGCTCGAACAAAGCGTCCTCAAAACTTTTTATCTTACGAATCTCTCCCAGCCCACCGAACTGCAAGACGTAGTGAACGCCATTCGCGCCGTGCTTGATGTCCAGCGCGTGCAGCAACTGCTCTCACAGAACGCCTTGGTCGTTCGCGGCACGCCCGATCAGATCGCCCTCGCCGAAAAATTGGTCGACGACCTCGACAAGGCGCGCCCCGAAGTCATTATCGACATCGCCATCATGCAGGTCAGCAAAGACAAGTCGCGCACTCTGGGCTTCAATCCGCCCACCAGCGCTACCGTTCAGTTGCAGGACAACATCAATACGACGACCACCACTACCGGAACCACCACATCTGGCCCAACTGGCGGCACGGTCAGCTCCAGCACAGGCACACAGGGCATCAACCTAAACACGCTTGGAACCTGAACGCCACCAATTTCCAGGTCACGATCCCGGCCGCGAACTTGTCCGCCGTCATGAGCGACAGCGACACGAAACTGATTCAGAATCCGCAGATTCGTGCTCTCGATGGCCAGAAAGCCACCCTAAAAATCGGCGACCGCGTCCCGGTTGCTACCGGATCGTTTCAGCCCGGCATCGGCGGCGTCGGCATCAACCCGCTGGTGAATACTCAGTTCCAATACCTCGATGTCGGCGTCAATATCGAGATCACTCCCCGGGTCCACGCCAACGGCGAAGTCACTCTCAAGATTTCGATGGACGTCTCCGCCGTCACCGGTCAGTCCAACATCGGCGGCATCAGCCAGCCCATCATCGGTCAGCGCAAGATCGAGCATGAAATTCGCTTGAAAGATGGCGAAGCCAACCTGCTGGGCGGAATCATGGAAGACCAGCAGACCAGGCAACTCAGTGGCATCCCCGGCTTGGCCCAGATTCCAATCCTGAAGTACCTGTTCGGCCAGACCACGCAAGATCACTCCGAAAATCAGATTGTCTTTGCCATCGTGCCACCGTCATCCGCGGCAGTGAGGTCAACGAGATCAATCAGCGCGCCATCGACATCGGCACCGCTACGAGCATCGAACTGCGCCACAAGACGCAGATGGCTCCCGCCAATGCCGCGCCCGCGGGAAATCGTCCTCGACCACGCCGATCAATTCTGGTGCGAATAATTCTGCTGTCAATAATTCCGCTGCCGCTAATCGGCCTCCGGCGAATCATTCCCCGAATACCGCTCAGCCGGCTCCGAACTCCTCCGGTCCGGCCAGTTTCTTGTTTGATCCGCCCACCATCCAGGCGGTCAAGGAAACACTTTCGCTGTCAACCTGCTGATCTCCGGCGCGCAAAACGTCTATTCGGTGCCCGTCCAGGTGAACGACGACCCCAAGATGCTGCAGTTGGCAAATGTCTCCAATGGCGGTTCCTTTCACAGGATGGACAGCTCGTAACCATTGTTCATCGTGAGGATGAACTGATGGGGCAATCGCAGATCACCGCTTCCCGACCAAGTGGTGCCGGAGGAGTGTCCGGCCAGGGATGTGTCGTCACCTTAACTTTCCTCGCAAAGGCTAGCGGACAGACTCCGCTGACCATTACTCGTGGAGGGGCTCGCGATCCCGGACTACAGGCGATTAGCGTCAACGGCGCGCAAGCCTCAGTGACCGTGCAATAGAAGTCCGCATCTATAGAAGTAAGGAGCTGCAAGCCGCGTAGCGGCGATATGTGAAAGCCCGGCACGGAAGTGCCGGGAAAGTCAGCAAAAAAATAATGGACGCCACTCGATGCGGCCTCACGCTGTACGGCTTTGCTCCTAATGTATTTCAATGAATTCTGTTGATTCCAAATTCGCCCAACGCGTTAACCGGCGCACCGCCGGCTTCACGCTCCTCGAACTGATCGTCGCCTCCACAATCCTTACTATTCTCACCCTCATGGCCCTGCCCTTGGCTCGCGTCACGATTCAGCGCGAGAAGGAAAAAGAGCTGCGCCGGGCCCTGTGGGATATGCGCGACGCCATTGACCGCTATAAAGATGCAGCCGACCGCCAGATGTTCCAGACCAAAGTCGACAGCCAGAACTATCCCCCGGACCTGGAAACTCTGGTCAAAGGTGTCGAGGGCCAGGGCGGCAAGAAATATCGCTTCCTCCGTTCTATCCCCACAGATCCCATGACCAAGAGTAAAGAGTGGGGACTGCGATCCATGCAGGATGATGCTGATTCCGACTCCTGGGGCGGCCAGAACGTTTTCGATGTGTACACCAAGTCCCAGGGTGAAGGACTCGATGGCACAAAATATAAAGACTGGTAAACGCAAAAGGTTGTACAGGACGGTAAACGGGAGATTTGAGCGAGTCCCGTAGGACGACACAGATTTGACGCGCACTCTTTAGCCTGCGGGTTAAAAGTTAGACTCGTAAGTGCTGGGTTTAGCGACTTGTGGAAGAGTGGCCCTTTAGGGCCGCGTTAAACGAACATAGACATGGGGCTTCAGCCCCTGATCGCCATCGAAATGGGGCTAAACGCCAACAATTCGCTGATCGCACGAGCGCATCGCATCTCGCGCAAGATGCCGGAATTCGCTTCGCTCCGCGCCCGGGGCTTTACCCTGCTCGAACTCATGATCGTCATCAGCATCATCATGATCCTCATGGCCGTGGCCGTCCCCGTATACAACCAGTCAATCGTCCAAGCCCGTGAATCCGTTCTTCGCTCCAACCTCGCCACGCTTCGCTCAGTGATTTCGCAATACACGCTCGACAAACAGAAAGCTCCACAATCGCTCGACGATCTCGTAACCGCCGGCTACTTGCGCCAGATTCCAGTCGATCCCATGACCCGCCAGACAAACTGGGAGGTCGTCCAGGAGGACGTTTTGATGGCCGTCGACCAGCAGGAACCGGGCATCACCGACGTCCACTCCGCTTCCAACCTGACCGCCAGCGACGGTACCGCCTACAGCACCTGGTAGCTTCCCCGTTCCTGCGTTCTCGTTTGTAATACAAGCGTGGAAGAGCGGTCCTTCTGTCCACCCAAAGCGCGGCAAACAACGAATGGTTTCGCCCATAGCTCTGACTCAAAAAGCTGTTGTTTCCGAGTAGCTCGTCAGAACGAAGCCGCTGGCGCGGCGGACGCTGCCGCGTGGGTGATGTCCGCAGTCCTGGATTTTCAACTCAGATAATTTGTGGGTCACAAGGAGGTGTCCCTGTGACCCATCTACGCAAAATGATGCTGGAGGAACTCCAGCGTCGTCATTACTCTGAGTCTACCTCACAGCGTTACATTCGCTTCATCGAGCGGTTCGCCCAGCACTTCCACTGCTCGCCCGATCGCCTGGGACCGCGGCACATCCGCGAGTACCAAGCTCAACTCTTCACCGTGCACAAACTGACTCCCGGTTCGGTGACCAACCATCTCTGCGCCCTGCGCTTCCTCTACATCCAGACGCTCAAGAGGCCCTGGAGCATTGCCGATACTCCCTATCCCAAGAAGCGCTATCGCCTGCCCACGGTTCTCAGTCAGGAAGAAGTAGCACAGCTCATCGATGCTGCGCCGACTCCCTTCTATCGCACCATTTTGATGACCCTGTACGGCACCGGTGCGCGTCGCACCGAGCTCACACGCCTAAAAGTCGGCGATATCGATAGCCGACGCATGGTCGTGCACATTCAAGATGGCAAAGGAGGGCAAGACCGCGATGTCATGCTCAGCCCTGTCCTGCTCGAAGAACTGCGCGCTCACTGGCGACGTCTGCGCAAAAAGTCCGTCTGGTTATTTCCCGGCAACCGCTGGCACAGCGGTGATCACCCCACGGATGACAAGACGCCATACAACGCTTGCGTCGACTCCGCCCGGCGCGCCGGGATTAAGAAACGTGTCTATCCCCACGTACTCCGCCATTGCTTCGCCACTCACTTACTCGAAGGCGGCGCTGACCTGCACACCATCCAGATCCTGTTAGGCCATCACGATCTGAAAGAAACCGCCCGCTATCTCCACCTCTCGCAGCGGCACTTGCATGCCACGCCCAGTCCACTGGATGCGCTGATGCTGAAGAAAGGCAGGTCGTCCGAGGAGGAGTAGATGAGTCGGCCACAGTTAGAGGTGGCCGATATCATTCGCAGCGCAGGCACAGACTTCATCGAGAGGAACCGTTCGTGGCTCCGCTGGACCCACCTTAAGGTCCTGCGGGCCATCGCGCGCTGTCGCACCGCCGCTCTCGGCGGCCATATCGATGAATGCACCAGCTGCGGACATCGTGCCACCATCTCCTACAACAGTTGCCGCAACCGGCACTGCCCGAAGTGTCAGACTGGTGCGCGCGAACGCTGGATCGCGGCGCGTCGTCGTGAACTGCTGCCCACGCCCTACGTCCACGTCGTCTTCACCCTGCCGCCGCAACTGGCTGCGTTGGCTCTCCAGAACAGAGAACTCATCTACGGTTTGCTGCTTCGCGCCAGCGCTGAAACTCTGCTAGAAGTCGCACGCAACCCCGCCCATCTCGGAGCCAAGATCGGCTTCTTCAGCGTGCTCCATACCTGGAACCAGAAACTCCAACTGCATCCCCATGTCCACTGTGTTGTTTCCGCCGGTGGACTTTCGCTCGATCAGCGCCGCTGGATTCGATCCCATCCGCGCTTCTTCCTTCCCATTGCCGTGCTGCGGCGTGTATTTCGTGGCAAGTTCGTCGCCAGTCTGAAGTCCGCCTTCGAGCGCGGTCAACTACACCTGGCCGGAGAACTCGCGCCGCTCGCCCATCCCAAGTTCTTCGCTGCCTGGCTGCGTCCGCTCTTCCGCAAAGACTGGATTGTCTACTCCAAGCCACCTTTTGGCGGACCTGAGTATGTACTGCAGTATCTCGGCCGTTATACCCACCGCGTCGCTATCTCCAACCATCGCTTGCTCGCATTGGCCGACGGCCAGGTCACCTTTCGCTGGCGTGACTCTGCCGACCACAATCGGCAGAAAGTGATGACCGTCTCACGCGATGAGTTTCTCCGTCGCTTCCTACTTCACCTGCTCCCTAAGGGCTTCGTCCGCATCCGTCACTTCGGCTTCCTCGCCAACCGAAGCCGCGCTACTCTCTTGCCGCTGTGCTTCGCTGCTCTCCACGCAGTTCCGCCGCAAGCCGAATCGCAACCCTCGACGGCGCCCACCGTGCACCCGCTGTGGCGTTGTCCCAAGTGCGGCGGACCGATGGTCGTTGTCGAACGATTCACGGCAGCACAACTCCAACTTCGTTCTCCACCAGTCCTATCCAGGGCTGCATGAAATCACTCACCCACACACCGCACTGTCCCCACACTCCAGAGCGTCTCGCCGAGGTGTGTCTCCAATGCATCCAGACATCTTCTTTCTGTCCCCGACGAGGCTCATTCCGTCATCGACTCGTGTTCTTGGAGCTGCGCCAACTGCTCCTCCACCAGCCTTTACGACTCCCGCGGACCTCTACACCCCTCGCTCGCCCCATTCAATCTGCATAAGTCCCGCGTCCGCCGCGCCAGCGGCTTCCTTCTGACGGCTTTTTCGAACGCGACGCCCCACGCCTCTTTTCAGCCCTGAGCACTGTCCGGGCGTCGCATCCGAAAAAGCACTAGCGTCATTCGGGAGCAATTGCGCTCACTTCCGACAAGCCGATTCCCGTTACCGATCTGGTGTCGATGAGCGAGCCTATACGACAACCTTTGCCTTTTCTTTCGGCGGGACACTGAGCAGCAGCGCTATTCCAATCACTCCGAAGAGGATCACATCGTTGTAGCCGCGTGGAACCCCGTGCATAGAAGTTTCGACTGACTGGATGAGCATGGTGACAGAATGTGCGAGGCCGTGCCAAGCCGCGAAAGCAATCACGAGTCTGTACTCTAAGGGTTTTCGAACAGCCAATAGCAGAAACACTCCGAGAGTGACAAGAAACGTGATGAACATTGGCTCGCATTCATTGTCGTGCATCTCAAGTAGCCATTTGCTGTGCCATAACTCGCTGCACAACGGATAGAGCAAACCAACATAGAACAGACCCACCAATGCAACAACGATTTGTCGGATGCGCTTCATGAGAAACCTCCTCGGCGGCGGCCAGGTGTCTCGGTAATGATAAACGCGCTTGTGTTTGCGAATATCGCGTCAACTCCCGGATGGTCGGCGATCCAGAAACTGAGGGCTCGGCAACCAAGCGGATCTCAATCTCCGGCTTGCCCGTCAAATGACGGGGACGTAACACAGTTGTCAAGCGTTTGCGAGCGTCAAGTGATGCGCAGTCGACGTAAGCTACGGTAGGTCCAGATCGAGAGCGTAGATTTCGTCGGTACTCAAATCGCGGGTAAAGAGTGCCGAGCCGTCGGGAGCAACGCCGCTCCAGCCATACGCAGGAGGGGCTAAGTACCTGGGCAGCCCCTTTAAATCGACTAGAAGCTCCGAGCGGGTCTGGTCGACCTTAACCCTGCGAAAGGTCGGATGGTCAGTGAAGCTGCTGTCGTAGTAAAGACAACTTCCATCTTGCGACCAGCTAATATAACCCACCACGCCTGGCTCAGTAATCCAGTCAGACCACTCTTGGGTCTTGAAGTCAAAGAGCAGCAGCTTTGTAGAATCCAGGGTAAGCGCCGCCAGATACCGGCCATTGGGCGACCATCGTGGGCTGAAAAGATTCTGAGAACCAGGGACAGTAGAGACCCGATGAGTGACGAGGTCGAGGATAGAGATCGTCTGTCCTTGGGAACCCGAGGCTCCATTTCGCCCAAAGGCGATTTTCTTGCCGTCGGGAGACCAGGTCGCGTCCAATTGGGGCTGGTCTTCCGCGAGCATTTGCTGGGGTGCACCGCCCTGGGCAGAGATCAGAAACGTCTGCAAAGGCCGGCCGGGCTGGGCAGCCACATAGGCGATCTGGGTAGCGTCGGGAGACCAGTGGGGCAGGCCGGCCAAGATCGGCGGATAGGTTAGCTGCAGGCGATCGCTGCCGTCCACGCGGCTGCGCCAAAGTGTGCGATCGGGATAGGAAACATAGGTGACCCACTTGCCTTCACGCGAGAACTCCAGTTCACCCGCGGATATCCCCGCAAGAAATGGCACGAACTGCTTGGATTTAGGGTCGTAGCGGATGAGCTCTCCGCGGCCCTGCAATGCACTTACAAACAGTTTCTTGCCATCGGCACTGGGCACCAAGCTCTCGAACGATAGCGGACCGGTGGTCAACTGGAAAGGTGTGGAAGAATGCCGGTGAAGCGGCCCCGCTGGTTCGCGCATCGCCCAGATATTCGCTCCAGAAGCAGATGAGTTCACGAAAAAATAGTAGCGGCCGTCCGGCGTCCATGCACCGCAGCATTCGCTGGGCGGGTTGTGCCATCCCGGCAGTACGGGATGAAGATCGCTCCCGTCCGCGCGAATCTCCCAAAGTGCAGCAGAGCTGTTCTGGGACAGCTGGATCGTAAAGCGAATGCGGGTTCCATCCGGAGAGAAGCGGGGCAAGATCGGCGTGCCCGGCACCGTGAGCAGCTTGTGCGGGTTTGTTCCATCGGCGTTCGCCTGGTATATGTCGGAGGCCTTGAAAAACACCAGGTGGCGGCCGTCGGGCGACCATGCGCTATCATGGCCGACGATATCGCCGAGACGGCGAGGGGCTCCCGACGGCAGAGGCAGACTCCACAGGGGGTCTTCGGCCTCGGTTCCTACAAAGCTTTCCGTCAAGAGCTGCGTATGATCAGGCGATATGTCCTGGGCGCCCGCATTGACAAACGGAGTTGGAATCGGGGAGGTGTCGCCTCCGGCGATGGAAACCTGCACGATCCGGTATGGGTCTCCCCGCTCATCTATGTATAACCGGGAGCCGTCAGTCGCCGTGACGCTTTTGGAGACGCCGTCGCGAGTGAGTTGCGCAGTGGCCAACACTCTGGGTGGAGGCGGCGAAGAACTGAGCCAGGCAAACGTCGCTGCTCCAATAAGGATCATCAGTACAACCGCGACCGGCCACTGCCAGCTGAATTTGCGAGCTGGTGCCGGGCCGGCTACGGCCTCGACCTTCCCGGAGGTCGTGTCCCGCTTCAGCCGCTTCAGGTCGGCCCTTAACTCGGCGGCAGACTGGCAGCGAACGTCGCGGTCCTTCTCCAGCGCCTTGTTGACGATTCGCTCAAGTTCGGCTGGAACGTCGGGATTCAGCCGCACCGGAGCTACCGGAGCATGTTCCAGAATCGCGTTGAAGATCAACGCCGAAGTGTCGCCTCGAAAGGGCAGCGTGCCCGTACACATCTCATACAGCACCGCACCAAACGAGAACAGGTCGGTGCGAACATCGAGTTCCTTGCCTCGCACCTGCTCAGGCGACATATACGCCACGGTGCCCAGAGCGCTGCCCGGACTCGTGAGATGCTCTTCGGACTCGATGGTCGCGGCGCTCAGGGCAAGGCTCTCGGGCCTCAGGGAGACTTTCGCCAGCCCAAAATCGAGAATCTTCGCTTGCCCTCGATTCGTGACGAAGATGTTCGCGGGCTTGATATCTCGATGGACGATACCCTTGGAGTGTGCCGCGTCTAGAGCATCGGCCATCTGGACGCCCAGATCAAGCACCGTCTCGATCTCCAGCGGCTTGCCGGCGATACGATGCCGGAGCGTCTGCCCCTCCAGCAGTTCCATGGCGATGAAGGTTCGCCCGTCGGCCTCGTCAATCTCGTAGATCGTGCAGATGTTCGGGTGGTTCAGAGAGGACGCGGCCTTGGCTTCCCGCTGAAAACGGCTGAGGGCTTGTGCGTCGTTCGCGAGCTCGTCAGGAAGGAACTTCAGCGCGACGTGGCGGCCGAGCTTGAGGTCCTCCGCCTCGTACACAATACCCATCCCGCCGCCACCCAACTTCTCCACAATGCGGTAATGCGAGATGGATTGGCCGATCATTCCGGAGATGCCTGGCTCTCGGGTCAGTTCATCTTAAAGACGCGGCATTCGCCAGTCAACGAATGATCAGGTCTACTCTAGCGCGGCAAACTCGGAGCATTTGCTTTGTGAAGGGCAACCGTGGAAGTTGCGAGATGGCTCCTGGGTAGTCGGCAACCCGGAAGTTACCACCCCCGAAACCAACCCCTGGGGTCAACCACTGGCGCCTTTCTTAAACAATAAGGTTGAGGGGCTTCAGCCCGCGTATTCCACAACCCGACGTGACATCTGACCTTGCGCTCTGAACGAAAAAGGCAGATCCTCTCCAAGGCGTTAGCGGTAAAGAAATGCGGGTGGGCAGAACCAGCAACCCCTTTGTTTATAAGATTTTGACCGCAAGTGATTGAGCGCCATAGATTATTTCGCAAATTCGCCGCAACTCCATCATTCCGGAGATCCGAGGGGGGAGGGGTACCTATCTGAACCCCTCCAATTCCCAAAACGGAACTGATCGAAATCAGCTAAATTTTCCGGTTTACAAATTATTTTTGCGTTTTTCCCGCCTCGTTTGTGCTCTCGCCGCATCGCGGAATAACATCTATCTATGCCCGTCGAAACAGAAATTCAGGCTCCTACTTCGATTCGCGCTCCTCGCGGCAACCAGATCTCCTGCAAAGGATGGCAGCAGGAAGCTGCCATGCGCATGCTCATGAACAACCTCGACGAAGAGGTCGCCGAGCGTCCCAAAGACCTAGTCGTCTACGGAGGAACTGGCCGTGCCGCGCGCAGCTGGGAAGCCTACCGCGCCATCGTCGAGACGCTGAAGAATCTCGCGAACGACGAGACCTTGCTCGTGCAATCCGGCAAACCTGTCGGCGTCTTCAAGACCCACGATCACGCCCCGCGCGTACTCATCGCCAATTCCAATCTCGTCGGCCACTGGTCAAACTGGGAGAAGTTCAACGAACTCGAGCGCGCCGGATTAATGATGTACGGCCAAATGACCGCCGGTTCCTGGATCTACATCGGCTCGCAAGGCATCGTGCAAGGCACATTCGAAACATTTTCCGCTGCCGGTGAGAAGCATTTCGGTGGAGATCTCTCCGGCAAGCTGATCGTCTCCGGCGGAATGGGCGGAATGGGCGGAGCTCAGCCTCTCGCCGCAACCATGACTGGCGCGGCTTTCCTCGGCATCGACGTCGATCCCGAGCGCATCAAGAAACGCTTGAAAACTGGCTACTGCGACTTCATGGTCACCACGCTCGACGAAGCGTTGCGCATCCTGAAGAATGCAGTACGTAAGAAAGAAAACATCTCGGTCGGACTGGTCGGCAACTGCGCCGACATCATTCCCGAACTCGCCGAACGCGGCGTCGTTCCTGACATCCTCACCGATCAGACTTCAGCGCACGATCCGCTCAACGGATACGTTCCGAACGGCATGACCTTCGAACAAGCCATTGAACTCCGCCAGCGCGATCCACAGGCCTATCAGGAGAAGTCGCTCGACGCGATGGCGCGCCACGTCGAAGGCATGTTGCGCCTGCAGAAAATGGGATCGACTACCTTCGATTACGGCAATAACATCCGCACCTTCGCCTTCCAGCGTGGAGCGAAGAACGCGTACGACTTCCCTGGATTCGTGCCTGCCTACATTCGTCCGTTGTTCTGCGAAGGACGCGGCCCGTTCCGCTGGGTCGCACTCTCCGGAGAACCCTCCGACATTCACGTCACCGACGAACTGGTGCTCGAACTCTTTCCCGAAAACCGCATCTTGCGCCGCTGGATCGATCTCGCGCGCAAGCGCATCAAGTTTCAGGGATTGCCCGCCCGCATCTGCTGGCTCGGCTACGGCGAGCGCGCCCAGTTCGGCCTCGCCATGAACGATCTGGTAAAGAAAGGCAAGATCAAAGCGCCCATCGTCATTGGCCGCGATCATCTCGACTGCGGCTCGGTAGCCTCGCCCTTCCGTGAGACAGAGAGCATGAAAGATGGAAGCGACGCAGTGGCCGACTGGCCGTTGCTGAATGCTCTTCTGAATACGGCCGCAGGCGCATCGTGGGTCTCGATCCACAACGGCGGAGGCGTCGGCATCGGCTACTCGCTGCACGCCGGCCAAGTCACCGTCGCAGACGGATCGGAGATGATGGCAAAACGCATCGAGCGCGTGCTGACAACAGATCCAGGCATGGGCATCATCCGCCACGCCGACGCCGGTTACGACGAAGCAAAAGAATTCGCCAAGAAGACCGGCGTGAAGATTCCGATGGGTTAACTATTTCGCCTCGCTCCGAATTTTGAAATACCTCGCAGGTGACATGATGACAACACCTTCGACCCTCTGATCGAAATAGCGCCCGAAATGCGTAAGATCTCCCGTCACGAGGTAGTTGGCCCGCGCGTCGATTGCTGCCAGCAATATCGGTGCGTCTTTCTCCGGCAGAGATATTCCACTTGGAAGGGCTCGTTCCCTGGCTTCATAGAATTGGAGTTTTTCTGAAAGGTCCATTAGCCTCTGGCGCTGATTCGCCTCGGCAAGGTTGAATCGGGCTTCTTCCAGCGCATAACGCGAGCTGCACAAAAAGACACCCTCCAGCCTCCACAATCGAAAGACATGTGCATCCCTTTTGTACGCGGCAGAAAACAATACGTTGGCGTCTAGAAAAAGTCGATCCATCTAAGAAGGCTTGACGTGCGGAATTGAATCTGGATCGAACCCCATCTTTCGGACGGCTTTTCGCGCGCTGCGGTAATCCGCTTCGTCGATCGCATTCGAGAGTAGAAACTCAGCCTTGCGCTCAGGACTGTATCGCTCAATTGGGATCACAACCGCCGGACGGATGAGAATTCCGTCCTCTTTCTCCTCAGCCGTAACCAGTGTGCCTTCTTCAATGCCGAAACGCTTCCGCAAACTCGCCGGCACAATGATCGCTCCCCGCTTCCCCACTCTCGCGGACTGCATACATTTCTCCTCGCCTGATTATACCATTTGCCTGATATTCAGGCGAACTGGTCGTTGAGGCCGGCTAACTCGATTCGTTAAGCTTGCTACACTGTTTTCAGCGTGACCCCACCGAACGTAGCCAGCAGCGGCCATTGCGCCCTTCTTCTCGTCAATGTTAAGCAGCTTCTCACGCTGCGTTCTGCCTCCGGTAAATCTGGTCCTCGCCGCGGCTCTGCTCTCAAGGAACTCGGCATCATCGAAGATGGCGCGGTTTGGTGTATTGCCGGAAAGATCGTCTCCGCCGGTTCGACCAAAGAAGCCCTGCGTGACCCCTGGATCAAGAAGCACCGCAGGCAGATCACTGAGATCGACTGCTCCGGGAAAGTCGTCCTTCCCGGATTCGTCGATTCCCACACGCATCCCGTATTCGTCTCTCCTCGGCTTGTGGATTTCGAGAAGCGCATCGAAGGCGCATCCTACGAAGAGATCGCAGCTGCGGGAGGCGGAATCCGCTCCAGCCTCGAAGGCGTTCGCAACACGTCCAAAGCCGCGCTCAAAACGAAAGTCTTAACCGTTCTGCGCGATATGGCCGCCTACGGAACCACCACTGTCGAGGCCAAATCAGGCTATGGCCTGACGCCAGAATCGGAGTTGAAATCCCTGGAAGCCATCCGCGAGGCGGCCTCCGCTTGGCCGGGAACCGTGGTCCCTACGCTGCTCGGAGCTCATGTCGTTCCAAAAGAGTTTCAGGGGCGCTCACAAAAGTATGTTGAGAGCGTCTGTATAGAGATGATTCCGCAGGCAGCACGGCGGAGGCTCGCCCAATTTGTCGATGTCTTCTGTGACAAGGGGGCGTTCACCGCCGAGGAGACTGCACAGATCTTTGACAGCGCAATGAAGCATGGCCTGAGCGTCCGCGCCCACATGGGGCAACTTTCGGAGACCAGACTGGCACCGTTTTTGCAGTTCGAACCCGCATCGTTCGATCACATGGACCATGTGAGCGACGCTGACATAGCCACGCTGGCGAAACATGACACGGTCGCGACCCTGGTCCCGGGAGCGAACTATTTTCTAGGGCTGAAAACGTATCCGGACGCGCGGCGACTGATCGATGCAGGCGTTCCCGTCGCACTGGCCACCGATTACAACCCGGGCACTTCGCCCACGATCAGCATGCCGATGGCGATGTCGCTGTCATGCACGCACATGAAGATGTCGCCTGCGGAAGCTTTATCCGCAGCAACGATCAACGGAGCATGGGCGCTCCGTCTGGCGGACCGGAAAGGCAGCATCGAGCCCGGCAAAGACGCTGACATGGCCGTGTTCGACGTGAGCGACTACCGCGAAATACCGTATTGGTTTGGGGCCAATCATTGCACGCTGGCCGTTATGAATGGGCTGATTATGAATGGGTAATGCAGCCGCGGAAATGAACTTTTTCAGTTACTGGCACGTAAGAAAGTAGGGGATGACCGCGCCGTGGTGCGCGCACTCTGAATATCCAATATCCATAGGAAAGCCGATTCAACTCCCGAGGACAATCGAATGAAGCGAATCTTTGCCGTAGTGACGTTTCTGGTGCTGACAATCTCAATGGCAGCTGCGCAGCGCCTGCCCGAAATAGCGCGGCCAGACAATTACAAGCTCACCTTCACGCCCGATCTGGATAGCGCGAAGTTTGACGGAGAGGAAACGATTTCGATCCGCGTGCTGAAGCCTACTTCCAAGATCACCCTCAATGCAGTCGATATCGACTTCCACGAGGTCACGATTGCGAGCGGTGGCGCCCTGCAAACCGCTACGGTGACGCCGGAAAAAGAAAAAGAAATGGTAGTTTTGTCTGTCGAGAAACCGCTCTCCGATGGGCCTGCGACGATTCACATCAAGTACTCCGGCATTTTGAACAACGAAATGCGTGGCCTGTATCTCGGCAAAGACGATCAGGGACGCAAATACGCCTCCACTCAATTCGAAGCCACGGACGCCCGCCGCGCCTTCCCTTCCTTTGACGAACCCGATTACAAAGCAACGTTCGACATCACTGCCGTTGCAGATAAAGGCCTGACTGCAATCTCGAATCAGAAAGTCATCTCTGACGAGCCCGGTCCCGGCAACAAGCACACCGTGCGTTTCGCCACGACCGCGAAGATGTCTTCCTATCTGGCGGCTCTGGTGATCGGGCACTTCGAATACATCGAAGGCGCGGCTGACGGCATCCCGATTCGCGTATATACGACTCCAGGCAAAAAAGAGACTGGCAAGTTTGCGCTGGAATCGGCGGAATACATTCTTGGCTACTACGACAAATATTTCGGGATCAAATATCCCTATGGCAAGCTGGACCTCGTTGGCATTCCGGATTTTTCCGCCGGAGCGATGGAGAATACTGGATGCATCACCTTCCGCGAGATATTGCTTCTGATCGACGAAAAGCAGGGATCAATCGGCCTCAAGAAAACGATTGCCAGCGTGATTGCGCATGAGATGGCTCACCAGTGGTTTGGCGATCTGGTCACGATGAAGTGGTGGGATGACATCTGGCTTAACGAAGGCTTTGCCACCTGGATGGAAAATAAGCCGGTGGAAGCGTGGAAGCCGGAATGGAACCTGAACCTTGACGATGTCGCCGACACGGCAGGTACTCTCAATGTCGACGCGCTGGCGAATACGCGCCCCATTCACCAGGCGGCTGAGACTCCCGCGCAGATTCAGGAGTTGTTTGACGGAATCGCTTATGGCAAGGCCGCCGCTGTGCTGCGCATGCTGGAGTCCTACCTTGGCGAAGAAACATTTCGCGCTGGTGTGAACGCATACCTGAAGAAGCATCAGTATGCCAACGCTACAGCGTCGGACTTCTGGGACGCTCAGGCAAAGACATCCAAGAAACCGGTCGACCAGATTATGCCCACATGGGTGAAACAGCCAGGTGAGCCAATCGTCGAAGTCAAGGCAGAGTGTTCTGGGAACTCAACGACGGCAACTTTGACCCAGAAGCGTTACTACTTCGATCGTGCGAAATTTGAAGGGGCCAACGATCAGCTTTGGCAGATTCCGCTTTGCATGAAAGGGTCCGATGGCAGCACGAAGTGCGAAGTTCTGACCAAGAGAGAAGAGACCTTCACGCTCCCTGGTTGCTCGAAATGGGTTCTCGGCAATGCGGGAGCAACAGGCTATTACCGTTTCGGCTACCAGGCTGCGGCAGTTCGAGCGCTTTCCGCAGACGCGGAAACTAAACTGAGTCCGGCGGAACGGATTGTATTGGAAAACGATATTTGGGCTTCAGTGCGGGTAGGCAATGAGCCCGTAGGCGACTACCTGGCCTTTGCGCAAGGCTTGCAGCCCGATCGCAGCCGAGCTGTTTTGCAAGACCTTTTTGGCGGGCTCGACTACATCGACAAACATCTGGTCGGTCAGCAAGACCAGGAGCAATATCAAGCCTGGCTACGTCAATTCCTTGCGCCCATGATGAAAGATGTTGGATGGGAACCGAAGGCTGGAGAGAGTGATGAGCGAAAGACGCTGCGCCCACGTGTAGTGGAAATCATGGGGTATGACGCCCGCGATCCTGAAGTCCTCGCGCAGGCTCGAAAAATGGCGGATCAGGCGTTGGCAAATTCGTCTTCGGTCGAACACGATATGCTGCCGGCAGTGCTTGCGGATGCTGCGGTCAACGGCGGATCTGATTTCTATGATGCTGTTGTCTCAGCGTTGAAGCAGGCCAAATCGCCGGAAGAGTACTACAACTACTTCTTCGCGTTGGCTCAGTTCGGCAATCCCAAATTGCTGCAACGCACGCTTGATTTTGCGATTTCTTCCGACGTGCGCTCGCAAGACGCGCTTCAGCTGGTGACCGCGGTGCTTTCGAATCCTGCCGGAGAGACTCTGGCGTGGGATTTCATCCGGCAGCACTGGCCGGAATTGGAAAAAGTGGGTGGCCCGTTTGCCAGCAGCGAGGTAATCGGAGCTACCAGCACATTCTGTGATGCCGGGCTGCGCGACCAGGTGACAGATTTCTTCAATGCCCACAAGGTACCGGCCGCCGAGCGCACCTACAAACAGTCGATCGAGCGGATCAATAACTGCCTGGAGCTGAAATCGCAGCAGCAGCCTGAACTGGCGTCGTGGCTGGGCGAGCACGGCAACGCCGGCGGAAAGTAACTGGTTCGGATCAAATATGGCCCGGGAACTTGCCCCGGGCCTTTTTCTTTTACGGCATGACCGGAAGGATCAGGTGTGAAGGGAGCTCGGGCGAGCAGTACACGCGCTGCGTTGCGGTAATAAAATCCGCGGCGCTGGCTTTGTAGATGCTCGGTACAAATTTCTGCGGATTGCGATCAATCACCGGGAACCAGGTCGACTGAATCTGGACCATGATGCGATGTCCTTTCAGAAAAACGTGATCATGATCGCGTAATGATACGTTCCACAGGGTTGGCTTATTCGGCGTGAGAGGCTCCGGAGTTTCATAGCTGCGCAGATAACGGCCGCGCCGTACTTCCATCGCGATCGGCAACTCGTAACCGTTCAGCGATTGCGCGTATTGTCCGGGCTTAGGGCCTTCCTCGGGATTCCATGCGTTCTTTTGAGCGTCCTGCGGATAGACATCGATCAGCTTCACGATGAAGTCGCTGTCGGTTCCCGAACTCGAGGCGAAAAGATCGGCAGCCAGCGGGCCCGAGATAATCAGATCATGATCCAGCGGCTCGCTCGTGAAAGAAAGCACGTCGGGCCGGTGATCGACAAAGCGCTGGTCGGCCACTTCCCACGTTCGCCAATCGCCTGCCGGATACGTCGGGGAGATTGGCCGCTGGCGATATGGAACGGGATTCGCGGGATCAGAAACGTATTCGCGATAAGACGCTGCGGCATCGCCCGCTTTGGGCGCGTCAAACGACAGAGTGCCGTTGGCATGCAGATAGAGATTCGTTGCTTTGGCTTCCTTCGGCGGCCAGACGGGATAGGTATGCCACGTATTTGATCCGCTCTGGAATGTGCTGGCCTGCCACGAAGGCTTCTCGCCGGTTCCGTGCAGATAATAACGGAAGAATGGCGCCTCGATATTTTCGCGGAATTCGCGCGAGGTCTCATGTCCGGCAAACGGGATCAGGCCGATACTGTCGCCTTTCGGAGCTTGCCATTCTCCATGAAACCACGGTCCGGCGACGATAAGATTCGTGTGCTGCGGGTCGTTCTCTTCGGCGTGGCGAAAAATCTGCCAAGGCCCCCAAGGATCTTCCTGATCCCAGAAGCCAGCGACGTTCAGGTTCGGCACGGTCGAGGCATGCAACTGGCGAACCCATGCTTCCTTTTTCCAGAAGTCATCATAATCCGGGTGATCGACACTGGAATTCCAGTACGGAATGGAGCCGTGCAGATATTTCGCATTGATGTTGGAAAGCGGCCCGAGATCGAGATACCAATCGTAGGTATCGTAAGTTTCAAAATCGAAATGCGTGTTCTTGTTCTTGTCTGCCTGCTCCATCACAGCGTATTCGAAGTCGTAGCTCTCGCGTAGCGCACCGTAACGGTGATCATCGTCGTTCATCCATTGATCGACGGGGGAGGCTTGCTCGCTGATGGCTTTGAGCGCCGGATGCGGATGAAGAAGAGTGAGCGCCGTAGTGAGGCCATCGTAGGAGACACCATACATTCCTACTTTCCCGTTACTGTTGGGGACGTTTTTCACCAGCCATTCGATGGAGTCGTACGCATCGGTGGTTTCGTTGGTCGCCTTTGGGTCGTTGAGATCCACCCATGAGGAGAGATTGAAGACTCCTTCTGACTTGAAGCGTCCTCGCAGGTTCTGAATGACGAAGATATAACCGTCGGCCGCGAGTTCCTTCATCGACGACGGCATTTGCTCCGGCGCTTTCTCGGGGACGCCATAGGGTGTCCGGCGGAACAAAATCGGCAGCGGACCTTGCTGATCCACCGGAGTAAGAATGGCCGTCTGCAGATGAACGCCGTCGCGAACCGGAATCATGACCTCCTGCAGCTTAAAAATCGGCTGAGGTGCGGCCTGCGGCGCAGATGGAGTACCGGGCGCGTGTTGAGCGATGGCGAGGTTCGCGAGCAATATCAGAGTGAAGAACGGCAGCTTGGAAAGATGCACCAGGAAAGCCTCCGCAAGGCAATCTTGAATTTCAACCGCGGCGCGCAGTATATCAATCTCTGGCGCGGTCGCGAAATGGTGCGGTCCCGCGCAGGTCTGGACGAATTTCAGCCTGCCGCTCAGGGCTGATGAACCCGGTTGCCACGCGGATCATCTATCATTCTTAGTTACCCGTCATTCGTAGTCGTCATTTCTTTCATGGAAAGTGAGAACTCATGAGCAAGTGCAAGGGATACGCAGCATTGAAGGCGAGGGCCCCACTCGGGCCATATTCGTTTGAACGGCGTGAACCGCGGGAGCACGATGTTGTCATCGATATCAAGTACTGCGGCATCTGCCACTCCGATATCCACCAGGCGCGCGACGAGTGGAGTGAGTATCAGGAAGAGTGCATCTTCCCCATGGTTCCGGGCCACGAGATCGCAGGCGTGGTGACCGCGGTCGGCAAGGGCGTCACGAAGTACAAAGTGGGCGACAAAGTTGGCGTCGGTTGCTACGTGGATTCATGCAGGACTTGTCCGGAGTGCCGAGAGGGTCTGGAACAGTATTGTTCCGTGGGAACGATCTGGACCTATAACGGACGCGATAAAGAAGGAACTCCGACATACGGCGGATACTCCGACCGGATAGTCGTCGATGAAAACTATGTTTTGCGCATGCCGGACAACCTTCCGCTGGAGGCTTGCGCTCCGCTGCTTTGCGCGGGCATTACGTTATATTCACCGTTGAAACATTGGAAGACCGGGCCCGGAAAAAAGGTCGCGATTGTGGGGATGGGCGGACTTGGCCACATGGGGGTGAAACTCGCGCACGCGCTTGGGGCAGAGGTCACCGTTCTGAGTCAGTCTCTCAGCAAGCAGGCAGATGGGAAGCGCTTCGGCGCGAGCCATTATTACGCGACCAGTGATCCGGAAACTTTCACCAAGCTGGCAGGACAATTCGACCTCATGATTAATACCGTCTCCGCGGCGCTTGACTGGAATCAATACCTCAACCTGTTGAAAGTTGATGGGACGATGGTCATTGTCGGATTGCCGGATAAAGATATTCCGGTTGGAGCTTTTGGGCTGACGGCTCGCCGGCGGAGCCTGGCAGGATCGCAAATTGGCGGGATTCGAGAGATCCAGGAGATGCTCGATTTCTGCAGCAAACATAAAGTGGCCTGCGATATCGAAGTCATCCCGATTCAAAAGGTCAATGAAGCGTACGAACGAGTTCTGAAGAGTGACGTGCGCTATCGATTTGTGATCGATATGGCATCTCTGGCATAAGAGCTTCGAGCTTTGGGCTAAGAGCGGCGAGGAAAATCCGCGGCGCTCGAGTTTGTCTTCTAGCTCGAAACTCATAGCTCGTGGCTCATAGCTTTCTAGAACACTCTTCCAATCGTGAAGTTCACCCGGCTCTGGCCGGTTGGGCTGACGCTCCCGGCAATCGCGATGGGACCGACAATGGTGTCGGCGATTACGCCCAGGTTAAAGGTCCCGCGAATAACAACTGGTCCGGGGTCGTGGGCTTTCGTACCGAAGGCGGTGCCGGCCTCGTACCATCCACCCCAATAGATCTTCTTCCCGATGAGTTGAGGCATGCGGTAGAGTTCCCGTCGAAATCCGAAAGAGGTATAAGCATAATGATTCCCCATGAATTCATCGGGAAGATAGGCGCCCAGGCGGAACTGGCCGCCGAGTTCAAACACCTGGAACGGCCCCGCTTGTCCGCGAAAGGTGGTGCCACCAAACGCGTCTGCGAACAGCGATGTTTTTGGTCCGAGCGGAATCACATTTGAGGTCTGCAGATCGAGCTGATCGATCGGCCGGGGCAAATCTGGGCTTTGCAGAACACGCGAGAGGGTGGCGACAGCGCGTGTGCCCGAGCTTGGCACGGAGGGGCTGTCTTGACCGTCCCAAACAAAGCGGGCGCGGAATTCGCCGGTGCTCCCGTGGACGATGGGCAAACCTGTGGCCCCGATAAGCGGCGAGAGTTTCGCATCGAACAATTCATAGCCCAGACGCAGTTCGCTGCGACGACCGGAGTTATAGCCGATATCGAAGCCGCCTCCGGCGCGTTCATCTCCGAAGACAGAAACCCTGGTGAGCCCTTGAAATGAGTTACGGGCATATTTGGAGGCAAAGGCATACGGTGCGGCAAAGAATTTTGTTGTCCCCAATGGTTGGTAGTATTCGGTTGCAGCCAGATTACTTGAGCCGAAAAGCAGATCGTTCCGCCACTCGCCGCCGTGATGAAGAATGTCCATGAACGTGACACGCGCGCCCGCGGCGAAATCAAAGGCGGCAACCCCCGAGCCGTCAACGTTGATCGCGAGATCCACGAACGGAGGACCGTAAGTTTTCTCGTGAGCGGTGACGCGCAACGCGGGAAGCCCGTTTTGAGTGAATCCTTCGTAGCCGAGACGGTCGAATTGTCCTTCGCCGGCAATCTGCGTCAGCTGATTCTCGAGAGCAGGAAGGTTGAGCGGCTTGCCGAGGTTTTTGCGAAGCCGCTGCTGGATTCGGCGATCGGTGTCGGGGTCAGCACCCGTAACCTGGATCGTATCGACTTTCTGAAACGGTTTGCGCTTTCTTGCGGCCCGAGCGTCAAGATATTTTTGCCATTCCGTGGGATCCTGAATCGCATAGGGCAAGAGCGCGGACGACTGGCTTGCGGCGGCTTGATATCCGACCTGTATAAGTTCCTTGAGCCGGCCGTAGTCGTTGACGGAAAAGCCCTTCATGTCGACCGCGACCGTGGCATTTGCGAGTGAGAGAGAGTGACGCTCGTTCTGCGTAATCATCACGTCAACCGCGCGGGAAAGCACGCCGACAAGGGTTCCTAATTGTCCGGCGTCACCGGGTGGAAGCTGAAGTTCTACGGCGATCACGACATCCACATCCATACTCTTTACGGTTTCGACGGGAATGTTCTGTACCAAGCCACCGTCAGCCAGGACGTGGCCTTTGAATTCAACCGGGGTAAAAACTCCGGGAATCGCCATCGAGGCGCGTACTGCCTGACCCAAGTATCCGTCGTGCAGAACAACCGCCTCTCCAGTTTGCATGTCTGTCGCCACACACCGGAACGGAATCGGAAGATCGTCGAAGCTCGGAATTTCAGAGTCAGCGAACGCGATGCGGTCGAGCAGCAGGCCCGCCCCTTGCCCGGAGTTGAGCCCGTTCGGTCCCCGCAAACCGTGCTTGAAACCGAGCGCTGCATTGACAAGGTAGTCGCGACGATCTTGTTTCCTTCGAAACGAAATCTGGCTATATGCAGGTTCGGGCGAAAAAGCTTGCTCCCAGTCAATTTTGGCCGCGAATTTCTGAATATCGGTTGGCGACATGCCCGTGGCATACATCGCGCCGATGATGGCGCCCATGCTGGTTCCGGCGATGCGATCGACCGGGATGTGATTCTCTTCCATCCATTGAATGATCCCGATCTCGGAAAGCCCGAGCGCGGCTCCGCCACTCAGCGCCAGCCCAATCCGCAGACGATGCGAGACATCATGAGCAGATTCCGTGGGCGCGCTTACATTTTGGGCAAGAAACAATTCGGGTAAGACTGCTCCGATGAGGAATACGATGAGAACAATACGCATAATAGATCGCCAATACGGAATTTCCATTCGCTGCTCCTGGAAAATGACGCAACTCTACCGCGGAAACTTCAAGGTGAGTGAAAAGGTTAGCAGGTTAAAGAGTCTGAGTCAGCGCTGCGAAATCATTGATTGCCTGGAATTTCTTCCCTTGCACCTAGCGCGATTGCTGAACGACGCGCCGCACGGCATCGATGACCAGATCCGGACGATCCAACTGGATGTAGTGAGCACTGTTCTTGGCAACCGTCTGCGTGCCACGCGTAGAAAGATGAGCGAGTTCTTCCTGCATCTTTTCCCATGTGTCGTTCGTTGACTTTGCTAAATCTGGAGGCAACTCGGCCGAGGGCTTGTCAGGATCGTGCGAAAGCACGGCCAATGGCATGTCGCCAAGAGAACCGGTCGCGGCAGTTTCCGCCGCGCTCTGCGGGAAAGCTTTCATCTCCGCGGCGCTCTCCCTCGCCGAATGCCAGTTGCACTCTGCCGCGCGTTGTAGAGGATCGTCGTCGCACAACCCCAGCAGGCGGGGGATGCCGAAAGGCATACCATACTCCAGGAACTCGGCTTCGCGCAGCCAGCTTCCCTCCATGTCCTTCAACTCTCGCGGGAACCGGATCTCCTGATCAGGGTGGGACGCATCCACCAGCACCATGCCGGCGACCTCGTTACGATAGAGGCTCGCGTAGAGACGCACGTCATAGCCCCCCATGGAGTGTCCAACCAGAACGTAAGGCGGTGGGACTTGCGCGGCTTGCAGTAGGCCGTGAAGCTCATGGGCAATCACCCGGCCGGTACGCGGCTGAGAACTCGAATCGCTATAGCCCAGCCCGGCTCGGTCATAAGAGCAGACACGCGCGAACTTCGCGATCTCCGGCTGTACCTTCCGCCAGGAAAGGTACGTATCCCCAAGGCCCGCATCGAGAATGACCGTGGGATTGCCTTCACCCGTACAGTCGATATGCATCTTGCGGCCGTTTACGTTGACTAGTTTCCCCGGCATGCGGTTGAACCGGCGGTCGCGGGCTTCAGAAATATTCTCGTAGAGAAACCCGGCAGCGGCGAGAATCAGCAAGACGATTACAAAGCCCCGCATGATACGGCGTGGTAAGGCTTGAGCTTGAGCGGAGATGGGTTTCTCCATGAAATGGGGAGCAGCCGAGCCGCTGCCCCAGGCTGGCATTCTACATGACGGGCGGTACTGTGATGCCCAGGACTCCCAGCGTCCGAATCAGTTCGCGTCGTACGACAGCGACGGTCGCCAGCAGGAATTTTTTTCGCTTCTCATCGGGCTCGCTCAGAATCGGATTCGAATGGTAGAACGTGTTAAAAAGCTGTGCGAGTTGGAAGGCGTGCTTGGCCAGATAGGCAGGTTCGGTGGTGGCGATAGACTGCTCGACGATGTAAGACGTTTTCGAAGCCGCCAGCCAAAGCTCCCAGATTTCATTTGCTCCATTGGCATTCAGAAAGCTGGCGAGGTCCGCAGCAGAAAAGCGTTCGGCCACTTCTTTGCCGAAAGTTTCGGCATCGAGACCTGCCTTGCGGAAGATGCTGGTGGCGCGCACCACTGCGTACTGCGCATACGGTCCGGTCTCGCCTTCGAAACTGAGGGCGTCTTTGAAATCGAAGGCAATGACAGACTGCTTCGTGTACTTCAGCATGAAGTAGCGAAGGGCGCCAATGGCGATCTGCGTCGCGATACCGAGCCTCTCGGGTTCGGAGAGTTGCGGATGGCGAGAATCAACTTCTTTCTTGGCCGAAGCAATGAGTTGATCGAGCAGGTCGTCCGCTTTGACTCCGAAGCCTTTGCGTCCACTGACCCCGATCCAGGGGCGGGACTTTTCTTCTTCGGCCAGTTCGTAGCCCAGTTCGGCGGCGCAACGCGGCGTGAGCACGACCATCCCGTAGGAGAAATGCGTCAGGCGGCCCGCTGCCTCCCCGTGCCCCAGGTCCTTCAGCGCTTCGATCACGGTGTTCTGAGCCTCGGATTGGCGGGCATCGATGACGTTGTAGTTTTCAGTGACGTCGCCGAAGTGAGGATGATCGGCTGCCGCTTCGGGATCATCGGGCGTGGTCGAAATCCAGCACTGGTGCGCGTTGGGATAGCGATAAAACCTGCGATAGCCGAAGTCGCGGCCCAGCAACCCGAATTTCCACATGTGATAGGCAATGTCTTTGCCGACATAGCCGACGGTTCCGTTGGAGCGGACGATGACCTTCTGGTCTTCCTCTTCGATCTCGCCTTCTTCGGTACTCTCCGTGTTGTCCGTAGTGAGATTGGCCTCTGCTGTCCCCGCGCGCCGCATGATCCAGCAGCCCTTGTTCTTGCCCTCTGTCTCGAAGGTCAAAACTCCCGCGGCCTTCAACTTCTCGAAGGCCGCGTCCCAGAAATGCAAGTGCAGAATCTCGCTCTCGCGCGGTAGGAAGTCGTATTCGATGTCGAGGCGGTCCATGGTCTCGAGATGCCGTTTCAAAACAGCGATGGAGATCAGCTCCGCGAGTTGGGCTGTCTCGTTGTTCCCTTGCTCGATAGAGTGGAGCGTGGCAGCGCGGGCGGCAAGGTTCTGCTTGTTCTCTTCGTACCAGCGCGAAGCCCGGGCATAGACATCCCAGCAGTAGTAGTCAAAGCGAGGCTGGCACGTAAGAGCCTCGATCTCGGCGCGGGACTTCTTCTCCAGATGCGTAAAGCCGACCACGACGTCGGCCACCTGCACGCCAGTGTTGTCGATGTAATTTTGGATGTCGACTTCCCTTCCGGCATAACGCAGCAGGCGAACGAACGTGTCGCCGAGGATGGCGTTGCGCAGGTGTCCAATGTGAGCGGCTTTGTTGGGATTAATGCTCGAGTGCTCGACCAGAATCTTGCCAGAAGGAATATCGGATGGAGCTTTCCGGTCAGCGGCAAGCGCAGAGGCCATCCAGCCGCGGTCGATCTTTGCATTCAAATAGCCCGGAGGCGCGACCTGCATCTCAGCGATGCCTTCAATCGTGCCGATCTCATCCTTAATAGCCTGCGCTATTTTTAGGGGAGCCGAGCGCAGAGGCTTGGCAAAGGGAAAAATCGGAATGGCGAAGTCGCCAAGTTCCACCTTGGGTGGCTGCTCGATGACAACGCCCGGCAGTGCCACGCCAGGGTGCCGTTTTCCCAGACACTCCAGCACCCGCTGGGCGAGACGATGTTCCAGGTATCGATACAAAGAAGCCCTCTAAATCATTGAAGAAACAGAGATTTTAACAGAGTCGGCGGCGGGCGGGCGTTTGACGCGCTTGGACAGCTTCCCTATGATGAAAATTCGGTCTTTATTTATGCGCATTGCCTATCTTGAATGCTTCTCCGGCATCAGCGGCGACATGTTTTTGGGAGCTCTCGTCGATGCCGGAGTTGCGCCCCAACTTCTTCAGGATACTGTTGCCGCACTGGGCGTAGACGCAAAGTTGGAAGTCTCGAAGGTGATGCGCAGCGGGATATCTGCGACGAAGGTTGATGTTTGGGTCGACGGCGAGAAGGATATGCCGCGCGAAGAGTACTGGGCGAAGCAGGGATGCCGCTACTTCACATGATCACGGCCATCACCACGATCATCATCATGACCATGGGCATTCGCACGAAAATGAGCATCCCCACGAGCACAGTCATTCACATGCCGAGGATTCGCGGGCAGGGGCAGCTGCGCCACACACACATGAGCATGAACATTCCCATCGCGGGTTGACAGAGATTCGGAAGATCATCTCCGCTGCGGGGATTTCGGAGTCGGCGAAAAAGATAGCGATATCGATCTTCGAAGCTTTAGGCGCCGCTGAGGCGAAGATTCACGATGTGCCGGAGGAGGATATTCATTTTCATGAGGTCGGCGCTGTCGACGCGATCGTCGACATTGTGTGCGCCGCGGTAGGGGCCGAGGCCCTCGGCGTAGACGAGATTGTCTGCTCTTCGCTGAATGTTGGCGGAGGCACGGTCCAATGCGCGCACGGGACATTTCCGGTTCCCGCGCCCGCAACCGTCGAACTGTTGAGGGATGCACCGGTTTACTCGTCGGGGGTGCAGGCAGAATTGATAACGCCGACCGGAGCTGCGATCGTAAAAACGCTCGTCCGGCGGTTTAGCGCCTTTCCCGAGATGAAGATCGAACGGTCCGCTTACGGAGCGGGCTCAAGAGATTTTTCTGGACATCCAAATGTCTTGCGGATCGTCATCGGCGAAGCAGTCGCGAAGCTTGCCGCGAAGACGAATTCGGAAACGATCAGCGTTCTCGAAGCCAATCTCGACGATCTGAATCCCCAGGTTTTTGGATACGTGATGGACCGTTTGCTGGAGGAAGGCGCGCTCGATGTTTTCGGCTTGCCTGTACAAATGAAAAAGAACCGTCCGGGGATGCTGCTGACCGTTCTTTGCAAGTCCGAGCACGCCGAGAAGCTGACGCTGTTGATTTTCAGCGAGACCACGACTCTCGGCGTCCGGCGCCGCGAGGAGTTAAGGCAGGTTCTGGCGCGCCGCTGGGAAAATGTTCGCACCGAATGGGGCGAGGTTCGCATCAAGATCGCGAGCATGAACGGCACTGTCACAAACTACGCGCCAGAGTATGAAGACTGCAGGCGCATCGCAGCTGCGCATCATGTGCCCTTGAAGACGGTGATGCAGGAAGCAGCACGGGCGTATGCAGGCGGTGTCAGCGAAAAGCATTAACCACCAAGAACACTAAGTTGGACTTCTTTGTGTAAATTTGTGTCCTTCGTGGTTCCAACAATTCTATGGCCAGGAAGTTTTACATCACGACCCCGATTTACTATGTCAATGCGCGGCCGCACATCGGCCACGCGTATACGACGATCGCCTGCGACACGATCGCCCGGCGGCATCGAATGCTCGGCGATGACACGTTTTTTCTGACGGGCACCGACGAGCACGGGCAAAAGATCGAGCGCGCGGCACAGGCAGCCGGCAAGTCTCCGCAACAATACGCCGACGAGATTTCGGGCCAGTTTCGCGCCCTATGGAAGCGGATGGGAATCTCCAACGATGATTTCATCCGTACGACCGAAGAGCGCCACAAGAAACGCGTCCAGGAATTATTCCGGCAGATTCGAGATAACGGCTACATCTATAAAGGGACTTATACCGGTCAGTATTGCGTGTCCGACGAACTCTACGTCGACGGCGCACAGCCCGGCGATCCCTGCCCCACTTGCGGGCGTATCACGGAAACGGTTCACGAAGAGAATTACTTCTTCAAGCTCTCGGCATTTCAAGACAAGCTGCTGGAGCTTTACGCGAACCCGGACTTCATTCGTCCGGAGGCGCGGCGCAACGAAGTGATTTCGTTTGTGCGGTCGGGACTGCGTGATCTATCGATCAGCCGGTCGACATTCTCGTGGGGTATCCCCGTACCCGACGATCCGAAGCATGTGATTTATGTCTGGCTTGATGCCCTCGCCAATTACATCACTGCCATCGGCTACGGATCGAAACACGCAGGCGCACAGGAAGCATTCAAGAAATACTGGCCAGCCGATGTTCACATGATCGGCAAAGAGATCGTGCGCTTTCACTGCGTGTACTGGCCGGCATTCTTGCTCGCAGCGGGATTACCCTTGCCAAAGGCAATCGTCGCGCATGGATGGCTGCTGTTTGAAGAAAGCAAGATGTCGAAATCGCGCGGAAATATCGTGCGCACTGAGACCATCCTTGATGTGCTGGGCGCAGACGCGCTGCGCTATTTCCTGTTGCGCGAAGTGGTATTTGGGCAGGATGGATCGTTCTCGTTTGACGCGCTGGTGCAGCGCTACAACTCCGACCTCGCCAACGGAATTGGCAATTTGGCCAGCCGCACGTTAACCATGATTAACCGCTACTTCAAGGGAGAAGTGCCGTATCCATCGCACACGGCGGCAAAGACGCCTGCTGACGATGCGGTTGCCGAAACCGCGCGAAGGGTGATTCGCGAGTTCGGCGCACTATTTGACCAGTTTCAATTCTCACGTGCCCTTGAAACTGCGTGGGGACTAGTCGCGACGGTTGATAAATACATTGTCGAGAACGAGCCATGGTCTCTGGGCGAGAAGCAGGACGATGAAAGCCGGGCACGCCTGGCTACGGTTCTCTATACCTCTGCCGAGGCTCTGAGAGTTGCGACTGCCTTAGCGCACCCGGTCATTCCAGATGCGACGGCAAAAATATGGGAACAGATGGGCCTGGGCGATATCAAGAAACTCGATTTGAATACCCTGGCCTGGGGACAGTTGCCGCTCGGCACAAAGCTGGGCGAAGTCAAACCCGTGTTTCCACGCGCGGACAAGAGCGCCATTGAAAGGATGCAACAGATGGAAGATCAACAAAGACCGGCGGTTGTAGAAGAGCCGGTGGCGAAAACGAATGGCGGGCCCGCGAAAGCTGAAACTACTCCGGCAGTTGCGACTGCGAGCGCCGACGGCTTAGGAAAAATCTCGATCGACGATTTCTCCAAGGTCGAACTGCGAGTGGGCTTGGTAAAGATAGCCGAGCGCGTTCCGAAGTCCGACAAGTTGCTGCGGCTGGAAATTGATATCGGGACCGAAGTGCGTCAAGTGCTGGCCGGGATTGCCGAAGCCTACGCCCCGGAGACATTAGTTGGACGTAAGGTCGTGATCGTCGCCAATCTAGCGCCGCGGAAAATGCGTGGACTGGAGTCCAACGGCATGATCGTGGCTGCTTCGCTGGAAGGCGGAAAGCCGGTGCTGGCCAGCTTTTTGGAGGATGTGCCGGTGGGGGCCCGGCTGAAATAGAGGCGGCGTCAGACCTTGGACCTCAGCCCTCGGCGCTTCGAGTTGGCCGCAGAGGTCTCAGGTCGAGGTCTGAGGTCCGCGGTCTAAGTCTGATTTTTCCATGTTCGTCGATTCGCACGCACATCTCGATGGCAAGCAGTTCGATACCGACCGTGAGCAGGTGATCGCACGAGCGAGAGAGGCCGGAATCACGACCGTGGTCGCGATTGGCAACGGCGATGGACCGCCGGATCTTGATGCCGGCATACGACTGGCCGAGCAGCATCCCTTCATGTACGCGACGATCGGCATTCATCCGCATGAAGCGCGCCTCGCTTCGGACCATGCCTATGCCGAGATGGACCGACTGGCGAAGCATCCCAAGGTGATCGCGTGGGGTGAGATTGGCCTCGATTATTTTTACGATCACTCTCCGCGGGAGACGCAGCAGCAGGTCTTTATCCGCCAGATGGAACTAGCGGCGGCGGCCAAATTGCCCATCGTGATTCACTGCCGGCCTTCTGACAATAGCGACAACGCGTGGGACGACTGCCTTCGGCTTATTCAGGAACAATGGGCGCCCAAGGGCATTGGCGGCATCGTTCATTGCTTTACTGGGACGTGGTCTCAGGCGAAGCGTGCCCTCGATATGGGATTCATGATCTCGTTCGCCGGCAACGTGACCTTCCCCAAAGCGCAACAAATTCGGGATGCGGCGCTCGAAGTACCGCTCGACCGTATGTTGATCGAAACCGATTCCCCATATCTAGCGCCCGTTCCTCATCGGGGTAAGCGCAACGAGCCAGCATTCGTGACAGAGACGGCCCGCAAAATCGGCGAACTGCGCGGGCTTTCGAGGGAAGAGATCGGAGAGCATACATCCCGTAATTTTTACAATTTTTTCAAAACTGCTGAAATCTCCGAAAGGAAAGTTCCCTCCCGCTAAAAGCGAACTTCTGTTAACCTCTGGTTAAAGATTCCTTCATTTCAGAAAGATTAGAAATGTATGCCCGATAACAGTTTCGACGTCGTCAGCAAAGTCGATATGCAGGAGGTCTCGAACGCCATTCAGCAGGCGCTGAAGGAGGTCCACACCCGCTTCGACCTAAAGGACTCGAAATCGAACATCGAGCTGGAAAAAGACGCCATCGTCCTGCACTCGGCAGACGACTATAAATTGAAGGCGGTCAATGACATTCTGCAGCAGAAGTTAGTGAAACGGGGAGTTTCGCTGAAAGCTTTTACTTATGGGGCGGTTGAACCCGCCGCCGGAGGAACGGTGAAGCGCCGAGCCACCATGCAGCAAGGAATCGCCATCGAGAAGGCGCGGGAGATCGTGAAGCTGGTCAAGGACTCGAAAAAGAAAGCCCAGGCGTCCATTCAAGCCGACCTAGTTCGGATCAGTGGCAAAGATCGGGATACCCTGCAGGACGTGATTCAGTTGTTAAAGAGTCATGATTTCGGGATTGATTTGCAGTTTGTGAATTACCGTACGAACTAAAGGCAGACGTCAGACCCTGGACCTTAGACCTTGAATCAACCGTTAAGGTCCGACGCCTGATGCCTAAGGTCTGAATTTTTTGAGCGCGCCAGCCACCATTAACGGAAAAGAAGTATTCGACCTGCTGCGGGATGACCTCATCGCGCTGGAGGACGAGTTCGGCGAGGACACCGTCTCTGGGGTTCGCGCCATCACCGAGATCGGAGAATATCTTCGCGCCGGCGGGGGCAAGAGGATCCGCCCGGCGCTGCTGCTTCTTTCCGCGAAGCTGCTGAACTACGAAGGGCGCGGAGCGGTTCGGCTCGGCGCAGTGGTCGAGATCATCCACACGGCGACGCTCGTCCACGACGACATCATCGACGAGGCCAAGACGCGCCGCGGCCGTCCTGCCGCCAATACCCAGTGGGGTAATTCCAAGTGTGTGCTCGCCGGCGACTGGCTCTACATGCAGGCCTTTAAGATCGCCGTGCAGGAGCGCAATTTCCGCATTCTCGACACCCTGATCGAACTCACGCAACAGATGGTTGAAGGCGAACTCCTGCAGATGGAGAAACTCGGAAAGCTGATCTCGCTCGACGAGTATTTCGACCTGATCTTCCGCAAGACTGCCTGCCTGTTTTCAGTTTGCATGCGGCTGGGAGCGATTCTTGCGGGCGCGACACCGGAGCAGGAGGCTGCTCTGGGCAAGTACGGCCACGATCTCGGCATGGCGTTTCAGATCGTGGATGACGTTCTGGACCTGACCGCGTCGGAAGACATCTTGGGCAAGCCGGTGGCCAGCGATCTGCGCGAAGGAAAAGTAACCATGGCGGTCATTCACGCCCTGGAGCGCTGCACGCCGGACGAACGCGGCAAAATCGAAAAGATCCTGCAAGACCGGGCCTTCAACGGAGTGACGCACGCAGACATTCTCGGGATTCTGCAGCGCTACGGTTCGCTCGATGCCGCCACCATCCGCGCCGCCGAGTATGCGGAATCCGCCTGCAAATCGATCTGCTTCTTCCCTGACTCCGAAATCAAACGCGCTTTGCTCTGGGCCCCGGAATTCGTGGTCGCCAGAGAAAAGTGAAAAGTAGGGACCAGAGGTCAGGGTCCAGGGGTCAGGATTTAACGCTCCCAATCCACTAGTCCCTAGCCTCTTGTGATCCGGGGCACAAAATTCCAAAAATTCTCACCTTGATTGCTGTCACTTCGATCGGTGACGGCTGCCACAGAAATCTCAGACTCGCGGGACCAGAATGCACCCAGTTGATGGGAGCGTCCGCAAGAGCGGAAGGCTAACGAGACGCACTGGCATGCGGGTGGGGCACAGCAAGCGTGACCTCACTTCTCCCCTTGGCACCTGGGAAAGGCAGGTCGTCGGGGTCCTCTCCGCATTTTGACGAGCCATCAGCTAAGAGACAGCGGCTTCAGTCGAAGCTTAGACGAAAGGCGCCTAGCTTTTTCGACGCGCCGGCCCGGTCAGGGCCGGAAGGACTTCGAGTGCAAGCCGCTGTCTTGCTCACCCTGTCGAGGAAAGTCCTCCTGAGAGACTCGCTCCTCGAAGAGCCGGGCGGGTTCCATCGGATCCGCCCGGTTTTATTTATACTGAACCCTTCCTGCTCAGGGCGAATCCAAGTCCTGCTCAACCGGCTATGAATGACCTGCTTCTGACTACGGCGCGCCATGGCTATGCCCTGATATTCGGCATCCTCATCGCCGAGTCGGTGGGTTTCCCTTTTCCTGCGTCGATCGCTCTGGTCGCCGCCGGAGCCGGCATCGCTTCCCACACGCTGTCAGGGTACGGAGTGTTCATTGCCGCCATACTCGCGTTGATTGCGGGAGATAGCTGGCAGTTCTGGCTCGGACGCTACACCGGGTGGGCCTTGCTCGGATTTCTCTGCCGCCTTTCCATGAACCCGGAGACCTGCATGCTGCGTTCGGCGGAATCCTTTTATAAGCGAGGAAAGGTCACCCTGGTCATCGCCAAGTTCATACCAGGGGTGAATACCATGGCCGCGCCTCTCGCCGGCAGCATGAAAATGCCGTTCGGCCAGTTCCTACGTCTCGATATGGCCGGGGCGTTCTTGTATACCGTCACGTACCTGGCAATCGGCTATCTGAGCCGCGACTTTCTGGCGGCTGCGCTGAAGAGCATCTACGAAGCAGGTCGGGTGATGGAGGCTGTGATCATCATCGCCGTAGCTGTCTATGCCGGCTACCGTATTTTGCAATTCCGGAAATTCCGCGTCTACGACGTCGTGCCTCGCGTAAACGTGGAAGAGATTGCGGCGCGCATCGCAGCCGGGGAAGCTGACCGCATACAAATCGTCGACGTTCGCAGCCACGGCTATTACGACATGGGCGCTGAACGAATTTTCGGCTCCATCCGCATTGAACCCAACAACCTTGAGGAAGAAATCAAGAATCTCCCCAAGGACAAGGACATTTACCTGTACTGTACTTGAGCACGCGAAGCCACGAGCGCCCGGGTGGCGCATCTACTGCGAGAAAAAGGGTTCAACACGTTCGTAATCGTCGGCGGATTTGCGGCCTGGCGTAAGGCCGGAGGACATCTGGAAGGTGTGCCCAAAGATGATCTGGTCAAGCTGCCAACGTTCAGCTAGCCTGCGAAGATCACGCCCCGAATTGCCGCAAGTGATGATCAAGGTGCTTGTACATCCCTCGTCCCCATTCATAAGGAGTGAGCGCACCAAAAAACGGATGAGGATATCGCGTACACTTCGCTTCTCCACCCTGGTGAAACTGCCGCACTTTTAAATTCAACTGCTCCTGTTCGCGCGCGAAATCCCGCTGATCCGAAATCACTAACTCCTTTGAGGTCGGGTTGTTTTTGGAAAATGGCTTTTCGCTGCTGTAGATCGTCCTCACGAGCGGCCCCAGAATCCTGCCGATAAACGCTCGTGGGATGTTTACGTTGCCTGACGCCATGTCCAGAGCCGCGGAACAATGCGCCATCATCTGGGCCACATCCATCTTCCCCCACTGCCGCTGCATCGCCGGCTGCAGCTTGTCGATGCGGCTGCAGACTTCCTCGACGGCTTCTTTCTCAAAGAGATTTCTCATGATCACACCTCGCAAACCGATTGCGTTCGAAATCATAGCAGGAGAGTACAATTGTGCGGCTTTGCCATGAGCGCTCACTCTGCCGTCACCGACGGTCATCCCAAGTCCGAACGTCCATCTCGGGCCCGAATGAATGCCGTGCTCTTCCTTCTGAGCGTCTCGGTTCTCATCTGCTACATCGACCGCAGCAATCTTTCCATCGCGGCGGAGATGATCAAGGGCGAATTGCGGATCTCCGATCTGCAGTTGGGCGCACTGCTCTCCGTGTTCTTCTGGGTATACGCTTGCCTGCAGATTCCTGCAGGATGGCTGGTCGATCGCTTCGACGTGAAATGGGTTTTTGCTGCGGGATTCTTCATCTGGTCGTTGGCTACCGGCGCAACCGGCTTACTGCATGGATTCGCTGCGCTCGTGTCTGCCCGCGTGGTGCTGGGAATTGGCGAATCGATCGCCTTCCCCTCATATTGCAATATCTTCTCGAATTACTTTATCGAGAGCGAGCGCGGCCGCGCCAACGCAGCCCTCCAAATCGGACTCGCATTAGGGCCGGCGCTCGGTATGGCGGCTGGCGGAGTTTTCGTAGGCCGATTCGGCTGGCGACCTTTTTTCCTGCTCCTTGGCCTGGGCAGTCTGCTCTGGCTGATTCCCTGGATTGCGGCGATGCCTTCCCGCAACATGACTCACGTGAAATCATCTGACTTCGCGGTCCGGATCGCCGATTTCCTTGCCCTGCGCTCGGTCTGGGGAAGCTGTTTCGGCCAGTTTTCTCTGAACTACTGTCTCTATTTGTTAGTGACATGGCTGCCCAGTTATCTGATGCGCAGCCGGCATTTCAGCATCAATCAGATGGCCAGAGCCGGTGGCGCGATCTTCGTTGTATATGCAATTTCTGCTTTTATCACGGGAAAGGTCTCAGACCGCTGGATCTCGGCGGGAGCCTCAGCCACTCTCGTGCGGAAAACCATGCTGGGAGTGGGACTCGCAGGCGTCGGCAGCGCGCTTTTGGGCACTGCTGTAGCACCGGACCGCTTGGTCGTTACGGTTCTCGCTTTTGGCGGCGCTTTGCTGGCCATGGCTGGAACGAATAGTTGGGCAGTAGCGCAGACGATCGCGGGTCCGCGAATGGCAGGCCGGTGGACCGGTGTACAAAACTTCATCGGCAATCTGGGTGGCTCGGGTGCTCCAGTCCTAACCGGATATCTGCTGGGCCGCACCGGACAGTTTTACTGGCCCCTTGGCATCGCTGCCGTGATCGCGGGCCTTGGCGCCCTAAGTTGGGTGCTAGTCGTTGGTCGTGTCGAAGAGATGGAGTGGCACCGGCAAACCTATACGCCGCAGATGCACATCGAATCTTCGCCTGCGACAGGCGCGGCACAACCGTAATAAACTTCCGCTATGGGTTCCCAAGAAATTGAAATCAAATTCCGCGTCGAGAATTTAGCCAGCCTTACGCGCAAGTTGCGCTCCGCAGGATTTCGCCTGGAAACTCCGCGAACCCACGAGATGAACACGCTTTATGACCTGCCCGGCCAGGTACTGCGGAAACGCAAGGAACTTCTGCGGCTCCGAGAGTACGGCAAATCCTGGAAACTGACGCACAAGAGCGGAGGCAAAGTCGGCCGGCACAGCAGCCGTCAGGAACTCGAAACCCGCGTGAATGACGGTAAAAAGATGGATGCGATTTTGGGGGCTTTGGGATATTCGCCATCGTTCCGCTACGAGAAATTTCGCGCTGAATGGACCGACGGAAAAGGGCAAGTAGTTCTCGACCACACCCCCATCGGAGATTTCTGCGAAATCGAAGGCAAGCCGCGTTGGATCGATGCGACCGCGAAGAGACTCGGCGTCGCGCAAGAAGATTACATAACGACAAATTACGCGACTCTCTTTGCGGAATGGAAGCAGGAACATAAGAGTCGCGCGACAGAAATGACATTCCAAGCGGTGAAGCGATAAGTCCACTCCTCCCAGTATCATCTTGAGTCCGGTCGAAGCCGGACGAGGGACTGACGACCGACGATGTCGTGATGCTGCCGAATGGAATTGAACTCGGGACTCCATCGGGAATACTAGTTGTCACGTCCGCAACCGAACCACCGCACGCCGTCGTAGGGTCCCTCCGACCGCCTGCGCGCTTGTCAGGATGACACCATTTAAGAGAGGTGTCCGCCCGCTTTCCTGAGCACCAAAATCTAAGAACCCGATTAGATTCCCGGCATGACGCTCGATCATTCATCTGGCGCAGCGCGAGTTGCCGCACCCTTAAAAGTCATTTGACCACAGCTGCTCAAAAGACCAGCAAGGGTGCGCAACTCCCGATGCTATTTCTCCAGACGTCGACAATCTACCTGACTTTCTGGGCAACCACCGTCGCTTTCGCCATTCGTTGGCTAGAAGCTGGCTGGAACGGTTTGAGCGGTTCTGGCCTGTGAACCGGGCCCTGTGTTCGCTTGATCGAGGGAACTTTGGCAATCTCCGTTGCATCGGCCAGGCGCAGATTTTCATATCCTTTGCGACGAGCGACGATGCGATAGTCGAACGCAATGTTTGATTGTCCGCCGCCTAGTTCATGCACTTCAAAACCACCAGCGTTTTCATTTGTCACATAGAGACCTTTGCAGTCGCCCTTCGGTGTCACGAAGACGTGATAGTCGACCCCTACGTTTACAGTTTGCGCGAACGTCGTCTCGAGTTGAACGCGCGCCACCCCACCGGCGAGTTGTCCCGAACCGAAATCCTCGAACCAATTCTCCGGCGATTGCACGGAATACACCTGCACTTTCTTGTTGCTTTCCGTGGGAACCACTGTGGTCAGTCCACCGCTGCAGCTGAGCGTACCATTTGCCAGGAAATTGCAGTATCCCCCGTAGAACGACGAAATATCGAGGACAAACGCGCTTCCAGTGGACTCCTCAAAGTTCGTAATGTACATCGTCGTATCCGTCGTACTGTTGTTGAACACAGCCATGGCATTTCCACTATCCGCCGTCGCCAGCATTCCAACGCCATAAATATCACTCGTATCTCCCCACACCCCGGACGCGAACTCCAGCCCGGCGCCAAGGCTGCTGCCAGAGTAGTGTTCGCCGCGCACGCCGGCCGCGTTTGCTCCGGTAGTGTCGGGGCGATTCTCATAGCCATAAATGCCGTACCCGCCGCCACCAAAATTCGCGCCTTCCACGGAGATCGCGGTCGGACTGAACGTTTGCCCAAGAACCCCAAGACTATTCCCGGAAGAGGCCAGTTCATCGCCGAACACCGAGAGCCCGCCGACCGCGTAGTCATCGCCTTCGACTGAACGGTTCACATTGCTGACACCCAGAACTCCTACAGTTCCGGTTGTCTGTCCATAGACGCCTTCGGTGCCACTGCCATTGAAAATTCCCTGCTGGCCGCTTACGACCGAGCCGGCACTCACATTTCCAGTCACGTCGATGTCACCGGTAATATGTTGTGTCGCCGCGAACGTGTTGGAACTGGTCAACTGCGGCACTTTCGACGTGTCCACATTCAGGGTTGTCGTGCCCCCTAACGACACCGAGCCTCCGCCCGTCAGATCAGTCCCTGCGGCAACCGTCAACGACGGGTGCTGCAACATCGCATTCGTCACACCTGCGGTGACAATGCTCAGCGATCCGCTGGTCGTGATCGGTCCGCCCGTCAATCCGGCTCCGCTACCGACGCTGGTGACCGTACCAGCCCCCGGAAACGTCTGCCCGGACGCAAATGTGAAAATACCCGCATTGCTGAGTTTCAATCCCGTTTCAACCGGCGCGCCCGGATCTACTCCGAACAAGAGATTCAGCGTGGCAGAAGGGCTGCTGGTGTTATTTCGTATGGGCTCAGCCTGCCACTGAAAATGCTGCAGCGTGTATTTCGCCGTGCTGCTGTTGTACGACGAAGCTTCCAGGTTCATCGGATTGGAGTTGAATCCCTTGGCTGCGGTGGCAAATCCGGTGGTGGCCATTTCAAACAGGCCACGCACCAGTTCGCTCCCGTTTATATCCAAAGTAAGCAGCGGATTCGTCACTCCCAAGCCGATCTTGTTGCCCGACTGGAAGAAAACGGAGTTGCCTAGAGTCGTGCCGTTGGGCGTCCACAGCGGAATATAGTTAGTTGTCCCACTACCGCCAAGAGGCGGCGGAGCCGGCGTCGACGAGTTCCCCCCGTCTTGCTGCGACGACAATGAGCCGGAATTTGTAGTGCCCGGCGCAGCCATCACGAATGCGGATGGAGGCAATCCCCCAATGGTCTGCGCGTCGCCGGCTTTCAGAGCGTACGGCACGCTCAGCAGTACAACTCGCGGCTGTTCCGGCTGGCCCTCCGGTTGAACCGCCAACCAACGGGCTTCGCCGGAAACGAAAAGGTCCGCTGGCAGGCCGTGGGCGCTCGTGGAACCAAGCATCACCGCATAATGCCCGGTTTTGTCCGCCTGCACATTTTGCATTTCGGTCCAAAGAGGCACTCCGCCCTGCTGCTCCTTGTATAGCGAGAACATGACCCCAACCACTCCCGTGAATGGCTTGGCATTGATGTCCGTCAGGATTCCATTGAAGCTCACCATCGGCGGAACAATTTCGTTGACCGCATTCGTTGACCCGATTTGCTGCGCCTGCGCCAAACAGGCGACCAGCAGCACACATGCCCACGCACGAATCGCATTGCGAACCATACCGCCTCCTTAGGATTTTTTGGTAGGAGATGCAGAAGTGCATGACGTGTCCCCCAATGACACATCACTGATCTTCACTCTTAATAGTGACGAGTGCGGCCGTTTCGTTTCACAGATTCTTTAAACGTTCGGCGGCAACGAGATCTTTTTGCACAGCGACGGCGGAGCTTAGTCTTGTCATCCTGACGAGCCCGAAAGCGATCGGAGGGACCTTACGGCGGCGTGTGCCGTTACCGTTGTGAACAAGGGACTTGTACACCATGAAAGGGCCGATCCGGACTGTTGCGGCGGGATGATTTAGCCCCCGGAACGCCACTGTTCGAGAACACGATCGATCGCGTCGCGCACGGCATCGCGTGCGTCTCTCCGGCTGTAGCCATGCATGAGCAACTGATCGTATCGCGTATGTCGATGACGGATTGCTGCTATAACCGCGGCGCTAAGCGCCTCCGCGTCAAGTGCTCGTCCCACGGCTGTACGTCCGACGCGGCCGCTGCCGCGGCGTGAAGTGTGAGCCGCAACGGCCTGCGCCTCCGCCGGAGGACAACCGGGATACAGCGCAAGAATGGATTTCGTCATCTGAGCAGCGAGATTGCGATCTTGTTCAACCGCACGCTCCGCGGCCTTCTCACAGTTAGCCAATCGCTCAGCCGCATCGGCATGGCATTCTTCTTCGGCGCGATCCAAGGCAGCTTCTTCGACCAGTACACCCTGCCGTTCATAACGCTTGCGGGCCCTGCTGAAACGAACTACGACCGCTGAAAGCGAACTGTGTTTCCGGGCGCGGCGAGTCAGAGCGGTGTCGCCTCTGGGTAGGTAAGTTAAGTGGTCGAGGTCGGCACAGGTCAGGCACAGCGGACGACCATCTTCCATGAACAGAAAGGTGTGAGCCAATAGTGCCTTTCGGCACTCGACGCATTCAGACTCACGCAAGATATCGAACACAACCAGATCCTTCGATTCCGGGAATACTCCCTTCTCTTGGATCGTATTGATCTTGTCTCGCACGGTGTATTCCGAGTCCTGCTGCAAACGTCCGCAGTTTAGCGCAATTTCTCAGCTCAGAATCAGCAGCAGGGTACCGTTTTTGACCCCGTAAAGTGTAGTGCGGGCAAATCACCCTCACGACTTCTAGATCACGCACCATGGCACTTCTTGTACTTCTTGCCCGATCCGCAGGGGCAGGGATCGTTGCGGCCGACTTTTTCCTGACCGCGCACGACTTGCTGAACTTGCTGCGTTTCACCGCCGCCGGCCATCCGGGCCTGTTCCAGTTCGCGGCGTTTGCGCCGCATGAAAGCTTCTTCCAGTTCATCGGCTGAGGTCGAAACCATCCGGTGCGGACGGCGGCCGTTCCCATCTCCGCCATGCTGCGCGGGAACGCCGCTGTCTGGACCTTGCCCGCTTGGGCTGCCGGGAGGCTGTCCGCCCGCTCCCATATCCGGAGGACGCTCAAGGATCTGCATCAGGTAGAGATAGCGAACCGTATCTTCCTGGAAGCGCTGCATCATCGCTTCGAACATGTCGAAGGATTCTTTCTTGTACTCGACCAGAGGATCGTGCTGGCCATACCCGCGCAGGCCAATGCCCTCTTTCAGGTGATCCATGCTGAGCAGGTGATCTTTCCACTGCTGGTCGATCACACTCAGCATGATCATGCGCTCGTGATGGCGCATGGCGTCTGGGCCGATGAGTTTCTCTTTTGCGTCGTAACGCTCTTTGAGTTTTTCAAAGATCGCGTCGCCGAGCTCGCCGCGATTCAGGGTGTCAGTCTTTACTCCCTCCGCGACAAAGTCGACACCGAAGCGTGTAAAAATCGCGTCCTTCAGGGCCTTAATGTTCCAGTCATCGGCGTGCGCCTTGGGCGGGCAGTACTCCTCGAGTTGCTCGGCGAGAATCGCCGAAACGTAGTCCTCGAGAATCAGGTCCTTCTGATCCATGCCTTCGAGCAGCCGGCGGCGCAGGCCATAAACGGCCTCACGCTGCTTGTTCATCACGTCGTCGTATTCGAGCAGGTGTTTGCGCGATTCGAAATGCTGGGCTTCCACGGTCTTCTGCGCGGTCTCGATCCGCCGCGTAATCATCTTCGATTCGATGGGAACGCCTTCCTCCATGCCTAACTTCTGCAGCAAGGTCGAAACCCATTCCTTGGCGAAGATGCGCATCAGGTCATCTTCAAGAGCGAGATAGAAGCGCGAGGAGCCCGGATCGCCCTGGCGTCCGGCACGTCCGCGAAGCTGGTTATCGATTCGACGGGATTCGTGGCGCTCCGTGCCTAAAATGTGCAGGCCGCCAACGCCGATTACCTCGTCGTGTTCTTTATCCGTCTGTATCTTGTAGCGCTGAAAAGCGTCGGCCCACTTGTCAGTCGGAACGTTGTATTCGTTTCCGTTGTAGTAGAAGATTGAGGTCTCCCCATCTTCCTGCGGACCTTCGATCTTGCCCTGCGCCACTCGCAACTGCTGCGCAATCCCCTTCTTGACCATCTCCTGCTTGGCCATGAACTCCGGATTGCCGCCGAGCAGAATGTCGGTACCGCGGCCAGCCATGTTCGTGGCGATCGTGACCATGCCCTTGCGTCCGGCTTGCGCCACGATTTCTGCTTCGCGCTCGTGGAACTTGGCATTCAATACGACATGCTTGAGACCTTTTTTCTTCAGCAGGTCCGATAGCCGCTCGGATTTCTCAACTGACGTGGTGCCGACCAGAACTGGCTGGCCCTTCTCGGCTAACTTCTGGATCTCGTCCGCGGCGGCGAAGTATTTTTCTTTCTCCGTGCGGAAAACAATGTCCGCATTCTCGATACGCAGCAATTCCTTGTTGGTAGGAATCACCACCACTTCGAGCTTGTAAATCTTCTCGAATTCTTCGGCTTCCGTTTCCGCCGTACCGGTCATGCCGGCAAGTTTTTTGAACATGCGGAAGTAGTTCTGAAAGGTAATGGTCGCGAGCGTCTGGTTCTCGCGTTCGATCTTGACGTTCTCTTTGGCTTCAATCGCCTGGTGCAGACCGTCGGACCAGCGGCGCCCCGGCATCATGCGTCCGGTGAACTCGTCGACGATGATGACTTCGCCGTCTTTCACCACGTATTCCACGTCCTTGCGATAGAGGGCATGCGCCTTGATCGCGGTCTCAACGTGGTGCTTAAGAGGCCAGTTCTCCGGATCGGCGATATTCCCAATCCCCAAAAGCTGCTCGACTTTTTCCCATCCTTCGTCGCTGACGGTGATATTTCGATGCTTTTCATCGATAACGAAGTCTCCGGTGTAGGTTGGCGCTTCGCCCGGAGGTCCCTCGATCGTCTCACCTTTTTCTAGCTTCGGAATGATGCGGTTGACCTTGTAATACTTGTCAGTGGACTCTTCACTCGCGCCAGAAATGATCAGCGGCGTACGAGCCTCGTCGATCAGGATGGAGTCGACTTCGTCAACGATCGCGAAGTTGTGCCCGCGCTGCACGCAATCCTTGATATCGAACTTCATGTTGTCGCGGAGGTAGTCGAACCCGTACTCGTTGTTGGTCCCGTACGTCACATCCGCAGCGTAAGCCGCGCGGCGCTCCTCATCATCCAGATCGTGAACAATGACGCCAACGCTCAGGCCGAGGAAGCGATACAGTCTGCCCATCCACTCGGAGTCGCGTTTCGCAAGATAATCGTTCACCGTGACCACGTGTACGCCACGTCCGCTGAGCGCATTGAGATAAACGGGAAGGGTCGCTACCAGGGTTTTGCCTTCACCGGTCTTCATTTCCGAGATCTTGCCGTCGTGCAGCACCATGCCGCCAATAAGCTGCACATCAAAGTGCCGCATGTTGAGCACGCGACGTCCGGCTTCGCGGACCACGGCGAAGGCCTCCGGTAGAATCTGGTAGAGAACTTCCTGAATAGCGTCGTACTCTTCTTTTTCGAAGCGCTTCTGTTGGTCGAAGTCGGATTCTTCCTCGCCCTCAGCTTCCGCTGGCGCCGCGACGGCGCTCTTTGTGAGGCGGCTCAGCCGTTCCTGAATGCGCTTCCGGAATTCGTCGGTCTTGGCACGCAGCTCTGCGTCAGAGAGCTTCTCGATCTGCGGCTCGAGGGCGTTAATGGCCTGGACGTTCGGCATCAGCGCCTTGATGACACGCTCGTTCTTCGTCCCAAAAACCTTGCCTAGCAACTGGTTAATCAAACTGGAAGTCCTTCAGGGGGCAGAGTACGCCCGGATACACTCTCTAGAAGCCTAGCATATTAGATGCAGCAGCAGGCTCTCAGGAATGCGGGCCGCCACCTCAGTATAATAGCGAGGAACTTGCCGGAGGCCCCTATGACCCGACGCCTCTACCCGCTGATTCTTGCAGCACTTCTGCTGCCCCTCCCTGCCACCGCAAAGGACAAGAAAAAGAGCCAGATCTCAGATCTGATTTTGCGGGCGCAAACCGTGCACGTGGTGATCGATCCTTACGTCGGAGAACCGCTGGATCAACCGGCCGCCAATGCAACAGCCCGCGACAATGTCGAGAAGGCGCTGACGGAGTGGGGCCGCTACCGGGTTGTGATGGACGGCGAGGAATCAGACCTGGTGATCATGATCCACACCGGGGATGACCGAATGTCGCGCCCCACCATGAAGGGTGGTCCAATCGACCAGCGACCGGGCGTGGGACAGTCTACCGATAGCACCATTCGTGTTGGCGGGCAGCGCGGACAGCCCCCCATGAACGATCCCAGCATGGACCCACAGTCTACGCAGAATCAGGGTCCACACGTGAGCAATGAGGTCGGCCCGCGAACGGATTCGTTCGTGGTGTATCAGGGACGAAACTGGGGCGGTGGAGGTTCGCAGGACTCGCCGCCTCTCTGGCGGTACGAAGTCAAGAATTGCCTGAACGCGCCAGACGTGAAAGCTGTTGAGGAGTTCCGCAAGGCAATCGCCGAAGCCGAGAAACCAAAAGATCCCAAGAAACCCTAGAGGATAACTGATGAGCCAAGCTCGGAAAGATTCGGCGCGCCAATCCACACATCGAGTCGTTCTCGAAGTCACCAAGGACGAAGAGGGCACCTATCAGATCGTCTTCAACGGTGCAGTGGTCGGTAGTCGCATTTCCGAGAAATGCTAGAAGAAGAGCTTTGTGCGAAACACGGATTCTGCGGAGAAGAGCTTGCTTCCATCAAGAGTAACCTTAAGCAGTCCGGTAGAGCGGCTGTGATCCTCTAGTTCGTCTGTTCGTGGAATCAGCTAACGGATGGCGTCATCCTGAGCGGAGCCGCTTTTCAGGCGGAGCGAAGGATCTCGCGCGGAATCCGTTAGTGATGCACGCGAGATCCCTCCGCCCGCTGGTAGGAGCGCGGGCCTTCGGGATGACGCCCCATCCGGGGCGATTCGATATTAGACGTCCGACAACACTGCGTCTTCCGGCCTTTTCCTGTAATATTCCCCACGACCCATGTCGACTTTCTATGACCGCTTTGTCGAATGCGCGGAACGCTGGCCCAATAATGTCGCACTCGAACTGCAGCGCCACGATCACATCGAAAACTGTACTTACGGCGAACTCCACCACTGGGCCGAATCCATTGGCCGATGGATCACCGAGAGCAGCTTTGCTCCCGGATCCCGGCTCGCCCTTTTAGCGGATAATCATCCTCGATGGGTAGCGGCTTATCTCGGCATCATCGCGTCCGGGTGCGTCGTCGTGCCGCTGGACACCGCCCTCCATACTGACCAGGTCAGCAAACTTCTCAAAGACAGCGGCACGTCGGCAATCTTCTGCGACGCGAAGCATGTTGCTACGGTAAGCTCGGCCGCGAACGAAATTAAGATCGGAATGATCCTGATGGACCCCGATCGCGCGGACGGCCAATCCGCCAAGCAGTCCTGGCTCGCGAATTTGCCCGCAATTTTCGAAGCTGGCCCCGGCAATTTCAAAACGGTCACCTCCAAGACAGACGATCTCGCCTCTTTGCTCTACACTTCCGGAACGACCGCTGATCCCAAGGGCGTGATGCTGACCCACGGAAATTTCCTCGGCGAGGTCGATGCCGTCTTCAACTGGGTCGACATCGGTCCCAACGACGCTTTGCTCGGCGTGCTTCCACTTTTTCACGTGCTGGCCCTGATGGCGAATCTTCTCCTGCCGCTGGTCAAGGGTTCCCGTGTCGTGTACCTCGAAACCCTGAACACAAGCGAACTGCTCAAGGCCTTGAACGAGCGTAATATCACGGCATTCGCCGTCGTCCCGCAATTTTTCTATTTAATTCACGAGCGTATCTTTGAGGAAATCAAGAAACGTGGCCCGGTCACGCAGAAAGTCTTCGGTGCGATGGTTGCGTTGAATCGCGCTCTGCGCAAAGTGGGCGTGAACGCCGGGCCGATTCTCTTCAAGAAGATTCATACAACGCTGGGACCGAAGATGCGCTACCTCGCTACCGGTGGATCGCGATTCGATCCGGCCATCCAAAAAGACTTTCACGATCTTGGAATCGATGTGATGCAGGCTCTTGGCCTCACCGAGACGGCGGCTGCCATCTACGTCAATTCGCCCAACGATATCGTCATCGGATCCTGCGGCAAGGCGATGAAGGGTGTCGAGGGCAAAATCATCGATCCGCAGCCCCAGGAAGATGGGCCAGCCGTGGGTGAATTAGCGGTGCGTGGTCCCATGGTCATGAAGGGCTACTGGAACCGGCCTGACGCGACCACCGCAGCGCTGCGCGATGGCTGGCTCTACACCGGCGATCTCGGCTATTTCGATTTCCACGGCAACCTGTTTCTCACCGGACGCAAGAAGGAAGTCATTGTCCTCAGCAATGGCAAGAACGTCTATCCCGAGGAGATCGAGGCGCATTATCTGAAATCGCCCGTGATTAAAGAGATGGCGGTTATGGGTCTGGAAGGCAAGTCCGGCGAGGATCGCGATCGCCTGCACGCCGTGATCGTTCCGAATTTCGACGAACTGCGAAAGCGCAAAATCGTGAATGCGAAAGAAATCATTCGCTACGACATTGAAAGCTTGTCGACCAAGATCGCATCCACCAAGCGCATCAAGAGTTATGAAATCTGGCAGGACGATCTTCCGCGCACCTCGACACGCAAGATCAAGCGTTTCGAAGTCGAAAAGCGCGTCCGGGCGAATCAGGCAAACAAAGTCTCGGACGATTCCGAACTGCCCGCCGAAAAGCCTCTCACTCCAGAAGAAACCGCGTGGCTCGAACAGCCGGACGTGCAGCGCGCACTAAAAATCGTTCGCGAAGCCTCGCGGTCCGCTCCCGAAAACTTAAGGCCTTCGTTGAACCTGGAGCTGGATCTTGGACTCGACTCGATGCAGCGCGTCGAAGTGCTCAGCCACCTGGAAGAAGAACTGGGAGGAGATGTTCAAGAGTCGCAGCTTGCGGAAATCTACACGGTGCGCGATCTGATCGACGCAGTGTTGCAGAGTGCTGCAACCGGAGTGGGCGGACCGGGAACGAGACACGCATTCGCCGGGTGGAAGGCTATCCTGTCCGAAGATCCAGACGATCCCGAAGTCTTGGCGCTGGCTCATCCCGGCTGGGTGAACGACACGTTTTGGTTCCTCGTGACCCGCGTCTTTCAACTGATCGCGCTCGATCGCTTTGACCTGAAAGTAAGCGGGCTCGAAAAACTACCCAAGCACGGCCCCTTCATCCTGTCTTCCAATCACGAAAGCTATCTCGACCCGGTCATCCTGGCCAGTCTGATGCCAGCCGAAATCTTCTACAACTTGTTCGCCGTAGGCACCAGCGACATTTTCGGCAAAGGCTTCATGCGGCGGCTGGCGCGGTCTATCAAAGTGGTGGTGGTCGATCCCGATGCGAATCTCGTTCCCGCGATGCGCGCCGGAGCCTTCGGCTTGCGAAAAGGACTCTCGCTCATCCTCTATCCAGAGGGCGAGCGCTCCATCGATGGAACCCCAAAGATTTTCAAGAAGGGCGCGGCGATCCTCTCCATTCACCTGCAGGTTCCGATTGTCCCGGTAGCGATCGAAGGATTCTATGAGGCTTGGCCGCGAAACAGGGCTTTCCAGGGATTCAAACCACTGAAGATGGTTTTCGGGGATCCCATGCTGCCACCGCCGGAGTCACAAGCCTCGGAGCAGGCGTACGAGAGGATGACTGCAGACTTGAAAACCCGCGTAGAGGAAATGTGGGAAGGTCTGCAAAGAAAAAGCTAACGTAAGCTATCAGTCGGAGCACTCACTCCAGGGCTTCCCGGGTCAATCCACCTTCGATCAATTAACGGTAACACCTCATAATAAAAGTTAGGCTTTAATGCTTCGCATAATCTGTGCGAACATGGAGTCGTGCCCAAGGAGCTAATTCGCGGGGTGCTCAAAGTTGTCGCCGGAATTGCCGCTCTGGTCTTCGTTTTTGCTCGGTTTACAACGACCACCGGAGTGCTTCTTTTCGTCGGTTCAATCGTCGTGCTACTCGCTTGCTTCGGTCTCCTAAAACTCCTGGAGGGCGATGACGAGAATACTGGCTACTGGCCACCTGACCCAAAGCGGTGATGGCCGGCTTTCCCACGGGGCCCGCCGGGGTTGTTGTTGAAAAATCGCAACAACGCAGATTGACACTTCACACATCTTGTGGATCCACAGATTCCCAGCTCTTCTAGGCGCCGGCGGCGTTCGACGATTCTCCAAAAGCCTGCCTGAAGCCATTCACCACGAGCGAATCATACCGGCTCCCTGCCCGCTTCACGACTTCCTGCGCGGCTTGCGATGGTGACAACTTCGTTCCTCGCTGACCGCTGGTCAGCGCTTCGTACTCTTCCGCGATGGCAAGCACCTGAACTTCGAGCTGAGCATCTTCGATCTTGCCGCCCTCTTGCCGCAACTGGCGCTCTGTCAGGAAAATCGGAATCGCATTTCGCAGCGAACTGCCGCTCGCTTTCGAGCTAGTCTTGCTCTCCCTCTTTTTTCCCTGCCGCAGGTCTTCCTGCGAAACTTGGGCGGCTTTGATCAGAACTTCATTGCTGATTCCGAGATCCTTCATGTTGAACAGAAGCGCCGCAGTACGAATATCTTCGAGGCTTTTCGGGTCGAGCCCGACCGCTTCCGCGATCTTGGTGGCGCACATGGAAATGCGATAGGCGTGGGTTTCGCTGTATTTCTGGTTCGCCAGAAAGTTCTGCAGGATCACCAGCATCCCGTCATAGCCCTCTTCCATCTCCCGCAACGATTTTTGATTCTTCTCGTAGAGCGTTCCGGTGGCGTATCCGGCCACCATCAGGACTCCACCCCAGACTGCGATGTCGAACCAAATGCCCAGCGCCACTTCGACATGCCGCCGAAACATTGCGGGGTCCAGACACACCAGCAGCACGACCAGAACAATGCTGGCAACCGCGGTGAGCGTGGCATGCCTGCGTCCGAAGTGATATGCGGAATACAACGTCGGCAGGAAGTAGAAAACCAGCGCCATTCGCTGCGACGCGACCAGAAAATTCAACATCGCAGCAATCACCACCAGGAACAACAGCAGCCAGAGTTCCGGATTAATCTTTCTCACAGTGCCTCCACGGGGGGTAGAGGACGAGTCTCGAAACTCCACGACTTGCGAGTTCCAGACCCAAGCTTGCCCGTTCTAATATTTTCGGTGAGTGGCGTGCCCGCCCCAAATTACATAGGTAACCAATCGGTTTGGTACTGGCAGTTTCGAAGTTTCCTCCCTCTGCGGCGTCATCGCGAGAGCCCGCGTTTTCACCGGCGGGCTGAGGGATCTCCCTCGCAAACATCTATCCCAAAGGAGATGGACTCAAGATTCAAACTGAACCACTGGCAGCGATCTACTTTGCGCGCGGATGCGTCTGATCGTAGACCTGCAGCACATGCTTGGTGGAAAGCTGCGTGTAGCGCTGCGTGGTCGCCAGGCGTTCATGGCCGAGCAACTCCTGGATCACCCGCAAATCCGCTCCCTCCTCCAGCATGTGCGTCCCGAAAGCATGGCGGAGAGTGTGAGGATGCACATCTGGTGAAAGACCTTTCGACACCGCAATCTTCTTGATGATCCGGCCGACACTGCGTGTAGTCAGGCGTCCCGCCGCGCTGATTAATCAGCAGTGCACTTGAACTTTTTCGCGACTCGGCCAACACCGTCTGACGCGGCGGAAGATAAGCCGCCAGCGCAACTTTCGCCGCTTCGCCAAACGGAACATAGCGCTCCTTCTTCCCTTTTCCACGGATGAGAATCGCTTCCATACTCAAACGGATGTCTTCGAGGTTAATTCCGGTTAACTCGGAGTTACGAATTCCACAACCGTAAAGCAACTCAAGCATCAGCCGGTCGCGCTCGGGGAAAGCTGCTGTCTCGGGCATTTGCCCGTCGAGCACAGAATTCATCTCTTCAATCGTTGGAACCCGCGGCAGTTTCTTGGGAAGCCTGGGAGTGGCGACCAGCTTGGCGGGATTCTGCTCGACCACGCCCTCCCGCGCCAGCCAGCGATACAAAGACCGAACCGCAGCCAGCGAACGCGCCACCGAGGTTTTGCTTAAACCTCTTTCATAGAGCTGCGCCAGAAAGCCGCGAATTGCGATGTGGTCGATCTGCTTCCACCCGCGAGACCCGGCATAGGACGAAAAATTGGCGAGATCACCGCTATAGGCTTTGATCGTGTGCGGCGAAGAATTGCGCTCACGCAGGTGAAGAAGGAAATCATCGACCGCTTTGCCGACGATTGTTGTCGCGTTGCTCATCGCGCCTTCGCTCTCGGATGATGCTTCTGATACACCGTCCGCAGCCGGTCGAGCGCCAGATGCGTGTACACCTGCGTGGTGGAAATATCCGCATGCCCAAGGATGGTTTGTACGGTTCGCAGATCTGCGCCGTTCTCGACCATGTGCGTGGCGCACGAGTGCCGCAGCATGTGCGGAGAAGCGTGGCGACCAGAAGCTGCCGACGCTTCCCCTACCATCTGCCAGATGCGCTGGCGGCTAAGCTTCTTTCCTCCGCGCACGATGAAAAGCAGCGGCGAGTTTTTTGTTTGCACATTTCTGGTTTGCAAGTTTGTTGTTTGCAAGTTCCCGACTGCCGTTGCGTTCTTCGCTGGCTTGGCAGCTCGCATTGCCGCCAGCACCGGTCGGGCCGATTTCAAATACTCCGTTAACGCGTCCTGCGCCGGCTTCCCCAATGGCACGATTCGTTCTTTGTCGCCCTTGCCGCGCACCAGCATGTACCCGGATTCCAGTTTCAGATCTTCGAGTGTTGCCGTGACCAATTCAGAGACGCGCAGCGCCCCGGCATAAAGCAATTCAAGCATGGCCCGATCCCGCGTCAGCCAAAGCTTCGGCCTCTTTTGGATTTTTGGTGCGATGCGGCGAGAGACTTCGTCGGCGCAGCCAGCATCAGCTCCACCTCATCGCGCGCCAATCGACTTGGGAAGCACCTTCCACTGGCGCGGCGATTCGATGTTCAGCGTGGGATCGCCTTCGATTCTTTTATCGAGCAACAAATATCGGTAAAGATGCCGCAAAGCCGAGAGCTTTCGCCCCACGCTGCGTCCGTCCACGCGGTTGGAAAAAAGCTGCTGCAGGAATTCACGCACGTCGTTTCGCCGCGCAGTGAACAGTTGCCGCTTCCGTTTTTCCAGGAACCCGGAAAACTGCGTGATATCGGTTGCGTAGGCAGCAACAGAATTGCGCGCCAGCCCTTTCTCGACGTGAATGTAGTCGAGAAATCCGGCAAGCAGGCGAGTATTGGCTTCGGACGGCATGAAGAGAAATTCAGTATGCGCGTTATCGGACGCTAGAAAAGTAATGGAAGCGATTCCGGGATTCAGGAATTCGCCCCCTCAAGCGCTCGCGCTCGTCAACTCCCGCAGCAAGTCCACCGCATACAGCGCGCCCTCAGGCGTTTCCTCGTGTTTGAAATAGGCAAACACATCCCTGCCCTCGGCAATATGCTGCCGGGCGCGATCCACCATCGCGCGACGCTCGTCTCCGGTGTACGTCGGCTTGCGGAAGCGGTAGTACGCAAACTTGCCAGTCACAATGTCGGGAGTCGTGCGGGTCTCGGTTTCGGCCACGCACAGTGCAACATTGCTGGATCTCAGTAGATCCCATGTCGCATCGTTGAACCACGACTCGTGGCGGAATTCAAACGCGGCCGGTACCGACCGCGGAAGCGCGGCCAGAAAGTCTTTCAGCAAAGCTGCATCCGCCTTGAGATTGGGCGGAAGCTGAAACAACACTGGACCGAGTTTTCCCGCAGCAGCCAATGGTTCGATCGTGGCCAGAAAGCGTGGAAGAAAATCTTCGGTCCCCTTCAGGCGCTTGATGTGTGTGATCACCTGGTGCGCTTTCACTCCAAAGCGGAAATGCGGCGGCGAGTCGTTCAGCCAGTTCTGGATGGTGGTTTCTTTGACCAATTGCCGGAAGGTAAAATTCACCTCCACCGTATTCAGCTTGGTCGTATAGAAACCGAGAAACTTCTTCTGCGCCAGCTTTTCGGGATAAAAAGCGGGCTTCCAGCTTGGATAAGCCCATCCGGAAGTTCCTGCGAAGACTTGCGCCATAAGTGGAAAGTGCCTGCGAATAAATCGACCGGGATTATACCTTGGCCCGCTTCTTCCCTGCCGCGCCCTTCTTTCCCGATTTCTTGCCGGATTTCTTTCGAGCCGCTTTGCCAGGTGCATGGCCGTCGCCAGCCTGGGCCGCAATCTCGATCGGAGCAGTTTGGACTGGCTGAGATTCACTAGCCGCAGGCACCGCGGCTTTCAAATCGGGCAACTTCTGCTTCAATTCGAGCACTGGCTCGAACAGATCGCCCATCTTCTCGAACCGCTTCACGACATCTGACGATTCAAAAACCAGCAGGCTCGGCATCTTTCTTCTTCAACGTCTTTTCCACCTCATCCCAACTTACCGGCGTCGAAGCTGTCGGATGTTCTCGCGCCCGCAGTGAATACACCGCTATTGTCGTCTTGTGCTCATCGTTCTGGCTCCAATCGACAAACACCTTTCCCGTACGCAGGTTCTTCTTCATATCCGAAACAACCAGTTCGGGATGCTCCTGCTCCAGCAACTGCGCCAGCGCGTGCGAGAACAGCTTGGTCTTTTCATAAGTCGTGGGTGTATTGAGCGGAACGTAGAGCTGCATCCCCTTCGATCCGGAGGTCTTTGGAAAACTCTCGAGGCCGAGGTGTTCGAAAATTTCGCGCAGCCACATGGCAACCTGACAGCACTGCACGATGTTGGCAGGCGGCCCGGGATCAAGGTCGAACACCATCATGGTCGGGCATTCAATGTCTGCGGCCAACGCCAGCGACGGATGCAACTCCAGTGCCGCCAGGTTCGCCAGCCAGATCAGCGTCGCCAGATCGTTCGCCAAAATGTAATTGACGGTCCGTCGGCTGGCACCGCTCCAGATCGGCGCCGTCTTCACCCAGTCTGGCTTATGCATGGGCGCGTTCTTTTCGAAGAACGGCTCTCCATCCACTCCATCGGGATAGCGCTTGCGGGTCAGCGCCCGGCCCTTCAAATGCGGCAGAAGGGCCGGAGCAATCCGCGCGTAGTAATCGATGACGTCTTTTTTGGTGAAACCGGTGGCAGGATAAAGAACCTTCTCCAGGTTCGAGAGCTTCAGATTCCTACCCTGGATTTCGACGCTTGAGTCTGTCACGTACGCTCCCAGATGCCTGATGCCATTTTGCCCGAATCCGGCATAGGCACGAAATACAGCGTTGATCTTAAATCGGCGGGAAAATCGTCGCTTGCCCCGTTTGACAACCTGCCTTCTGCCCACGTACTTTCAAACTTCTGCCCTGCTGGCCCGTCCAAAGAATGGAATTCGCAGCTAGACCCGCTCAGCCGTTGGAGGTTTAATGAAACGCCGCATCCTGAAAACTTCATTGTTGCTCGTATTGTTCGCAGCATATGCGCTGGCACAAGATGTCGCCGCTTTTGAAAAGCGTGTTACCGTCAAGAAACTGGACAACGGCCTCACCATCGTAATCTGTGAGCGCCCCGAGGCTCCGGTCTTCTCTTTCTTTACGCTCGTGGATGCCGGTTCCGTGCAGGATCCGATGCGTGCCACCGGCCTGGCTCACATGTTTGAGCATATGGCTTTCAAGGGAACCGACACCATCGGCACCAAGGATTATGCCGCCGAAAAGCCTGCCCTCGAAAAAGTCGAGAGGACTTACGCAGCCTACATCGCCGAACGGGACAAGCGGGTCGGACAGAATCCCGAGAAGTTAAAAGAGCTCGAGAAAGCCTGGCAAGACGCGACTAAAGAAGCCGACAGCTACGTCATCCCCAATCAATTTGGAAAGATCGTTGAGCAAAACGGCGGCGAGGACATGAACGCCTTCACCAACTACGATGAGACCGCCTATCACTACTCGTTTCCGACGAATCGGCTGGAACTCTGGGCGTATCTCGAGTCGGATCGCTTTCTGCATCCCGTGATGCGCGAGTTCTACAAAGAGCGCAACGTCGTCATCGAAGAGCGCCGCATGCGCACCGACAGCAACCCCTTCGGACGCCTGCTCGAACAATTTACCGAAGAGGCCTTCACCGCCCATCCCTACCACCGGCCCACCATCGGCTGGATCTCAGATCTCAATCACTTTTCGGCCACCGACGCGCAACGGTTCTTCGACACCTACTACATCCCTTCGAATATGGTGGTCGCCGTCTCCGGCGATATCAAGGCCGCTGAGGCGATGCCGATTCTGGAAAAATATTTCAGCCGCCTGCCCTCGCGTCCTCGGCCTGATGAGGCCACGACCACTGAACCTCCGCAGAACTCAGAACGACGTGTCGTCCTCAAAGATCTCTCGCAGCCCATCTACATCGAGGGCTATCATCGGCCCGACTATCGCAGCAAAGATGACGCAGTCTTCGACGCCATCAGTGATCTCATGTCCGAAGGCCGCACCTCTCGCCTGTATCGCGCCCTGGTGCGCGACAAGAAGATTGCGTCTTACTCCGAAGGAATCACCGGATATCCCGGCGTCAAGTATCCGCACCTGTTCGCGTTCCTCGCCGTACCTCTTCCCGGACACAAGCCGGAGGAGATGGCCGAGGCCATCCACGCAGAAATCGATCGGCTGAAAAAAGAAGACATCAGCGACGACGAACTGAAGATGATCAAGACGCGCGCCAAAGCCAACCTGATTCGCGGCCTCGCCGACAATGAAGGACTCGCCACCCAACTCGCGACCTATCAAACTCGATACGGCGACTGGCGCGAATTATTTCGCTCTGTAGATCGAATCGATCAGGTCACCAAGGCCGACATTCGCCGCGTGGCCAACGAAGTCTTCACCGACACCAACCGCACCGTAGGAGTGATTGAGAATTCACGCGCAGGTGGCGAAGGACACGGTGGCGGAGAACATGGCGGCGGCAGCGGCCCGTCTGATCAGGGAGGTGTGCAATGAAAAGGTACGCAATGAACATAAAGATGAAGCGGATCTTCTTCACTCTACTTTTCTGCGCAGTCCTCGTCGTTCCGGCTTCCTACGTTGCCGCCCAGGCATCGGACTGGCAGAAGGTACCGATCCCGCCGCTCCCGGCCTTCAAACCGCAGCAACCCAAGCGCATTCAACTCTCGAATGGCATGGTCATCTTCCTGCAGGAAGATCACGAGCTTCCTTTGATTGATGGCTCGGCCCGAATTCGCGGTGGCTCGGTCAACGAGCCGGCGAGCAAGGTCGGACTCATCGACATTTACGGTGACGTCTGGCGCACCGGTGGCACTAAATCGCAAACCGGCGATCAACTCGACGACTTCCTCGAAATCCGTGCGGCCAAAGTTGAAACCGGAGGTGGTCCGGATTCCACCAGCATCAGCTTTTCCTGCCTGAAGGGCGATCTCGACGACGTTTTCAAAGTCTTCGTCGACGTGCTGCAGCATCCGGAGTTCCGCGCTGACAAGATCGACATTGCCAAAAAAGGAGAAGAAGATTCCATCTCCCGCCGCAATGACGACGTCAGTGAGATTGCACATCGCGAGGCCGTCAAACTTGCCTACGGACCCAACAATCCGTACGCACGGCAGCCCGAATACTCGACCGTTGCAGCCGTCACCCGTCAGGACCTGATCGACTGGCACGGCAAATACGTTCATCCCAACAACATCATTCTCGGCATCAGCGGAGATTTTGATTCCGCAGCCATGGAAGCCCGCCTGCGCGCCGCCTTTGACTCCTGGCCGAAAGGACCAACGCTTCCGAAGAATGAAGTTAAATATGAACCAGCCAAGCCCGGCTACTACCTGGTTTCGAAGGAAGACGTGAACCAGAGCAACATTCGCATGGTCGGCATGGGTACCACCCGCGACAATCCCGACTACTATGCGATCAGCGTTTTCAACGAAGCCTTCGGCGGAGGATTTTCTTCCCGCCTCTTCAATGACATTCGCACCAAGCGCGGCTTAGCCTATGGCGTCGGTGGAGGCATCGGCACCAACTTCGGGCATCCCGGCATTCTGCAGATATCCATCGGCACCAAGAGTCAGAGCACGGTCGAATCCATTCAGGCCACGGATGAGGACATCGACGCTCTGCTTACGAAGAGCCCGATCACGGAAGATGAAATCCAACGCGCCAAAGACGCCATTCTCAATGCGTTCATCTTCCGCCTCGACTCGCCCGACAAAATTCTCGCCGAGCGCATGACCTATGAATACTACGGCTATCCTGCCGACTGGCTCGACAAATACCAATCCGAGGTGAAGAAAGTCACGGCCGCTGATGTCAATCGGGTCGCCGCAAAGTATCTCCACAAGGATCAACTGGCCGTCCTGGTCGTCGGCAACACGAAAGAATTCGATAAGCCTCTTTCCTCGCTCGGCCCGGTGAAAAACATCGACATCACGATTCCTTCGCCGCCCGCGGAAAAGGCCGGAAATGCAGGAAATGCCAACCCCAAGCCTGAGGCTGGCAATCCCGAGGGCAAGGCGCTGGCGCAAAAAGTTGCCAACGCAATGGGAGGTCTGCCCAAGCTCGAAGCCGTCAAAACCCTGCACGCCATTGTTGCCGAGAATGCACCCGGCGGAAATCCTTCTCCGGTCGACATCACGCTTGCTTTTCCCGACAGCATGCACGTCGAAGTGCAAACGCCCCAGGGACAATTAACGATCGTTGCCACTCCCGCCACTGGATTCATGAGCATGGCCAGCATGGGCACCCATAGCATGCCTCCTCCGCAAAAACAAGAAATGATGGCTCAGATCCATCACGATCTGATCTACGTTACGCAGCATATCGACGATCCCGCCTTTACGTTCACGGCTGCCGGCACCGAGAAGATCGGCGACGTCGACGCCGCGATCGTCGATATCGGCGGAGCGATCCCGTGGCTCCGCTGGTATGTCGATCCGAAAACCGGTTACATCCTGCGCGAGAAGTACAAAGGGATCGGACAAGTGGGCCCGTACGAGGGCGAAACCGATCTCTCGGATTGGCGCTTAGCCGATGGTCTCACCCTACCCTACATGCACAAGAACAAGGAGAACGGGCAGGAAACCAGTGTGGTCGAATACAAGAAGATCGAACTCAATCTCACCGTCGACCCCAAGCTGTTCGACAAGCCCACAGAGAAGACCGCAGAAAAGCAATAACCGAACTCTATGCTTTCGAGTGCAGGACGCGGTGTCCTTTTGAATTCGTCCAAAGTCTTTAGGAACGTTCAATTCAAAATTCAGACCGGTACCTTCCGTCGTGAAGTTTGACCTACAGTATTTGCTGTAGGAATGGAATTAACGCGCAGGCAAATGGAATTGATGTGAACGTAAAGGCCCCGGCTTGCGCCGGGGCAGAAGGTTGAACAATTTCATACTCGGGATGAGGCTGACAACGGCTTCGTTATGTTATCGCCTTATGGCCGCCCTGCGATGCGGATCCACGTTGTCTCAGGAGCACGCTGATGCGCAGACTATGCTGCCAGTTTGCGACGGGACGGAGAGAGTAATCAAAGAGAGTGGAAGGGTTGCCCGCATGGTGGTGCCGCGACCATCTGATTCGATCTCCAGCTTGCCGTTCAGTTCGTGCATTCGCTCGCGCATGCCGGCCAAACCGACGCCAGTTTCCGCGGAGACTCCATGAAGCAACCGCAGGCGCTCCTGCGGTATGCCCTTGCCGAAATCGCGTACCTCGAGAATCACCGCGTCGCCATCGTGTTGAAAATGGATGTTGGCATCGGAAGCGCCGGAGTGGCGATGCACGTTGGTCAAGCTCTCCTGCAGGACACGGAAAAGAGCGATCTCCACGTTTCCTGGCAAGCGCTCACGCGTTTTGGCAATCTCTGCCTGGACGTTAATGCCGCTGCGTTTGGCGAATCCCTCGATATACCACTCAGCCGCGCAGGCAAATCCTACCTCGTCCAACAGTGGCGGATGCAGCAGGTACGACATGGTTCGGATCTCTCCAATGGCCTGATCGGCCAGTTGCTCAACCTCGGAAACAATCTGCAGTGCGGCCGGCGTTTGCTTGCAGGTCTCCTCCAGTTGCGACACAGCTATTTTCAACGCTGCCAGTGTCTGGCCGGTGGTGTCGTGCAGGTCGCGGGCTAACTTTCGTCTCTCCTCGTCCTGCACTTTAAGCAGACGATGGGTCAGTTTCTGCAACTCTGCGGTACGTTCCGCAGTTAACATCTCCAGTACGGAATAGGCATGCGACAACTTCAGATGCTTGGCAATCCACATAGGTCCTCCACAGAGCGGTTGGGGGAGAAACGAAGAATCCCTTTTTTGCTGTGACTGGATTGTGCCTTATTGGGGGATCACGAAGCTGCTCACAATTGCACAGGCTACCAAATGGAGTTTTTCCGGCAGATATCGAGGCGGCAGACACGGGGGAGCTTGAACGAAAACAAACGTGCGCCGAGAGCTCGCACATGCGCTACTAGTCGTGCAGAACGACATTGAGCAGCGAACTGTGGACCTGCAAGCCGCCGTTGTAATGAATGAAGCCCAATTTCCTGAATCGGTTCATGAAGAAGTTGACTCGCGAACGGGTCGTTCCCACCATCTCGGCCAGCGTCTCCTGGCTGATCTTGGGGACAACGGTTTCGGGAGCACCCTCCTTTCCGAAATGAGCGAGTAATAACAGAATGCGAGCTAATCTCTTCTCGCTGGAATTGAACAGTTGGTCCACGAGATCCTCTTCGTAGCGAATGTTGCGCGCCAACAAGTACGCCACAAACAAATCGGAGAAGGTGTGCTCGCGGTGAAGGGCAGCCAGCATCGCCCTCTTCTCCACTCGCAGAAGGTCGCAGTCTGTCAGGGCAACCGCGGACCCCATACGAAAGAGCTGCCCTGCGAGAGCGCCCTCGCCGAGAAATTGTCTATCACTCACAATGCCAATCGTAGCTTCCTTGCCGCCCTTGGATACTACGGTGAGCCTTACTTTGCCTTTCTGAACATAAAAGACCGCGTCCGCGCTGTCGCCTTGGGTAAAGATGTTTTGTTTTTTTCGAATCGCCAGAATCTTTCTGCCTTCGCCGATCGTTGCGAGGAAAGTGTCGGGGTCGAACTTGCGCGCGTTTTTACCCAAAGCGATTCTGATCATGTTTGTGGTTCTCTCTACCAGTCGTCCTGGGCATAGCAATCCTGGGCAATCGCGAAGCACTGCCCGCTCTCTCGAGCGCCCTTCGGCGTCCAGCAGGTTTGACCAACTGTAGCGCTGTCTCCCTGCTACGGGTGAAGTCTTAGCAGATCTTAGTACAACTGGCATAAAGCATGTCATTGATAACATTACAGTTAGGGGAGGGGGGGGGGTTGACGGCTAGGATCGTTAAGCTCCTTATAGATTTTTAGTTGTAGGATACGATTCGTTGCGGTACGATTTCATGCTTACGCGTAGGGTCGTCGGGGAGGGAGCCCATGGGACGAAACGGAAATGGAAATGGAAACAATTCTAAGTATGCAACCGTGGACCGATCCGATGTTCCGCAAGGTCGCAAGGGAAAACACAGGAAGGCCGTCGCGGACATCTTGTCCGATCTTTCGAAGCTGAAACCCCAGCAGGCGATGAAGATTCCGCTGAGCAGTCTGAATGGCGAGAAGATGCAGAATCTCCGCTCGGCATTGAACCGCGTGACGCGCGAGAAGAACATCCCCGTGGAAACATCGAGCGACGAGAAATACTTATACGTTTGGCGCGCCGACCCGCCTAAGGATGGAGTGGCAACCGAGTAGCCGCCCTACGCCGCCGCTTCGCCGCGTCGGACTTCCGTGAAACTCGCCATGGCCTGCGTCAACTGCGCATCGACCTCGTCCGCGATCCTCATGACATCGGGCAGCAGCAAGCTGAAATCCAGATAGCTCAGGTTGTTTTGCAACGTCTCAAAAAGCGTCACTTGGAGTATTCGGGATTCATGCACCAGCATCGCCGAAGTGTAGCCCTGGAGTGAGCGCATTTTCCCATGTGCAATGGCTGAACTGGAAGTTAGCGCCTCACTGTCGAGTAAAGGGGCGTTGGGCCGGTTGAGACGGGCGACCAAGTCTTCAACCAATTTGGAAAGATGGCCGGTCCGCTCGTTGTCGGTGAGGTGAAGGTGGCTGAGTTCAGGACTCGATTTCGCGCGGCTTAACCAGTCAACGAGGATCGTGGGAAGGCAGCGACGCAATATAACGCTCACTCTCTGCTTGTCCACCCGTGGAGCCGGTTTGCGAGATAGCATTTTCTCGCGGATAAGCTCGGGAAGCTTTGCAATTTCGAATGGCTTAGCGATGATTTCGTCCGGCTCTAAAGCAATCGTGGCCATGGCCCGATCTACGTCGGGATAGCCGCTTACCAACAATATAAGGGCCTGAGGTTGAGAGTGGCGCATCGCTGTGAGCACCGTAAAACCATCGCCCGGGTTTGGCATGTTGAGGTCGGTGATGAGCACGTCGAAGGTTTCTGTCGCGATGAATCGCAGTGCTTCGGTTACGCAGCCAGCGGCGACCACTTCAAATCCTTTTCGAACCAGCTGCACCGTGGTCAATTCGCGAATGGCTTCGTCGTCATCCACCAGCAGCACTTTATGCGACGCATCTGTTTCTTGGAAGGACATACTCGCCTATGTCGGGTGGACTCCCTTTAGTCTGGCTCATTTCGAAGAGTGAAGACTGTCTCGTATTGCACATCGAGCCAGAGAAAACAACGCCAGAAGGACAGGATCTCGCGCGTACGATTCAAGTGCGTCACAAGCTAATTTCAGTTCGTTTTCAACGAACTCGTGATACCGATGCCAATCGTGACCAAACCTGGCCTTTTCGCTCAAACGCCGTCGTTAGGCAATGGCGGGGAGGCGTGGCCTTTTGGCTCGCTCTTTATCCGTTGGTCCACCACGCTCTGCGGGCGGTGCGGAACTCTCGCGAGTCAGCTCGTTATCATTGAGAACGACGGTCAGGAGTGAACTGTGGACCTGCAAATTGTTGCCGGTGTCGTAGTTGATGAAGCCAAGCTTCCTGAATCGGTTCATGAAGAAGTTGACCCGCGACCGTGTTGTCCCGACCATCGCTGCAAGGGTCTCCTGACTCAGTCTTGGGACCAACATGTCGGATACTCCTTCTTTACCGAATTGCGCCATCAGCAGCAGGACTCGGGCCAGTCGCTTTTCGCTGGAGTTGAAAAGTTGATCGACCAAGTCGTCCTGATATCGAATGTTCCGCTTCAGCAAGAACTTGACGAACACTGCTGACAATTTTGGCTCCCGGCTCATGGCATCGATCATCGTTTTTTTCTCGATACAGAGCAGGACGCAATCTGTCATCGCGATCGCCGAAATTATGTGAGTGAGCTGGCCAGCAAGCCCGCCTTCTCCGAAGAAATCTCCCTCTCCCAAAATGCCAAGAGTAGCTTCTTTCCCGGATTCGGACACTACGATAAGCCGTATCTTTCCTTTTTGGACAAAGAATAGGCCGCCGGTCTTATCTCCTTGAGCGAATATAATGGCTTTCTTCTCATACGACAGCACGTCCCTGCCTTTCCCAGTGGTCGAAAGAAAAGTGTGGGGATTGAAGTCACGTATTTTGCGCTTGGTCGTGATTTCGTTTCTCATGGAGCTGCCGTCGTCGGATGTATGCTGGCTCCATTGTCATTGAAAGATGAGCCCCAGTCTGATCTGTAAAGCTCACAAATATGGCCGAACCTTTTGAGTTCGGCCTTGTCTTTGTGGTGAAGCGGTCGTGAGGGTCGAACGTCGGATCAAACGACACTGACCCATGACCGCTTCTTGGTCGTGAACTCAGCTAGCGTAGCGTCTCAAATAAACTTTGGCTGCTCAATTCTGCACATTTTTCAAGAATATTTAATATCGCAATGGCGGGTACACGACTATGACCTTGTTACTCAAGATCCTGCATCCTCACGTTTCGTGACCGATCCTGTCCACTATTAGCTTTCCAACGGACTGGGCGACCAGCGCTATAATAAGTGTTCCGGTCAATACAAAAGAAGTCTTCTGGGGGGAAACCCCTTGGACAACGCTAGAAAATTGGTTTGGCTGGAGAATCAGAGTTTCGCAGCTTGGGGCTGTTCCGTCTGCTCGTGGATAGTGCCTAATCCTGGGCGCACACTCTCCGGCAAAGCCTCCGCTACCGTGATGGAAGCTTTCGACAAGCACGAGTGCGCCAAATTTCCTCCTCATTATTCTTCACTGAAACAAGAGCGATTTCCGCGTTAGCTACGGACTCCTGAGTTTTAGCCTGTGCACTACAGAACAGACCTTGGTTTAGGCAATGAACTACCATGGGACTGTCCTCCTCCCGGAGGCACTATGTCAGACTCCCCAATCTGCGCTATCTGTAGAGAACCTGTGAACCTCGAAGAAAGCAAAACCGATGAACACGGGCATGCGGTCCACGAGAATTGCTACGTCTGGACAGTCGAACTGAAAAAGCCGCGAAGACGCATACCCCAAATGGACGCCCGTCCAGCGTCACCAATGTCCTGAGTCTGTGCATTCCTTGTGCGAGAGATTCGGGAAGCGTGAGCTTTCCTACCGATAGTTGACGCCTTACGATTTCTCCTCTTGTCGTTGAAGCACTTTGGCCCGAGCCTAGCCATTTTTCCCTAGCTGTCGAAATGAGGCGTTTACACGCTTTGACCGTTGGTTGCAGAAGGGGGCATTTTGCCGTCCGCATACACCACCCCTGCCTTCGTTTGACGCTCTAGTCCCTTGTCTTTAAACTCAGATGAACGGCGTGTTACAGAAACAGCTCCGCCGCCAAAGGAAATTGTGAGTCCTACAGAAACGACTGAAAGCAAACAAGACGGCGTGAAACGCGAGATTTCCGTGGAGATCCCCGCCGAAGAAGTCAGCCGCGAGACCGAAGCGATCATTCAGAAGTATCAGAAGGTCGCCCGGCTGCCCGGATTCCGCACCGGACACGTACCGGCCACCATCATCCGGCAGCGCTTTAAAGAAGATCTGAAGAGCGACGTGGTCGAGGCGCTGGTGCCGCGCTACTTCCGCAAGGAAACGGAGAAGCTGGGGATTGTTCCGGTCTCCCAGCCGCGGGTGACCGACCTGCACATTCATGACGGCGAGCCGCTGCGCTTCAAGGCCAGCTTCGAGATCATGCCCGAGATCAAGGTCGACGGCTACAAAGAGCTGCGCGCCGAACATCCGGAGATTGCAGTCAAAGAAGAGGAAGTGGAAGAGGCGCTGAACAATGTCCGCGAGCAGCACGCGACTTATACGACGGTCGAGGGCAGCACGCTCTCGGACGGCGATTTCGCGCAGGCTTCGATGAACGGACGTCCGAAAGACACCGGCGACAAGACGCAGCCGGTTCACATGGACGAGATCCTGATCGAGATCGGCGGCAAAAATACTGTTCCGGAATTCTCTGCGAACCTGCGGGGAGCCAGTGCAGGCGATGAGCGCGAGTTTGAAGTTGTCTATCCCGAAGATACGAACGATAAGCGGCTTGCGGGCAAGACTTTCATCTATACCGTGAAGGTGCAGGCGATCAAGCAGAAGAACCTGCCCGAATTGAACGATGCATTCGCGAAAGAGCTGGGTGAGTTCGAAAACCTGGAAGCCGTGCGGAAGCAGATCCGCGAGAACATGGAAGCGGATCGCAAGCACACCGCCGAGCGCGAAGCCAAAGACAAGCTGGTGGCAGAACTTGTCCGGCGGAACGAGTTCGAAGTTCCCGAGTCGCTGGTGGAACGACAGATCGATCTTCGCCTTGAGCGTGGGCTGCGTGCGCTGGCGGCGCAGGGCATGAAGATGGAAGACATGAAAAAGATGGACCTGCCGCGGTTGCGCGCAGGGCAGCACGATCAGGCTTTGCAGGATGTAAAGTCGTCGTTGTTACTGGATCGCGTCGCGGAGTTGGAGAAGATTGATGTCAGCGAGGACGAGGTGAATCACGAACTCGAAGCGCTGGCACTGCAATCGAAACAATCTCTGGAAGCGGTCCGCTCTCGTTTGACACAAGATGGGGGCCTCGATAGAATCCGGAACAGAATCCGCAGCGAAAAGACCCTCGAATTTCTGTATCATCAGTCTGCATAGTCCAGATGCGCAGACCTTATCGAATCCTCCCCATCCCAGCGAGTGTGAGGCTGGGGCGGAGTGTGGCAGGTGAACGTGAACAATAAAGATTGGAACAAGAACGACGCACAAATGATGCTCGTTCCGATGGTCATCGAGCAGACCGGGCGGGGCGAACGCGCCTACGACATCTATTCCCGGTTGCTTCGCGACAACATTATCTTTATCGGCACGCCGATTGACGACAACATTGCCAATCTGGTGATCGCCCAAATGTTGTTTCTGGCTCAAGAAGATCCGGAGAAAGACATACAGCTTTACATCAACTCTCCGGGGGGCTCGATCACGGCAGGCATGGCGATCTACGACACCATGCAATACGTGAAGAACGACGTCATGACTCTGTGCGTTGGACAGGCGGCATCGATGGCGGCGTTACTATTGGCATCAGGGGAGCCCAAAAAGAGATTGGCACTTCCGAATTCGCGGATTCTAATACATCAGCCGTCTATGGGTGGGCTTTCCGGCCAAGCCACTGATATCGATATCCACGCGCGAGAGATTTTGCGGATGCGCGAGATTACCAACCAGTTACTTTCGAAACATAGTGGACAGAAACTGGACAAAGTGGAGAAAGATGTCGAGCGCGATTTCATTATGAACGCGCAACAGGCTAAGGAATACGGAATCATAGACGATATCATTTATAAGACGGCAAAAGCGGTATGATCGCCCTTCGCGCCTGACGGTTCGAGCCGGAACGGCATGACAGACGCATCATTGGAACTGGGGTCTCGATCGCGCCGCGGGAACCGCTGAAGGAGTAAAGCAGAGTGAAAAATAAATCCGGAACGGATGAGATTCTCCGCTGTTCGTTCTGCCATAAATCGCAGGACGCCGTAGCCAAACTGATCTCTTCTCCCAGCGATTATCCCCGCGCCTACATCTGTGACGAGTGCGTCGCGGTCTGCAACTCGATTCTGGAAGACGACCGAAGCGCGACCCCGCCCAGCAGCGCTCCCAATCAACTGCCCAAGCCGCAGGAGGTCAAAGCCTTCCTGGATGAGTATGTGATCGGCCAGGAGCAGACGAAGAAGAAGCTGGCGGTCGCGGTTTACAACCATTACAAACGTATTTTCATGAATCGCCAGAAGACCGGCGACGGCATCGAGCTTTCGAAGTCGAACATCATGCTGATCGGTCCGACGGGCACCGGCAAGACGTTGCTGGCGCAGACACTGGCCCGAATGCTCGATGTTCCCTTCGCCATCGTCGACGCCACTACGCTGACCGAAGCAGGATACGTCGGCGAAGATGTCGAGAACATTATCCTGAAGCTGTTGCAGGCCGCCGATGGCGACGTAAATCGGACGCAGACTGGAATCATCTATATCGACGAAGTCGATAAGATTGGCCGCAAGGATGAGAATCCATCCATCACACGCGACGTTTCAGGTGAAGGCGTGCAGCAGGCCTTGCTGAAGATTCTGGAAGGCACCATTGCCAACGTTCCGCCGCAAGGTGGACGCAAGCATCCGCACCAGGAATTCACTCCGGTCGACACCACGAACATCCTGTTTATCTGCGGTGGAGCTTTTGTGGGACTCGACAAGATTGTGCAGCGGCGCGTGGGCAAGAAGTCGCTCGGATTCCGCAGCGGCGAAGAGGCCGAGAAGGAAGACGCATTCAGTTCCAAGAAAAAAACGCAGGAACTCCTGCAGGAAGTTCAGCCCGAAGATCTGATCAAGTTTGGGCTGATCCCTGAATTTGTGGGACGGCTGCCGGTCGTCGGCATGCTAGAGGACCTGGATGAGTTCGCGCTCATTGAAATCCTGACGCGTCCCAAGAACGCGATCGTTAAGCAATATCAACGGCTGTTCGAGTTCGAGAACGTGCGCTTGAAGTTCTCGGACGAGGCCCTGCGCGCGATCGCTCGCCAGGCTATGGCCCGGAAGGTGGGAGCCCGCGGCCTGCGCATGATCCTCGAAGAACTCATGCTGGACCTGATGTTTAACCTGCCTAGCCAGAAGAAGTTAAAGGAATTCGAAGTAACCCGCGAGATGGTCGAGAAGCGCACCGCCTCATTCGCCACGGTCATGGAAAAAGCGGGATAGAGCTTGCAGCGCTTCTTTAACCACAAAGGACGCGAAGGTACACGAAGGAATGCTGGTTCCGCATCGTGAATCTTGGTGTCCTTTGTGGTTATTGGCTTTCGGAATGCGGCTCCGAATCCCAAAACGCCTTACCACTTAAATGCCATTTCGCAGGACCCTCGGCTCGCGGTAAAATCAACACAGATCGTTTGTTCGGCCGTTTACCGTTAGGCTGTTTACCGTTAGGTTGTGCAACCCAGGAGACTCAGTGACCACATCGAAGGAAAAATACGAATCGAAAAAGCTGCCGATGATGCCCATCCGCGACGTAGTCATCTTTCCATTCATGATGACGCCGTTCGTCGTCGGACGCGAGTCGAGCGTGCGAGCTCTTGAAGAAGCTCTGGCAGCGGATAAGAAGATCTTCCTGGCGACACAGCACGACGCTTCGATCGATGAGCCCAAGGCTAACGAGATTTACCAGGTGGGCACGGTCGTCAATATCGTGCAGAGTCTGAAGCTCCCGGACGGCAACATTAAAGTTCTGGTCGAAGGTATCGAGCGCGGCAAGATTCTGCAGGTCATCGATACCGACGGCTACATGCAGGCCACGGTACGGGTCGCGCGCTTTGCTACGGAAACCAACCAGGCGCTGGAAGCAAGCATGCAGCGCGTCACGTCGCTGTTCGAGCAGTATGTGAAACTTTGCCAGGCTCTCAATTACGAGACCATGATTTCGGCCGTGCGCATGGAAGATCCGGCCAAGCTGACGGATGTGATCTCGGCCAACCTGCAGTTGTCGATCGAAGAGAAGCAGGAGTTGCTTGAGATATTTGACCCGGCCGAGCGCCTGACCCGCATCGCCGACGTGCTCGATATTGAGATCGAAAAGCTGAATGTCGACCGCACCATCCAGTCGCGAGTGAAGCGCCAGATGGAGAAGGCGCAAAAAGAGTATTACCTCAACGAAAAAATCAAGGCCATCCAGAAGGAGTTGGGCCGCGGCGAGAAGAGCGAATTCGACGAACTGAAGAAGAAGATCGAATCGGCGGGTATGCCGAAAGAAGTCAAAGACAAGGCGCTGCAGGAACTCAAGAAGCTCGAAGCCATGCCGCCGATGTCAGCCGAGTCCACCGTCTCGCGTAACTATCTTGATTGGCTGCTGGCGGTGCCGTGGAAGAAGCGTTCCAAGGAAATCCGCAACATTTCTCGGGCGGAAAAAGTCCTGAACGAAGACCATTATGGGCTGGAGAAGATCAAAGAACGCATCCTGGAATTTCTGGCAGTCCGGCAATTGGTGAAGAATCCAAAAGGATCAATCCTCTGTTTCGTCGGACCTCCGGGAGTCGGTAAGACTTCGCTAGGCATGTCGATCGCGAAGGCTACGGGACGCAAGTTCGTGCGCATGTCGCTGGGCGGCGTTCGAGATGAAGCCGAAATTCGTGGTCACCGGCGCACGTACATTGGCGCGTTGCCCGGGCAGATTATTCAGATGATGAAGAAGGCCGGCACCAAGAATCCGGTCTTCATGCTCGACGAAGTCGACAAGATGTCGATGGACTTCCGCGGAGATCCGTCCGCCGCGCTGCTGGAGGTGCTCGACCCGGAGCAGAACTTCATGTTCGTCGACCACTATCTCGACGTCGAATACGATCTTTCGCAGGTTTTCTTCGTCGCTACCGCGAACGTGATGCACACCATTCCTCCCGCTCTGCAGGACCGCATGGAAGTGCTCCGCCTGCACGGTTACACTGAGCAGGAAAAGGTTGAGATCGCCAAGCAGTTCCTGGTGAAGAAGCAAACGCTGGCCGCCGGTCTCTCGGACAAAAACATCAAGTTCACCGACGACGCCATCACTTCGCTGATCCGTTCGTATACGCGCGAAGCCGGCGTCCGCAATCTCGAACGCGAGATTGGCAATGTCTGCCGCAAGGTCGCGCGCAAGGTGGTCAAAGAAGGCGAGGCTTTTTCGATTACGATCACCGGCGAGAACGTCAACGATTTCCTCGGCGTGATCAAGTTCCGCGACACCCTGGCTCACGAGAAGTCCGAAGTTGGACTCGTCACTGGCCTGGCCTGGACCGAAGTCGGCGGCTCGATTCTCAGCACGGAAGCGAGCGTCGTCGACGGCAAAGGCAAGCTGACTCTGACTGGCAAGCTCGGCGACGTGATGCAGGAATCCGCGCAGGCGGCTATGTCATATGTGCGCTCGCGCGCGAACCGGCTGGGCCTGACCCGCGACTTCTATCGCAATCTCGATCTGCACGTGCACGTGCCCGAAGGCGCGATTCCGAAAGATGGACCATCTGCCGGCATCACGATCGCGACGGCAATTTCCAGCGCATTGAGCAAGATTCCGGTTCGCCGCGACATTGCCATGACTGGAGAAATTACCCTGCGCGGCAAGGTTCTGCCAATTGGCGGATTGAAAGAAAAGCTGCTGGCCGCTCACCGTGCAGGATTGTTCGAAGTCATTTTGCCGAAGGACAACGAGAAGGACATAGCCGAGGTTCCGGAAAACCTGCGCACGGCCATGAAACTGCACTTCGTCGACACCATGGACCAGGTGTTGACCATCGCCCTGGAGTCCCCGCTTCCGTCCGTCGTGGAGGACGCAACCCAGTCGATCGCGCCGCCGCTGACCACGACAACTCCGGAGAGCTCAACGGCACATCAGTAGAGCAGCGGTCAGTGCCTAGTGGTCAGTGATCGGGATTGAAGGCCCGCGCAAGCGGGCCTTTTGCTTTCCTCTGTGATCCCCTGTGCGCTCTGTGGTAAGGCTCTTGTCTACGCGCAAGCCGCGCGGATGCGCTCCGAGAGTTCTGCCAGCGAACGCTCCACGCACTCGGTCAGCCAACGGTCCAACGACTGGCGCTGCGCATCGGGGATGTAGGAGAATTTCACGCCAAACGTCCAGACGGTGGTCCACACCACAACACCGCTGATGTTGAGCATCTCGCCACTGCCGGGCAACGCAAAGCGTAAGCTGATCTCTTCGCCGTTACTGGGCAGCACGCCGGAAATGAAGACTCTCGGATTGATCTCAACTCCAACCCCGCCCTCGCTCAAATTGACCACTGTGGCCTCAAACAACGGGTGCGCATGTGTGCTCACCGATGCCACAATCTTCACCCGCTCCCGATGCTGTTTGCGCCGCCGGGCCACGGTCGCACTATAGGCTGCTCGCAGGCAACGTTCGATCTGCACTGCGGATGCGGGCTTGTGGATCAGGAAGTGAACTCCCGCGGCAAACGCCTGCTTGAGATCCAGCAAGTCGCGCACAATCGCCACCAGGACGCAATCCTGGTTGTGCTTCGAGCGCCGCACCGCACACAAAAAATCCGCCAGGTTGTCGATCTCCCGCCAGTCTACGATGATTACATCGAACTCATGCGCCTGGACCATCGCCAGGGCCGCCGCCGACGTATTCACAATTCGCGGCATCACCTGCAACTGCTGAAGCACGCTGCGGGTAATCCCCAGAAAAGGTATGTCGGCGCACAGCAGCAGTGTGTGCATGGCCAGCGTGGATTTGGGAGCGCTTGCAGCAATCTTCTCGAGGGTGTTTTCCATGGCAGTTCTCCAGTCCGGCAAGCAATCGGTGCAGAGGCTCCATACTAGCTTGCTACTGGTTCAATCGGCGGCACATCCCGGAAGTTCAACGGCAAGAGGAAACGATGGAAAACGGCATTGTTACTTCTGTTCTCAGTCCGCGCTGAAGTTCCGGCTGGGTGGACGCGGGGTCCGTATCTCGACGACGTCCCAAGATTCGAACCGCTCCAATCCGAATCGCGGGCCGCGCCAAATTTTGCTAAAATGCCGACCACCAATCGCGGCGGTACGACCGCTGCCAAAGATCGTTATTCTCGCGAATTTCAACCTTCCAGGAGACAAGGGTTATGCGATGGCAGCCTCTCACGTTGCTGGTGCTCAGCGTCGCCTTCTTAACCAGTAATGCTCTCGCGAGCAATGAAAAAATATTGCACACCTTCACCGCTGGAGACGGCAGTTATCCCGTAGCTGCTTTGATCGCCGACCCGTCGGGCAATCTTTACGGCACCACACGTTACGGCGGTGCGAACGGGCAAGGCACCGTGTATGAGCTGACGAGTTCGAAGGGTGTGTGGAATGAGACGATTCTTTACAGCTTTGCCGGCGGAGACGATGGCGCTTCTCCCGCGGCATCTGTCGTCTTTGATGCAGCTGGAAATTTGTACGGCACCACGCGACTGGGCGGTCCCGATAATGTTGGGACGGTGTTCAAGCTGGCCCGCGTCAACGGAGAATGGAAAGAGTCTGTTCTTTACAGCTTTACCGGTGGCAACGACGGCGGGAGCCCGCAAGCTGCGCTCACCATAGTCGGCAATGCGCTCATTGGCACAACACCTGAGGGCGGGACCAATGCAGACGGCACAGTCTTCGGCCTGCGGCAGGTCAAGGGTAAATGGCAACAAGAGGTTCTTTACAGCTTCGTCGGCGGGAGCACGGATGGCGCGTACCCGTACAGCACGTTGATCTTGGATAAGGCCGGAAACTTGTACGGGACGACGGAATCCGGAGGCGCCAATCAGGCCGGAGCGGTTTTCGAGCTCTCTGAGTCAGGAACGAAATGGAATGAGAAGGTTCTTTACTTCTTCACCGGAAATCTCGATGGAGGCTCGGTCAACGCAGGCGTGATTTCCGACAAGGCCGGCAATCTCTATGGGACGACGACTTCAGGCGGCAAATATAACAGCGGCACCGTTTTCGAACTCGCTCCTTCGAGCGGTTCCTGGGAGGAATCGGTTCTCTACAACTTCACCGGGGGCAATGATGGCGGCTTTCCCTACGATGCCCCGGTGATGGATAACAATGGCGATCTGTTCGCTACGACCTTCAACGGCGGCATCTACGGCTATGGAACTGTGTTTCAGCTTTCTCCGTCTGCCGGCGCCTGGACCGAAACCGTTCTTCACACCTTCGCCGCCGGAAGTGATGGCGCTCTTCCCCTCGCCAGCGTGCTCATCTACAAAGAGGCTCTCGTGGGCGCCACCTCGGAAGGCGGATCGGATTCGACCGGCGTTGTCTTTTCTGTAGGCCGCCTGCAAGCCGCACCTTCCTACTGCACCCCATGCTTGTTTTATGGGGGAGACTTTGACCCCAGCAGCCCGGCTGCGGACACCTTCGCCAACGAGAACATTTATCCCGGAGGATCACAGACACTGTCGCAGATTTATTCTCCATTCACCGTTCCCGCCGGACAGAAGTGGAATGTGACTGGCTTGTTCATTAACACCATCGCGTATCCGACGGCGCTCGATCCTGTCGCGACTCCGTGGGAGATCCGCAGCAAAATTCCAAAGGCGGGCGGCAGCGGCGGAACGCTGGTTGCCAGCGGTACAGCGAATGCCACGATGACGGCGACCGGACGAAGTCTGAATGGCGTACCGGAATACACCATTCTCGTGACCTGGAGCACGCCAGTGGTTTTGCCTGCGGGTACTTATTGGGAGAACGTTACTCCGCAGTGCACCGACCTGAACAACACACAGTGCACGGCGCAGGGCTTCACCGGATTTCTGGAATCCGACATGGAGACCATGTACGGCCTGAATGCGTGGGGACTGCCGGAACCGTGGCGGGATTCGTTCTGGAACTCACCGGATTTCGGTCTGTCGTGGGGGAACACATATCAGGTACATCTGCAACGGGGCGAACCCGGAGGCGACGCCTTCTCTGCGGGAGTGATTGGCAAGAACTAGATTTGTCGATCCACAGAAAAACGACGGTCTCGAAACCTGTCAATGAGCAGTGATCGATGTGGCTGGAGTGACGGCGTTTCACGTTTGTGTCCCTGAATCGGCCGGAACGGGAAAGTCCGCGAGACGAGTGCCTTTAATCTCGAGTTGAGTCAACTTCTGGCAAGTTCATCTTGCTTAGCGGGGAGGAACGAAGGTTCCGATCGAATCCAAGCGGCTGTCTCCGGCCACGATGGATGTGGACATTTTCAATTCTGCCGCAGCGACGCTGGCTTGTTTGATTTGTGCGTCGGTCATCACGGAGGAGAGACTTTTTAGCGCTGCGATGCCTCGGTGTTCTCCTCGATCGACGGCTGCTTTGTACCACATGTACGCGGAAATGTGGTCCAAAGGCACGCCTTTGCCCTGCTCATAGAGGTAACCTAAATCGAGCTGAGCGCGGGCGAATCCTAATTCGGCGGCGCGGCGGACCCATTTGGCGGCTTCGGAGAAGTCGAGTTTCACTCCCGAACCGGTGTAGTACATCCAAGCCAGATTTTCCTGTGCCGGGGGATAGCCTCGCTCGGCAGCGGCTCGAAACCAGGTTGCGGCCTGGACGTAATCATGGGGCACGCCTTTGCCGTGAAAATATAAAGACGCGAGATTGCATGCGGCGACGAATCCGCCGTGCTCGGCGGATTTGCGATACCACTCCGCAGCCTGGCCGAAGTTCTTGCGGACACCCTCCCCGCGTTCGTACATAGAGCCGAGATTGTTTTCGGCGATTGTGTTGCCCTGTTGGGCCGCAGCGGCGTAGTAACGCATGGCTTCCCGATAGTTCCTCTTCACTCCTTTGCCTTGTTCGTACAGATAGGCGAGCCCGAATTCAGCGTCGGGAAAATTCTGATCTGCCGATTTCCGCAGCCAGATCAAGCCTTGCTGATAATTCGGGGAAACATTCTTGGATGTTATGTAGGACCACCCCAATTGATATTCGGCCTGGGAGTCTCCCAGCCTGGCCCGTTCGGTGATCGAGGCAACTCGCGAAGCCGGGACGGCCAAGGTTGCAGAGCGTTTCGTATCTTGCTGGCTTCTGGTTGTGGCGAATGCGTTGAACCACAGCAACGGCATTAACGTAACTGCAAGCAGGGTTCGATTGTTTCTCTGCATGTCTCCAAGGCCTCGTGATCCCATGACGATCGATTTCGCCGGGCAGTTTGTGCTTGTTCCTGTCCTCAGCGTGAGTCCATTTGGTAACAGGAAGCCGGATTCGGCAATGCAAAGCGAAACACGAAGAGCACACGGCTGGGTAACGAGGCGAAGTCTGTGAACCGATTGGAGTTTGATGGGCAATCTGGGTTGGGAGAAACCGGTTTCTCAGGTGATCACTAACCTCGGTGATGCGCCAACGTCCAACGCAAGGGTGGGAAAATGTCAGTTATCCAGTCTCCCGCAGAAAAAGTCCGGTTCGATGTCTTTGAAGTCGACGTTCGTGCCGGCGAACTATGTAGAGAAGGCCGAAAAATCAAACTACAGGAACAACCGTTCCGTGTTTTGTTTTTGCTGTTGCAGCGACCGGGAGAGGTGGTCACGCGCGATCAATTGAGACTGGAACTCTGGCCGGCGGATACGTTCGTTGATTTCGATCATGGGCTGAACAGCGCGGTGGCGCGACTGCGGGAGGCGCTACGGGATTCCGCGGAGAATCCGCGTTTCATCGAAACGGTCGCCAAGCGCGGCTATCGGTTTATTGCGCCGATCCAGCCGAAGGAAGAAAACCCGCCAGAGCCAGCGAGTGTCACCGCCCACAGATCGCGGCTACCTTCCGGACGGTTATGGGCCGCAGCCACGATATGTCTCGGGCTGGTTTGTTCGGCATCCATCTGGGCACTCTATCGCCCGCGTCCGGACTCGCAGCTGGCGAAGATTGAGGTAGTCCCGTTGATCGGGCTCCGTGGATACCAGGCGACGCCAGCTTTCTCGCCCGATGGCACTCTGGTTGCATTTCGACAAAGCGATGGCGGACATAAGACCGGAATTTATGCGGCGGTCGCGGGCGGGGAAAAGTCGATTCAGCTGACGAACGATCCCGGGGATTGCTGTCCCACCTGGTCGCCGGATGGCCGCCAGATTGCCTTTACGCGATATTCGGACAACTTCTTCTCCATTTTTACGATTCCGGCCTTGGGAGGCACGGAGCGGCGCGTTTACCGTGGTCCGGACCATCTGGGAGGAGGGCTGTCCTGGTCACCGGATGGAAGCTTGATTGCCTTTACCGAGAGCCATGAGAGCGATCCGACGAAGGCATGGATCTCCGTGTTATCGGTAGCCGATTCGAGCATACGTCAAATTTCATCGCCGCCGCCAGGATGGATCGATCGCTCTCCAAGTTACTCTCCGGATGGCACCCTGCTGGCTTTCATCCGCTCGGCAGTAGCCGGTGTGAGCAACGACATTTATGTGATGGCCGCGAATGGCGGGCCGGCGAAGCGTCTGACGTTTGACCATCGGCCCATGTCGGGATCATTGGCATGGACCAGCGACAGTCGCGAGATCGTTTTTGCTTCTGCGCGCAGCGCCGAGATGGGACTGTGGGTGGTAGCAGCAGCGGGGTGCATTCCCAGGCCGGTGGCCGGTCCGGTGGGAGAGGCCGAGTGGCCCACCATGCCCTCCAAAACTGACACCTCGCTTGTCTATGAACAGGGCGTGGGCAAGGCGGACATATGGCAGCTTGACCTGAAGGATACGACGCATCCCCAGAAGCCACCCTTCGCTCTGGTTTCAGAGAAGGGCCACAAAATGCGGCCGGAGTTGTCTCCAGACGGAAAGAAAGTAGCATTCGAGTCCGATCGGTTGGGATTTTGGGATATCTGGACATGCCAGGTGGATGGCAGCTCTTGTGATCAGATCACCTCGCTGCACGGGACAGCGGGGCGCGCGCGCTGGTCACCGAATGGACGCTACATTGCGTTCGAATTTCATCCGCATGAGCGAAGTGAAATCTACCTTGTCGAAGTGCCCGGAGGTGTGCCACGGCTGCTGCCGACGATTCCGGGATCCGATAATCTCTCGCCGAGCTGGTCGCGGGACGGAAAATCGATCTATTTCGCCTCAAAGCGAGGAGCGGAACCGTTCCAGATCTGGAAAATACCGATACAAGGCGGAACACCTTTGCAGTTAACGAAGCACGGGGGAATCTCGCCGGTGGAGTCGTTTGATGGAACTTACCTTTACTATTCGAAATACGAGCAGGCCGGCGTCTGGCGCTTGCCACTGCAAGGCGGCGGTGAAGAGAGCAAAGTGCTGAGCGACATCGATCCGGGAGGCTGGCCGAATTGGGCGCTCAGTCCGGAAGGAATCTACTTCCTGAAGTTCGGAAAATTCCCGCACGCGGAGCTGGCGTTTTTGGATTTTGCCGACACCAAGACCCACGTTCTTTGGCCGCTGGAGAAAAACCTTGGATGGGGTTTGAGTTTGTCGGCCGACCGCAAATCCATTCTGTACGTTCAGGATCAGTTTGCCGAGTCGAATCTGATGCTAGTCAGGAATTTTCGATAGAAAGGAAGTCAGAACTGGATACTTCCAAGGTGGCCGACAACCCACAAAAGATCAGCTCGCCCTTCTAAAGCTAATAAATGGGGGGCGCAGTACGGACACCCGAATGGGCGAGTCGGGTTTTGCGGCAAAATGAGGCGAACGAGACGATAGAGTTATGAAGTGCGAAGACTCCGAGCTCTCACTCCCAATCTAGTTCATAAAGGTCGGAACTCCTTCGAATACAAGGAAGGATGATGGATTGTTTAGGAGTAAAACCGGTGGCGAAACATGAGTGATTGGGCAGGATCGAAGATGTTGACAGGACGAACTCACTATGGCTGTCTCGGACTCGAAGACGCCAGACACCGTCCTCGCCAGCGTTAAAGTAAACCCACTGACCGTCGGCTGACCAGAACGGACCGTTAGGTCCGTTAGGTTGCGGGAGATCACGCCATCTTGCCGTCTGGAAATCGAACAATCCAATTCTTTTCAGGTCCACGGATAGCGCCGCCAGAGTGTGCCCGTCGGGAGACATGCGTGGAGAAAACCAACCGTCCGACCCCGGAATCTTAGAGGTCTGGCCGGACTTGAGATTTGATATGTACATTGCTTTTTGTTTGCCGGACTCAACCCAAATGTTGGGTGGTTCGCCGAAGATGATGGACTGGCCATCTACCGACCAGGCTGGGTCTGCCTGATTGGTTACGTCGGTGCGAAGCTCGTGGAGCGTTCCGCCGTCTGCATTCACCCAGTAGATCTTGAATGGCTGCCCGGGAATTCTGCCCATCATTGCGATACGTGATGCATCCGGAGAAAACACCGGGAAAACCACCTCCAATGGAGGTGACGTAAGTTGGATTGGGTTAGTGCCATCGGCGCGCGCGCGCCAAAGCGATTTGGTTGCGTCTTGGGAAAAAAAGGTTACCCACTTGCCGTCCCGGGAAAAAGTGAGATCATACGCAGGTAGTTTTGGAAGGAGCTGAAGGGGGCGCTTATCTTTGGGATCAACCGCAAAAGCCTCGGCGAGAGGATTGAGTCCCAGAACGAAGAGCCTTTTCGGGGAGGTACTGCTGGTAACAGCTATGAATGTGACCCCGACCTGATTGACGCTCACAGGCAGGGGGTCCACATGGTTGCTTGCGAATCTATCTTCGCGTAGCGCCCACAGTTGCGGTTGATCCTCACTAAAGTGAAGGAACAGATAATAGCGGCCATCGGGCGACCAGATCCCGCAACAGGAATATTCTCTGTCTTTCCAACCTGCGAATAGCTGTTGAATCGAACCCGAAAGGTTCGCCTGCCAAAGAGTTCGCACGTCGGTTTTCGTATCGTTCAGAGTGAACCGAAGAACCTTTCCATTGGGCGACCAGCGTAGCCAAAATGGCCGTCCCGGCGTCGTAGCGAGCTTTCGGGGAGGAGCTCCAAGATAGTCAGTCAGAAACAGATTCGACCCTTGAGCGAAGGCAATTGTCTTGCCGTCAGGTGACCAGGCGGCGTCCTGAGCCTGTATATCGCCAAGGCGCTGGCGAGGACCACCATTGACGGGGACCAGCCAAAGCGGGCCTTCACTGAACCCTTCGGAGCTAAGGAAATCGCGAACCAGGAGCTTCGATCCGTCAGGCGAAATATGCAAGAGTGCGACGTTGACAGCGTCGGTCTGCACGTAGCCCTCCTCCCCACCGGTGACGGACACAAAGCGCAGCCGAGAAAACTTGTCGGTGTAGTAGATCCTTTGACCGTCTGTTTGGATCGATTGCAGGGCTTCTGTGAAGAAGGGATTTCCAATTTGCCCGCTGAAGGTCAATTGTTTTGAACTGGTGATCCTCGGGCTGATTGATGTTGTCCGATATAGCCAGAAAAGGGTGGCGCCGACAGCAAGCAGAGAGGCTGCACCGAGACTCACGAAGAATTTCCTACGCGAATGCTGTCGAGTCGTCGGAGGAGGAGTATTGGGGGACGTCGCCGGTACTCGTTCTTCATTAGTCAGCGGAGCGATAAATCGGTAGCCGCGCCGGGCAACTGTCTCAACGAAAACCGGAGACTCCGCCGATTCGCCCAAAGCATCACGCAGCCTTTTAACCGCGACATTCAAGCTATGGTCAAAATCGACGAAGGTGTCTGCGGGCCAGAGTTTCTGTCGCAGTTCTTCTCGGGTAAGGACTTCCCCGGGCTGTTCGAGGAGGGCCGCGAGTAGCTGGAAGGGCTGCTCTTGAAGGTTTATTCGTTGGCCACGCTTGCGCAGTTCCCCCGTCTTCAGGTCGACTTCAAAGACTCCGAACCGAACCAGGCGAGCTACATCAGATTCAGTCACAAGGGTGCCCCTTTGGTGCCCTAGTCTAGCGCACTGCTGCCAACGGTGCCGAGCGTGTTATCGACGCTCTCAACTTGTTCAACCGATGCCACATGGCAAGTGACTCGGACTTAACCGACAGGTAATGTCTGGTGCATTGATCCGCTGTTCAAACCAGCTGATTGTGCATGGAACCGCATGGGGGTTCTGTGCATGGGCATACGCGCCAAAGCATTTCTGATGCTGCTGTTTCTTGCCACGACAAGCTTTTTCTGTACCGGGAATTCATCGACTGTTTCGGTAATGGTCGGCATCTTCAATGACGCGGCAACGCCTCTCCCGGTGGTTGAATTCGCCGAGCAGGAAGCGAGCCGGATATTCACGGCCGCGGGATTGCAGATAACGTGGGTCGATTGCGCGGCCAGGCGCGAGAGTGTGGCCTCCGCCAATTGCCTTGCGTCTCAGGGTCCAACTCACCTGAATCTTAGGATTCTTGCATACGGAAAAAAGATGAAAGGAGACAGTTTTGGTGTGGCGTTCCTCGCCGCGGACGGAACGGGAGCTTACATCGACGTTTTCTATGATGCCATCGAGAAGCTCCATCATGAATCAGGTACCACCCCTGGAAGGCTTCTGGGGCATGTGATGGCACATGAGATCGGCCATCTGCTGCTAGGTTCTCATGCCCACTCCAACTCGGGAATCATGTGCCCTTTCTGGAGCCAGAGAGAACTCCGCAGCTTGGAAATGGGAACCATGTGGTTTACCCGGGATCAGGCTAGGACGATGAAATCGAGATTATCGAGTGCAGCGGCGGTCGTAGTGGCAGATCGAGAAAAGTTGAGGCGCTACCCATTGCAGTGATCGCACAGGCCAGAAGCGTCCGGCTGCCGCCGTACGCAGACCTGCACCCAATGACACTCGAAAGCGTACAGAGTAGCACGAGATTCGGCTTGTAGAACCAACGCGATTCTTCTATTGCCGGTTAGCGGGCAAGGCAGAAGATAATTGTCGCTCTCATTTGCGCACGCTCCTCAATCGAACGCATTCGCCCACCTCGCTTGCCAATCTCACTCACGCTATAGCACACTTGGACATGAGGGTCTTATCCAATTTTCTGGCGGCGGCGACGGATGCCTCCCAATTCCCTGCTCCCTCGGTCCCTGAAGTCGCGTTCTTAGGCCGCTCTAATGTCGGCAAATCGAGTGTCATTAATTCTCTGGTCGGGACCAAGCTCGCGCGCACCAGCTCGACTCCAGGACGCACGCGCAGCATCAATTTCTTCGAAATCCGCTGGCCGGGAAAGCCGCGACCCGAGATGATTTTCGCCGACCTTCCGGGCTACGGATATGCCAAGATCTCCCGTGAAATCTCGCAGGAATGGCCGAAGTTCATCGAACCGTATTTGAACCAGCGTCCCACGTTGGTGCTCTGCGTGACGCTGATCGATGTCAACGTTCCTCCGCAACAAAGCGACCGGCAGTTGCTCGACTTTCTCAGCGCCTCCGGCCGCGAGGTCCTGCTGGTCGCGACCAAAGCGGATCGCCTCTCCAACAACCAGATCCACAATGTTCTGCGCACGCTGAGCAGCGAATATCCTTCGGCGCGCCTGCTGCCTTACTCCTCGAAGACCGGCGCCGGACGCGATGAACTGTGGAAACAGATCCGCCAGGTGACTACGCCGCAGGCGGCCGAACGTTCGTCGATGCAAGGTTAGAAATTCCTCAGTCGGCGATGCGAGGCGGTTAAACCTCAGACTCTTTTTTCCCGATAAGAAATAACAGAGTTCCGGCTTTCTGCTAGTAAGCGCCGGAACCGGGATGGCTCGTCTTATCGGAGCTATATGCCTGAGGACATCGACGAAGGCGTTGCCTACCTGCGCGCCTTGAAACAATCCGCTGTGCAGACAAGCGGCGCCGCTACTGCCCCGGCGCCGGAAGCCAGAGCCAGCCATCAGGTCACCACGGCAGCAAGCGCGGCGGATCAATTCAGCGGAGCCGAGAAGCGTCGCAGTCCACGCTACCGCTGCGAGGGCAGCGCGGAGGTACGCGAAGAAGGATGCGACGTCCGCACCTGGGCCACCTTCACCGACGTCAGCCTTCACGGCTGCTATGTCGAGGCGCAGGCCACGTACCCGACCGGAACCAAGCTACATCTGAAGCTGGAAGCCAATGGCGAGCGCGTCGAGGCGAAAGGCACGGTCGCTGTCAACTATCCTTATCTGGGCATGGGAATTGCATTTGAGGAGATGGCGGACAGCGACAAAGCCCATCTGAAACGGCTGCTTGCCACGCTCGGTCATCACTGCCTGGTCATGGGTCCGGGCATCGCATCATCCCTTCCCGCGAATGGACCGCTCGAAGCGCTTCCCCTGATCTCCGATCCAGCGGCTGCGATTCAGGGGCTCGTCGAATTCTTTGAGACCCGCCAAATCCTCATGCGCGAGGACTTTTTGCGCATCCTGAAGAAGAGCCGAAAGAATAGGTCTTGAAGTTACCGAGCTCCGCATGATGGTAACCCGACTTTTTCACATTCCATTCTTCAACCAAAGCCCCTGATTCGCTATGATTGAACCTCATGGCTCGCTATCTGATTACCGGCATCGCTGGCTTTATTGGATCTTCTCTTGCCCGGGCTCTTGTTGCCCGCGGCGAACAGGTGCGTGGAGTAGACAATCTCGCCACCGGCAAGCGCGAGAATATCCGCGAGATTCTCAACCGCATCGACTTTCGGGAGGCCGACCTGCTCGATCTCGATGCCATGCACAAAGCCTGCACAGACGTCGACTTCGTCTTCCACGAAGCGGCGATTCCCTCTGTGCCGAAATCTGTTCTCGATCCGCTGGGGAGCAATCGCGCCAATGTCGACGGCACGGTCAACCTGCTGATTGCCGCCCGCGATGCGAAAGTGAAGCGCGTGGTCTACGCTGCCTCATCTTCTGCTTACGGCGACACGCCCACGCTGCCCAAGCGCGAAGAGATGAGGCCCGATCCTATTTCTCCTTATGCGGTGGCGAAGCTGGCGAGCGAGCACTACATGGTTTCGTTCTACCGCTGCTATCAGCTCGAGACCGTGTGCCTGCGCTACTTCAACGTTTTCGGACCGCGCCAGGATCCTTCGTCCCCCTACTCCGGCGTGCTCGCCAAGTTCATCACTCTCATGTTGCGCGGCGAGCAGCCCACGATGTTCGGCGATGGCGAGCAAAGCCGGGACTTCACCTACATTGACAATGTGGTGGAAGCGAATTTGCTGGCCTGCAAAGCTCCTGTCGCGAAGGTCGCAGGACAGGTCCTCAATACCGCCACCGGACGCCGGGTCACGCTGAACGAAACATTCAAACTGCTGCAGGGCATGACTTCCTACAAAGGACAGCCCCAGTACGGCCCCGAGCGTGGCGGCGATATCAAGCACTCACTTGCGGATATCTCCAGGGCGGAGGCCGCCTTGGGCTACAAACCAAAAGTCGATTTCGAAGAAGGCTTGCGCCGTACGGTGGAGTGGTACCGTGAGACGATGTCCGCTCCTCAGAAGTCAGAGGTAGAGGTTTAGATTCCTGCGGATCACATTCCTGCGGAGGCCTTGCGCACCAGCTTCAGACGCTGCCGCGTCGCTTCTTTTTCGTTTCGTTTCCGTTCCCGCTTGCGTTGCTCTCGGGCCATGATGCGGTTCGCCTTCTGAATCCAGCTTCCGAGTTCGCGGTTGACGTTCGGATTTCTCCGCAAGGCATCCAGTTCCCGGCTCGATCCCGTGCTCACCGCATATAGAAAGTTCAAAGCCTGATCAATCGGATGCTTGGAGTTTCGGACTCGCTTCACCGCATCGCCATTTCTTTTTCGCAAGAGCTCGGCCCGATTCACCAGACCTGCGAGTTCTTGGCCGCTCAGATGGTTCAGGGTACGGACGGCCTCTGCAGCCGCATGGTCGAAGTGCTGATGCTGCTGCGCCTTTCTCCCTACTGCCTCGGCGCGCCTTTGCAACCTATCTTTCACTCTTTTCCCCATCGTAATCACGCCGATCTTGTGCAGTCGCTTACGCGTGACCGATTCCTGCAGATGCGCCGGAGTCAACTCGCCCGCAATGATCTCGACATCCTGCCCTTCCAAACCCGGCTTCAGCGGAGCCAGCAACTCGTCGGACTTCCGCCGGTATTGGCGATTGACGCGCGCCTTCTTGCGTCGCCATCCCTTGGCAAGCCCATGAGCGGACGAGTTGAAGCCGCCCGCAAAGTGGTCTCTCGCGTACTCCAGTTCCTTCTTCTGTCGGGGGGATTTTCTGTCCTTACTCATGCCCGGACACTATATCGCGAGACGAACGATTTCATCGCGTTACGTGAGTGATTGTCCTGAACTTGTAAATAGCCGGTAGGACAAACTAGAGGGGAACCCAGTATCTCTGAATGAAAGGGTCGGCTTGATCGGGCTTCAGGGGCTAAAGCCTCGTCTTTTATGGGCTTGACCGCCCCGGCTGAATCCGTGCCCTGACACGAATCGTAGGCACCTGTGAAGCCGCGGTCCTACTCGTGCCGGAGCGCCTCAATCGGGTTCAGCCGTGAAGCTCGGAATGCCGGAATCATCCCGCTGATCAATCCCACGGCGCCCAGGATCACCGTGGATGCAATCAGAGTCGCAGGCTGAATGATCAATCGAATGTCGCCCGCCTCGCCGTTCTTGGCAAACGCGCTGTATAACGTGAGCCGCCCCACGGACAGCGCGACCGCATATGCGAGCACCACCCCCAGCACGCCGCCCATGGCGGTGATGGTCAGCGCCTCGGCCAAGAACTGAAACAGGATGTATCCTCTTCTCGCGCCCAGCGCTTTCTGCACGCCGATCTCGCGTGTCCGCTGCGTGACTGAAACCAGCATGATATTCATCAGGCCGACGCCGCCAATGCCCAGCGTCAGCGTTCCGATGAATCCCATTAGAATCTTCAGCCCCAGCGTGATGATTTCGAACTGATGTAGTTGGTTCATCAGGTTGAAAACTCTCACGGCTTGCCGGTCTGTTTCGTTGAACTTGTGCTGTCCGGCCATAATCGTGCGCACCGCCGGCTCGATCCGCTGGTACTCCGGCGTCTGATAGTTGAACCAGATCGTGTCCAGATAATGCGTGCTCTTCAAATCGCTCATCGTGGTGAAGGGGACGTACACCGTGCGGTTGATATCGTCATTCCCCTCCTGCATCTTCGCGCTAAGCACGCCGACCACCTCAAAGCTCAGACCGTCGAGCCGGATGTGCTCCCCGAGCGCATTGCGCCCGGAGAACAGCTTCTCTTTCGCCTCGGAGCCAATCACGGCGACCCGTGCACGCTGCACCTGGTCTTCCATGTTGTAGAAGCGGCCCTCGCCTAGTTTGAGCGAGCGAATGTCATACACGTCCGGATCATTGCCCGTGACATTCCAGGTGAAGGATCGGTTTTCGTAGGCAACGACGGCCTGCTTGTCGACGCTCGGGGTAATGTGCGTGATCTGGGGCAGATTGGTGGAAAGCGCGTCAACATCATCCTGCGTGAATTTGATATTGACTCCCGCCTTCTGTCCGCCAGCCTGTGTGGAAGTCGTGCCCGGCACCACGATGACGAGTTTCGTGCCGAAGTTCGCGAAGATGTTGGCGCACGCCCGGCCGAATCCGTCGCCATACGCCAGCAGCATGACGACCGTGGCAATGCCCCAGGCCATGCCCAGCATGGTCAGCGCGGTGCGGCGCCGATTGTGGCGCATCGCCCCATAGGCTTCCTGCAGCAAATCACGAAACATGTCGTGTCACCGTTTGCATCACTCCGCGCGCAGCGCTTCCACCGGCTGCAACATAGCGGCCTTGCGCGCTGGATATAGTCCGGCAATCACTCCGGCGAGCGTCAAACTCCCGATCGCCAGCATGGCTGACATCGGCACCAATTTCGGCGGATCAAATCCTTGCGGCCCCTGCACACCGCCCATCAGCGACATCAGGCCTCCGGCAAATGCCAGCCCAAGCAGTCCGCTGCCCAGCGTGAGCAGCAATCCTTCTAAAAAGAAATGGAAGAGGATGCTGCGATTGGTCGCGCCCAGAGCCTTGCGCAACCCGATCTCTTTCGTGCGTTCGGTGACGGCGACCAGCATGATGTTGATCACCCCGATCGCGCCCAGCGCCAGCGTCACCATCCCCACCGCGCCCAGAAACATGTTCATGACATCGAAGATGGTTCCGACCATCTTCGACTCCTGAATCGAGTCCCATTCATCAAACGCATTTTCATCGTTGGGATCAAATCCGTGATTCCGGCCAACGATCCGGTGCACTTCTTTCTGCGCCAGAACGTGGTCGGCGGTAACTTCGGGCTGATACTCGATGAACGAAATCGACCTCTGATGATTCTCGCCCTTCAGCGGAAAGGCTTCGGCCATCACTTGAAAGGGGATATAGCCGCGCATGTTGAGCCACATGTTGTCGCCGCGGCCCAGATGCGGCATGGTGCCGACAACTTCAAACCGGGTGCCATTCAGAAGAATGAAGGAGCCAATTGCCGGACGGCCCGGAAACAGCGTCTTCAGCAGTTCGCTGCCCAAAACAATAACATTCCGCCGTTGTGTTCCATCCAACTCGTCCAGCCAGCGCCCGTCTTTGATCGGCAGAAAGCTGATCTCGTTCAAATGCGGCTCGGTTCCCAGGATCTCCCCACTGCCGCTGGCAAACTCGCTGACCTCATGCAGATCGCTGCGCGAGATAATCGGACAGGCATTTCGCACATGGCCGGCCTGCCTGATGTCGAGGTAATCCTGATACGTCAGCAGGTAGGACTTTGCAGAACTCATGTTTCCCGAGACGGCTGGTGCCCGCCCGGGGAAAAGAAACATGATGTCTTTGCCGAACTCCGCCATTTCCCGCTTGTTGCCCGAGCGGAAACCCTCGCCCACGCCCACCAGCAGCAGCAGCGATCCCACGCCCCAAGCGATGCCAAACATCGTCAGGAACGAGCGTAGTTTGTGCGCCCACAGGTTGCGAAAAATCTGGACGAAAATGTCGATTACGGTGCGCATATCGAGACCACTCCAGGCTGCCTCAGCGAACCTACCCACTATGAAGACGAGGGAAACCGTCCGATATTACAGCTAAACAAAATCTGGCCCTTTTTTCACTCTGATGCAGAAATCGGGCGTGACGACCCCGAATCTGCCTACAGCTATGGTCTTGGACGTCGCACGCATTAGAAAGTACGGCTCCCAAGCACCGAAAGTTCCACGGAATTGTGCAGTTACGGGAAGTGCACCTTCCCGACCAGGGGCCGCGTCAGCCAGGCACAGACGCCAGGCCCAGGACCCTTGGACCTTGGATAGGATCCGAGGCGCGAGGCATGAGGCCCGAAGCCCAAAGCCCAAGGTCTAAGGTCCAAGGTCGAAGTTCGGACGCCGTTACGTTGGTTATCTGGGGCCGCATTACTCCCCCAGATAGAGTGGCCGCATGACACTTTCCTCGATGGTGGTCTCGCGTGACTGGCTGGAAGTGAGCGTTCTGGAATGCATCCTTGGCGGTCTTCATATGGACGTTACCGTGGAAAACGAACCGCAGCGAGCCCTCGAGCGCCTTGCCCGGACCAAGATCGACGCCCTCATCGTGGATTGCGATCTGAACGGAAGTTCCCAGATTCTGCACGAACTCCAGGGTCCGCAGCGACAGCCGTATACCGTGCCGCTGGTCATCATGGGCGGCCGTCATTGCCTGACCAATCTCGATCAGACGGGAGCGCTGTTCGCCTTCGAAAAGCCGATCTCCGTCGAGCAAGCCGTGCGCACCCTATCGGCGGCTCGTAACATGATTGTCGATGGACGTCTGCGCTATCACCGCACCGGCATCGAAGTTCCCGTCTCGCTTAAGGCCAAGGGGCAGGAGGCGAAAGACGCTCAACTGATCAACCTGAGCCAGGGCGGCATGCAGGTCCGCACCGAACACTTCATCGACGCCGACATCGTGTTGCAAGTCCACTTCGAGCTTCCTGGAACCCGATCCAAGCTGAAGGCCGACGCGGAAGTCGTCTGGCGCGATCAAAGCGGGAATTTCGGAATGCGATTTCTGAATGTGTCGCGTCCCCAGCAGCGTGCCTTACAGCTGTGGCTGGCTCAGCAATTCCTGATGCACTAAGCTTGGGTGCCTACAGGCTGATCCTGCTGTTACATCTATTTCCTGGTTTCTGGCGTGATTCCGACGCTGCGAGCCAGCCGTTTTCCAAGACTCTTCCCGCCAAAGACCCAGAAAAATCCCCAATACATGATGGCCACCGAGGCTGCGCCCACGGCAGCCATCCCTATAGGCCAACGCGGCTCCTCTCCGATCACAGAAAGAAAGATCAGCGCGAACATCAGCAGCGCAGCGGTGCATACCAGCGCATCGATGGTCCAGGCAATCCCACGCGGAGACAGCGGCTGCGAGAGCCAATCCAGCGTGCCCGATTCGTGCGGTGGGATCTGTGGCAATGGATCAAGCTTCCGTTCGAACCTTTCCCGTCGCAGGGGCAGAGGAATCACTTTCGGCGCGGGTCCGGAGATCAGCAGCCCATCGTCTTCTTCCAAATTGTCTTCTTCTACGGTGCATTCCAGAGCTTCCCCGACGCGTTGCGCTTCGTTCGCTTCCCTGAACGCTGACCTACCGAACATCGCTCCGGTGCGCTCGGCATGTAACGAGATCCCCTCCAGCAGATCGCCGAGAATCCACGCATTGATCTGTCGCCGCATCTCCGCCGAAAGATCGAGAAAGCGGATGCCGCACTGCCCCGAGAACGTTCCCCACGCCACTTCTCCGCGCGTCTCTATCCGCAGACGCGGATCGCGCAGTTCAAATCGAAGGCGAACTTGCTGGTGCGGACGTAAGGCCGCCACCATCTGCACCCCGAGACCGTACTGATTGAGATTCCGGACCACCCCGCCGTTCGTCTGGTCCACGGTGAGGTAGCTGAGAGTGCGGAGCTCGTGCCGGTGCTGCGCCCGGACCTGCCGCTCCGTAGATGTCCCTGCGTCCATACCAACTCCGCTAGAGATCGATGGTCGGCCAGAAGACGATCTTGAGATCTTATCTCTCTCCTCTGTCCGGCTTTTAGTAACTGGGATGGTACGGGAGAAAGCAGAGAACAAAGAACAGCGACCAGGGGGCAGGAGCCAGGCTTATGTGGTCAGTGGTCATCGGTCAGTGAGCTCGCAGTGTGAGTATGCCGCTGCTGCAGGCATAAGCACTAAAGTACATACCCAAAAGGTCATCCCCCTGTGATTGAAAGTCACCTCAAACCTCGATAACTTAAGCATGTATTCGTGTGTCGATGGCTACCACCACCACAACCAACGCTGACCTTGATATAGCTGGCCCCCTTTCCAGCGCGCGTGTGCCCGCGTGGCCGACAAATGGCGGCGAGTCCGACGCAGATCATGGCCAGAAGCCGTCGCACCGCGACGCTTTGCAAGCGCTGCTTGCGTTCTCTGCGCTGCACGATCAGATTCGCCGCCGCAAAGCATTGGCCTCGCGCCAGAACGCATTCGATTCTCCTACTCCCATTTCCGAATTCGAACCGGCAGAGCTCTTTGTTCTTGATGAAGTCCTGCAACTGGTAGCGGAGCGCGCCGTCTCCATCACCGGATCTGACGGCCTCGCCATCGCACTGGCCGAGAACAATGAGATCGTCTTGCGCGCTGCGGCGGGCACGATTTGTCCGGATCCCGGCACACGCATCGACCGCGACTCGGCTTTCTCCGGAGCATGCTTCCGCACGGCGCAGATCGTCATCTGCGACGACACAGAAACCGATCCGCGCGTCAATCTTCAGTCGTGCCGCAAGCTGGGAGCACGCTCTATGGTCGCGGTTCCGCTCTGCGGACGCCGCCGCGTGATCGGAGTTCTCGAAGCCTTCTCCTCTTGGCCCTTCGCCTTCAACGAAATTGACGTTCGCAATTTGAGTCTATTGGCCGAACTTGTCCTGGGAGCACTCAAGCCTGAGGACGAGGACCGCTTCGCGCAGTCGGCACAGATCGCCGCTACCAAACTCGAAGCACCGAAGGCGGGGTCGCTCAAGCTGGAGATGCCGAAAGCTGACGCATCCAAGTCGGCAGTCACGGCGCCGATAGCCGCTGTGCCGCCGAAGCCTCCGATCTCCGGAATGCCGACGGGTGGAACGGCCGCTTCGCCGGTTCCACCCAGGATTCCGTTACCGCCCAAGCCTGCCCTGCCGATTGAAGCCGCCAAGGTCGAGGCGCCGAAACTCGAAGCGCTTAAGCCAACGATTCCGCAAAGTGCGATCGCTGCGCCTGCGACGAAACGCCAGGAACCCGCGCCAACGCGAGTTCCAGTTCTACCCACGGTGGCCGCCGCTCCGACGGCTCCCGCGCCGAAACCAGTTGTACCAGTGGCCCCGCCCAAGCCGGTCGAGACGCAGGCAGTCTCCGCGAAGCCCTCAGCATTTCCTCTCGAACCCGCGCCGAAAGCATTTTCCGCGCCCGCAGTTCTTCCAGTTCAGTCGGCTGCGAAGCCCACCGCCATACCCAATGCAGCTTCGATTCCTGCAGCCATCTCATCTGCGCCGGGCGCGGCGCCTCTAAAAGAAATCAAAGAAGCGAAAGAACAGAAAGAAAAAACTGCTCTCCCCGAGACCGCGCTCTCGACCGCAGCATCGATGGCTGCTGACCCCTCGGCCGCCCCCGAGCCCACGCTCAGTCTCGGACAATCTCCTGCTGACGAATCGCACCGTGCGTGGCTCCTGGTGATGCTCGTCGGAACCGTCATCGCGGCGGCTTTCGTTGCGGGCGTCTGGTGGAAACTCAAAAACGCGCAGATTAGTGGCGCGATGGTGCAGAACAAACCCGAGATCACGCGGCCCGCAGTGCCCACCGCGCAGTCCAAACCAGCGCAACCTCTGGCCGCCATCGACGCCAATCCCGCCACCAGTGATGTGCTCTCCACCACCGACGAATCTGACAATACCCCGGCGACGCCGCAGGAACTCTCGAAGTTCCCGCGCGTGACCGCGGTCCGCCACTGGTCATCCGGCGATTCAAGCACGGTCGTCCTCGATCTCGAGGATCAGGTCCAGTACGAGCCCGGACACCTCACAAATCCCGAACGCTTCTACTTCGATCTGCGCGACACCCAACTCGCTCCCGAACTCGTGGGCAAGTCTTTTGATGGAGACGCGCTGCTCAGCCACATTCGCATCGCGCAGCCGGTGTCGGGCATGACGCGCGTGGTGCTCGAAGCGCGGCCCAGCGCGACGCTTTCGGCCCCACAAGTCAGCCTCGAGCGCGATCCCTATCGCTTGGTGATTCAGGTCAGCAAGGCCGGAGCCGCTCCCAAGGGTGCGGTCAATCTCTTCCCCACCGCTCCAGAAGTCGAGAAGGCAAAGCTCGCCATCGTCGTTCCGCCTCCGACTAAAGAAGATTTGCAACTGCGCGCACGCGTCTCCAGGATGCGCATCGTCGTTGACGCAGGTCACGGCGGATGGGACCTCGGCACTGTTGGCCGCCGTGGATTGCTCGAAAAAGATCTGGTGCTTGAAATCGCGCAGCGCCTAGGCAAGCTGCTCGAATCGCGGCTTGGTGCCGAAGTGATTTACACGCGCCAGGACGATACCTACATTCCGCTCGACGATCGCGCCGTTCTTGCCAATCAGGCACAGGCCGATCTTTTCATTTCCGTGCACGCCAACTACAGCGATCTGCCCTCCGCCCGCGGCGTCGAAACCTATTACACCAATTTCTTTTCGGCTCCAGGATCGAAAGGTCTCCCGGCAAACCCGACTCCGAAAGAAGCGGCGATGCGTTCGATCCCGAAGAATGTCGCGACGCCGACGCTCACACCCGTGGAACTGCACGATCGCATCGAGCAATCGCGGCGCCTCGCCACCAGCGTGCAGCACTCGCTCTACGGAACATTGTCATTGCAGAATCCCGGACTACGCGATCGCGGCATCAAGGAAGCCGGATTCGTGGTGTTGACCGAGAGCGCGATGCCGGGAATCCTGGCGGAAGTCTCGTTCGTCTCCAGCCCCACCGACGAGCAGAAGCTTCGCAGCGACGGATACCGCGAGCAAATCGCCGAAGCCCTCTATCGCGGCATCGCCCACTACGCAGCTTCGAAGACCACGAAGGTAGCCAGCGCGGCGAAGTAGGAAACAGTTCCTAGCTTCTAGCTCTTTTGGATTCGAGCTTTCGAGCTGCGAGCCGCTAGCAAAACCGGGAAGGGCACGAGTTTCACTCGTGCCGATTCATCACGACAAAAATGAGCCGGCTTCAGCCGCGGAGGGCCGCCGCTCTGTCCATCGAACGGCGGAGTTCTTTCGAAACCAATTCTCGGGTACGAGCTTTCCAGAATGGGGCAGCCTATTCCGTTATGAGGCAAAACAAGTCCGTGAGTTCCGCAACACTATTTCTGCGACGCTTTCCCCCAGTTGTCCACCAAACCTTGGCCTTGCTGGACCTGATCGGGCGTCATCCTTGGCATGAGTTTTTTCAGAGCTCTGTCGCTGTGTTTCTCTCCGCCGTGTTGGGCCAACGTGAACCACATGTAAGCCTTGGCGTAGTCGGACGTCGCGTCCTTTTGCACCAGGTGTTCTCCCATCTGGAACTGGGCACGAGGCAGGCCTTGATTGGCGGCCTTCTCCAGATAGCTCAGACCTAGCTGATCGCTTTGGGGAATGCCTGGATGCTGAAGATAGAAATTTGCCAAATCTAGTTCTGCTTTAGCCGCGCCCGTTCGAGCCTTCTCGCTCAAGCCCACAAATCCGTCCGCGGGACTGCCGTACAAGTGAAAATCCACCTCAACTGCGATCTGGACCGCAACCGGCTTCCCGTCTTTGAGCGCAGGCGTGAAACGCCAAGAGCGAACGGCTTCGACGGCTTTTTCGTCGAGGCCCATCCCAATCTTGTTCTTGACTTGGATATCTCTCGGCTTGCCATCGGATCCTACGGTAAGAGTTAGAACGCTCGTCGCCTGATACCCCGAAGCGCGGGCGGCTTCTGAAAACTCAGCAGGAGGAGAATAAATGACTCGCGGAAGGGTCACGCCACGCCCTATCTTCTCAACTGTGTCCGGTTCCGTTTGGGTCTGCGCAGTCAGCGTGCCCGGCCTAAGAATAAGTGCAGCTGCTGTGAGCACGAGGATTATCTTCGCGCGCATGATCGGTGGAAGTTTAGCACGAGTTCCCGGAGAGCTTCTGCGGCGATCGACGGGGGAGCTTTTAGCTGGTGGTCCACTACTTCTTCGCGGCCTCGTCCTTCATATACCCCGCGCTGAGCGTCCCCTTGCTCTTCGCAATCGGCAGCAGCGTCGGATAAAACTGCACAAACGTCGTGTCCACGGCCGCGTGATCCTGATGGCAGCTGTAGCACGACGCTTCCTTCGGAGTCATCTTCGCCGTCTTCGTATCATCGAAGCCGAAGAATGCCCACTTCCCCGGAAAGCGCGCCTCGTCCTTCACATGAACCTCGATCCCCATGACGTCGGTGCCTTGGAAATTTCCTTTCTGATTGATCGAACCTCTGCCCTCCGCCTTGCGGGCTTCAAGAACCAGCATGGTTTTGTCGGGCCATGTCCCGGTCTGTAGAAATGCGTTGTATGCCTCGGGGTTCACGAAGACGTTGTCGAACATGTGATGGTCCATCGCCATCGCGCCCGCGCTGTAACTCATGTCAAAGCCGGTGGTCAGGTACACCCACTGGCGATAATTTTCAGGCAGTTTCATCTGATCATCTGAGGTGTATTCGGGGCCGGAACCTCCCGCCGGCGCTGATTGTAGAAGCACGGCTGACGACAACAGAATGACCGCAGCAAGCAGTAGGCTTTTCTTTTGGCTGACCATGCGAGGCATTATGGGCCCTTAACCCGCCGGGCGCCAGACCGTCTGCTGCAAAGGCTCGTCGATTCGCTGCATTGTTCGTCCGCGAAACAAAACATAGAATACGATTCTGCTATGGACACGCCGCGCACAAGAACCGGTCTGCCACGATGGGTTTGGATCGCAGTCATCTGGGGTGGGATCGGCTTGTTCGACGCCACGCAGAATGTCGTTGTGATGCGCGCCATGGGCATGCACCACTACTGGACCCGCCTGTTCTTCACGCTATGGATTTCGTGGTTGCCGTGGATGTTCGCTACGCCGCTGGTGTTCCGCGTGGGCCGTCGTTGTCCTCCCTCACAGTGGAGGCGCATCTCCACATGGATGGTGCATCTGTCGGCGTGCGCCTCGATTGGATTGGTGTATGCCGCGTGGGTCGCGCTCTGGGAGTCATTGCTGAATCCCTGGGCACTTTCCCCGGGGCCCGAACCATTCCTTCAGCTCTGGTTGCATAGGTTCTATAACGGCCTGCTCTCCTACGCGATTCTTTATGGCGTGATCCTGCTGGTCGGGCGGCTGGTTGACTCGCGGGAAGCGTTGGCACGTCAGCAAACCGAAACCGCGCGTCTCAACGAACAGCTCTCGAAGGCGCAACTCAATGCGCTGCGCCGCCAGATCGAGCCCCATTTTCTGTTCAATACGCTCAATGCCATCGCAGGGCTGGTACGCGAGAAGCGAAATGACGCGGCGGTGAGCATGATTGCCCGATTGAGCGACTTACTCCGGCGTGTCATCGAGGATTCCGACCGGCAGCAGGTTCCTCTCGCAGAAGAACTCGACTTCACGCAGAAGTATCTCGATATTCAGAAAGCGCGTTTTGCTGACCGTCTGGAATTCAGCGTGGATGTTCCTGCAGAACTTCTCTCGGCACAGGTCCCGAGCCTGATTTTGCAGCCCATGGTCGAGAATGCGATCAAACATGGCATTGCAAAACGTGCTCATGGAGGAGCGATTCGCATTGCAGCCACTTGCTTGAACGAAACGCTTACGCTGCGCGTCTATAACGATGGCCCCAGCCTCGCGGCAGGATGGGAAACCGTCTCGTCTGGAATCGGGATCTCGAACGTGCGCACTCGGCTCCGGAGCCTCTATGGTGAGGGATTCGATTTGAGCCTGCGAAATCAGCGTGGAGGCGTGGAAGCGTCTGTGTCGGTGCCGTATGTTTCGCCCCAGCCCGATCGCTATGAAAAGGCAATCAGTGAAACCCATTCAACGGTGTCATCCTGAGCGGAGCCGCTTTTCAGGCGGAGCGAAAGATCGCCGCGCGGAGTGAATACGTGACTGCATGATCCCCTCCGACCATCCTGCCAAAATCCGTGCCCTGATTGTTGATGACGAGCCGCTGGCTCGCAGCAACATCGCCGTCCTGCTCCGCATGGACCCTGAGATCGGAATCGTCGGCGAATGTGGCTCGGGGACCGAAGCCATCGGCGAGATCCGGATCGCGAAACCCGATCTGCTCTTTCTCGACGTGCAGATGCCGGAGTGCGACGGCTTCGACGTGCTCGAGTTGCTAGGCAAAGACCTGCCAACCGCAATCGTCTTCGTGACCGCCTACGACCAATATGCGCTAAGGGCATTCGAGGCAGGAGCGCTCGATTACCTGCTGAAGCCGTTCGACAATGCGCGATTCGAACTCGCCCTCGGCCGCGCCAAGCAAAGAATCCGGCACGACGACCAAAGTGAGAAGCATGGGGCCGGGAAAGCTCAGCAGCGAAAACTGGAGCGCGTCGTCATCAAGAGCGCTGGCGAAGTTTCGTTCATCAATATCTCGGACATCGACTGGATCGAAGCCGCAGACTACTACGCCTGCCTGCACGTCGGCTCCAGGAGCCATCTTTTGCGGCGGAGTCTCGCGGATCTGGAAGAGGATTTGGATCCCACCGTTTTTTGCCGCGTGCACCGGTCGAGCATCGTGAACTTGAAGCGCATGCGCGGTCTGAAGATGAACCATGAAGGCGAGTACGACGTGTTGCTCGACAATGGCGCGCACGTGCGGCTGAGCCGCCGCTACCGCAAGCAACTCCAGGAGCGAATGGGCCTCCGTTCGGACTTTGGGTGACACCGGATTGATCTGCAGAAATCGGCACAGAAAATATTCGCTGTTCCGTCATTGGCTCATTTCACCGTGGGTCAAACCGGAAGAAATTACCTGGAACTTTTATTCAGCGATTCGGCGTAGCGTCTTTGACGACGCGAGCAGCGACCTGGCTCAAATCCTCACCCGGCGTCTTCTTTGTTTTCGCTGGCTGCTTCTTGGCGCGAGAGGCTTCCGCTTGATGGTCTGAATATGTCTTCTTGCGATCTTTTGGCATGCAGACAGTGTCCCACAGGCCAGCCCGGATTCATACCCCTGTGTATTTCCAACTGGACGCTACGCGGACCCAAGGATGGGGCAACCGTCATTCCCTACCGGAAAGAGTAGGCCACCCCACTCATTCAAGAAACGCGAAGTGTGGCCTGCCCTATCGCAAAAGCGAAGGGCGGGATTCCCCGAAGCCTCTGCTATCTCGAGTTCACTCCCGGCCCCATTCCGGCGCCGTAGAATTCCGAAAGTGCCGTCTTCTCCTCGGCCGTCAGTTGTCTCGCGATACTGCGCATCCGAACGTTGATATCGTTGGCCCGATCCCCATTTGAAAAATGCTCGAGCTGCTGCTCCAGATAGTTGCCGTTCTGGTTGGCGAGCGGGGGAGCTCCCTGCACATAACTCACCGGACCGTGGCACGACTGGCAGGGTGGTATGCCGCGCTGCCCGTCTCCGAAAACAATGAGGCGGATGGCCATCGAAGCACGAGAGCGGTCCTGCATGGCCTGCGGAAACGCCCGGTTGTCTTGCGCATCACTGGCCGTAGGCAGCATGGCGTAATAGGCCGCCAGATCGGCCGAGTCGCGCTCGGAAAATCCCTCGGCGATGCCCTGCATCACGGGTGAAGTACGCTTTCCGGATCGAAAATCCTGCATCTGTTTCCAGAACGACAACCGGTCCTCGCCCGCCAGGTTAGGGAAGGTGGGAACAGAGCTGAATCCCTCTTCCCCATGACAGTGATTGCAGCGCCGGGCAAGCAGCAGTCCACGGAAAGCGTCGCCACGGGAAATAGTCGCAAGCGTTTCTTCTGTCCAGGCCACGTTCGAAGGTATGCGAACCGGAAGGTCGGAATTCTCCGACTCCTTCTGCGCGGAAGAATCCCTCCCCGACAACAAGAGTGTAATCGCAAGCAGAAACAGCATGGTCCCAAGCCATCGGGCCCCTATTCCTGGGCGCGCCGCCTGACTAGCGTGGCTCACAAGTCCGCCTTTCGCCGGGAAGCAAGGAGGCAAACTGTTCTCGCGGCACCACATCCAGATGACCTCTCATCGCATAATGGCCGGCTCCGCAGAACTCTTGGCAGGGGATCTTGAATTCGCCAGCCTTCGCAAAAGTAAAAGTTGCTTCGGTCACCGCCCCAGGCACGGCTTTGAGGCCGTAGTTCGTTCCCAGGAAGCTCAGCTTGTGCACCGCATCGGCGCTGGTAATTCGAAACGTGATGGGAACACCCGCCGGGACCACGATGCACTGAGGCACGAAAACAAATTGCTGCGCAATCATGCGCACGGTAAGTGATCCGGACGGCCCTTCCGCCGCGCCCAGATTGCTCTCCACGAATTCGCCGCGCAGGTGCAAGGTCACAGGGTCGGGCCCTTCGCCGCCCCCAAAAAAATGCCATACCGGCAGGTCCACCATATAGTAGCGAGTGGACAACAAAGCCATTCCGAGTAGCGCCATTGCTGCTACAAACCCGATCTTTTTCTTCATGGCATCTCTGGCCAATCAAGTTCCCGGTTTAGATGAAACACGGGCCCGACCAGGTACATGAATTCTGACGGCTAGGCCACTTCAATGGGGAAGCATAACGGGGCGTGGCCCATCCTGTTCAGCGAAGAACCCCTTTATCTGGTTGGCGTTTTCGCACGGTTGGCGTTTCTGCTTTCGTCGCCGGAGGGCACATGCGGAGCATTGCAGGCCGCTGGCGCTTGTCCTACTCGAATCCGCTACCCAAGGATTAATGAGTGCTATCGCGATTTTTCAACAGCTACTTCGCAAAACAATTAAAAACGCTGCTTTGTCCGCCGCCTTCGATACCCAAGTTCACACAGAGTGCGCCGGGCATCTCTTTGGGGTCAACGTTTACAAGCACGGAAAGAACATTGTAGCCACCCATGTCGTGATTTCCGAACTCGACTTCATAAAACCCCTTCGGTAGATGCCTAATACTGAACTCGCCATCTGCTCTGGGTTTCACAGACGCAATTTTTTTTTGCTTCTTTCGTTTCTCAGCCGGGGTCATTGAATCGTCTAGGCAAACTTGTGCGTTGTCATAGACGTCCACCCAGACGTAGGGGTGGCGTTACCGTGATTGGACACCCGCCCGTGAATCGCTCGGATTGGCTGCTCAAACCGCACCGTGTCCTTAACGATGACCGCGAACACAATATTGCCAAGGAGCTGGAGGGCAACCGAGATGAGCGCAATTGCACGAACGTTGTTGGTCAACATGGGCAGAGTTTACGCCGACTTTTTCCGAAGTTCCACGATGCCTGACGAAAACATCTTTTCCACAACCATCCACACAAATTTCCCGGCGGCTTGTGACATGTGACCTTGACCCTCACCACGAAAAGCGCAGAGTGGAACCGTGCGCATATTATCCCAGCTACCAGCCATCCGGATCACAACGGCGCATACGAATGTCGACGCTTTCGACGTAGCCGCTAAGTCCTTATTCCGGCAATACTTTGCATATAACTTACTTGTTTTCAAGAATTTGCGGGGGACACTTCCCGCCGAGTCTCCGCAAATCACACAAAACAATATATTTTGCAATCCCCTCCATAAAAACGAGAAAGCAGAATTTCCAAGCTAAGTCCTTACTTTTCAATATTTTGCCTATAAATTTCTTAGAATCAATAATTTACAAGGAAAACAGCATACCAGTCCAACGTAAGACGCAGAAAACAAGTACTTTACGTTGTCTCCCGGAAAAATGACGCAGATATACCCCGACCGTCGATTTCACATCGCCCGCGAAAGCGGCTCCCCACTATTTTGCGGCTGGGACGCCGCCGTATTTTTCCAGCCACTTGAGTTCTTCGCGGACTTTGATCTTTCCGTGCCAGGGATTCTTGCCGAGGCCATGGCCTTCTCCGGGAAAGACGAGCAGCGCGTTTGGAATGCCGAGAGAGTAAAGCGCGTGTTCGAGCAAATAATCTTCGAGCACGGCGACGCGGATGTCGCTGCCTCCGGCGACCATGTGTGTGGGCGTCTTCACCTTTGCGATTTGGAAAATAGCGGCCTCGTCGTGATAGCGCTGCGCGGCCTCCCAAGGACGTCCGCCCAGAAAGTAGGCGTCGTCGTAGGTGGTGTCGTCGTTGCCCCAGTTGCCGATGTGCTCCACGGCTCCGGCTCCGGTGACAGCGGCTTTGAAACGCGTGGTCTGGGTGATGAGCCAGTTGGTCATGTATCCGCCGTAGCTGTATCCACCGATGGTGAGGTGGTCGGGATCGGCGATGCCGTCTTTCACCAGCGCATCCACGCCCGCGAGGATGTCTTTGCCCGGCAGCGAGACGATTTGCGGAACGATCTCCATGAGGAACTTGTCGCCGTATCCGGTAGAGCCGCGGTAGTTGGGACGGAAGACAAGCCATCCGTTGGTGGCCGCAAGACCGGCCCAGTCGTACCAGTCAGCGCTGAAGTTGTTGCCGTCGGCGTCGGCGGGGCCTCCGTGGATCAGCGTGAACATGGGCAGGTGCTTGGCTTCAAACTTGCCGGGAGGATAAATCAGCATGCCTTCGACAGTGGTGCCGTCGTCGGACTTCCATTGATAGGGCTTACCTTGCGGCAGATCGGCTGCAGCAAGCTTGCTGTTGAAAGAGGTGATGGGGCGGGCATCGTTGAGTTTGCCGGTGGAGTCGGCAAGGTAGATTTCTTCCGGCTTGCCGAGGTTTGAATAGACGAACGCGACTTTCGGCGAGTGTGTCGCGGTGGATAGCGTTGAGTAAGTACCTGGCCAGTTGGAAAGTTTGAGGAGCGGGTCGCTTGGGTTGGAGACGATGTAGAGCTGGACTTCGGTGCCAATTCGTGCAGAGGCGAGGACGGGGAGTCGGCTCCCATGGCGGACGAAGTAGCCTGTATCTTCAACGGCGTAGTGCTCAACGGGACCGATGAAATCTTTCGACCACTGCTCGACCTTTCCGTCATCGGTGTCAACCCAGTAAAGATGCGGCTGCAGATCGCGGTAGGCGCCGAAGACATCTCCTTCGGAGCTGAAGAAGAGGTGGCGGTTATCAACCGCCCAGTGCGGATGGCCTTCGACGGCTTGGTTATTGGTGATGCGGCGAGGTTGGCCGCCTTTGGGATCGACGACGTAGATTTCGACGTCCTCGTATTTTTCCTGGCGCTGGTTGATGGCGTTGGTGATGAAAGCAAGCTTGCTGCCGTCGGGCGAGGTGATCAAGTCATCGACGCGCAGAGGGACCGTCGCGATGGTGCGCGCGCCGGGAGTAAGGTCCGGCTGCTTCTCGGGCTCTCCCTCTTTCTTTTCGACTTTCGCCGGCTCGGAGGCGTTACGGGAAAGGGCTGCGGCGACATCGAGGGAGAAGATCGTGTCTCCGCGCTCGGCCGTGCGGTATTGCACGACGTCTTTCCACTGCTGCTTGTAGTCGTCCTTCTGGGTCTTCGACCAAGGCTGGCGCGTAGCGAAGTAGATAGTCTGCGAGTCGGCGGACCACGAGAAGGTGTGAACGTCCTCTTCTCCCTGCGTGATGGGAAAAGCCTCGCCGCCGTTGGGAGAGATCAGGTAGATCTGGCTGACATCGTCTTTGGAATCGGAATCGGCGTCGGAGTCGTCGGACTTGCCCGATGCGGGCTTGCGCTCGGAGAGGAAGGCGATCCATTTGCCATCCGGCGACCATTTGGGACCGGAGTCGTGTCCAGATTGTGTGAGTTGGATCAGCGTCTTGCTGTCATCGCGATAGAGCCAGAGATCAGTACGAAAGATCTGCTGGTCCCAGTCGGCACGTTCGGTGGCGACGACCACGGAGTTGCCGTCGGGCGAGAGCTCAAGCGATCGGAAGCTGACGGAATTGAAAAAGTCGTCGAGAGTGAGTTTTGGTTTGGATTGCGCGAGAACTGCGACAGCACAACTCAGCAGAATTACGAATGCAGCAACCGTTCTTAGGATTCGCATAGGGTCCCCGGTGAGAAGAAGCGTTATACATCGCCGGATTCGGCGAAGGCAAGTGCGGTAGAGGCTAAAAAGGCACGTCCCGATACGAAAGCGTTTTCAATCGAAAACAGCGACGGCTGGCATAGGGACAGTACTAGGATGCGTCGCGATGCGATAAATCGTCCACAAGAGCGCGACGAAAACGACCACCGAGAGTTGCAGGTGAGTCCAGCGGGCGACTGGGCCGAAAAGTGGCAGCAGGAAGGCAAGATACAGCAAAATACGAAGCGCGGGCGTAGATGGATGTTGCGGATTCTTGATCGACCAATCGGCAAGAAGTAAAAAGACGGGAGCCAAAGCGAGCAGATCGTAGATGTAGATATGCGGATTGACAAGAACGGCCGCCAGGATCAGCGCGGAGAAGCGAAGGGCGAGCGGACAGGATGATTTCCAGATTATGGTTGTGATCGTGATTGCTGTGATGGTGGTTAGGACGTAGGCAATCCAGACGGCCGGAGGCCGAGCAAGCAAAAGTTCCCAGAAGCTGTAGAGCGAATGCATCTGGATTGAGGACAACGAGAGTTCAGTGGAACCTGGGCGGCTCGCGCTGTGGAGCAGCATGGTGAAGTAGGCACGCATCACTGCTCTGCCGAAATAGAGATACGTTAAACCGAGTTGTGCGGCGGCGGAGAGCATTAGTGCCGCGAACGGTTTCCATGCCTTACCGAGGAGGATCACGATCGGGATAGCGACCAGGAATTGCGGCTTGAAGACGAGGCAGCCGAGGGCGAGGCCGGCGAGCCATGCGCGCCTTGAAAGAAATGCGAGATACGAGGCTACGATGAAGAGAAGTGGCAGTGCGGAGAGCTGTCCACGAACGAAGAAGTGGAACAGGGGCGGGTAAGCTGCGGCACAGAGCACGATCAGAGTTGGCGCTGTGCGGAGGGCACTGCACGATTTCCAAATGAGGTAGATGCAGGCGAAATAGATCAGAAGGCTCACTGCCGTCCAGATTTTCGCTTGCGTGAGGAAGGAAAGCTGGGCGAGCGGAATGAATGGCAACGCTACTTGTGGGCCGTAGAAGTATTTCAGTTCGACAGGCTTGCTTCCCGCAATGCTTCGAATTCCTTGCGCAAGGACCTGATCGTTATAGAGTTCGATGGAACGGCCTTGCGCAATCAGTCGCGCGGATATGGGGAATTGCAGGAAATCCTGAAATTTTATGTTGCCGGCGCGATCGAAAACACCGGGCGTGGCGTAGTCGACGGCGCAAACACAACACAGACAGAGCGCGAGGATGATTGCGTGGGCGCGAAGGCGGCGCAGAGTGAGGAGAGCGGCGATGCGATGGAGCCAGTTATTCATCTAAGGTGTTGGGCTTCCCGTGCGGATCCGCGCCGTGGGAACTCTGTCCTCGTCTCGCTTCGGTCGCCCAGGCTAAAAAGCTGGAAGTCTACCAAGCACTCCTGTCCGGCCGACGACGCACGCTGATTCGATTCACGGCGCCGGCTCGGCGTTCTTCAACGCGTCGTCGATGGGTTGTCCGGAGCGAGCAGGCCCTTCAATTACGCGCCATCCGTCGTCGTACTGACGGAATCCGACGATCGATTTGTAATGCAAGTCACCCGAGTAGAGGGCGGCGCCGATTTCGTTCAAGGGAATCCATTTCCAGGTGAACTCGACGTCGGCAGCGCTTCCCTGCTTGGCAATGCCGGTGACGGCGACGAATTCGCGTCGGGCTGCGGGAATCGTGATGGACGGCTTGGTGGATTCTCCGGCGGAAATGACGGTGCGAATCGTGTCCACTCCCGACGGGGTGAAGAGAACGTCCCAGCACGGCGGCGGTGCCAGCTCAGGCGTACACGCGGCGGAGGTGGCGGAGATCCATCCGTGATGCTGAAGGACGAGATATTCGGGGGAAGCGTAGTCCTTGTTGGAGACGATGCCGGTTTGCAATGTGAAGCGCTGCGGAGTCTGGAATTCGGGGGAAGCCGAGATCAGGTCCGTGGCAAGACGGCGCGTGAGGAAGTCGCGCGGAGAACAGGCTGTCAGAAGGATCAGGACGACAAAAAGCAAAATCGTCTTAAGGCCCATGCAGCGGGGATTCCCACGCTTCGAAACTTGCGAAGCGTGGGGCAGTCGATTGCATTCTTGCTGTTTAGAAATTGAGTGCATTTTGGGTTCAGCCGCGCTTCGCGCTGGACAGCCGATGGCGGCTGTCCCCACATTTCTCTTATTCTCTCCCGCGAAGCTAACGACCAGTGATTGTAAACAAACGAGCGCGCTTATGCGGGAGGAAAGGACGAGAGGCAATCTGGCCGTCGAACTCGGGAGCCCAGCGCCCGGGAATTTGCATGGAACAACCGGGGCAATGGCCTTCCGGAGTGAGGCGATAATCGGCGATGTGGTATCCGTAGCGGCGGATCAGAGTCTGCTGACATCGAGGACAGCGCGTGTCTTCCCATTCTTCGACCATGCCGGGAAGGTTGCCCGCGTAAATATAGCGCAATCCCGCATCTCGACCGATCTCGACCGCGCGCAGCAAGTCCTCGACCGTGGTGTCGCGCTCGTTCTCGCCCTGCATTTTGTAGTCGGTATGAAATGCGGTGACGTGCCACGGAATATCGGGTGAAACACTGGCGATAAATTCCGTAAGGCGGCGAAGTTCGTCGTCGGAGTCGTTGAAATTTGGAATCAGCAACGTCACAATTTCGAGCCACAATCCCATGGCGTGAATGCGGCGAATGCTGTGCAGGATGGGGCCGATGCGCCCACCGAGTTCGTGGTAGTGGCGATCGTCGAAACTCTTGAGATCGACTTTGTAGAGATCGATCCAGGGACGCAAATATTCGAGCACCTGGGGCGTACCGTTGCCGTTGGAGACGAATCCGGTGACGAGTCCGGCGGCTCGGGCTTCTTTGAAAACCGCGACGGCCCATTCGCTGGTGATGAGCGGTTCGTTGTAAGTACTGACCATAACCTTGGCACCCTGATCCAAGGCTTCGCGGACCATCGTCTCGGGAGTGACCTCAATCGGAGGAGAGACGGCATTCGGATCGCGCAGAGCCTGCGAGGTCACCCAATTCTGACAGTATCCACAATGAAGGTCGCAGCCGAGCATGCCGAAGCTGTAGGCAAGCGCTCCGGGATATGTGTGGAAGAACGGCTTTTTTTCGATGGGATCGCATTGCATGCCGGCGGTGTATCCCCAGGGAACGTAGAGCTTTCCGCCGCGATTGAAGCGGACTTTGCAGACGCCGGGCTGACCTTCGGGAATCGGGCAGCAATGACCGCAAGAGAAGCAGCGAACGCGATTGTTGTCGAGATGCTCGACGAGGGAAGGATCAGCTTCGCGGACTCTCTGATCGAGAATGTCGCGCAGGGTGGGCAAGGGAACCTCTGGGTTCATTTTAGCTTTGGTTTAGGGTTGTGGGCTAGGTCGCACCGTACACTCGGAAAATCATTTGGGGCGCATTTCCGTCACTTCCAACCGCGACCCAAAATCCGCCAGCTGTCTGTTGAAAAGTGAAGGGATATAGGATGATTTCAATAGACGTGACCGTGGCTGGATTAACATTCGCGTTTCCACCGTCCCCTTGTGAATTTTGCGGGAACCCCGCTGGAATCAACCCATCATTGCTTAAAACCTGCGGCACCCAGAAGGGCACCGTGCCTCCCTGCGCAAATACGTTCGCGACGGTTGTAAAGGCAGAGCCCCAAGCCGAGGTTATGGTTACCTTTTGAATGTTTTTGGACGGATAGAATGTAAGCGGATTCAGATAATTCTGTCCATTGCCGAAACCACCGCAACTCCCTATACCCTGATTGCACGCGCCAGCGGTCACCACGACTGCGGCAGGCGGCGTCGGTTGGACGCCGGTGTTAGCCCAAGCCGAATCCCTAAGAACGTAGAGAAGCCCCTGGGCATTTGCTTGCGGAACAATCATAAGGCCCACAACAAGTACAGAGTACGTCGACCAAAGCCCTAAGCGTTTCATAATCCTGACCTCTCTTTGTCAGCCCGACTTCACGCGTCGCAAAGTCTATCATCGGCAGGAAACCAGCGCGCCAAAAAACGCGATAGATACCCGCCAACGTCCCAACCCAACAGCACCATCAGATAACGAAAGTCGAATCATTACACACACTCATAGCGCCCGCCACTCGGACATGTCACGGTTCCTTGGCAGCCATCGTAGACAGCAAGCCCAGCACTTCGACTGTGGGTCAGGGGCTATGGATCAGGGACTAGTGGTCAGTAGGATCTGGGACTGTCGCGCTACAAACTGGATTTCATCTGACCGGGGGCGGGTTTTGGGTTGCCGGAATGTTGTTGCAGCCAGCGACTGGCGTCCTGCTCGATGGACGCAACTTGCGCGCGCGTGAGCCGTGCCCGGACGAATGGGGCCAGAGCCTTGCTGGCGTCGTCACCGCCCATGCGAGCGACGACCATCCAGAAGTAGGCGCGATTCGAATCCTGGGCCACGCCACGTCCGCTGTAATAAAGGGAGCCCAACTTGGATTGGGCGGCGACGTTGCCCTGCTCGGCTGATTTGGTGAACCAGGCGACGGCTTCTTCTTCGTTCAGCGCAATTCCGTCGCCGGTGGCGTAACGAAGTCCCAAGGCATTCTGGGCAATGGGATCGCCGTTTTCGGCCATTTGGCGGAGTTGGTCGAGAGTAGCGGTTTCGACTGCGGCGACGTCCGACTTGGTTGGCCGGGAGGAAGCGAGAACGGTTTGTAATTGCGGCTGCGCGTGATTGTGGAGTTTGTGCTGCACCCACGGCGCAACTTCGCTTTGAATCCACGGAGCGGAAACGAATCCGAGAGCAAGTGACACTGCGGCGAAGGCGCAGGTCAGCAGGAACAGATGAGAACGCGGCAGGCTCAGGCTGGCCATGAGCTTTTCGTTCAGCTTGGACTTTTCGGCATCGGGTTCTGGCTCGGCGGCAAACAAAACACTGCCTTGCGGCGCGGCAAAAGGCGCGGGCGTGATGGGAGTGAGCGGCGGAAGATTTTCGGCACGGGCCGAGCGGTTGAGCGCCGCAAGCACGGTGTCGGCAAGCCTCTGCAACACACGTGCGTGGTCATCAGAAAACGCGTTAGGCCGCGGGGAAAAACCTTCGACGAGGCCTATGGATTTATCTCCGACGCGGACCGGAGCAGCAAGAATTGAGCGAATTCCGAGAGCGCGGCAGCGTTCGCGATCGACACGGGCATCGTTTTCGGTGTCATCACACCGCAGCAACGTTCCAGTTTTCACGCACTCGCCAGAAAATCCGGAACCAATCTGCAGGCGCGCGCCCACGGGAGGCGCGTCATTGCCGGCGCGAGCTCGGCAAATCATGAAATTGGGATCGGCGTCGGAAAGAGCGACGGCGGCGCCGGAGGCGTGTAGCAGCGATTGCGAGCGCTCGGCAATCAACTGCAGGGCGGCAGCGAAATCGGAGCCCAGCGCCTCGATCTGGCGCTGAACCGCGTTCACGGCGGCCAGCGTGTCGGTGAAGTTCGGTTGGGGAGCGGGCCGCGTCAAAGGAACGCTAAGGTCCACTTCGCTGTTGGCAACGCCGGCCATCACATTAATGAATAGCCACTCTCGCAAGCGGAGCAGCGACTCAGCTGGAAGTTCCTCGAAGCGAAGCCCGGCGCGTCCGGAGTTGTTCGTCCATACGACGTGTCCGGTGGTGTAAATCTGCGTGGGAAAATCGGCGAGATCAAGGCACAAGTTGACGGGCTTTTCAGGATCTAAAGGTGAATGGCACTGGATGGCGACTCCGTCTTCACTGATGTCCACGATCTCGTGGAGATCGAGCATGGAACCTTTGGATTCGGCGGCAAAGCTGGCGTATGCAGGAGTCTGAATTTTGTGTCGCACACGCCGGCGACGGTTGGGAATATTCGGTCGCGAAACCGCTGGATTAGCCGCCATGGAGAGAGCCCGAAATCTTTTGCTCGTCTATATTAACGCGGGATTGTGGAAAAGTAAGCAGAGAAGAAAATCAAAGGGACGAAGGGGGGGACCAGGGGCAGGATTTCAGAGCCCAGTGGTCAGTGGCCAGTGGTCAGAGCAGTTGTTGAGGCGGGCCGGTTAGCAACTGGAACTTCGACCTCGGCTGGGTTCACGCTCGGCTTCGCCGAGCGGGACGGACGAATGCGTCCGTCCCCTACACACAGGCGTCTAGCCGGCGCGGCGGAGGGTCTCGGCGCGGTGCAGGGTGGAGATGCGGGAGATGGCAGCGACCATCATGCTAGAGAGCAGTTGCATGGTGGCAACATCGCCGTCGTCGAAGGCTCCTGGGGATGACGACAGAACTTCGAAGACACCCAAGGTGCGGCGGAAATGGCGCAGGGGAGATACGAGAATGGAACGAACACCGAGGCGGCGGCAGCTGGCGAGATCGACGCGCGGATTGCGCTCGGCATCATGACAGAGCATGATTTCGCCGGAACGGACGGCTTCGGCGGAGATGCCGGCGTCGGTTTGCAGGCGAACGCCAAGGTCAGGGGCGGTGCGTCCGGCACGAGCGCGGCAAACGATTTCGTCGCCAGCGCGGAGGGCGATGGCGGCTCCGGTGGCACCGGTAAGATGCTGGGCGCGCTCGGTGATGGCGCTGATCGCAGGCTCGAGATCGAGTTCTGCGGCATGGATCTCGACGTCGTCGGAAACCGAAACCGCCTTGAATCCGGAGGCGGGATGGGCGGCATTCGCGACACGAAGCTGGCTGCGCTGCGCGAGCAGTGGGACGCGGGAGTGCTCGTCGGCATAGAAGGCATCTGGCACCGGGACGGTGCGGAGCAAGTCGCGAACCAAGCTGTCGAGTTCGGAATCAGTGATGAGGTGCGCGGTCTGCTGATGGAGGAGCGATCCTCCAAGAACGCGGGAAAGCCCGATCAGGGCATGGCTTCCGCATGCGAGGCAATACGATTGGGCGCTGGCGCTGATCAGTTCACACTGAACGCAAAATGTGGCGGACTGCAAAGGGACAAAAGGGACGTCCTTAAAAGTCGTGCCATACACAGTATTACCAAACATGATTGCGGGATCCTCGCTTCTATCACGGTGCAGATGAAGGTATCGGGAGAGCGCAGTGGGCAAAAGTAACGCGAGTGGTTCGCGGTGTGGAAAAGAGGGCTTAATACCCGCAGGCCCAAACCCCTGTTGGCTCAGTTTCTCCAGAATGTGCAAAGGCTTGCAACCCGGGAGGGTCCGGGCGTCATCGAATGATCCGCTCCACAGCGATGGCGATGTGTTGACTTGTTGTTGCCTTCCCGTTGGGGCTGGGATAACCTACTTACACTTTCGGTCCTAACCTGGACCGCTGGGGGAATCATGGAATGGACTGCACCTGCTTTTGAAGAAGTTTGCCTGAACTGCGAAATCAACTCGTACGCCAGCGCGCAGCTGTAAGGCACAGCTCTAGCCTCGGCTTCAACTCAGTCAGTTGAGCCTCGCACGATGACCAGTGCGATGCGTTCGGCCGCGTGCCCATCCCAAAGGGGCACAGGCTTTTGCTGGCTCGGCGACGACGAATTTCGTCGAAGGATTTCTTCTGCGGTAGCGCGCAGCTTCTTGAGATCTCTTCCCACTAACTGATTCGTTCCCAGAGAAATCGTGATCGGTCGTTCGGTATTTTCGCGGACGGTGAGACACGGCACGCCGAGAAATGTAGTCTCTTCCTGAATGCCTCCGGAGTCGGTGATCACCATTGCCGCGCGGCGCTGCAGCCCAATGAACTCCAGATAGGGCAGCGGATCGAGTAGATGAAGGCGCGCGTGCAAAGAACGATCTACGCCGAGATCGCGGATACGCTGGCGCGTGCGCGGATGAACAGGAAAGATCACAGAAAGCTGGCTGCTGAGGTGGGAAAGGGCATCGAGCAGATCGTGCAGCCAAGGGAGATCGTCGACGTTTGAAGGACGATGGAGAGTCACGAGGGCATAGGGTGTGGCGACGCTTTCCGGAAGACTCGTATTGGTTTGGGGAAGGAGACGCACGAGAGTGTCGATCATCACGTTGCCGACGAAGTGAATCTTCGAGCGATGGATGCCTTCGCTGAGCAGATTCTCGTCGCCGTCCAGAGAAGGAGTGAAGAGCAAATCAGAAAGCTGATCGGTGACGAGGCGGTTGATTTCCTCGGGCATGGAGCGGTCGCGGGAGCGAAGTCCGGCCTCGACGTGACCGACGCGCACGGCGAGCTTCGCACAGACCAGCGCGGCGGCGAGAGTTGAATTGACGTCGCCGTAGACGAGCACGAGGTCCGGCAGGCGTTCGAGCACCACGGGCTCGAATGCCTGCATCACTGCTGCAGTCTGCTGCGCGTGAGTGCCCGACCCGACTCCGAGATTGCAATCGGGCTGCGGCATTTCCAGTTGGCTGAAAAATACGTCGGACATCGAGGCGTCGTAGTGCTGCCCGGTGTGGACCAGAGTCTGGCGAATGTCAGGATGGGTGCTCAGAGCGCGGAGCACGGGCGCGGCTTTCATGAAATTGGGCCGTGCGCCTACGACGTGAAGAATGTGCATGGGTTCGGAGTAGTGATTGTATCGAATCACTGGGAGTGGTCAGGGGGCAGGGATGAAGTCGTCGGTTAGCCGGCCTGGGCCGTGAGCAGCGCGGATTCCTGATTGGGGAGCGAGATCACCGCGGCGGAGTGAACAAGGGTGCGGTCGAGGGCATCGGCGAGAGCGATGGGGAAGGCAGCCGTCAACAGATTGACGTCAAGTTGCAAGTCGCGTGCCGAGTAGTTGCGCAGCACGATGAGCGTTCCGCGGCGGCGGTTCGAGGAGCTGAGCAGATCGAGAGCGATGGTCCATGCGGCCGAACCGTCGAGGGTCTTAGCGATGCCAGGCTTGCTCCAACGGAACCAGCTTGAGCTGCTACGAGAGGAGTCAGCAGGACCGTAAGGAACGACTTCGTTCGGCAGCAACTCCAGATGGAGTTCGAAGCCATCGAAATCATTGCTACCGAAGGCCGCCAGCAGAATATGCCGGACCTGGTCGTAATCGCGGGCAACCTTGAGTTCTTCGGTGGCGCGGCGAATGGCGAGATTATTGACAAAGATCTGCGGCTGATTGAGGGTGCGATGGGCGACGCGGGCGAGTTCTCCGAATTCCAGATAGCCGAGGTGCTGCACGCCGATCCAGATGCCGATGCCCATGACAGCGAGCACCAGGCCGAGAGAACTTCCGGTCGGCCATAGCAGGAACAGGCTCAACATGGCGAAGATCGCAGAGACGCCATACAGAAGAATGACGACCTGACGATGCGTCATCCCGTGCTGCAGGAGTTTGTGGTGGATATGCTCGCGATCGGCGGTGAAGATTGGCCGTCCGGAGATGAGGCGGCGAGCGATCGAGAGAACGGTTTCAAGGATTGGGAGGCCAAACGAGACGATCGGAATCGCGACGGCGACGATGGTCGGAGCCTTCTGCGCGCCGAACAGGGCGAGAGCGCTGAGAAGGAATCCAATGAACAGGCTGCCGGAATCACCCAGGAAGATCGTCGCAGGATTGAAGTTGAAGCGGAGAAATCCGAGGATCGCGCCGGCAAGAGCGATGGTCATGACTTCGACGAGGCTGGGACCATTGAGCAGCGCCACGACGAAGACGACCATGGTGGAAAAGAGAGCGGATCCCGCCGCCAGGCCATCGAGGCCATCAATCAAATTGAAAGCGTTGGTGATGGCGAGGACCCAGATGACGGTGAAGGCCCATCCAACGTACCAAGGCAGGACACGGTCCCCGAAAATCACGGGGATGTTAATGATACGCAGACCGCCGACGTAGAGCATAGTGGCGGCAATTCCCTGCACCGTAAATTTGAAATACGGGCCGACGCCGCGAAGGTCGTCGTAGACGCCCAGGAGAAATACCAGACCGGCAGGGACGAGGATTCTAGCCATGGTCCGCAACTGCAGCGGATGGGAATGGGGATGGCGCATGGACCAAAAAGCCGCGATGGCCATGCAGGCGCAGAAGCTAACGAAGATGGCCACTCCGCCGAGCCGCGGAAGCGGACTGGAGTGCATATGTCGTTCTTGCGTGGGAACTGTAACCCACCCGCGGACAATGGAGAAGTCACGAACGTAGCGGGTCAGTACGAACGCTGTCACTAATCCCGCAAGGAACAGCGCGAGGCAAATGGCAGTCAACTATCCCACCTCGACACACACGGCAGCGGACTCGGCACGCAATCTCCGCACTCTTGCAGGTAAGTATCGCAGCGACGTCCCGCAGTTAATAGTTAGAGAGCAGGTTCCTATTGTTGTTGAGAGTGCACTGAATGTAGCAGTGCCGGAACGGGAGATTCAATCACTCGGCGGCAAAAAAGCTGTGGAAAACTAAGCTGTGGTACACGAATTGCCGGATGCAAGCGGGTTTTGCTGTGCTAAACTTCTGTTCAAATTTCAGCAAAAAAAATTAAGAGGCCTTTGGATGAACTCCGGTACCACGGGTTCCAACGCATGCGGTCGCTTTGCTGTCTTTGTGATCGCAACACTTCTCGTTGGAGCCTGTGCCGCACAAGAAGCTACAAAGCCTTCGCAGGAGCAGAGCGTGCCGACCGCAGAGCTACCTGCGGCGCAGCCGATATCGCAAGCAGCACAGAGTGCGTCCGGGGCCGCGACACCGGGTCCGAAAGTTGACGAGCCGATCAAACCGGTGGATCAACCGGATCAATCGTCGATGGTGAAGTTGGGCCCGGGCGATCTCATCGAGATCAATGTTTATAACGTTCCCGAATTGGCCAGCAAGGTACGAGTGAGCAACTCCGGCGACGTGTATCTGCCGCTCATCGATTATGTTCACGTGGAGGGGCTGTCGCAGGAGGAAGCGCAGGGCGTGATTGAGAAGAGGCTGGCCGACGGCGGATTTGTGCGGAATCCGCACGTCACGATTTTCGTCGATGATGCGAGTTCGCAAGGTGTGGTGGTGCTTGGAGAAGTGACCAAGCCGGGGATTTATCCGGATACACCGGATCGCAAGCTGTACGAAATCATTTCTCAAGCTGGCGGATTTACGCAGAACGCATCCCGCAAAATTGCCATCCTGCGGAAGGGCGAGCACGAACCGATTCGCGTGGACCTGCCCCGGGACCTGGCTGATGACCTGAAAGCGAACGTCGAGGTATTACCTGGCGACACTGTCACGATTCCACGGGCACCGATTATTTATGTCGTCGGCGACGTGGGACGTCCGAGCGGGTTACTAGTCGATAATGGCCACCTCACGGTGTTGCAGGCGCTTGCGTTGGCGGGGGGCACTAATCACACGGCGAAGCTGGGTGGAGCGCGCATCATTCGCAAAGGTCCCAACGGAATGTTCGAAACCAAGGTTCAGATCAAGCAGATGCTCGAGGCCAAAGCTCCAGACGTGCCACTGCAGGCTGATGATATTTTATTTGTACCGGTCAGCGGTGCCCGCGTGTTAGCTGGTAGAACGTTAGATATGGCCATGGCGGCTGCAACCGCGGTTACGATCTATACGGTACATCCGTAAGCATAGTTCTTATCTTGTTTTTCGAGCCTGCAGCCTAATCTGCAGGCGTTTTTATGAGCGGACGAAGCACGTCGATATATTTTTCGGCTGTGCGGGCGCGCGAGATTTTTTCGAGGATGTATTCCCTTCCCTGCTGACCTAGCACCTGAGCCTGTTCAGGATTTTGTTGCAGGAAATTGATCGCATGGGCGAGTGCGACGTGGTTTTCCGGCTCGATGACGAGGCCCGCGCCAGCTTCTTCGACGATCTGACGAGCTTGTCCCTCGACACCGAGAATGACCGGGCGGGCGCAGGACATGAACTCCAGCATCTTCGTAGGAATTACGGTTTTGAAGACATCGTTTCTTTTGAGCAAGACGAGACAAGCGTCGGAGGCCAGAATGAATGCCGGAATGTTCTTGCGAGGTTGTTGATCCAGGAATCGAACGTTCGACAGGGCGCGGGATTGAGCGGCCACTTTCAGGCGCTCTTTTTCTGCACCTTCACCGATGAGAAGAAACATCACATTGGGGCTCTGCTGCTGCAATTGCGAGGCGGCGTCGAGCAAGGTCTCGAGGCCGTGGGCATTACCCATGGTACCGATGTAGCTCGCCACAAATTTCCCTTCCAGCCCGAGTTGCTGGCGGAGGTTCTTGTCGACCACCGCAGACGGTGAAAACATGTCCGTCTCGACACCGTTTTCAACGACCGCGATCTTCTCCTCAGGAACGCGCCAGTGCTCAAGCAACGGGTTTTTGAATGCTGGGCTGACGACCACGATGCGGTCGGCGCGCTCGTAAAGAAATCGGGCGATCCCGGATAGAGAGTGGTGCAGCAACGAATCTTCCGTGCCGATTCCGACAGCGGCCAACGATTCCGGCCAGAGGTCACGGACTTCAAAGACAAATGGTATCTGGCGGGCGAAGCCGAGCCACCATCCGGAGAGCCCAACGAGCAATTGCGGTGAAGTCGCAATGATGACGTCGGGCCGCGGAACGGTTAATCCTCGCAAGGCTGCGGAGACGCAGAAGGAAGTGTAGTTGCGGATGCGTTCGTGCGATTTGCGGTTCGGCAGGGGCCAAAGCCAGGTGCGAAAGACATCGACTTTACCGATTTTTTCATGGGCGGTGAGATGGCGCAAGCGGGTGCGCCATTCGGGGGGAACAACACCGGTGGGATGATTGGGGAAGCCGGTCAGGATCGAAACTTGATGTCCGGCACGCGACCAGTGGTAGGCCAGTTCCGAGGCGCGAGCCGAAGGAGCACCCATTTCCGGCGGAAAATATTGGGAGACGTAGAGGATCTTCACGCGAAACTAGAGGCTATCGCATCCGGCGATTTCAGGATAGGTGGAGAGATGGAGTGTATGACCAAAAGTTAAAGATGTGCTCAGCCGCTAACAGCTCTGGGCCGAAATAGTGCCCGCATTCACGATGAAGCGGCAGCGGAGTTCTTAGCTTTCGAAGACTGTGCGATCAGATCCATGATGGCGTTGACGGTGTCGAGGCTCTGCTGGTCGAAACCCATTTCAGCAAAGTCGACTCCGAATGTTTCTTCGAGAAAGACAGCGAGATCGATGGCGTCGATCGATTGCAGGCGTCCCGAGAAAATTAGGGAGGCTTCATCGTCAAACGGGTGGGTGTCGCCTTTTCTGGCAAGGAGTTTTTGAATGAATTCGCGAAGTGCCGCTTTGTTGTCCATTTGTTCCTCAGGAAACAAGGTTAAAGAGATGCGCCAGGAATCGGAAACTCTCCTGAATCGGATATCTCTTGTACGTGTAGTCGAACACCCGCAGCACGCAAAAGAAGAAGCTTACGCAGACGGGTGGGATGAGGCGCTGGCGAATCCAGCCTCGCGGTTCGTGATTGCGTTGACGCATCTGCGAGATGCCGATGCCAACCGACAGTACCATTGTGTAGAAAATATAGGAGTGAAATCCGGCGAGCGCACGCCAGAAGCCGAGATCGTCGACGTAACCAAGATCGCGAAAGAAGTGGAAAAAAGCGTTACCGAATCCGGCGGCTGCGATCGTCGCGGCGAAAAGACGCCAGCGTCCCCAAGTTTTGAAGTAGCGCATGAATGCCGGATAGAAAAAGCAGTCGACCAGCAGTTCCTTGAAATAGTAGTAGTAGCGGTTCCAAAACTCAGCCACGGAGCGCGACGACAGAGGCCGGTACGTATTTCTGAGTGCGTTAAATCCTGCCATGCGGCAAACCGCGATTACACGATGACCGAAGATCGAGAACTCGATCATCTTCCCCAAAAACTCTGCGATCAGGCTGGCCCATCCCATGTACCACTTGAACGGGGCACGAATCAGGCTGAGGTGAAAAGCGAACTCGTAGAGCGGAACATTGAGATATCCGTGAACGAATGGGATGTAGACGAAGTTGAGGAAGAGATCGAGGACGATGGACCAGGCCAGGAGCTTGAGCCCTTTGATCTGCGAGATGGCGAGTTGCTCGGGAGTCTTCGCCTCGATGCGCCGCAGGTAGGCCCATCCTTTGGGAAAAGGAGTATTGCTCGATCCCCAAACGGGCTGGTAGGCGCCGATCTGGAGCGCGAACGGCTCGCGGTTTTTCGAGCTGATGTCCATGAGCGAATAGGCGAGGAACCAAATGTAAGCGCCGAAGACGGGCAGGAAACTGAAGGCGGAGGCGCGCAGAGATCCCCCGCGGGGCAGATAACTGGCGGTGAGAACAGCAAGCGCGAATCCGGTTAAAAGAGTGAGGATCGGACGGCGGCGTATCCATGAATCGGGAAAGCGAGTTGCGGCCCAGAAGATGACCGCAGCGAGCAGGAGAGATGCTCCGGCCTGCACGATTTGCGGATGCTCGTCCCACCACCACCAGATTCCGAAGGCCCACACGAGTGTGCCGAGGACTAGGACGATTCTCCGATGTTTGGGGAGAGATGTGGCCGCGACGAGAAAGCAGATTTGCACTTTCCATCGTGGATTCCAGAGATAGTGAAGATAAGACGCGTAGTAGAGGCCGAGGCCGAAGAGCGCGAGCAATATGGCTTTTCCGGCGAGCGTCTGCGAAAAGGAAACCACGGTTGGGTAAGTCTCGAGTCGCGGAATCAGGCGGAAGTCGCGCAGTGCACTGAATCGCGGCCGCGGCGGTGCGGCGACCTCGGATTGAACGGCAACGCTCACGTCCGGTTCTCCGAAAGCATCGCGGCCAGAGTCTTACGATCGGTCTTTCCGGCGGTGCTTAGAGGCAACGCTGCGACGAAACGAATTTCCGTTGGAACCATATACTTCGGGACGCGATGCTGCATCTTCTCGCGAATTTCGGCGGCTGCGACCGAGGACGCACCGGATACGAAGGCAACGATTCCTGCGGCGGAGCCATTTGAGATCGGCCAGGGAATGGCGCAGACGGCATCGACACCGCACACCTCGCGAAGGTGGGCTTCAACGTCCTCCATTTCGACGCGATTGCCGAGAACCTTAATCTGATTGTCGATGCGGCCGAGATGGTGAAATCGGCCATCCGCGCTCTGATAGGCGAGGTCGCCGGTGAGATACCAGGTCTTGCCGTCGATGGAGGGAAAGCGTTGTGCAGTTTTATGGGGATCCTTGAAATATCCCTGAGCGACTTGCTTACCGGCAAGAGCAAGTTCGCCTTTCTCTCCGCGTGGGAGGATTTTGTGAGAAGAGTCGAGGATAGCAGCTTCCATGCCGGGGAAGGGAGTTCCGATGGCGATCGTCCCACGCTCTTTAGTGACGACGAACGGCTCAGAACACCGTTGACTTAGACACGCGACGGTTGCTTCCGTGGGACCATAGATATTATCAATCAGACTGTTTTTGCATGCTTCCTGCCATGCCCTCACGGAAGCTGCGGCCAGCGGCTCGCCACAAAACGCGGAATATCGTAGGGACGGGAAAGCTCCGGTCGTGAGCATCTTCAGGTCGCGCATAAAAGCAATGACTGATGGGACAGAGAACCATACAGTCAGCTGTCGCTCGCGAATGAACCGGGAGGGACCCATCAACTGGCCAGATGGAATCACATGCAGAGAAGCCCCCGAGAGCCAGGTAATGAAGAGATCTAAAACGGAGAAATCAAACGAAATCTCGTGGCGATGGGAAACGCGGTCCTGTGAGCTGAACGGGTAGAGCTTTTGCATAGCGGAAAGGAATGAGGCCACATTTCCGGTGGAAACCATGACTCCTTTGGGAGATCCAGTGGTTCCCGATGTGAATATGATGTATGCGGGATCGTCCGCACTCATCGTTGTTGGGAACTGACGAGGATCATGTGGTGGCAGCGCGTCAAAACCTGCGATCAAGCAGGTGGGCGGGATGCCAAGCAAATACGATTTACATTCGGGAGCGAGGATGTGCTTAGGACTCTGCCGCAGAATTTGCGGCGAGAGAAGTTTCAACCCTCTATCATCAACGACCAGCGCATCGAGTGCGGTGGTTTCCAATATCCTCAGAAGCCTGCTCTCGGGCCAGTCAGGGTTGAGAGGAACATATGCGGAGCCAGCCCAGCAGGCGCCGAGTAGTCCAGCATAGGCGGGCCAGCTACGAGACGCCAGAATTCCAACAAGTTTCGGCTGCCTTTCTGGACGGGACTGAAGCCAGCCCGCAATCCTCTCTGCCAGTTCCGCAAGTTCCCCATAGGTGAACTCTCGCTGATTTACTGACAGTGCCAAGCGCTCAGGCGCGCTTTGGGCATTCTTGTAAAAGGCATATGCAAGGTTCGTGCTCATGTACGGCGGTCGGTCCCCAAGCCATTAGAAATGCAGGAGAAGGTCCTGCCAAGGTACGAGAGTCACTTGCAGGAAGAGAAGACTTCGCCGCTGACGTGTCTCAGAGGCTCAGTAATACAGGAGCTTGAATGCTGCTTTATAAGCGAGGGCTCGGGCACGGTTCGAACGGCTCCGGGTATAGGCCTCCCAGCGCTCAGCGATCCGGATAAAAGTATCTTCCCCGGTCAGCCGATACATGATGCGTAGCTGCACGATGTGCAGGCGGTGATAGAAGGTGCTCGCGACCATGGGCAGGCGCGTGCCGGATTGCTCGTAGAGCGACCAGAAGCTGAGGTCGAAGCGATCGAGATTGTGAAGGAGAGTTCGGACTCCGCGCAAGAAGAGATCCTGCGCGGAGCTGTCTTTAGTGGCGAGGAAGTAATCGTAGACTCCCCAGAGCGCCCAGATGAATCCGTTCAAGATGTGAGTGGGCGGCGAGACGATGTATTCCTCGAACCAGAGGTCGCCGGATTCGTCGGTGAAGGCAACGCCGCCATCAGGGATCGAATGTTGAAAGCTGACGAAGGCGCGGCGGGCTGCGTCGAGATATCTGAGATCGCCGGTTTCGTTGTGCGCGCGAACGAGCAGCGAGATTCCCTGGCCTTGCGCAAGCGCTGAATACCATGGCGCTCTGAGAGTATCGCGGTACTCCCAATTGAAGTGGTGATTCCAGACGGCGAATCCCTGAGCGTTCGGCTCGAGATTCGAGCAGAGCCAGTCAGCGATTAAGAGGAATTTCTGCTTGCGAGTGGGATCTCCGGTTTGGCGCCAGAGATTGTAGTTGCCGAGGCCGTATTGGGCGATGGCGATCGGGTTGTATTGCAGGCCGATGTGCCCGTGATAGTCGAGCTGCGGAATGCCCGATGGATCGTAGGCGCCGCGATAGTCGGCCTTTTCAGCGAAGAGCATGTAGTACTCGCCCAGTTCGGTGGCCCTGGCGTGTGGATTCTCCGCGGGAGTTTCGTGCCAGAAGGTAAGGTGGCTCTTGCCGCCGAGGAGGTAGGCACTGAAGATGCGCCGGTAGTAGCTAAGGCTGGGCACGAGCGGAGTCAATTCATATTACGGCATCGAATTCTCTCGTCGACGCCTGGCGGCGGGTAGTTGGCTAAGAATCGATGCGATAGATGGACAGAACCATGTCGTCAGAATGAACTGCAATTGTGGTGAGCGCGAGGTACGAGGTGGTGTTTTGTCCATCGGGCAGGAATGCGTTGCCATACTGGAAGAGGCCCATCGGCCAACGGTCTTTTTGCCATGCCAACAGTGGTAGCCAAGGACCGCCGTTTGCGACATCGGCACCATAGACTCGGACGTTGCGGTCGCGGTTGACTTCACTGGGCTCGACCATGGTGGAGAAGAAAACATGACGGTCTACGCGGCATCCGTAAATCGATGAACTGCTGATCGTTCCGAGTCGGGACAGCGTTCCCTGTCGATCGAGGCGGTAGACGTGGTTCGTCTCGAGTGGAGTATCGGTAGAAAAGTAGAGAGCGTCTTCCATTGGAATCGCGGCCACGGCACGGGCCTGTTGTCTGCCTCGCAATACGACTTCGATACGGCTGAGATCGCACGTGGCGCGCAGGACGCGGCATTCATCGCCATAGTCGCCAGTCAGAATCCATAGGCAGTCTCCCCAGGAATCGTAAACGATATTGTGAATATGGCGGATGGCGCCTTTGGGAAACGACTGAGCGACTCTCCAGGTTTGACCCTGGTCGGCGGACGCGTAGATGTGCACTTCGTCCCGTGCGGCATTGTCGAAGTACTCTCCCCAGTACACGGTGCCTGATGGAACTGCGGCGATATGGAGCGGGCGAGTGCCGCGACGAATGTGATGAGTCGGGCGAAAATGCGTTTCGCCGGCAGCGAGGGTGAGGATTGCTCCGGGAACGGCGGCGACGAACGCTCCTGAGGGGAGAACTGCGAGGGCATGAAAGCCATCCCGAAACAGGCGAGCGGTAAGACGGTTCGTGACGGAGAGCCGGCGCTTCCAGGCCGGGAGATAGTCGGCCACGTGCTCCCAGATCAAATGGGCAGGATCTTGCACGCGAGCGCGGAGCAGTTGGTATCGGCGCGAGGCATAGAGCCAGTCGCGATCCCAGGCAAGTGCCCTCAGCCCTGGAAAGCGGGCAAGGGCGGTGGCGAAGTTGGGCAATGTGATCTCCGGGAACCGAGACATCTTATTGATTCAGGGACTCGGTGGGCAATGGCGGACGGAGAAGCACTATTTCTTGAGATCTTCGACGGACTCGACGGCCTGAATCTCGCATCCTGTTCTGTTGCAAAACGCAACAGACTTTTCCCCATTGGCTGCGCGCTTTTGCGCGATCGATTGGCAGATCCGGAGAGCAGTGTGGCTTTTTCTGCTCCACGACATCGAAATAATTTGTAGGACAGACCAAAACGTTGGACATCAAATAAAGATGGCCGTGGCGTTATTTGCGCGGGTAGGCGCGCGGGACACGCAGGCGGCAGGGGATGCCGAATAGTCGGCAAACAAACAAGGCGGTGAGCGACGTAAGACCATGGCAACAGGTAAAAACCTTAGAACGAAATGATCATTTCCTGGCACGCCACGTGCTCATAACTTGAGTAAAGACGTTATTCAGTATTTTTGCGAGCGAAGGGTAGTTCAACATGCTGAGTCGATGTGCTAACAATCAATGTTGCAAACCATTTCTAAGACTACGGGATGGGAAGTTGTTCCTGGTGGAAACGGAGCGCGTGAGAAAGCCTGGAGAATCGGTTTCGCCTCCGTTTGTACGGGCACGTCAGCATCAGCGAAGCGTGGAGCATTATTGGCTCTGCGATGAATGTGCGGCTCAGTGGACCCTGGCTTACGACCGCGAAAGTGGCATAGCGCTGGTGCCTATCCGGCGGCCTGCGTCAGCGGCGATAGAAACTGCACGGGCTGCTCATAGTGGAGTTGCCTGAGATAACCAGCCTTCACTCATAGCCCTCCTTTTTCCAAGTCTTCCAGTCTTTGCTGACAGCCTGCACCATTTCTTCGGTCGCATTGTGTAGCCACTTCCCTCTCTGCTTCTTCATATGTTGAAGGATCAGCTTGCGAGCGGTCTTTGTTCCAAGATGGATGTTCGCCGTTTCCCATCCCATGGCGTAGAGCAAACGCATTTCGACGCCTGGCGCTTTGATCTGCGCAAGCTCGATGCGGGAACAATGCGGACTGAGGCGGCGAACGACCCAGCGTCCACGGAGCTGCACAAAGGGATCGGGACAACGGATGGCGCGGCTGATGATGGCCTGATAGAGAATCTCGGCGGGACCTTCCTGACCTTGCGCCCAGAAACAGCCAGACGCGGCCAGAGCTTTCGCTTCGCGCGCGATCCTGGCACCGCACCAGTTGGCGATGGCAACATAGCGCGCATGGCCGAGACTGCCCAGACCAGCGACGCGATAAGCCAGTCGATACGGGATATCGCGAACCGGCATCAAGTGCTCGATCGCGTCGATCGCACTCACCGGAACTTCCTCTTTTACCGTGGCGAGCGACTCCATCTTTTTCCAGAAGCGTACGGGATCGCGCAGGTCGCTTTCGGCGATGTTGCGGAGCCAGACATGCTCCTCGCCCAAAACAAAGGGCATGCCTCCCTGGCGGAGTCCATCGCGATAACCTTCGAGGATTGAATCGCAAATGACTTTTGGGTCAATTGGCAAGTGTCCCGCTGCGCAAGCCAAGTGTGCGCTGACGGCAAGGCGTACCAGGTCGTTGGCGTAGGACATAGGATGGGCTTCGTCGAAATCATTGACTCCCCAGATCAGGCGGCCCTCGATGTCTCGCCACGTACCAAAATTTTCAATATGAAGGTCGCCCACGGCCAGAACATGCGGAGCCTTGGCAAGATCAGGGCAGACCTCAGGCCAGGTTTGTGCCCAGCGATAATAGGTGGCGCGCAAAAAAGGAAAGACATCGGCCTTCATGTCGGCGTGTTTGAGGCGGAGATCCTTCTTGACGATCGGAGTGCGGTGCGACAGCCAATCCTCAAAGTGTCGAGTTGCCTTGACGACGTTCATAGGGCGGAAGATAGCGGGAGGATGCGTGGAAGTCAATGAACAGTACGCTCAAGGTCCTGGTCCGAGGGTAAGTAAGTGCTATTGAGATTTTTGCTAGTTGGGCGGACAGCCCACGTTGCATACGGAGAGAAGGCCTGCGAGCTTCTATTCTCAGGGTGTGATGATGACTTTCGCTCGGGCGTGCCCTTCTTCGACGTATGCAATCGCAGCGGACGTATCCGCCAGCGGATATTGTCTGTCGATCACCGGCGTCAATTTCTCGGCTTTCGTAAGTTCACAAAGAGTCGTCAAATCGGCTTTCTTGATCTTCGCAACGAAGAAAGTGAATTTCTGCCTCAAGAACAGGGAACGCGCAAATGCTTCGAAAATTCGGGCAAACACGGCGGAGAGCGTCTTGGGCGCCCCGGCCATGATGCACTTGCCGTTCGGCTTCAGAACGCGCCTCATGTCTGACAATGTGCGATTTCCCACGTTATCGAGAAGCAGATCATAACGCTGCCTATCCTCAGTGAAATCCTCACGCGTGTAGTCGATGACCCGGTCGGCACCGAGAGAACGCACTAATTCAATATTCTTCGTGCTGCAAACGCCGGTAACGTCAGCGCCAAATGACTTCGCGATCTGTACGGCAAAAGTGCCAATCCCTCCCGCCGCGCCGTTAATCAAGACCTTCTGCCCTGGTTGAAGGCGTCCTTTGTCGCGAAGGCCCTGCAAGGCAGTAAGCCCAGCGATCGGCATTACAGCCGCCTGCTCGAAGGTCACGCTTTCCGGTTTCGTAGCTAACTTGATTTCAGCAGCGCGCGCGTATTCGGCAAAAGTCCCTGTGCCGGCTCCGAACACAGCATCACCTGGCTTGAACTGAGTCACCCCTCGTCCCACGGCTACTACCTCGCCGGCGACATCCACACCGGGGCGAGGACTTTTCATTCGCCAGTCCAACGGATTGACGGAAGCGGCACGAACCCGTAAGAGAACTTCGTTGTCTTTGGGAACGGGCTGTTCGAGGTCCGTTATCTCGAGAATCTTTCCCAGTTTAGCTTTGCTGTAGATTGCAGCTTTCATCTGGTCTGACATGATAGCCTCGATCTGCCCGGCTCGATATGACGAGGGTTACCTTCAAGACCGGCTCCGGTAGGATACGACTGTGCCACAGACGAGGTCCTCGCTGTACCGGGAAAAGCGGTCTTGCTCACGATGACGTCGTCGTAATTGCTCTGAGCCTCGATAACGGGCCTAGAGTCGCTGTTAGGCTAGTGGCGAAAAGAAGCGCCGGGCCCCGGAGAGGGCTAGTTCACCTCATGTCCGGCGACCCGGCGAATCGTAATCATTCGATCAAGTTGGCCGGAACGGTTAGTGCGTGTAAAAGGCTGCGTTCTTCTCGATAAATTCCTTTTTGTCTTCCGGCACATCTTCAAGAGCATGAATCGAGTCAGACCCGCAAGCGGGGACGCAGGCGCCACAGTCAATGCAGCCATCCGGGTCGACGTACATCTGGGTTGAGGCCTCGAAGGCCGGCTCGTCCTGTTTGGGGTGGATGCAGTCCGTGGGGCAGACATCGACGCACAGAGAGTCTTTGATGCAGGTATCAGTAATTACATAGGCCATGGTGGATCAGTCTCCTGGAATGAGCACTTCCGGCTCGCTCACCACAGAGTTTAAGAGGCGAACTTCGCTGCGAGCGGTGATTCGAATCACAGGCAGATGTGCGTAAGCTTCTGGAGGAGAACAACGCGCAAGGACAGTTTTGAGCGAAAGATGTTGAATGTTCTCAATCACGAAGAAGTGTGACGACAGTCACAGAAATAAGAGTGTGAGAGGGCTTAAATAAGCACAATTGAACTAGGCCTTCTAGTCATAGGATCGCCCGGCTCCACCCACAGAACCCCACAAGCCGTTACCCCAGACGGCGGGAGCCGGGCGCTTGAAGGCTAAGGCAGCCTTCCTTCAGTGCTCAGCTCCTAGCCCCTAGCCCCTAGCCCCTAGCCCCTAAAAAACGTCGTACTTCTCGCTGATCGACCTGTGTGTAGGCGGACACACCTGTCGCCCTCCAGCCACGCCTGCAGAACTTGGACTGCCATGTAACTAGCTTATTTTCAATCGCTTCGTGACTGGCCTTGCTTCTGCTTTCTGTAGATCCGCTGGATGCTCTACAGGGGGCGAAGATGAACCGAGTCAGTCGCAACGTCCGCAACGAGGCACCGAAAACACTGATTCTGACACTACTCGCGCTGGCATTCGTCATGCCACTTTGCGCTCAGGACTCCGCACCTGGGAACAGTCTTGGCGATAACGATAACGACGGCAGCCGAGTCGTATTGGTCAGTCTCGTTGATCGCAAGCTGGCGGTAATCCAAGACGGAGTGGTGATCGCCACGTTTCAGGTCGCGGTTGGAACTGATGTCACGCCGAGTCCGACGGGCGAGTTCAAGGTCGTCAACCGGGTTCAGAACCCCACCTACTATCACCCTGGAAATGTGATTCCCGCAGGAAAGAACAATCCCCTGGGCACACGCTGGCTGGGGCTCAGCGAAAAAGGTTACGGCATTCACGGGACGAACGCTCCGAAGTCGATCGGGAGGGCGGCATCGCATGGGTGCATCCGTCTGCGCAATCGAGATATGGAGAAGCTGTTCACGCTGGTGAAGGTTGGGGACACAGTAAAGATCCGCGGTGAGCGGGACGAAGAGGTTGCGCGGATTTTCGGCGACGAAGCGGATGACACGCTGGTCGCAGAGGTGTCGGGCAGCGCGGGGACTGTCAGACAGTGAAGAGTTTTTTCTTAAAGCGGTCAACTGGGGATCAGAGGAGGCAATTATGCAAATGGTAATGACATTCATGGCAGTCATCGCAGGAATGGTTTTTTCGTTGGCGGTGGCGCTGCTGGCTGAGGAGTTGATTTTCGGGCAGGTGTTTCGCCTGTTCTTTGCGCCTCGCAAGCTGGCCACGCAAACGGCGGTGGTGAAACAAGAACAAAAGCGCTGAGTTCGCGCGTAAGAACTCGTAAAGGAGAACGACCATGCTGGCGTTGAAGTACTTGCTGATGTGCGGTGGCCTCGGGATGATTCTCGTGGCTGTGAGCATTCTGGGTTACGACTTGTACCGAGAGTTGTTGTATCGGCGGGCAATGGCGGTGCCGGGAGTAACGCCGATTCCGGCGCAACCGGAATGGCGTTGGCGCACGACGGTCGCGCTAGGCCTTCTGGCGTGGGGACCGATCCTGCTCGCATTCAGCATCGTGGTAGTGCCGAGCGGGATGGCAGGCGTGCGGGCGAGTCAGACAAGCGGAACGCTGCCGGGAACGTTATATCCGGGCGTGCATTTCGTCGAACCGTTGATCGAAGATGTCGCGCTGTATGACATTCGCGATCAAGTGTTCACCACGGGCATGTCGGAAGACGGGAAAGAAACGACGGTGAAAGTTGGCAGCCGGCCGCAATTGCTCGATGTGCAAGCGAAGGAAGGATTAACACTCGGGCTGGCGATTACGGTGCGCTACCGGCTCGATCCCAAGCATCTGGACTACGTACAGAGCAACCTGCCGCATCCGGTGGAGAAAGAGATTGTTCCTCCGGTTGTGGCCAGTGTCTGGCGCGAACTGATTCCGAATTACACAGTGCGCGATGTGTTCTCGGCCAAGCGCGAGGAGGTGCGCGAGCGCGCGACGGCGATGATTACGCACAAACTGGCGGCCGATGGAATTGTGGTGAAAGAAGTCATGCTGCGGGACATTCAACTTCCGGAAGAGTATGCGAAGGGACTGGAAACGCTGCTTCTGAAGGAGCAAGAGAATGACCGCATGGGCGTAGAGACGGAACTGAAGCAGAAGCAGGTGAAGATCGCGGAACTGGAGGCCGAAGCCACCAAAGTACAGCAGGTGAAGCAGGCCGAGGGCGAAGCGCAGGTGCATGTGCTGCAGGCGAAAGGTGAAGCGGACGCCATGCAGTACACGCTTCCACTGAAGGAAAAACAGATTCAGCAGAGCAAACTTGAAGCTGAGGCAAGGAAGGAAGCAACCATTCAGAACGCGGAGGCTGCGGCACAGGCCAAGGTGATCGATAGCAAGGCTGAAACGGAGCGGCGCAAGATGCTGGCCGATGCGGAAGCAGACCGGATTCGGGTAACAGCGGCGGCCGATGCCGAACGCATGCGGGGCGAAGCTGCGGTGCTGAAGCAAAATCCTCTGTTGATTAACAAGATTGTTGCCGAGCGGCTATCAGACAAGTTGCAGATCATGATGGTGCCGGCCGACGGGAAATTTTTTATGAATGACGTGTTGCGCAGTATGAACACAGGAGCAACCCAGGCCAGTCCGACTGAACAACCGGAGGAGCAGCAGAGATAGTTCCAGTTCGAAAGCTCAAAATCCCCCACGCCTGTCACAAGACCAGCGATGAGGGTGGGGCAACCGCGATGGGGTAACCCTTCGAAGCACGAACGACTATTTGCGTGTCCAAAGAGTACAGAGGCTCAAGGCGGGCACATGCGGCGTCCGGTTTATAATTCGGCCATTCCCGACAATCGTCTGAAATCGGTGAACTGGAACACGCTCGGTGTGCGTGCAATCCGGTTTACGGCCTTTTTCGTTCTGTTAACCGCGATCGCGGCCCAAGCCACGGATTGGAGCAGCGCCGAACAGCAACTTGCGCTGAAAATCGCCGCCGTTACGGGGCCGGGGACAGTGGCGCTGAGCATCGACAATCGGTCGTCGCTCGGTTCCCGCGATAGCGAGATTGTGCAGAATGGGCTACGAACTGCGCTGGGACAGGCGGGCATCCACTTCGTAAAATCCGACCAAGCCGTCGCTTCTGTTGGGATCACGCTCTCCCAGAATGTGACTTCGTACGTCTGGGTGGCGCAGATTCGCCAAAGCGCAGCGGAATCGTCAGTGGTAATGGTTTCGCTTCCCCGATCAGGAGGGGCGAGCGCGGCGCATGACTCCATGCCAATCACGCTGCGCAAGATGATGCTGTGGTCGCAGAATGATCCAATTCTGGATGTTGCGATCCTGGAAGAGAATGGTGCGTCCTCGCGCATCGCTGTGCTCAGCGCCGAGAATGTCTCGTTCTATCGCATGCAAGGCGGGAAGTGGCAAGCGGAGCAGGTACTGGCAATCAATCATGCCAGGCCATGGCCGCTCGACCAGCGCGGAAGGCTAGCGCTGGCGAAAGACCGTCTTCCGGATGCATATCTCCCTGGAGTGATTTGCAGAACCAGTGTGAGCGGAACTCTGGCAATGAATTGCCGCGAGAGCGACGATCCGTGGCCGATGGTTCCGGCCGCGATGATTGGAAATGCGACCGTGTTTCCAAGCGCAGGAACGTCGAGCGGACCGTCGCTGGCAATTTCGCAGGTGTGGGCGTTCTTTGCTCCGACGCGCAACTTTTTCACCGGCGTTCTGACGCCTGCGGTCGGGAAGTTCAGCACAGTACCAAAATTCTATTCAGCCGCGTTTATTCCCCGCGATCGCTATATGCTTTGGCTCTTTGCCGCAACGGACGGAAAGGTGCATATGGTGGATGGAATGAGTGATCAGACGTCGAGGCTGGACTGGGGCAGCAATATTGCGAGTGTACGAACGGAGTGCGGCGCAGGATGGCAAGTCCTTGCCGAAGGGCCTGCAGCGGGCGATACAGTGCGCGCGTACGAATTTCCCGACCGCGATCCGGTTGCGGTGAGTCCGGCAGTTGATTTTCCGGGTCAGATTTCTGCGTTGTGGACGGAAGCAAAAGGTGACTCGGCAGTCGCGATTGTGAACAATCGAGAGACGGGGGGCTATGAGGCGGATCGGTTGGCAGTGGCTTGCGGCCAGTAGCGTTCTGTTGTTAGCGCTGGCGCAGGCTGAGACGCGTCCGCAGTATGGTGGCACGCTGCATGTTGCGATGCGCGCTGCGCCAACGACGCTCGATCCCGCCGACGCGCAAGATTCATTCGGACGACGCAGCATCACTTTTCTGCTGTTCGACACGCTCGTGACGATGGACGACTCCGGGCGTCCGAGGCCCGGACTGGCGGAATCCTGGCAGTCTTCGCGGGCGAATCAAAGATGGGAGTTGCGGCTGCGGAAGGGAGTGAAATTCGAGGACGGAACGCCGCTTACGTCCGAGATCGCGGCAGCCTCGTTGCGGGAAGCGAATCCGTCGTGGAATGTGAGTGTCGACGGAAATAGTGTCATCATCGAGCAAGAGGTTACCGATCCTGAGATGGTTGCCGAACTCTCGCTCTCGAGAAATGCGATTGCAAAGAGAGATGCGGGAAAGACTGTTGGGACAGGCCCGTTTCATGTCATCGAGTGGCAGCCTGGGAGAAAGCTTAGCGTCGCAGCCAACGAGGAGTACTGGCGTGGGCGGCCATTCCTCGATGCGATTGAGATCGAGATGGGTAGAAGCTTCCGAGATCAGATGACGGAGTTTGAGCTTCGAAAAGCAGATCTGGCGGAAGTTGCTCCGGAGCAGACCCCTCGTCTTGCTCAGGAAGAGCGCGGGCTGACAAGTTCGGCACGAGTGGAATTATTGGCGCTGGTATTCCCGCGAGATGCTTTGTCGGCTCCGGAGAAAGCGCTGCGTCAGGCGCTGGCCCTGAGCATCGAACGGGGATCGATTCGAAGAGTATTGCTACAAGGGACAGGAGAGCCAACGGGCAGCCTGCTTCCGACGTGGATTAGCGGATATGGCTTCGTGTTTGCGACGGAGACTGATTTGCAGAAGGCGCGACAACTGCGCGCCGAAGTTCGATCCGTGCCGACGTGGACAATTGGCTACGACGGCAACGACCCGCTCTCACGTCTGGTGGCGGAGCGCATCGCTTTGAATGCGAAAGATGCCGGCCTCGCCCTACGGCCGACATCGGGGAGTGCGACGGATCTGCAGGTGATGCGGATTCCGCTTGCATCGAGCGATCCATGGGTCTCACTCAACGAGATCTTCAGACAATTCGGGCTGCCGGCGGTGAAGAAGGGCGGCTCGATGGAAGATTTGTATACGGTGGAACAAGCAGTTCTGGCCAGTGAACGCTTGATCCCGCTGTTTCATTTGCCGGTGTCGTATGCCTTTTCGGCGAACTTGAAGGACTGGAAGCTGCAACAGGATGGAAGCTGGGACCTGAGCAGCGCCTGGCTGGAAAACTCAAAGCCATGAGCTTTCGCAGAAAGTTGCTGACTGTGTTCGCACTCACGGTGATTTTGTCCGTGACGAGCGTGGCGCTGCTGGTGCAATATCTCACGCGTGCTGCGTTTGAAAAAACCGAGAATGATCGCACGACCGCACTGGTGTCGCAGTTTCAGCGCGAATTCAGTAGTCGCGGCGAGGAGGTGGCGAAGCAGGTCCAGAGCATTGCCGCCTCGGACTCGTTAACTCGCATGGCGACCGCACTGAATGGAACGGCGGCGGATTCGGCAGAATACTTCGATCTGGCGCGATCGATGGCGGACGCTCATCAACTTGATTTTCTGGAGTTCCTTGACTGGCAGGGAAAGATCATTTCTTCGGCGCAGTGGCCGGCGAAGTTTGGGTATGTCGATAACCGTATCGATGCTCTCTCGGCATGGGGCGAAGCCGGGCCATTTCTGCAGCTTGAAGATTTACAGGATTCGACGGCATTAGGCCTGTTTGCGGTGCGAACGGTTCGAGTCGGGGAGCATCCCGTGTATGTGGTGGGCGGGCGCCGTTTAGATAAGGATTTTCTTTCGGCGCTCGATCTTCCACCGGATATGCGTGTGCTGCTGTATCAGAATCGCGGCGATCATTTCTCCGCAGATCTTTTGATTGCACCTTCTCCGTCGAGTGCTGATACCGCTCACCCAGCGAACAAGTTGGCACCTCTGATTGAAACCGCGAGCAGGTACAACCAGGAGATCAGCGGAATCGTAAATTGGTCCTCGAATGCGGCAGATGACGAAGTGTTCCATGCGATCCCGTTGCGAGGTATGGGAAAGGATTCGCCTTTGCTCGGCATTCTGCTAGTTGGAAATTCGCGACGTTCCTATGTCGAGTTGAAACGGCGTATTCGGGACTCGGCGCTGCTGGTCGGAGGTGGCGGAATCGTGCTGGCGATTCTGCTGAGCACTTGGGCGGCGGGACGGGTCACGCGGCCGGTGGAACAACTGGCAGCCGCAGCGCAGGATGTGGCGGCGGGCCATTGGAATACACAGGTGGAAGTTTCAGGCAGCGACGAGATCGCGCAATTGGCAGAGTCCTTCAACCGGATGACCGGCGAATTGCTGGCGCAAAAAGAAAGACTCATGCAGGCCGAACGGGTGGCGGCATGGCGGGAGCTGGCGCGGCGGTTGGCGCATGAACTGAAGAATCCGCTGTTCCCATTGCAGATCACGGTCGAGAATCTGCTGCGGGCGCGGTCGTTAGGTCCGGAACAATTCGACGAGATCTTCCGTGAGAGTTCGCAAACTCTACTGGCAGAGATTTCCAATCTGAAGAACATTATTGGGCGATTCAGTGAATTTTCGAAGATGCCGCAGCCGCAACTACAGCGAGTGAATGTCAATGAAGTCGTACGCGGGGTGACGCAGTTGTTCCAGGCGCAGTTGCAAGCGCCCGGCCGAGCGCCGATCGCCTGCCGCATTGAATTGGACGAGCACGTCGGAACGATCGCCGCCGATCCGGAGTTGCTGCATCGTGCGCTGTCGAATCTGGTCCTAAATGCCATGGATGCGATGCCGAACGGCGGGGCGCTGACATTGCGAACTCACCGCAATGACGGCAAACTGGTGATCGAGGTGGCGGACACGGGTTCTGGCTTGACACCGGAAGAATGCGAGCGCGTCTTCACTCCCTATTACACCAGTAAGCAGCATGGGACTGGGTTGGGCCTCGCCATCGTGCAATCGGTGATCAGCGACCATCGCGGGAGGATCAGCGTGCACAGCGAACCGCAAAAAGGGACGACATTTGTGATCGAATTGCCGGACAATCTCGACGCGGTGGACACACGCATTCGTCAAGTTAAGCAAGTGAGCGTCTGAGCGAAGGAGATCATGCCAGGGAAAGCGCGTCTCTTGATAGTGGATGATGAGGCCAACACATTGGCGTCGTTGTCCCGCGCCTTTCGGTTAGCGGGACATGAAGCATCCGTGTGCGACAGCGCGGCCAAAGCTTTGGAACTGGCGAAGTCGGAGACATTTGATCTGATCCTGTCGGACGTGGTCATGCCCGTGAAAGACGGCCTCAGTTTGCTCGAGGACCTGAAGAAGCAGGGGGTAACCACGCCAGTCGTGATGATGTCGGGGCAAGCCCATATCGAGATGGCGGTGCGCGCAACGCGACTAGGAGCGATGGACTTCCTGGAAAAGCCGATCTCAACGGACAAACTGCTACTCACCGTCGAAAATGCTCTCAAACTGCAGCGCCTGGAGAGCGAGAACCGACAACTCCGGCAGCGATTGGGCAACCACGAAATTGTGTGGCAAGGCGAGACCATGCGACGAATGATGGCGCAATTGGAGCGCGTCGCGGCAAGCGAGACGCGCGTGTGCATTCTGGGAGAAACGGGGACCGGCAAGGAATTGGTAGCGCGCACGATTCACGAGCGTAGTGGCCGGTCCTCTGGGCCTTTTGTCACGCTGAACTGCGCAGCTGTCCCCGCGGAACTGATCGAGTCGGAGCTTTTTGGACATGAAAAAGGATCGTTCACCGGCGCCTCTGGACGCCACATTGGAAAATTCGAACAAGCGGATCAGGGGACGATTTTCCTCGACGAGATCGGAGACATGCCGCTGAACATGCAAGCCAAACTCTTGCGCGTGCTGGAGGAGGGCGAAGTGGAAAGGATCGGGGGCGACAAGCCGATCGCGGTGAATGTCCGGGTTGTAGTTGCGACCCATCGCGATCTCGAAGCGCGTGTCCGCGACGAAAAGTTTCGGCAGGATCTATTTCACCGCATTTATGTTTTCCCGTTACTGCTGCCTCCACTGCGTGAGCGCCGCGAGGACATTCCGGCGTTGATCGAACATTTCGCAGGACAGGTATCCGAGCAGAATGGATGGAAGCCTGTCCCGTTCACGAAAGAGGCGATGGAAGCATTGCAAGCTTATTCCTGGCCGGGAAACGTGCGCGAACTGCGCAACATGGTCGAACGACTGATGCTATTGGCGACCGAGGGTCAGGTTAGCGCGGAGACCGTGCAGATGGCATTGCCTAAATCGAGGGCGCCTGTAGCCTCCGGAATTGTGGCGGCGGGGCCCTTGGCGGATCGCGTGCAATCTTTTGAGCGGGAAGTCATTCTGGCTGAATTGAAGCGCAGCCATCACAACATGAGTCTGGCCGCAAAATCGCTTGGCCTGGAGCGCAGTCACCTGTATAAGAAGGCGGAGCAACTCGGGATCGATCTGCGCGCAATCCGCCGAGAGCAGGAAGCGTCAGATTGACCTTGGGTCATTGATCATTGTCCCGGAGGCCGCGTTGGGCAAGATATTCGCGAATATCTGCTTCGTTCTTACCTTCCTCGTTTCCCTCTCTGCAGTTGAACCTCCGTCGCCGCCGGCGTATGGAGTCCGCATGGTGAACGCGTGGATTCCGATGACAGATGGCGTGCGTCTCGTTGCAACTCTTTACATGCCCGACGGAGCGAAGGCCGGTGAGAAGTTTCCGGCGTTGCTTGAATACCTTCCGTATCGGAAAGATGACGGAACAGCGGCAGGTGATTATCCGAAGCACACGTATTTTGCGCGTCGGGGATATGTCAGCGTGCGCGTAGATATTCGAGGATTTGGCGCGAGCGAAGGCGTTCCGCCCGAACGTGAATACTCGGAGCAGGAGCAACAAGACGGAGAACAAGTGATCGCGTGGTTGGCGCATCAGCCCTGGTCAGACGGAAATGTCGGCATGTTCGGCATTTCATGGGGCGGATTTACCGCCATGCAAATGGCAATGCGGCACGCACCCGGACTGAAAGCGATTGTTGCGGCTCATGCAACAGGCGAACTGTTTCACGATGATGTTCATTACGTAGACGGGATGGCACACGTCGATGAATTTGAACTGAACATGGATATGGCGGAAGGCTGGGTGGGAGCTCCGGATTATTCCCTGGACGAAAAGACATTGGGTCCGCGCTTCGACTCCCCGCCCTGGTCGCTGCTGTATTTGAAGCATCAGCATGATGGGCCTTTCTGGCGGGATCGCGTGCGACCGCTGAGCGAGATTACGATTCCGAGTTTTCTGATCGGTGGCTTACAGGACGGCTATCGAGATAACGTGACGGACATGCTGATGAAATCGAAAGCTCCGATCAAAGCGATTGTCGGTCCGTGGAACCATTCGTTTCCGAATGACGCGGACTTCGGACCGCGCGTAGAGTGGCGGGATCAGGCCGTTCGGTGGTTCGATTACTGGCTCAAGGGGCGAGATACCGGCGTGATAAACGATCCGCGGCTGGTGATCTATATGCAGCACTGGCATCCGCCCTATCCGAATCTCGAGAGTGTGCCGGGAGAGTGGAGGCGTGAGGATGTGTGGCCTCCGGCAAGCGCGAAGAAGACGACTTTGTTTTTGCAGAGCAATCATGGTCTCGCGGAGTCGGCTGGGCCACGAGATGCACATCAGTTGAAATATGTTCCGACGGTTGGAGTGGAAGCGGGCTTCTGGTGGGGAGAGTTGCTGAGTGATCCACGACCGGTGGACGCCTTCAGCCTTGTCTACGATTCGGTCCCGCTGGAAGACGATGTGGCGATTCTGGGGCGTCCGCATGCGCTGCTGCGCGCGTCGGCGACGGCGAAGCAGGCTGACTGGTTCGCGCGGCTCTCGGATGTTGCTCCTGATGGGACCGTCACGCAGATCACGGGCGCCGGAATCAATGGGGCGCAGCGCGAGTCGATGAGTGAACCGCGCGATCTGGAACCAGGCAAGGTTTATCCGCTCGACATCGAAATGCACTTGACATCGTGGGTGTTCCCCAAAGCTCACCGGATCCGAATTGCGATATCGAACGCGCTGTGGCCGATGATTTTGCCGACTCCGTATACGATGACCACATCCTTGGAGCTCGGTGGCGAAGATGGATCGCGACTCGTGCTTCCAGTTGTGCCGCTTCAGGGAACGCCGGCTCCGGACTTTTCTCCCCCGCAGCCGATGGAAGAGCGGACGGACATCAAGAGCCAGGGATTCCCGTGGCCGGGCGAATGGACCGTCGAACGGGATGAGGCCCGGCAGAAAACGACGGTTCACTGGAAGGGCAAGGATGGAACGAAGTACCCGTGGGGCACGGAGAATGATTTCGAGAGTTTGACGTATGAGGGAGATGACGCACGTCCGGAAACCTGTGCGGTGCACGGAGAGGCGGAGAGCGTGTTCGCACTAAAGGGACGCACGCTGGTGTGGCGCGGGCATCTGTTGGTCACGACGGATCAGAAGAATTTTTATTACCAGTACACGCGGGAGTTGTTGAAGGATGGGCAAATGATCAAGTCGAAGACGTGGAAGGAGACAATTGCGCGGGATCACCAGTGAAACGCGGCCCTGAGAGTGCGCTCTTTCACACTACTTGAAAGGTCGCGTCTTAGAAACTCTTCGATAGTAATCCCGGGTGTAACGCTCACATCCATTATTTCTTTAGGTCTGCAGCTAACAATCGATGGAACAATTGTTCGCCGGCCTCGCGTCGAACCGAGAGGCGTCCGGCACCGTAGGCGCGAGACTTCAAGCCGCGCTGCACATCTTCACAAATGCCGAGGTCTTCGTCCTGCACACGGTTTCCGACGTTCACCGATTCGACGTTGTACTCGCGCCGAACCTCGCTGACATCGCTGAAATAGAAATCGAAAATTACCCGGCAATGATCCGCGTCGACAGGGATGACATAATTAGTATCCATATATCCCTCGTAACAGTTGATCATCAGGTTGGGATATTGCCAGAAATACCGGGCGCGATCGCCCTTGCGAGTCGCTCCGGTGGCAGCGTCTTCATCAGAGGCAACCATGGGACTCGACTGCAGACAATAGCGATCTTCGTTTTCGATGGTGTACTGCTTGTAATCGAGCACGGAACTCAATCCCTTGTGCAGATGGGGAACGTGGTATCCACCGTCGAGATAGTTATCGACGTACACTTTCCAATTGCAATGGATGTCGTAGCTACGACTGTCGAAGTAATGAAGCTTACTGATGCCAAGAGGCGCAACGCTTTTCACGAGCCCGCCAAGAAACTCAATTAAGGAACCCGCATGCGGATCGAGATTGACGAATACGAAGCACTCCCAGGCTTCCACGCGAATGGGAAGCAATCCATTTTCAGCACGCTCAAAACCCTCCACACCCTCGAACTCCGGCATGCCTTTCAAAGATCCATCAAGTCCATATTTCCATCCGTGATAAGGACACTGCAAGATGGACGCGTGTCCGCAAGGCTGCGTAACCACTGCGGCAGCGTGATGGCGGCACACGTTGAAGAAGCCGCGCAGAATACCGTCACTGCCGCGGACGACGACAATAGGTTCACCCGCAATACGTGTGGAGACGAAGTCGCCGGGATTCTCGAGTTGATCTGTTCGGGCAACGAGTTGCCACGTCTTGCTGAATACATTCAGTCGCTCCAGTTCAGCAACGCGCGGATCGACATACCACGAGGCGGGAATCGTGAAAGCCTTTTCAAGAGGCGCGCGGTCGTCATAGCTGGAGAGAATCTCTTCGATAGATGCTTGCATCATTACGCCCTCAATTGAGTTTCCGAATGAACCCTACGAATTTCGACTTTACCTTATCGCAACCTAACGGCGATGGCCTTGACGTGCACGATGCTTCACTGCTGCTGCTGCTTTCGCGGGCACGGTGCCAATGGCTCGTTTCAAGATATCGATGAACTGTTGAATTCTCGCTTCTTTTTTTTCGGAGAGCTCACCCTGGCGGCGGAATAATCCGGGATCGAGTTCTGCGGTGAGAAGAGCGTCCTGAAAACGCTCCACCATCCAGTCGATAATGGAAACCATCATCTCAATATCGAGGTCATCGCGAAGCTCGCTGCGTTCCAAGCCAAAGCGCACGAAGTTTACGGTTCCGTAAGGATCCTCGCTAATGAGAAAGCGATTGATCTCGCGCTTCAGAACCAGGTCGGTTCCATAGTTTCCCAGAAGCGAGATGCGGTAAGGAATCCAGTCTTCGTGAACCAAGTGCTCGGTCCGCGTGAGCCAGTAACGCAGAACCTCGAAAAAACCTGCCAGGCGCGTCTCTGGAGGAGCATCGAGATATTTGGCGAACGAGCGGACAGCACGTTTGTAAACTTCGAAAAACAGTCCGTCTTTGCTACCAAAATGCTGGAAGATCGAACCTTTGGCGATGCCGAGAGCAACGGCGATATCGCCGACTCGCGCCGCATGGTAGCCGTGTTCGGCGAAATGTTGCGTTGCGGCTTCGACGATGCGGCTGCGCTTTGCCTCAGAGCGAGGCCGCAACTTGCTTTGCCGCTGGTAGAGCGGCGGTGCGACACGATTGCTGGCGATCCCTGGCATAAGAGTGACTGAAAGTCACGATAGCATAATTCAGAAGGCTTCCGCTTTCAACTTCATTTTTACTTGAGAGTACGGTAGTGTTGTTCGATTTTAAATCACGATCGTGACCACAAGTCAATCACCAGACAACCGGCGCATATACGACGCGATTGTAATCGGCGCTGGGCACAACGGGCTCACGGCAGCCGCTTACCTGGCGCGGGCAGGGCTCTCGACATTGGTCTTGGAGCGGCGAGACATTGTCGGCGGCTGCTGCGTGACAGAGGAGATTGCGCCCGGGTGCCGAGTTTCCACCACATCTTACATTGCGAGCATGTTGCGGCCTGAAGTGATTTCGGAGCTCGGACTTGCGAATCACGGACTGCGCATGATCCCGTGTGACCCGGCGATCCAAGTTCCCTTCCCTGATGGCCATGTAGTGCCGTGGTGGGCTGATCGCGAGCGGGCGACGCAGGAATTCTCGAAGATCTCCCCGAAAGATGCGGCGCGCTTCATTCAAGTCGATGATCAGCTCAAGAAGCTGGCGCGCTACCTACAGCCATTTTTCTTGGAACCACCGCCCGAATTCGACACCTCGAGTGTAAAGGGCTGGAGTGATCTGTTTCGCCTCGGCAAACGCTTTCGGGGGATTTCGAACAACGAGATTTGCCAGCTTGTCTCTTTTCTGACCGGCAGCTTAGGCGAATTTCTCGATCAGAATTATGAGTCCGAGAAGATGAAAACGATGTTCCTTGCCAACAATGTTTATGGCAAGCACGGCGGGCCGTTTCAACCAGGAACAGCGATCGGTCTGCTCTTCCATCTTTTGAGCGGCGGAGAACATGAACTGCAGGGTTTTTATGGGCACGTAATGGGCGGCATGGGATCGATTACACAGGCGCTGGCCGCCGCGGGAAAACAACTCGGCGTCGAGATTCGTACGGGTGCGTCTGTCGCGCATATTGACGTCAGGAATGGGCGCGCGCGCAGCGTGGTTCTAGAGGATGGCGCCGAACTCCGGGCGCGAATCGTGCTTTCGAACGCGGATCCGAAGCGGACGTTCCTGGGAATGGTGGACGCCAAGGATCTACCGGAAGATTTCTTATTTGCGGTGCGCGGCATCAAAATGCAGGGACCATGCGCAAAGGTAAATATGGTCCTCGCCGAGGAGCCGGGTTTCACAGGGACCTCTCCCCAGGCCACGCCGCTGGAAAGAACCTTCTACACGCTCGTGCCCTCGCTGGAATTTGCAGAACGTTGCTACGATATCGCGAAGTTCGGAGAAATTCCGGAAGAACTGTGGGTCGATTGCGTGGTCTCATCGAATGCTGATGCATCCCTGGCTCCGCCGGGGAAGCACATCCTCACATGCTTTGTGCAGTATGTGCCCTATCGTTTGTGCAAGGGCAATTGGGATGATCAGCGTGAGTTGCTCGGCGATCGTGTGGTTAAGAAGATTGCCGAATATGCACCGAACGTGCCGGGAGCAATTGTGGCACGGCAGGTTCTGACGCCGCTTGATCTCGAAAGAACCTACGGGCTGACGGAAGGCAATATTTTTCACGGCGATCTGCGATTAGAGCAACTCTTCTTTATGCGGCCAGTCCCGGGGTGGTCGCAGTATCGCACTCCGGTTGACGGACTTTATCTTTGCGGTGCGGGCGCGCATCCTGGCGGAGGTGTGACCGGAGCGCCAGGACGCAACGCGGCGCACCAGGCTCTGCGCGATTGGAAGAAAGGACGCCTGCGAGAGGCAGCGGCATGAACAACGTATTCGAGTCCAATGGAGTGCCGAGCACTGCCGACGTCGTCATCCTTGGAGCCGGCGTGATGGGAGCATCCATTGCGTTCCATCTCGCGAAGCGGAAAGCGGGCAGGATCGTCGTGCTCGACAAAGATCACGTCGGGCGGGGCGGCAGCGGACGTTCGTCGGCGCTGATTCGCATGCATTATAGCTTTGCCCCAGAGGTGCGACTAGCACTCATCAGCCTCAAGATGTTTCAGAACTGGCGAGAAGTAGTCGGCGCTCCCGGCGATTTTCGAAAGACAGGCTTCGTTCGCATCGTGCATCCGAACGAGACCGAGCGACTCAAGCTCAATGTCGAGATGCAGCGCGAGTTAGGTGCCGTCGTGGAACTCGTCGACAAAAAGCAACTCTCCGAACTTGAGCCCGACTGGAATGTGGATGATGTGGATCTTGCCGCTTATGAACCCGACTCCGGATACGGCGACGGCGCGGGTGTCGCGACTGACTTCTTACAGGCTGCACGCGATCTGGGCGCGGGATATTACCCACGTACGAAAGCAAGCGCGTTGAACGTGCAATCGGGAAGGATTGAGGGAGTGGTCACCGATCGCGGAACGATTGCGTCGCCAGTTGTTGTTGTGGCGATGGGGCCGTGGACGCGGCCGCTGTTGCAGCAAACTGGATACGATCTGCCGATTGAATGCGAATATCACCAGGTAGCAATCCTGAGGAATGCGCCAGGTATGAAGGGTGGCGGCTGCGCTTGCATCGATTCGGTAACAGCGACTTATTTCCGAAGCGATGCCCATGACAAATCCCTGGTCGGCGATTTTTATGGAACGAGGCCAGTCGATCCAGACGATTTCGCGCAACGCGCGTCCGACGATTCGCTGGAAGACATCATCGAGCGGACCTGCCGGCGAGTTCCCAAGCTCGAAGACGCCGAAGTGATGCGGGGAGTCACCGGCGTTTATGACGTGACGCCGGATTCGCGGCCGCTGCTGGGTGAAGTGCCGGGGATTGGTGGTCTTTATTTATGCGCCGGATTTTCAGGAATGGGATTCAAAATCTCTCCGGCGATTGGGCTGGTAATGAGTGAACTTCTACTCGACGGCTCCGCGAAATCCGTGAACATCAGCGCTTTCCGTCCGAACCGGTTCGCGGAGAACAAGCCCATCAAAGCGGAATACGAGTATGTCGATGACTGAATGTCAGGAGCAAGCGTGAAGAAAAAAGGAATTCTCGAAAGGTTAAAAGACGGCCCGGTCCTGGGCGATGGCGGGTATTTATTAGAGCTGGAAAAACGCGGATGGGTGCGAGCGGGTCCGTTTACCCCCGAAGTGGCGCTGACATATCCCAATGCGCTTCGCGAATTGCATGTGGAGTTTCGCGAAGCAGGGGCAGAGGTGCTGCAGGCGCTGACCTTTTATGCCAGCCGAGACAAGTTAGCGACGGTCGGCCTGGAAGATCGCCTTGAAGAACTGAACCGTTCGGCAGTACGCGTGGCACGCGAGGTCGCCGGCGATCAGTGCCTTGTGGCTGGGAATCTGAGCCTCACGTGGATGTACGAACCGGACAGCCCGTCGGCCGCAGATCACGTCCGCAAAACCTTCGATGAGCAACTTGCAGTGCAGGTTGACGAAGGGGTCGATTTCATCATAGGGGAGACGTTTTCATGGTTGGGCGAGGCTCTGATTGCGGTCGAGCGTGCCAAGAAGACTGGCCTCCCGACCATGGTGACGATCTGCTTCGAAAACAAAGATGAAACGGCGGAGGGCAAGAGTGCCGCTGATGCTGCGAAGGCGCTGTTTGACGCTGGAGCGGACATCGTCGGCATGAACTGTCTTCGTCCACCACAGCATATTCTGGGGCCGATGGAGCAAATGCGAAAAGCAGTTTCCGGATATCTGGCTTGCCAGCCGGTTGCCTATCGCACTCCCAAAGACAAGCCGGATTTCACAAGTCTGCCGGAGTTCCCGTACGCGCTGGATCCCCTGCAACTGACACGTAAGGAAATGGGAGACTATGCGTTACAGGCGCGCGACATAGGTATCAACTTCATCGGCGCATGCTGCGGCACCGTTGCGATGCACATCCGGGAAATGGCGCGAGTCCTCAACAAGCTGCCCGAGGATTCACGTATCTGGAAGAAGGGTGGCGAGAAGCCGATGTCGGCATACGAATATTACGATCACGACAAATTGAAGGTCCGCAAGTAGTTCCGTAGGGAAAAGACGGCGGGCTCGAATAATAGGCCCGCCGTTTGTGAGAGCAACTATCCAACTTTGCGCATTGCAGGTTGCTCAGCGCGCACCAGCGGCATTTCTACCAGGTGCTCACTGATAAACCACACTTGCAGTTCGTTCGTCCGAAGCACATCGCTCACGACCAGGTCGTTCGTACCAGCATCGCCGACTTTGGTGGATCGTTCCGCTAACTCGCGGCAGTGCGCGACGATGATTTGATGGGCATCGAGTAAGCGCGAAATCTGGACGGGCACCTCTTCGCGGCCCCGTGGCGGGCGCTCGATACGCGTGGTCTCAGCGATATCTGCGGCCATCGCCAAGGATATCCCCCCGAGCAACTGAATCCGCTCGGCAATGGTGTCAACCAATTCGGCCTGCTCGCCGTAATGCTTATCGAATAGAAGGTGCAACTGATAAAACGTAGGTCCGGCAACTTGCCAGTGCGACTTCTTATACAGGTCCCGCAAAGTCATGGTGTCCGCAAGCAATTGGTTCAATTGCTCGGTCATTTCGAGACGCACTGGTTCGTCCAGTTCAAGCGGCAGCGCATGCGAGACTGTGCCGTAGCGTTGGATTTCCGCAGCTCGTTGATGAATGCGAGGCTGCGCGTTGATGTTGGGAGTTTGAACCTCTTTCTTCGGCATAAAACCCTCCTCTGAGAATTAGGCGGTAGGCAACAGCTGTTGGATGCCGAGGTCGTAGTTTGGGGTGCGAGAGTTTTGTGTGGGTCAGAGAAAAGAGGGGCGCGCGTAAGAAATGCTGGCGGTAGCCGGATATGAGTGAAAATTCACGCGCCAAGTTTTCTGAGCTGCGGGTCGTTCTGTAGGTTGCAGGGCCAACTGCCGACAATGGTTTGACGCCCCGGTCCACGGTTGCTATCATCGAGGTGCGGGGTGGAGCAGTC
>CAVQDY010000020.1:0-109004 GCA_963711365.1 Terriglobia bacterium | reverse complement strand
TGGCCTGTCGCAAAGTAACCATTACCAGTTGTTATGCTTCTAAGTTGGTATGGCGACAGACAGCGAAGTGTCCCTCACCAGCAACCAACGGTCGGAACTCAACAGCATTGCTCAATCGCGTACCCTGCCAGCCGGCTATGTCTTTCGCGCCAAGCTCATCTTGATGCTGGCAGAAGGAGCTTCCTTCAACACCATTAAGCGCAGGCTGCAAACCAGTGCTCCCACGATCATCCGCTGGAAGCAGCGCTTCCTCGAGTCCGGGCTCGACGGGCTCGATACCTATCATCCCGGCCAGAAGGCTACGGTTCTGACTCCGGCTTTACGGGCGCGGATTCTGTCGGCCACCCGCAAGAAACCCAGCGACGGTTCCACCCATTGGAGTTGCCGCAAACTGGCGACCGCGCTGGGTGTCAGCAAAGATGTGGTGCATCGGGTCTGGAAAGAAGCCGGTCTCAAACCCCACCGCTTGGAGCGTTACTTGGCCAGCGACGATCCGGAGTTCGAAAGCAAAGCCGCCGACATTATCGGCCTGTATCTGCGGCCTCCGCAGCATGCCGCCGTGTTCTGCGTCGATGAGAAAACCGCCATTCAAGCCCTGGATCGGCTCGATCCCGTGCTGCCGCTTTCGCCGGGACGAGCCGAGCGTCACGGCTTCGAGTACTATCGGCATGGAACGCTTTCTCTGTATGCCGCGCTGGACACCAAGACCGGCCGCGTGCACGGAAGAACCACGGCCCGCCATACCAGTCGCGACTTCGTTGCCTTCCTCGCAGAAGTGGTATCGCTGTGTTCGCCTCGACAGCAGATTCATATCATCCTCGACAACCTCTCCGCCCACAAAACCCAGCTCGTTCGCGACTTCCTGCAACAGCATCCTCGGGTGCAGCTTCACTTCACCCCTACGTATTCCTCTTGGCTTAACCAAGTCGAGCTCTGGTTCGCCAAGATCGAACGTGAGGTCATTGCCCGCGGCATCTTCACCTCTGTACCTGACCTGGCTCGCAAACTCCGTCGTTACATCAACGCCTACTCTGCCAATGCTCGCCCGATCCAGTGGAAATACTCCGACCCTTCTCGGCGCCTACGTACTAACGAATTCACTGCGACAGGCCACTAGAGGCAATTTTACGCGCCTTTTGATCACTAAGGATAACTGTCGAGAACTGGAGGCGTTTTCGCTCATTTTCGCTTGGAGCAAAGTGGTTTTGAGCGAATTTGGCGCAAACTGTGGGCGAAGCTTCGGAATACGACCCCTTCAGACGAGCACACTACGTAGCGGAGCGGCGCGAAATCAAGCAGCAGGAGTCAGATCGACCTGTTGCACCGCCATGTGGACGATGGTCAAAGGGATACGAACGCGCCTGAGTTGTCCCGACTTTTGTTCGATGGCGTCAAAGAACACAACGGTGTCGCTCATCACAATAGGATCACCGACCAACTCAAATTGTGATCCATAAAGCTTGATTTGCTTCTCCCGTGTGAACCCTAATCGCTTCAGTCTTTCGGAGAGGTGAATCTCTGTTGCGGTCATGTCAATGCCTCAGGACACACTGGAATTGGACTGGTGTCGGACTATACGGAAGCGCGTTGTCGAAAACCATCTTAACATTCGCGCAACAAGAGGACCACGCAGCAACCCGAGCAGTTGGTGTAAGTTGCACATCCGTGACTGGAATCACAAGCAACCCGGAGACACTTTTGACATTTGCGCGACATTCGGAGCCTAGCATGGTGATCGGAAAGAACGTGAGCAAGCATGTCTGCGATCCTTCCACTCTTCTTGCTGGCCGTCGTCGTCATTCTGCTAGCTGTCATGATATGGCGTCGTCCCCATCCTAAGCATCTCTTCTCTTTGCATTGGAACTAGTGAGTCGCCTGCCCTGTCACAGCAAGGCCAGATGGTGCGGCAGGGAACGAGAGGGTGTCGGAGGGAAGCGAAAGGAATCATACAGTCCTTATTATGCGGGGGCGTAGTTCAGCTGGTTAGAACGTTGCCTGTCACGGCAGAGGCCGCGGGTTCGAGGCCCGTCTCTCCAGTGCAGATTATGCGAATTTCACACTAGGAAAAGAAGTACCGATTCGGCTTTGATGCTCGAAAGCGGCATGAATTCTGTGCCAAGTGTGGCTGTAACTGTGGCTGTACGTTGCCAAATATGGCGAACTTTTCAGGCACTTGGAGCGAATTTTCTGTGCGCGCAAGACTCTTGTAAGTTACTGGTTTCTTGTGAGTTGCCACCTTTTGGATGGATGAGCCTTATGTGACCCTTAATCAGTAGGTCCGCACCGGTCAGCCGACTCCATCCATTTCCAAAACGTCTCGCAGACGGATTGTGAGCCGGCCTTACGATACAGCTCGATTATCTCCTCTAGCTGCACAAACGGTGGCTGCAATCAGCATGGCATGGGTGAGACCATCCTGGGGTAGGACCGTTGCGAGTGGAGAGCATTCCTGATTTCTTCGATAGTGGGCGGCGTAAGCTCAATGATGTAGTCCTTACCCATTTCCTCATTTGAACGGACCAGGTTCAGGAAGTCGTTTTTCTCTTCAGGAGGCGAAAAGGAAAATAGAAGCTCATAAGCGCTGGCGTCAGGATCACCGAGCAGTACTAGCGAGCGTGTGTTCGTGAGATTTGCACAGCCAACCATGTACCCTATGATCTCGGCATTAAAGAGCCAGGCCTCTCGATTATCGGTGTGCAAAAATTCGACAATGCACAGCCAGTCCATCTCGTCTTGCCAGAACGGCTCGAAATGGTCTTTGTGCTTCGTTCCCAAGACCGCCAGATCACCTTTTTCCAAAGTTTGCTTCAGAACTCGCAATACACAGACGATACACAGTCTGTCGGTTCCTTTGTACTCCCTGCTGCTATTTACAGGGCATTACGGCGCGACCGGTGCCCTGTAATCACAACGTGATACATCATATGAGCGCCCTTTCACGGCGGTGACACAGGTTCCGTTCCGCCGGGAATGCCAAGGTCCAGCGGATTTCGATACAACGAGGAAGAATGGACCAGAAACATCGGCGTCCATTAAGCGTCCAATAGGACGTGGAGTTGTTTGGTTTCGCTGAATTGCGGAGGTTTGCTGTGCCATTCGCGCCTCCTAATTTGTTGATTTTGTTAGAGACACTGGGTTCGAATCCCACTCTCTCCGCCATTACCTTTCCCCTCATAAACACGGGCGATTACCTCGTTTTGGAATGCCCAACATGCCGTAGTTATGTCCGAAAGGACTTGGCCACAGAGAGGGCTCAAGCCTTGCGACGGTCAGGCCGACGAATCGTTAAACCGGCGCAGGTCGCTCCTCTTAAGTAGCTCGCCGCCACGTTAGAAGGATAATCCGTATTGCTCCCTATTGTGTGGATGCTTCGGAAGCATTACGTTATTCGAGTGATGTTCCCCCGGCGCAGTGGAATCCTTCTCCATGTCTCTTCTTTGCCCGGAGGCCACGGCATAGGCGATTTCGGAGAATCCGCCTACGAGTTCATCGAATTCCTGGCCGCGTCAGGTCAGAAAATCTGGCAGGTCCTGCCGCTCAACCCTACCGGATACGGCGATTCTCCTTATCAATGTTTTTCTGCATTTGCCGGAAATCCTCTCTTCATCAATCTGGCAGATCTTCGTGAGGAAGGACTGCTCTCGGCCCAAGATTTCCCCAACGTGCCGCCTTTTCCGGACGAGCATGTGGCGTACGACCGAGTGATCGCCTTCAAACAGGAAATACTTCGCCAAGCTGCCCGCGCTTTCTATGCAGCCAGAACTGAGGCCGACTGTCGTACCTTCGATATCTTTTGCCAGAAAAGCAGGGATTGGCTGGAGGACTATACGCTTTTCATGGCTTGCAAGAAGGTCTACAAGGACACCGCATGGGTCCATTGGAATGCGGGACTACGTCAACGAGATCCCGCTGTTTTGAAGGAATGGCGGAACGAATTATCCTCCGAGTTGGATTTCCACCGCTTTGCCCAGTTCCAATTCTTTCGGCAATGGGAGAAGCTAAGGGATCGTTGTCGTCGTCACGGCATTAGTATCATGGGCGACATCCCGATCTACGTCGCGCATGATAGCGCTGATGTATGGGCTCATCCGGAATTGTTCCGCTTGGATGAGCAAGGGCAGCCCACTGCCGTTGCCGGGGTTCCACCCGATTATTTCAGCGCGACCGGTCAACTTTGGGGCAATCCACTTTATCGCTGGGATGTTTCCGCCTCTTCCGGCCACCGTTGGTGGATTAGTCGCTGCCGGGCATCCCTTGGAATGTTTGATTTTGTCAGACTGGATCACTTTCGCGGGTTCGAAGCCTATTGGGAGGTTCCCGCGAGAGCTTTAACAGCCGCTGAAGGAAGGTGGGTTGAAGGCCCGGGCGCAGAGTTTTTTAGGGTTCTGCGGTGTGAATTAAAAGAGCTTCCATTTGTTGCCGAAAATCTCGGTGTGATCACTCCCGCTGTCGAAGCTCTCCGCAATAATTTCGGCTTCCCAGGAATGAGCTTGCTGCAGTTTGCCTTTGGAAAAGATCCACAAGGTCCCAGCTTTCGCCCACACAATTATTCTCGTGAACTGGTCGCGTACACAGGCGGACACGACAACGACACTACTCTGGGGTGGTGGACGAGTTCGGGCGTGGGTGAGAGCACCCGAACCAAAGACGATATTCGCGAGGAACACCAATTCACTCGTGCATATCTAGGATTTCAAAATGAGGATGTCAATTGGGTATTTATTCGCGCGGTTTTGGCTTCGGTAGCAAACACGGCCATCGTTCCGTTGCAGGATGTGTTGGGTCTGGGCAGTGAAGCTCGAATGAATTTGCCTGGGACTGTGAGCGGAAACTGGAGGTGGCGCTATAACGCGAATAGCTTGACTAACGAAATCCGTGAAAAATTACTAGCTCTAACACTCCTTTACGACCGTTGAAGTCGCCTGAAAGAAGCCTGATCGTCACCAGGAACGCCGGACTCCACGATAGAGGCGGAATCTGCTAGAGGGGTGAAAGTTCATCTTCGTCCTGCTCCTTCTTCGTGCGTACGAATTTCTCTTCTAGGAAGCGCCGCGCCAGATCCTGGCCTCCAATCCCGAATGCAATGGCGAGACCAAGCATCAGGGCTCCGAACGCAATTCCAAACGCGACCAGCATGGTCTGTTCCGCCATCCCCAACTCTTCAAAGACAATAGAAAATACGAAAACCATAAGGATGCTGCGGACGGCAAGGCTTAGAAGGCGAGGGGAGGGAATATTCGCATTCACGGCTGCGAGCAGGGCAGCGCGAGCCGAAAACCCAGCCGCGAGCATGCCGAAAAATAAGATCAACACGGCTGCGAACAGACGTGGCAGGAACAGAAAAAATCGAGTGACTTGTTCCTGCAAGCCCAGAATTCCCAGCACACTCACCCCTAGCAGAATGAAGCCCAACCATGTGACCCAGAACGCGAACCGGCTCAACATCTCCGTTGCCGAAGGCAGCGCAGCTTTGCTAAGCAGTTGAGAAGCGCCCGCATTTTCCGACAACCGGTCGAACCGGATCAGCCGGAGAATGCTGCGCAGAATAACTTTGACCACATATGCGATCAGCCATCCCACGAATGCCAGGATCAACATTACGATGAAACGAGGAAGGTAGTGGGCGAAGCCTCTGGCAAGGTCGTGCAGCGCCTGAGTCAGTTCGCTGAGAATCATTTCCCGCATAGTTGCCTCACTCTTTCGATTTCCACATCTCGAGCAGATACGGTTTTAGCCGCTCAAACTCCAGGCATAAGCCTTCGATGTTGTTTGCCACGTCTTGCGCGGAGCCGTTGCGGTTCTCGACTACAAAGGTGAGCACTCGGCCGCGAAACAGCGGGGCGAGCGCCTGAATAATGTGATCCCGATTGATCACAGATTTCTGATAAGCCGCAGCAAACTCGTAGACCGTCCTGACCCATAGTTCAGGAGGATAGCGAAACTCCTCTTCGCCCAAAGTCGCGATCCGCTTCAACTCCGCCAGGGTGGAAGGAGCGAGAATCGACTGAAAGACGGAATCCAATTCGGATACTCCTTTAACGAACATCTCTCGCAGGCGTTTCCGGTTAATCCGCAACGGATCAAGAACTAACTCCAGGTCACTCCCGTTCGTCGGCACCTCCTGAGAACCAGAAACTGTGCTCCACGCCTGGAAGTCGGAATCTAATCCGGAAAACAACACACCAACAGACTGCCGCAGCGTCGGAACCAAATCGGCGGCGCGCCTTTCAACGTGATCTTTGACGCCAAGAAAAGCCTGGCAAACACGGCACCCGCCAGTGATAGCGGCCAGCGTCAAGCGCAGTTCTATTCCGTTTTCACCGATTCCATCGGTCCATCGATTCTGGCCGAGGAATTGGCTTCCGAGACGGCCGGAGAATCCAAACTCCGACATATACGCTTCGCGTATCTTTACGCCGTACAACGCGCGCACCATCGGGTACAGCAGGTTTGTCATCAATAGCCCATCAAACTTATGCCGGCGATAGGTCGGGGAGACCAGGTCAAAGCCGTCGTAATACACAGGCCGGAGAAGAGTGGATATCCATTCAGGCGTGATGCTTTCGGATTCCGGCGATATCACGATGCATGCCTTGGCCCGAAGCAATTCCGCAGCAGTCAGAATCGTTCGAAATGCAACTCCACTGTCCGGAGTGCCGGCATATTTTGTGCTGATCGCATGCAGCGTGCGGAGCGCGTAGACACTGGAGGCCGGACGCGCATCATCGATAGACACCCCTGTGATCAGTTCGGGAGTGCCATCGCGTGATCCTCCGTCGGCATTGATAATAACCGCCCGCTCACGGGGAAAAGCGCGCAGGATTCCGTCTCGAATCGTGTGGACGATTGAGCCCACAGTCTTGGCGTTGTTATGCGTGGGCATGCCGACAAGAATATCGACCTCGCCAACATTGATGAGCTGCCGGAGAAAATCATCCGTAAGAAAATTACCGTCTTCCACTTTCAGAATTCCCTGTGATTTTGCCGGCTCGACATTCTTTCCTCGTTCGCCTTTGCCTACACTCGTCGTAGCCGAAACCAGTAAGACTGATAAGGCCCCAGCGTGAGCAAATAAGGCAACTCGCCGACCCGGGGAAAGAGATTATTGCCGAACATTTCGATCAGAACATTTCCTTTGTGGCGCCGGAGATCCAGTTCGACTGCTTGTGCGGCACTCGAAAGATTGTTGACAATCAGGACTGTCTCGTTGCCGAGTCGCCGCAGGTAAGCCAGTATTCGGTGATTCGCTGGAAACAGAAACTCGATGGTCCCCCTGCCGAACACTGCGCTGGATTTCCGCACCGCGATAATGCGCTGCATCCAATGAAAGAGAGAATGCTCACTCTCTCTTTGAGATATAACATTTACGGCGGAATAACCATATACCGGGTCATGAATAATAGGGGCATAAAGCCTTTCTGGTTCCGCGTTTGAAAATCCAGCGTTCCACCCGCCAGTCCACTGCATCGGAGTTCGAACTCCGTTGCGATCGCCCAGGCTAATGTTGTCGCCCATTCCAATTTCATCTCCGTAATAAATGATCGGGGTGCCAGGCAGCGACATCAGCATGCCATTCATCAACTCGATCCGCCTGCGATCATTATTCAACAGGGGAGCGAGCCTCCTTCGAATTCCGAGGTTCAGCCGCATCGTTTTGTTCTGGGCATACGTGTCGTACATGTAATCGCGTTCGATGTCGGTGACCATTTCCAGCGTCAACTCATCGTGGTTGCGCAGAAAGAGCGACCACTGGCACGCGGACGGAATCTCTGGAGTTTGCTGCAGGATCTCCGTGATGGGCTTCCGGTCTTCGAGCTTAAGACCCATAAACATCCGGGGCATCAGCGGAAAATGGAATGCCATATGAAATTCGTCGGAGTTTCCGAAATATGGGCGAAGATCCGCAGGCCACTGGTTGGCTTCCGCTAGCAGCATTCTTCCCGGAAAGTGCTCATCCAGTCTTCGCCGCAATTCCTTGAGAACAGTATGGGTCTCCGGCAAGTTCTCACAATTTGTCCCTTCGCGTTCGACTAGATACGGCACCGCGTCCAGTCGGAAGCCATCCACGCCCATCTCCAGCCAGAACTTCATCACATCCCACATCTGCTCTCGCACTGCAGGATTGTCGTAGTTGAGATCTGGCTGGTGACTGAAAAAACGATGCCAATAAAAAGATTTGGAAGTTGGATCCCATGCCCAGTTGGATTTCTCAGTATCGAGAAAAATGATCCTTGCGTCCTTGTACCGTGTGTCGGTGTCGCTCCAGACGTACCAATCGCGGCGGGAACCGTTCTGTGAACTTCGCGCTTCTTGAAACCAAGGGTGTTGATCGGAGGTATGGTTCAACACCATTTCGATAATGACCCGGATATCCAGGCGGTGAGCCGAATCCAGAAGTTTGCGGAAATCCTCCAGCGTCCCGTAGCTGGGATGGACGGAGTAGTAATCTCCGATATCGTAGCCATCATCACGCAGGGGCGAAGGGAAAAATGGCATCAGCCATATCGCGCTGATCCCCAACTCTTGGAGATAATCGAGCTTCTGTTCCAGCCCACGGAAATCACCGATCCCATCACCGTTGCTGTCGTGGAACGTGCGGACGTGAACTTGATAGATGATCGCGTCCTTGTACCAAAGCGCATCTTTACTCGAGTTCAACCGCTTTCTCCTAAGGCACGATTCATATTCTTGGCAGAACGCCCCCAAAGGCAGTTTAAATGAAGTGGGGCGTTCCAACCCCTCGCTCTCGCTCGATCGGATGCGTACGAGGAGCCAAGCGACGTACGACCTCAACACTTTACAGCGCGAACCGGTTCGCACAGGCGAACCGATGGTTTTGGAGATTCGGAACGGCCTACGACGACACATCCTTTTCCAGAGGATGGTTTGACGAAGAGTACACATCGTTGCAGCGGGATTCTCAGGCGATCATGCAGGCAGGGTTGGGATGGTCTGCGAATATCTCTGTTGGATCGGTTCCAACTTACTTCGAACTCGGGCTTCTGACGGCAACCAGGGCCGGCTGTTTCATCCGCGCCGCGGCTAGGGTTGCGTTGGAAATGTTCACTGGCAAGTGCCCGGTGATGGGAATTTCACCAAACAGTGCTTTCGCGGCAGTGATCTCCGAGACGGTAGCATTGGAGAACGTGCAGATGAGGTTTTGGATTTTTGGGAAGTCCTCCGTGAGGTAGGGCGTCCCCATAGCGAGAACCGCAGTCTTCTCGTTTCCCCGGTCGAGCATCCGCATCAGTAACCTCGCCGTCGAGTCTGGCAGGGAAGCAGAATTCTTCTGGCCACGCGCTACCGTCCTCATTCGCGCTGCCGAAGGGACGACATACACCGCCGCCACAATTTGCTGCGCACGATCCACTGCGCGCAAGACCTCATTCGATCTCGCCGCAGCGATGTGCGGATCTACGTAGATTACTTTCGCGTCTGGCCTCCGCTCCCGGATCTGACGCTCCAGAACGCGTCCATCGTCCGCGCGGATGCTGTCGCACAGAATGATCACGAGAAGGTTGATGCGACCTTTACCGGGTTGATACCGAACCGGCAACGATTTGTCGCGGCGCCGCCCAGCCAGCGGAAGCAACTTGCCGTTATCGCGTACAAGCGTAACCGAAGCATCTGAAATACGTTGCCCGATCGCGATATTCTCCGGAGTTCCAACTAACTTGGGAATCGCCGCTACATCTACCAGGCGATTTGTCTCGAGACCGAGCCGCGCCTTCGCTCGCAAGATTTTGTAGACGGAGGCATCGAGCCGGTCTTCCCTGATCTCACCCGTGCGGACAGCCTCCAACATCGCTCGATAGCTTGCATCCAGATCGGCAGGCATGGTGAGCACATCATTTCCGGCCTTGAAGGCATCCACTGCTACGCGGCCGGGATTGTTTGCATACAAACTATTGAGACCAGCCATGTCCAGGGCATCGGTGACGACAATCCCCTTGAAACCCAACTGTCTCTTCAGCAGACCGGTAACAATCGCAGGTGAGGTCGTAGCCACGCGACCCCGGTCAGGATCGAGCGCCAGCACTTGTACGTGCGCAGTCATGACAGCGTCGACTCCGGCCGCGATTGCCTTTCGGAACGGAGGCAGATCGATCGTACGCAGATGCGCCAGGTCATCATCTACCAAGGCAACCGCCAGGTGCGAGTCGGTCGCGGTATTACCGTGACCTGGAAAATGCTTTGCGGTGGTCAGCATTCCATTTGCCCGAGCTCCTCGGATGTAAGCTGCCACGAGGTCGCCTACCTGCTCCGCATTTCCGCCGAAGGCGCGTGTCCCGATGATCGGATTGGCTGGGTTGGAGTTAACGTCGGCGATGGGAAACAGGTTCCAGTGCACGCCGAGAGCGCGGCTCTCCTGCGCGGTGATGCGACCGAATTCTTCAGCGTATGCCGGATTCCCCGCCGCTCCGAAAGCCATCGCGTGGGGGAAAACCGTCGTTCCAAACAGACGCGCCGGAAGGACGCCTCGCTCAAAGTCCCCAGCGATCAGGAGTGGCAGCTTCGATTCCGTCTGGAGTTGGTTGAGCAGTGTAACGGTCTCGAGGCGCCGACTCACATTGCTGCCACGCCCTTGCGCGGGAACCGACATCGCTAGCGAGCCGATGTGATAGTTGCGAATATCTTTACGGAGTTCGGTGTAACCGGCGCTCCGTCCCCGCAGGAAATCCACCCGCAGGCGGATCATGAACAATTGTCCGACCTTTTCCTCCAGGGAAAGTGTCTTCAGCGTATTCTCCGCCCAGGCATCCTCGAAAGTTTGGGCGGATTTCTCCTTATACGGCTCACGGGGAAGAGCAGCCGACCCCAGAAACACAACAAGGGCGAGAAGCAGGACAGGATTTCGAATGGTCCTCAATGCATGAGAATACTGCGAAATCCTGATGACTCGCCCCCGAATTAAGACAATGTCGAACCGAACGTAACTTGCCCCAAGATCACCCATTTCGGGCACACTTCTTACGCCAAGACCTTGTCAGGGGCTCCCGTCCATTATGTGAAGCGCGCGGAACTGTTAGGGATGGCGCAGCAGGCCGCAGGATCGTCAACCGGCAGCAGGAAGCGTCCGTCTATTACTTCTCGGGTAAGGCCCAGGCAAACAGCACACCGCCGCTGCTGGTGAGGACGTACTGGCGTCCGTCGAGTTGGTAAGTCGTCGGAGAACTGACAATCTCTGAGCCCGAGCCAGCATGCCAGAGTGTCTTACCATTACTGGAATCGAGTGCCAGAAAGTTGCCCATGGCATCGCCAGTGAATGTCAGGCCTGAGTCGGTCGTGAGCACGCCTGCGCCTGATCCTTCGGGTCCAAGTTCATGGCTCCAGCGGATCGCTCCTGTTTGATAGTCGATCGCTTCCAGCGTGCCTTTGCCCCAGACGTCGTAGTCCGCACCGGCCCAGCCATACACTCCGTCCGCCGGCTTCGCAAAATAAATGCTCCAGCTGGGATGCGCGTTGACAATGAATAGACCATTCTTCGTGTCAAAACTGGGAGACCGGTAATTCGTCAGTCCGCCTTCATCAGGAGCGATAATGCGTCCATCGCGGGCAGGCTCTTTCTCTGGGTTCGGAATTGGACGGCCTTGCTTGTCGACGCGCAGCGACCAATTCACCGGTCCGTAAGGAACAGTCAGAAGATCTTTTCCGTTGGTGCGATCGAGAACAAAGAAGTATCCATTGCGTGAAGTCTGCATCAGCATCTTCTTCGGCTCGCCGTGAAAGTCTGCATCCACCAGCACCGGAGTTTCCACCGCATCCCAATCGTGTGTGTCGTGCGGTGAGACTTGAAATGCCCAAGCCAGCTTGCCGCTATCAGCATCCAGGGCAACGATGGAACAGGTGTATAGATCATCGCCCGGTCGCGTTGAACCATTCAGCACGGGTGTTGGGTTTCCCGTGCCCCAATAAACAAGATTTAAATCGGGATCGTATGTGCCGGTCATCCACGTCATCCCACCCGTCGTCTGGTTAGGTGTTCCCGCGGGAGGCGTCGAATCCCATTGCCACTGCGTGGCCCCGGTATCGGGATCGATCGCACGAATGAATCCACTGAGATTGTCAAAGTCTCCTGACACGCCGACCAGCACATGATTGCGCACGACCAGGGGCGCCATGCTGGTCCAGTAGCCCTTGTTCACGTCGGCAATCTGAACATTCCACCGGACCGTGCCATCTTTCGCATTGAGCGACAGAAGGTGCGCATCAGGGCTAAGGAAGTAAAGATAGCTCTTGTACATGGCAACGCCGCGATGACCGATGTGCACTCCCGGGCTCTTGGGGTGGCGATAATGCCAGATCTCATGTCCGGAGCGAGCGTCGACAGCCCATATATTCTCAGGAACAGTGAAGTACAAGATTCCGTCAACCAGCAGCGGGGAAGACTTAATGAATGCGGTCTGATTTGTCTGAAACGCCCATGCCAGTGAAAGATTACTCACGTTTTCGGGAGTGATCTGGGTGAGAGCACTGTGGCGGCGGCCCGAGTAGTCGCCATGATATCCCGGCCAACTGTCGGCCGGTGGGTGCAGGAGCATCTGTTCGTCCACTCCTTGCGCCGCCAGAAACGGCGAGAGCCCAAGAGTAGCGAGCATGCTCACAGCAACTAAGAATGAAGACCGCAAAACGTGCATGATCGAAAGAACCCCCACCACCGCAGACGAACCCTCACCCACTAACGAAGAGTCTGGATATAAGCCATCAAATTGTGAATGTCGTCATCTGAGTATTTGCTGAATAGATCGACATGGGCATTCACCGCCGGGTCGACCTTATATTGCACGTCACTCGTGCGCCACGAATGATAGACGCCTGAAGCGTCGACCAGTCCAACGGTAAACTCATCCAGATACGAGAGCATCCCGCTGATGGTTTCGCCGGAAGCGAGCGTCACGTCGACCTTCGGCTTCGAATGTTTGGGATAGAGCATTTGCTCTTCAAGTTCGAGGCCCTGATGGCGTGAGGCGATACCGGCCAGATCGCCAGTGGGCGAGTGACAGTTCGAGCATCCTCCGGCGCCGTTGAAATACTGCTTGCCGGCGTCCGCGTTTCCTGTCTGCAGGTCCGAAGGATCCACACCCTTGCGACCTCCGGCACCCCGGATACCCGTCCCACTCATGGCATTGTCGCGCTGCGTGTGAATGAATGCCGCCAGCGCGGCAATCTGGTCGTCCGAGCGGTCGAATGGCGGCATGCCTTTTTCAGGTCGGCCGTTTCGCACGACCACGCCGATCTTCTCTCCTTTGACGTCGGCGGCTACCAGCTTCGAGCGGGTCAAGTCGGGACCGCTCTCGCCTCCGGTGGCATCCCGACCGTGACAAAACGCGCAGTCCTGCTGAAACAGCGCCATGCCTTTTTGAACCAGTTCCGCAGGATACGATTTTGCCACGCCCGTTGCACGGGCCTTCGGCTGTGGCGTTCTGTGAGCCGGGGTTTGGGCTGCACAAAGTCCAAGACCGAGTAAGCAGTAGGCGATGAGAAGGCCGGGTCGGACAACCAAGCGCTGCGAGATCATCAGCGCCCTCAGTGTCCCACACCTGCAGGACGCGGGTGAGGCGCTGTGCTGCCCTCAGTCATCCCAAGTACCCATTTGATGGCTTCGAAATACATCTTGCGGATGTCAGGATCGTTCCACGACTCCTGCGTGTGGCCCAATGTCGAATAGAAGACTCGACCCTTGCCGTACATTTTGTCCCACGCTACGGCAAAATCGTGATCCTTACGGTGGATGCGTGGATTGTTCTCATAGTTAAGCTTCGTGGGATCGAGGCTCAGCAGCACGTGAACCTTATCGCGCGACCATTCTTTCGGTTGATAGATCTCGTCATACTTGACGAATGCTGCAGGAAAGTGGCGCACGGCCGGAAAACTCGGATCTTCATTAATGATAGGAGCGTTGAACGTGAACCATGGATGCTGATCGAACCATCCTCCGATCATCTCTCCATATTCCGGCCATTTGTAATTTGTATCGAGCGCGGCGTGAACGCCGACGAAGCCTTTGCCGTCTTCTTTAATGAACGACATCATGTCCTTCTTCTGTGAGTCGTCCAGGTCAAGTTCGCCCGTAGTGCTCACAAAAACGATGGCGTCGAAGTAGTCAAGGTTCTTCGCGTTCCGGTCAAGCGTCTTCTTCGTGATCAGTTCGGTGTCCGTGCGCAGCGTAGCTTCCCACAGGCCGGTGTCGTGGCCCATGTTGTAGATGGCCGCCATGCCATCAGGAACCGAGTCGTGCTCAAATCCTTTGGTCTGACCAACCACAAGAACGTGCTTGAGATGGATCTTCTTCTCGTGCGGAGGAGGCGGCAAAGAAGGGTCGACGGCTGGTTGATTCTGTGCGGCAGCCAAGACAAGCGCCAGAATGATAAACGAGAATAGAAACAGAAGAAATCGAGTTGGGCGCAAGCAAATCTCCCCAGAGAGATTTTTGGTTAGAGCAGAGCTCTAAAAGGGCTCAGAAAATTCCCGGCCCCCGAAAGCATTGAACGTAAAGGTACCATAACTCGGCTGCGGTAGAATGGCCCGGTCCAATTTGAGGAGAATCAGGTTCTATGCGCATCGGCGTTTTCACCCCATTGCTGTCGCAATTCCCCCTGGAGGCAGTCCTGAAGCGGCTTTCTGCGCTCCAGATCAATACCGTCGAGTTAGCCACCGGAAACTATGTTGGTGATGCGCATTGCAAGCTCTCGATACTCGACAATCCTTCTGCCCTTGCGGACTTCAAGAAAGTTATCGCCGATCACGGATTCACCATCAGCGCGTTAAGTTGTCATGGCAATGCGCTCCATCCGGATAAGGCGATCAGTCAGCAGCATCGGGATGTCAGCCGCAAGACCATTCTGCTTGCGGAAAAGCTGGGAGTGTCGACCATGGTCGATTTTTCCGGATGTCCGGGCGACTCTCCGAATGCCAAAGCTCCAAACTGGATCACTTGCCCGTGGCCTCCGGACTTCCGCACGGTCCTCGATTGGCAATGGGATGAGATCGTCGCGCCCTATTGGCGGGAACACGCGAAGTTCGGCGCCGACCATGGCGTAAAGATTGCCGTCGAAATGCATCCCGGATTTGTGGTCTACAATCCCGAAACTTTGCTGCGCTTGCGCTCGATTGCAGGAGACCACGTGGGCTGTAACTACGATCCCAGCCATCTCTTTTGGCAGAGCATCAATCCGATCGAGGCGATCCGCGTGCTCGGCAGCTCGATCTTCCACGTTCATGCCAAAGACACGCAACTCTATCCAGTGAACCTGGTCCGCACAGGCGTGCTCGACACCAAGCCCTATACCGAGGAGCGCGACCGTAGTTGGATATTCCGCACATGCGGGTACGGCCACGGCGCCGAATGGTGGAGCGAATTCATTTCGACTCTTCGCCTGGTCGGCTACGATTCCGTGATCTCGATTGAGCACGAGGACAGCCTGCTCTCCCCCGCCGAAGGGCTCACCAAAGCAGCCAACTTCCTCAACTGTATTGTGATTCGAGAGAAGCCAGAAACGGCCTGGTGGTCATAGCCCAGAAACAGTTTGGGCCTGAAACAGACTTGGACGCCAACTCCGAAACCCTATAAATTGTCGGCATGCCGATTCGGCCGTGGGTCCTGTTCCTTCTCGTTGCGCTTTCTTGCATCATCATCTTCAGCGTGCATACAGCGTGGGCACGTCCGCAAGCGGGAGCCGCGGCTCCCTCGCAGGACTGGCCCGTTTGGGGTGGTTCCCCGGAAAATCAGCACTATTCCTCGCTCACGCAAATCAATCGATCGAACGTCAAGCAACTGCAGCTCGCGTGGACTTACGATACGGGCGAGAAGGGTGGACTGCAGACCAGTCCTCTCATTGTCGGACGAGTCCTCTACGGGTTGAGCCCAACGCAGAAAGTCTTTGCGGTCGATGCCACCAGCGGCAAGTTGCTTTGGACTTTCGACTCGGGCATCAAGGGGATGCAGCCTGATCGCGGGCTAGCTTACTGGTCGAACGGCGAAGATAGGCGAATTCTCGTCGGTGTAATGAATTTTCTGTATGCGCTCGACGCCGCCACGGGCAAGCCAATTCCCACGTTCGGGACGAACGGCCGCGTTGATCTGCAAGAAAATCTGGGACGCGAGCCGCGATTTCAATCGATTTCGCTCACCAGTCCGGGAATTGTCTACAAAGATCTGATCATCGTTGGCGGCCGCAATCCGGAGACGCTGCCCGCACCGCCGGGAGATATCCGAGCTTACGATGTGCGCACCGGAAAACTGCGCTGGGCCTTCCACACCATTCCGCATCCCGGCGAGTTTGGATATGACACTTGGCCGAAAGACGCATGGAAGACAAGTGGTGCCGCGAACAACTGGGCGGGAATGGCGCTCGATATTCGCCGCGGTGTTGTCTATGTTCCTACCGGTTCGGCAGCTTTCGATTTCTACGGAGCAGACCGCGTCGGCGATGATCTATTCGCCAATTGCCTGATCGCCCTCAACGCCGAAACCGGCGAGAGAATCTGGCATTTCCAGGGAGTGCGACACGACCTTTGGGACCGCGATTTTCCTTCGGCGCCAGTTCTAGTCACCCTTCAGCATGACGGTAAGCCCGTCGATGCAGTCGTTCAGACGAGCAAGCAAGGGTTCGTCTACTTGTTCGATCGCACAACTGGCAAGCCTCTGGTTCCCATCGCGTACCGCAAATATCCAGCGAGCATACTTCCGGGAGAAGCCGCGGCAGCAGAACAAGGTCTGCCAACGTCGCCCGCTCCCTACGCCCGGCAGACGCTCACGGAAGACTTGCTCACCACGCGAACGCCTGAGGCGCATCAATGGGCGTTAGACCGTTTTCGCGCGTCGATTCACGAAGGCCAGTTTGTGCCCTTTCGAGTCGGAACTGAGACTATCCTCTTTCCCGGTTTTGACGGCGGCGCCGAATGGGGCGGTCCGGCGGTCGATCCCGAAACCGGTGTCGCTTACATCAATTCAAATGAAATGGCATGGACCGCATCACTCTTCGAGGATAAGGGTGAGCGTGGTGCGAAGGCGATTTACATGAGTCAATGCGCGGTTTGCCATGGCGAGAATATGCACGGCGCTCCGCCTGATATTCCTGCTCTTGCCGGCATCGGTGACCGGAGAAGTCCAGTGGATATTGCGACAACAATTCGTGGCGGCAAAGGCCGCATGCCCGGTTTTCCAAACCTGTACGAAGATCAACTCAACGGATTGGTTGAGTTCCTTTTGACGGGCGAGAATAAAGAACTTTCCAGCTCTGCCGAGCAACTTCCAGCGATGAAGTATCGGCTCACAGGGTACCGCCGCTTTTTGGATCCCGACGGATATCCTGCGATCACGCCACCGTGGGGCACTCTCAACGCAATTGATCTGAGTACGGGCCAATACAAATGGAAAATCAACCTGGGCGAATATCCGGAACTCGCCGCCAAGGGCATGAAAAATACCGGTTCGGAGAATTACGGCGGGCCAATCGTGACGGCAGGAGGTCTGCTCTTCATCGGAGCGACGAATTACGACAGGAAGTTTCGCGCATTCGACAAAGCGAGCGGAGAACTCCTCTGGGAAACGACCTTACCCTTCGCGGGCAACGCTACGCCCGTGACTTACTCGATCGATGGACGCCAATACGTGGCCATAGCCGCGGGCGGAGGAAAAGATCCGAAAGTCGGTTCGGGCGGTGTGTACGTTGCGTTTGCTCTTCCCACAGACACCAAACGCTGATCCTCAATCCACCTGCGCGCAGCGGTCTAAATTTGCTAAAGTGGGTTCCAATGACTACACGACTGCGCACCCTCCTGCATTTCCTGCTCATGTTCGGAGCCTTGCTGGCGGCGCAAGGCCAAACAGAAAAGGTTGTCATCGACAATCAAGCCGAGGCGCATCCCTTTCCTCATTTCTGGGAGCACATGTTTGGCTCTGGACGCGCGATCTTGTCGCTGCGCGACAGCTATCGAGATGATCTGCGGGAAGTAAAGCGCGTGACTGGCATGCAGTACGTCCGCTTCCACGCGATCTTTCAGGATGAAGTCGGGCTCTACGACGAGGACGCACAGGGCCATCCAGTCTTTAACTTTTCCTATGTCGACCAGATTTACGATGGATTGCTCGCCAACGGCGTGCAGCCATTCGTCGAATTGAGCTTCATGCCCAAGAAATTGGCGTCGAAAGATACTCTTCACGCCTTCTGGTACAAGCAGAATGTTTCCCCGCCAAAGGACTATGCCAAGTGGGATGAGATGATCACGCAGTTCGTGAAGCACCTCATCGATCGTTACGGGATCGATGAAGTCTCCCAATGGTATTTCGAGGTCTGGAATGAGCCGAATATCGACTTCTGGACGGGCGACCCCAAGCAGGCGACTTACTTCGAACTCTACGATCACACGGCTCGTGCCATCAAGTCGGTGAATGGAAAGCTGCGCGTCGGGGGTCCCGCAACGGCACAGGCGGCATGGGCCGACGCTTTCATTCGGCATTGTGCCGAAAACAATGTTCCCGTCGATTTCGTCTCATCGCACGTGTATGGCAATGACAAAGCAGAAGATGTGTTCGGCACCCACGAGCAAATTCCCCGCGATCGCATGGTCTGCCGCGCGGTCGCCAAAGTTCATCAGCAGATCAAGTCCTCGGCGATGCCCAGGCTGCCGCTGATCTGGTCTGAGTTCAACGCCAGCTACGCCAATGAGCCCGATGTCACTGACGCCGCTTACATGGGGCCTTGGCTCGCGGATACCATCCGGCAGTGCGATGGACTCGTCGATGAAATGTCCTATTGGCCGTTCTCCGATGTCTTCGAAGAGCAAGGAGTAGTGAAGCAGCCGTTCTACGGCGGCTACGGGCTGATTGCTGAAGATGATATTCCTAAGCCTGCGTTCAATGCCTTTCAATTGCTGCATTGGCTCGGGGATGAACGTTTGGCGGTCTCTTCTAACGATGTCCTCGCGACCCGACGGCAAGACGGCTCTTTAGTAATCGCAGCCTGGAATCTGACCGGCCCCGGAGCGGTTGGAGCCGCTAAAAAGGTTCAGTTGAATTTCGTCAATACAAAGATTGGAAGCGTGCGCATTTCGCGAGTAGATCCTGAACATGGGGACGTCCACCCAGCCTACGAGGCGATGGGATCGCCTCGATATCCGACACGGGATCAGATTGAAAAGCTCCGTGCCGCATCTCGCCTTGCTCCCGGGGAGGTTCAGCCAGTAACCGGATCATCGATAGAGATCACAATCCCCGGCGAGGGTTTGGTCCTGATTGAGGCCAGGCCAGCCTCCTAGCCGGGTTTTATCTCCCGACGGCCAGATCGCTCCACGTCACGCCCAACGAGTGAAGAATCAATGAGTCTCCAATCGTTAGCTTGCGCGGTTCGAGCACAATCGAGTACGCGTAGTGCACGTTCGGATCGCGAGTGACACACCACGCTTCGTGCCCCTGAATTCCCAGGCAGCATGTACACGCCGAAGTCGCGTTCTGTTGATTTTGATGCTTGGTGGATTCGATGTTATTCATAGCCTTTCCCCTCGCGCATCGCTCATTCATTTCTGCGATCAGAATCGATAAATTGGATGACTGCCGGGCCCGCCAGAGAACCAGAATCCGGACAAATTGAAACGAAAATACAAGAAATTACGGTCCAATCTGCATCCCACTACGGAGATGCTCTTACCTTCCCGCTACACGACGATCGCGCACACCCATAGTTTCATTACGGTTTGAGCTCAGCCGGGCGAAAGCGGCCGTGAAGCGCCCCATTGTGCGCGCCGTCTCGATGATGAGTGATTTAAATCACATTCCACTTCTTACTCTGTCACTAGAAAAGACTTAGAGGCACGTACGCTGCGGAATCCCCTCTGTTTTCGCAGGGATCACGCGGTTTCTAGCAGATTCTTATTAGTGCCCGCGAAATCACGCGTTACTAGAATGGCGGCGCGCATGAATCCTAAGTGGAATGGACAATTCTCGTGCTTCGATCTGGTTGCGAAGACGACGGAGCATGCCCGCAGCGTTGTACAGATTCGTAATCTGGAGATCGGCGGGAATGATTTTGTCGTAATGGCCGGACCGTGCGCCGTCGAATCAGAACTTCAGTTGTTGCAGACCGCCGAAGCCGTAGCTGAAGCTGGGGCGCGTGTGCTGCGCGGCGGCGCCTACAAGCCGCGTTCTTCACCGTACGCATTTCAAGGATTGGGAGTCGAGGGACTCAAGATTTTGCGCAAAGCGCGTGAAGAAACCGGCCTGGCGATCGTCACCGAAGTGATGAGCGAAGAAGATGTCGATCTGATCGCCGAGTACGCAGACATCATGCAGGTCGGCACGCGAAGCATGGAAAATTATGCTCTTCTGGAAGCCCTCGGCAGCTGCGAGCGTCCGGTGCTGTTGAAGCGGGGTATGACCGCCACCCTGGAAGAATTCCTTCGTTCGGCGCAGGTAATCGCCGCCGCCGGAAATCCGAACATTATCTTGTGTGAACGTGGCATTCGCACCTTCGAAACCGCCACGCGCAACACCCTCGACATTGCCGCGGTGCCCGTGCTCAAGGCCGTGTCCCACCTTCCAGTCATCGTCGATCCCAGCCACGCCGCTGGAGTCCGCAGCCTCGTCCCAGTGCTGTCGCGAGCAGTCGCTGTAGTCGATGCGGACGGCCTGCTCGTCGAGGTGCATCCTTGTCCGGAGCAAGCGCTCAGCGACGGCAATCAGTCGCTGAACTTCGCTGAATTCCGCCGCATGATGGCCGATCTTCAGCCCTATCTCGATCTGCAGCATGAGTCGCGTCAGCTCCATCCGCAACTTCTCGCGGCAGGAGGAGCGGATTAGTGCAACTTCGCTCCATTCTGGCGATCGTCTTTTTGCTGATCGCGATCGCGCCTGCTAAGCCTGCAACTGAATCTGCGGCGGGCGCCAGCCTGTTACCACTTCTATATACAGTTGCGAACCGTTACGATCCGCTTGCCTGGTTGAAGGGTGCCGACCGCTTCGGCGCTGGCGCTTCCATCTACATAGCCGAAAGAAGTCACCATAATCTTCTGATCTCGGATTTCGCTGCATCGGCTGATCCTTCAGTTTCGTTCGACGCGAAAAGAATCCTTTTCGCGGGCAAGCAGCATCCGCAGGATCCCTGGCAGATCTGGGAACTCGATCTATCGGAGCGAAAGCCGCGGCGGATCACCTCCAGCAACGACGACTACATTCGTCCGTTCTACCTGCCAGACGATCGCATCGTGTATGCGCACAAGATTGCCGGGAAATTTGCCATCGAAGCATCAGACTTAGCCGGCGGCAAGGCTTTGCCCTTGACCTACATCTCTGCCAACTCTCTTCCTACCGACGTCCTCCGCGACGGACGCATTCTGTTTGAAGCGGGATATCCATTAGGGACCAACGGCACTCCGGAACTCTATACCGTGTACTCCGACGGCAGCGGAATCGAAGCCTATCGCTGTGATCACGGTCCAGCGAGACATTCCGGTCGGCAGAGTACTTCGGGAGACATCGTATTCGCGACCACTCAGGGCCTGGCAAGATTCACCTCGGCGCGAGCGCAACAGATCAGCATTTCAGCGCCCAGCGGTGAATACGCGGGAGATGTCGCTGAATCTGTCTCCGGAGACTGGATCGTATCCTGGCGTCCGAATGCCGAAGCAGCATTCCGTTTGATGCGCTGGGTCCCGGGTTCCACGAAACTCGAACCGCTCTTCGTCGGCGACCAATCCGCCCAACCCGAGGCAAACGCCGTTCAGCCTACGTTGCTCGCTCCACACTCCATCCCGAAGCGTCATCCTTCTGGCCTGCACGATTGGCCAAATGCCAATCTGCTTTGCCTGAATGCATACACCTCGAAATATCAGTTCGCAGCAAACACAATTCACTCGCTTCGGATGTACACCCGAGATGCTAGCAGAGCCGCGAAGCTTCTCGGCACCGCGCCCGTCGAGCGCGACGGATCCTTCTTCGTGCAGGTTCCGGATGATCGAGCACTCCAAATCGAGTTACTGGATGCAGACGGCAAGACTCTGAAACGCGAATCTGGATTCTTCTGGATGCGGCGCGGCGAACAGCGCGTATGTGTCGGATGCCATGCCGGTCCCGAGACCGCACCCGAGAATGCGGTTCCCATGATCCTGCTGAAATCGACCACTCCCGCAGACATGACGGGAGCAACCGTGCAACGCGCAGCAGGAGGACATTAACTTGAAATTGCGAACCACAGTCTTTCTTTTCTTATCGTGCGCGGCCCTTGCACAAGCCCCGGCCACCCCGATCCGTTTTGAAGATGCAACCGCAAAATCCGGCATACGGTTCACCCACAGTTTCGGCGCCGAACGCCTGGGTTCATTGCTCGAAGGCACGGGTTCAGGATGCGTGTGGTTCGATTACAACAACGACGGACTTCCTGATCTTTACGTCGTCACCGGTAAGCCGCTCGAAGGCGGCATCCATCCTTATCCATTGAAGCAGCCACCGGCGACGCCGCCGCACAATCGTCTTTATCGCAACAACGGGGACGGCACCTTCACCGACGTGACCGATCAGGCTGGAGTAGCGGCAAACATCTACGGTATGGCGGCCATCGCCGCCGATTATGACAACGACGGATTCGTCGATCTCTTCGTCACCGGATACGGCAAAGCGATTCTGTACCACAACAATGGGGACGGAACGTTTACCGACGTCACGGCGAAAGCTGGCATCAATGTCGAGGGCTGGTCCATCAGTTCCGCATGGCTCGATTACGATCGCGACGGGTGCGTCGATCTTTTCGTCGGTCGTTATGTGAAGTTCGATCCGAAGTACCGCAACTATTACGCCGCCGACAACTATCCTGGACCCCTCGATTACGCCGGCGACACCAACCGGCTATTCCATAACAATTGCAACGGAACCTTCACCGACGTTACGGATAAATCCGGAATCGGCGCCTACAAAGGTCGCACTATGGGTGTAACCTCCGCCGACTACGATGGCGACGGCTATCCCGATATCTATGTGGCCAACGACAAGACGGAAAATTTCCTCTTCCACAACAAACGCGACGGCACCTTTGAAGAGCTTGCTGGCGAGCTCGGCGTCGCCTACGGACAAAATGGGGAAAACACCTCCGCGATGGGCCCTGTTTTTGCCGACGTTGACGGCGACGGTCGCGTCGATCTATGGGTCACCGATTCTAAGTACAACCGCCTCATGCTCAATACGGGTGCGAATGGCTTCGAAGACATCGGGCCGTCTTCCGGAATTTCGCAAGCTACGGCGCAATACACCAGTTGGGGCTCGGGTATTTACGACTACGACAACGACGGATGGCTCGACATCCTGATCTTTCACGGCGGTCTGATTCACCTCATTCCGCAGGAGCAGTCACTGTTCCGTGGCTTGGGAAATGGAAAGTTCGCCGATGTGTCGCGCGACGCGGGTCCGGTGCTCGATGTAAAAACCGTTTCACGCGGCGCTTGCTTCGCCGACTACGATAACGACGGCAGAGTCGACGCTTTCGTCGTAAACCTCGGCGCACCCGGCACCCTCCTGCACAACGTAACCCAGAACAGCAATCATTGGCTCACGGTGAAGCTGAAGGGCCAAGGTAAAGAAAAGAAGAGCAATCGCGACGGAATTGGCGCGCACCTGGAATTGTTGGCTGGCGGCCGCAAGCAGATTGCCGAACGCTTCGCCGGATCCGGTTACCTCTCGCAGGATGATGGCCGAATCCATTTCGGTCTAGGGACAGCTTCCAAGGTCGACAAACTCACAATTCACTGGCCGAGCGGGCAAGATCAGGTACTCGAAAATCTTGCCGTCGATCGGGTGCTCGCAGTGGAGGAACCGTAGATGCTTCGGCGCCCGGTAGACAGCGCGATGTTTCGCCGGATGTTGCATATCGCCGGAGTTCTCGCGGTGTCTCTTCTGGCGATCGCGGCCCGGCCTGCTCCGAAGCAATCCGGCGCGTTTCTAAGAGAGCGCTACCTTTCTCCCATCGAAATGGAGTTTTCATCAGACGGCAGCTTACTCTACGTCGTCTGCCAGGATAGCGATGAAGTCCGTATCCTCGACGCAGCCTCCGGCAAAGTTCTCGCCAGCATTCCAGTCGGCCATGTGCCCCGCGGCATCGCCATGTCGCAGGACGGTAAGCGACTCTATGTCACGAATGCCTGGTCCGATACCGTTTCCATCATTGATACGGCGAACCGGCAAGTGATTCAAACGCTTCCCACCGGATTCGAGCCCAGCGGAGTCGTCGTCGATCTTGCCGGCGGCACACTATACGTCGCGAATCGCCTGAGTGGCGACGTTTCTGTGATCGACCTTGCCAGCGGCCAGGAAATCAAGCGTCTTCTCGCCGGGCGCGGTTCCAGCTATCTCACCCTCTCACCCGACGGCAAATGGATTTATTGCACGCACATCTATCCCAATCCCGGCGCATTTCGCACCCCTCCCGTGTCGGAGATTACGGTCATCGATACCGAAAATCAGAGAGTCGTGGAGCGCATGCCGCTGCAGAATGTCGCCGGCGTCTTTCATGTCGCAACATCCGCTGACGGCCAGTTATCCGTCGCCGCACAACTCAGGCCCAAGAATTTGATCCCGCTGGCGCATGTCGAGCATGGATGGGTCTTTGGCGATTCGCTTACCTTGTTCGGTGATGACGTCGGCGATCATCCGGTGCAAGTCCCGATCGACGAACTCGACCGCTATTACGCGCTGCCCTGGGGCGTTGCCATCACGCCCGACAAGTCCAAAATCTTTGTGACTACCGCAGGATCACAGAGTGTCACAGTCATCGATGTGGCTCGGTTGTTGAAGACTGCGAAGACCCGAGGCAAGGCCCTCGGCAACGATCTTTCGGCTTCCGCCGAATACGTCGAGGCGCGAATTCCAGTCGGACACAATCCCCGTGGAGTAACGCTTTCTCCGGATGGCAAGCGTCTTTATGTTGCCAATCGTCTCGACGACACCATCTCGGTAATCGACACTCAATCCGACACGGTCACGTCCACGATTGATCTTGGTGGACCTCGAAATGTTGGCGCCCTCCGCCGTGGCGAGCGCCTCTTCTACACCGCTGATTTCGCCTTCCAGGGCCAGTTCGGCTGCTCCAACTGCCACATCGATGCCACCATCGACGGCCTGCAATGGGATTTGGAACCCGACGGTTTCGGCAAAGACATCGTCGACAACCGTTCCCTCGAAAACCTCGCCGGAACTGAGCCCTTCAAATGGAACGGTGGCAATCCCGATATGCCGACGGAATGCGGTCCGCGCACCGAAAAGTTTTTCTTCCGCTCGCAAAGTTTTACGTCACAGCAGCTCACCGACCTTGTCACATTCGTCTACTCGCTTCCTTACCGGCCGAATCGCTATCGCCTGGCGAGCGGCGACCTCACCCCGGCTCAGGAGCGCGGTAAAGCAATTTTCGAGCGGACCGAAGCCAAGAATGGCGCTCATATCCCCGAAACGAATCAGTGCACCTACTGTCACAGTGGACCGAAGTTCACCAATCAGAAACAGATCGATGTCGGATCGGGCAAGTTAACCGACCGGTCGCCCGTGATTGACGTGCCGCAGCTCTCAAACGTCGCCTACTCCGCACCTTACTTGCACGACGGTTCGGCCCGTTCCTTGGAGGAGATTTGGACCGTCTTCAACCCGAAAGATACCCATGGCGTAACCAACGATTTGACGAAGGATGAACTGAACGACCTCGTCGAATATCTGAAAACGTTATGAAGACAAAATCCAATTCGAGTCTCTGCGCTTTCCTCGCAATGAAATGGCTTCTGGCTAGGCAGTGGCGTCATCCTGAGCGCAGCCGTCTTTCAGGCGGAGCGAAGGATCTCGCGCGTGGCGCAATTACGCTTTCTCTTGTTCTCGCAGTTTTGATTCTGGCATCTCTCGCATCCGCACAAGATCTCCCAATGTTCCGCTGGGAAAATTTCACGACCATGAACGGCCTGCCCAATGACCACGTCTTCTGCGTATTGGTAGACGGAAATCGAGTCTGGGCGGGCACCGAAAATGGCTTGGGCCTGTATGAGAACGGTATGTGGAAGGTTTTCCGTCCAGATCCGGCAGCCAGGGAACAGAGTCTCGCGCACCAGGCTGTCCTATCACTCGCAGTCGACAAACGTACCAGCGACGTCTGGGCCGGAACCATGGGCGGTCTCAGCCGCATCTCTGCCGGACGCATCGATACTTTCACTCAACTGAATTCCGGCTTGAGTAATGACATCGTTTACGGCGTCGGCGTGCAAGGCGACTACGTCTGGACGGCGACCGCGGCTGGCGCCAGCCGGCTCAATACACGCACCGGGCAATGGTCGCTTTTCAATGCGCGCAACACACCCATGTTCGAAATCTGGACCTACTCAGTCAGCCCCGCCGACGACAAAGTCTATTACGCGGTATGGGGCGGCGGAGTGCTTGAGTACGACCAGAAGACCGAACGCTGGAAGGATTACAACGACCCTGATGGCGAAACCGAAATGGTCGTGATGAAAGATCAAGGGCTGATCCATGAGATCACAAGTTCGGTCAGCTATGTCGATAAGATTCTCTGGGTAGCCACGTACTTCGGCGCGAGCCGTTATGACGGCCGCTATTGGCATAACTTCCTGACGAAAGACAGCGGACTTCCTAGCAACTTCCTGAATCAGATTAAAGCCGTCGACGCGAACCGCGCCTGGTTTTCAACCGATAAAGGTCTGGCTTATTACGACGGTACGAACTGGGCGGTCTATCGTCCTGCTCTCGACTCCCACCAGCCAGAAATGCTGGTGCGCAATGCGGCCGGAGACGTGAAGACGATCGCCGTGAAGAGCGCCCCAGCGCACAACTACATTCTTGGCGTTGATTTTCAGGGCGACGACATCTGGGTCGCCACGGCAAAAGGATTGAGCCACGGCATTCGGCAAAAGAATTCTGTAGACGTAGCGAAGGTCATACGCGCGAAGAAATATTACAAAAAATAACTAACCAGGAGCCATCGTCATGAATGTTCAGGAACTGTTCGCAGAAGTGGCCACAGCCCCGGTCGTGAAACGTGCCATCACGAACCATGATGCGCTGAACGAGGCCTACGACTATGGCAGCGCCTTCTCGCGCGGCATGCGTATCGATCTCAATGGCATCACGATCCTTTTGATCTCCGGCACCGCCAGCATCGATGAGGCGGGACGCACTGTGCACGTCGGCGATCTTCGCGCTCAGCTCCGTCGTACCTACGACAACATCACCAAACTGCTCGCCGCCGAAGGAGCGAACTGGCACGACATCGTCCGCACAACCTGCTATCTGCGCGACATCGAGCGCGATTACCAGGCCTTTAACGAAGAACGCACCGCGTTTTACCGGGAACAGAAGTTGGACCCGCTGCCTGCGTCCACCGGCATCCAGGCAATCCTTTGCCGCCCCGATCTTCTGGTCGAGATCGAAGCGATCGCCATGTTCCGGCGGGAATCGTAACCCATGCGTTCTCATTCAAATGCGCCTGTAAATGGATGTCATCCTGAGGAGGGCGATAGTCCTTCCGAGGGACCGTACGAGGCGATGAGCCGTCACTACAGTATCCAAGATCTATCGCGCCGCAGAAACGGGACCCATCGTTCAGTGACACAAAGCTCGCCCGACGGAAGGACGATCGCAAGGAGAAGCGCCATGCTCCCGCTATCCATCATCGTGCTCATCTTCGTGCTGGCCTCGGCGGCCTCGTCGCAGACATTCGCGCCTTGCGCCTGCGGCAAGAATCCGCCGGGTCCGCCGGCGTCCCGTTCAATGAAGCCCTATGCGGAAGCGCCAGAGGATCTGCGGCCCTTCGCCAAATTCACCACTCCTTATTATGAGTTCTATCAGGATCTCATCGAGTACAACGGTGCGGCTCGCGACATCCCTGATCCTGATCTCAAAGATCTCCCCGAAATTCGCATCGGATTTCTCGCTCCGCTCTACGATCATCCCGATCAGGTCTACGGCAATCGCATGCTCAATGGCGCAAACATGGCGATTGACGAAGCCAATGCTGCGGGTGGCTACGGCGGCAAACCATTTCGCCTGATCACTCACAACGATTACGACAACTGGCAGATCAGTTCCGCTGGAACTGGAGTCTCAAAAGATTCTGCGATCTGGGGCGCGTCTTCGAACGATGCTGTCCGCATGATCTACGACGACAAAGTCTGGGCTATCTTCGGATCCATCAGTTCCGAATCCACCCACATCGTCCTGCGCCTTATGCTGAAAGCCGAGACTCCGCTGGTCAACAGCGCTTCCACCGATCCCACGATTCCTGAGACCATCGTTCCTTGGTATCACACCGTCATCCAGGATGACCGCGTGCAAGGGTACACGCTCGCGCGGCACATCTACACCGAACTCGGACTAAAAAGGGTTGCGCTTCTTCGGGTCAACGATCGCTATGGCCGCTTAGGAATTCTCAAGTTCAAAGATGCGTCTCGCCGTCTCGGACATCCAGTCGTGATCGAGCAGAAGTTTATGCCGGGCGATACTGATTTTCGTCGTCAACTGGGAGTGATTCAGGACTCGCGCGTGGATGCCATCGTCCTCTGGACCGACATCGGCCCCGCAGCCATGATCCTGCGGCAGATGCAGGAACTCGGCATGAAGCAACGGGTTTTCGGAAGCCATCGCACGATCGGTGACGAACTCATCCAATTGGCTGGGCCGGCTGCTGAGGGCTTTGAAGCGGTTTATCCTTACAATCCCAACCGCTTGGATCCGTTATGGCAAGACTTTGTTGCTCGCTACGAAGCGCGTTATCACGAAACTCCCGATCACTTCGCCGCCCTTGCCTATGACGAGATGCGCATCCTGCTGGATGCCATCTGCCATGCGGGCTTGAACAAAGGTCGAATCCGCGATGCCCTCACCGCATTGACCAGCTACAAAGGCGTGACCGGCGACATGATCTTTGATCCAAATTGCAAGAACATTGCGCCTCTGTTCCTGGCGCGCGTCCACGACGGAAAGATCGGTTATCGCCGCATCACGATGGAGAAGCCTTACGCCCGCGTAGGAGAAAACGGGGTGCAATACTCGGGCCCGCAAACTCCCAATGAGGCCAGCGCAAACCCAAAGATCGCTATCTTTGGCCCGCGAGCGAACGAGATCGCGAGTTCAGCCGAAGTGCTGCAAGCCTTGGGAAAATGGAATCAAGGCAAACGCCTTTCGCTCATCGCGATTCCCTCAGAAGCCGCATGGGGCAAGGCCTCCAGCGATCTGGTAAATGCGGTTTACCAGGATCACGTTCTCGCCGTGATTGCACTCGATCGCAACTGTAGCCACCTCGCCGAGCAGATTGCTGTCAAAGTTTTCGTGCCAGTCATTGCCATTTCGTCCGACCGCACCCTCACCTCAACGAACATTCCGTGGATTTTTCGCCTTCGTGAGACTACGCCCGCTCAGGATGCTGTAAGCCTCGTCTTAGCTGCAATCGCGCAGGCAGGGTCAAACCGGTCCAACATTCGGGAAGCGCTGGCCTCCGGAAAATCCCTGGCCGGCGTTAGATTCGACTCAACAGGAGAGGTCAGGCAGTAATTTCAACCGACATGCACATCTTCTCCGCAGAAGCTCAAACTCTCTGCTTATGCGGACGTCTCGTTCGACGCATTTGGCGACCACCCTTGCAGCTTGACCAGCAAATCCGCAGGCTCGGGAAGAATCGCAAATTTCGGCAACTCTCCGCGCACCATGGCAACCTCATCGCAGCAATGAAGCCGCGGACAGACATGGCAGTCCTTGTAGATCTTGTCCGGAAGATCCTCCCGCTGCGCCACCGAAAATCCCTGACCTGCAAAAAAGTCGGGCTTGCGCGTGAACAGGCAAATGCAATCAACTTGGTGCCGCTTCGCCTCAGCTAACAGAGCTTTCACCAGACGCCCGCCTCCTCCTTTGCCTTGCGCTGCAGGTGAAACCGTGATCGAGCGAATTTCGGCAAGATGCGTGCCATAAAGGTGCAGTGCCCCGCAACCGATGATTTGGCTGTCGTCCTGTTCGAGAACCACGAAGTCTCGGATGTTCTCACAGATCTCGGGCAAGGTGCGAGGCAGCAGCGTGCCATCGCCCGAGTAGGCCGAGATTAGCTGATGGATAGGCTGAGCGTCGGGCAAGATCGCTTTACGCGTGCGCATGGACCTCCTCGCGAAGAGCATGGATTTTATTTCTTGCAACACCAAGGGCCTGTCTTACGCGAGCCGGCGACGTTCCACCGGGCACATCGTGAACTGCAAGCACCGAAGAAAGTTTCAAAGAATCGTAAAAGTCTGCACCGAAGGCCGGGCTGAGGGCTTGAAGATCCTGCAGCGGTAATTCAGGCAACTCGCAATTCCGTTCCAGGCACATCTGCACCGCTTTCCCAATCCGCTCATGCGCCAGTCGCGACGGTACGCCGCGAGCAACCAGATAAGTAGCCGCAGCCCAGGCATTCATGAATCCAGACTGCGCTGCCTGCTGCATGTTCTCAAGATGAAATTCCACGGCCTTCATCCATCCAGTGACCAACGGCACCATCCGCACGAGCGTATCGGCCGAATCGAATAACGGCTCTTGCGTCTCCTGCAGATCTTTGTTGTACGCGAGCGGCAGTCCTTTCACCGCGATCATCAGGGTGTTTGCATTGCCCAGCATGCGTCCGCTTTTGCCGCGCACCAGTTCCAGCAGATCCGGATTCTTCTTCTGCGGCATGGCGCTGCTCCCGGTCGAATAACTCTCGGGCAGTCCAATGAACCCGTACTCTTGCGTGGAGAAAAGAATCATCTCCTCAGCCCACCGGCTCAAATGCAATGCAACCAGAGACAACGAATTCACAAACTCAAGAATGAAATCCCGATCGCTGGTAGCGTCGATGCTGTTCGCTGTCGGACCATCAAATCCAAGACTCTTCGCCATCGACGAGCGATCCAGGGGCAACGTCGCTCCCGCCACCGCACCCGATCCTAGCGGACACACATTCAACCGCTTTCGACAATCGGCTAGTCGATCCGCATCGCGCAGAAACATCTCCACGTAGGCCAAGAGCCAATGTCCCACCAGTACTGGCTCCGCTCTTTGCAGATGCGTATAGGCAGGCATCGCGGCATCGCCGGCCTCTTCTGCGCGATCCACGAAGACGCCGCACAGTTCTGCAATCTCTTCACGCAATTGATCGACCGCCGCCCGCACATACAGCCGCAGGTCCGTCGCGATCTGCTCATTGCGGCTGCGCCCGCTGTGCAACTTGTATCCGGCCTCGCCGATCAACACCACAAGTTGCTTTTCAACGAAATGATGCACGTCTTCCGCTTCCGCATCGTCCACGAACGACGGCACGCTCGCTGCTTTCTGCCCAATCTGCTCCAGCCCTTGCAGAATACTGATCAGCTCATCGGCAGACAGAATTCCCGCGCTCTTGAGCGCGCGGGCATGCGCCCCGCTGGCCGCAAGCTCATACGCCACCAGGCGGCGGTCGAAATCAAACGACCGCTGCCACTGTTCAAATTCAGGATCCAGAGGCTGCCGGAACCTTCCCGACCACATCTTCATCGCTCAACCTCAACCCGCATCAGCGCCCGCGATCGCGAAGGCAGTCCCAGAATGCGGATGAAACCGGCAGCGTCCTTCTGATCGTAGCTGTCGCCCATGGTGAACGACGATAGATCCGTGCGGTACAACGAGTGTTCAGATTCGCGGCTCATCACCGACACATTCCCCTTGTACAGAGACAGCGTCACGCTCCCGGTCATTTCAGTTTGCGTCTTCTCGATAAATGCATCGAGCGCCCCGCGCAGCGGAGTAAACCAAAGTCCGAAGTAAACCAGTTCCGCATACTTCAGCCCAATATGCTGTTTAAAGTGGGCAACGTCGCGCTCCAGGCACAGAGCCTCGAGTTCGCGATGCGCCGTGATAAGCAGCGTCCCGCCTGGAGTTTCGTAGCATCCGCGTGACTTGATGCCGACGAATCGATTCTCGACCAGGTCGATGCGCCCAACCGCGTTTCTGGCGCCGATCTCGTTCAACAGTTCCACCAGCGACACAGGATCCATCTCCATCCCATTTACCGACACTGGTATGCCTTGCACAAATCCGATGCTGACTTGCTCCTCTTGATCCGGCGCCTCTTGCGGAGAACGCGTGATCTGCCAGGTCGTCGCCAGCGGAGCATTCCCCGCATCCTCTAACTCTCCGCCTTCATGACTGATGTGCCAGAGATTGCGGTCGCGGCTGTGAATCTTTTCCCGGCTTGCGGCCACCGGAATTCCGTGCGCTTCTGCATAGTCCAGACAATCTTCGCGCGATTTCAGCGTCCACTCGCGCCACGGCGCAATGATCTTCAGCTCCGGAGCCAGCGCCTGATACGTCAATTCAAAGCGCACTTGATCGTTTCCTTTTCCGGTGCAACCATGAGCCACTGCCGTCGCGCCCTCACGCAGAGCCACTTCGACCTGATGCTTCGCAATCACCGGACGCGCCAGAGAAGTGCCCAGCAGATACTTATGCTCATAGACAGCCCCGGCCTTCAGGGCAGGGAAGACATAGCCGGTCAAGAACTCTTCGCGCATGTCTTCGACGATCACCTTACTTGCGCCGGTCGCGTAGGCTTTTTCGACGACCGCTTCAATGTCGTCTCCCTGGCCGACGTCGCCCACCATGGCGATCACGTCATAGGAGTAGTTTTCCTTGAGCCATGGAATGATGATGGAGGTGTCGAGTCCACCGGAATAAGCAAGAACAACTTTTTCAGGCATGCGCGCTCCTTACGGGCAGACGCACCGCGCCGCCCAGCAATAAATAAAGAATAGCTTTCTGTACGTGCAGCCGATTCTCCGCCTGCTCAAAAATCACGGATTGTTCCGAGTCCATCACCTCATCGGTCACTTCTTCGCCACGATGAGCTGGCAGGCAATGCATGAACACCGCGTGGGCTTCGGCCTTCGTCATCAGATCATGATTGACCTGATACGGTGGAAAAATGTCCGCCCGCTTTGCCGATTCCTGTTCCTGCCCCATGCTGGCCCAGGCGTCGGTATAGACCGCATCGACGCCCGCGACCGCGGCATGAGGTTCCGTGAGAAATTCCAGACTCGCTCCCGTCTGTTTGGCGATCTTCTTGGCCTCGCTGACAATTTGCGGATTGCACGAGTAACCCTTCGGTGTCGCGATGCGGATCGATGATCCCAGGCAGGCGCAGGTCAGCAACAATGAGTGCGCCACATTATTCCCATCGCCTACATAAGCCAGCGTGATTTCTTTCAAATCGCCAAATCGCTCCTGCAGTGTGAAGTAATCTGCTAGCGCCTGGCACGGATGCTCCAGATCGCTGAGCGCATTGATCACCGGCACCGAGGCATAACGAGCCATTCCGCTGATCGTTTCCTGCGAAAACGTGCGCAGCACGATCACGTCAACCCATCGCTCCAGATTGTGCGCGATGTCGCTCAGTTTCTCCCGGGCATCGAGCGGGGCCTTCGATTGGTCCACGAACATCGCCGTACCCCCGAGGCTGACCATCCCCGATTCAAATGTCAGGCGCGTTCGCAGCGATGGCTTCTCAAAAAACATGACCATCTGTTTGCCCGCTAGCGACCGCGAAAAGACCGATGGACGCGACTTCATCAGTTCCGCCAGGTGCAGCACGGCTTCTACACCTTGCGGCCCCAGGTCGCGCGTCGATACCACATCCGGGCACCAGAAGATGCCGGGAAACGTCTCCGGCGTGACAGGTACTTTACTTTGTAATTGCGTGTTCAACTTTCACTCCTCTTTATCTCAGTCGTGTCACCGCGATGTTCCGCGTTCAAGCATAGGTAACCTCGGTTCCGCAATTCAGCTTAGTCAAGTAGAACTGCGGCAACGATTCGGCTTCTTCCGCAGGTAGAATTCGAACTCTCCCCACACCTTCTTTCAATGCTTGCCTGCAGGCCGCGAGTTTGGGCAACATACCCCCGCTGATGACGGATCCAGCGGCAAGTGCCTGCGCCTGTTTTGTGCTCAACCAGGGGATCACCGCGCCAGCCGCATCTTTTACTCCCGGAACGTCCGTCAAAAAGATCAGAGCATTCGCATGGCAGGCAGCCGCGCAGGCCGCGGCCATTTCGTCCGCGTTCACGTTGTAGTACTCGCCGTCAGCGCCCAGAGCGAGCGACGCCAGCACTGGGATGCCGCCCTGCTGCCAGAGCGCTTCAATCCAGCAAGGCTCCGCGAAACAAATCTCACCGACGAAGCCCAGATCATTCCCGTTCATGTGTTTGCGGCGAGCCCGGAACGACATGCCATCGCCACCGCAGAATCCCACCGCGGGCATTCCCGCAGCCTGGATTGCCGCCACCATCTTCTTATTCACCATTCCGCCCAGCACCATTAGCGCCACGTCGCGCGTCTCGGCATCGGTCACGCGCAATCCGCCCACGAACTCACTCTGTTTGCCGAGTTGCTTCAGCACGCGAGTCAATGCGGTGCCGCCCCCGTGCACAACGGCCACGCGATGCCCATCCTGCGCCAGTTCTGCAATCGCCCGCGCGCACTTACGCAGTGTGCCGGCATTCTCCAGAGCCGCTCCGCCGATTTTTACGACGATAATCACTGCAAACCTTCTTCCTCGCCCCAGCCATACATCAGGTTCATGTTTTGTACCGCTTGTCCGGCAGCGCCTTTCAGCAAGTTGTCGATGCACGAGATCAGCACCAACCGCCGCCCATCCTCCGCCAGGCAAAATCCGAGATCGCAATAGTTCGTATGCAGCGAAAACTGCACCTGCGGAAGCTTCGGCGTCTGAAAAATCCGCACCCAGCGCTTTCCCACGTAGAAATTACGGAAGCAAGACTCCACCTCCAGAGCCGTCATTTCGCGCTCCAGATGAACGTAGATCGTCGACAAAATTCCGCGTGGAATCGGTAGCAGATGCGGTGTGAAGATCAATTCCTGATCGTCCAGTGAGAGTTGCTCCACGATCTCCCCCATATGCCGGTGATTGAACACTGCATACGCCGATAGGTTGTCGGCTACCGAGACGAAATGTGTCTTCGCCGTCGGCTCCTTGCCGGCGCCTGACACTCCCGACTTCGAATCGGAAACGATCCCGCGTTTTCGATCCACCACCCCGGCCTTCAGAAGCGGAGCCAGCGCGAGGATGATCGACGTCGCGTAGCATCCCGGATTCGCCACAAGTTGTGCGCCCGCAATGCGATCGCCATTCAGTTCTGGTAGCCCATACACAGCCCTCTTCATCAGTTCACTGGCGGTAGCTGCATCCGAATCCTCGAAGTTGTAGACGGCCCTGTGCTGCTCCTGTTGCAATCGCCACGCGCCGCTCAGGTCGATAACGCGCAAACCTTGCGCCAAGGCCTCGGGTACGAGAGCCCGCGATACTTCATGCGGCGTCGCCAGAAAGAGCAACTGCACTCCCTGCTGCTTCATCGACGGCCACGAGAACGAATGCAGCGGATAGCCCCCATTTCCCGATAACACCGGGAAGACATCGGCGAGATCAGAGGCGCCGCCCTTATCGACCGATCGCCGCAGCAATACAGGTCTCTCCATCCTGGGATGCCGCAGAAGGATCCGCGTCAGTTCCAGGCCGGAATAACCGGTCGCGCCCAGCACCGCAGATTTGACGTTCGCTGCCATCAACCCAGCATTTCCTCGATTCGGCTCGCCAGGTTCCGGGCCTGATCTTTATCGGGACAGACAATCAGTATCGTGTCGTCTCCCGCAATCGTGCCGACCAGTTCGCTCCAGTCGGTCTCGTCCAGCGCTGCAGCGACCGGCTGCGCGCTGCCCACGATGGTTTTGATCACCAGCAGGTTTTGCGCCGACCGGATGTCGAGCACGAACTCCTTTACCAATCGCGATACCGGCGGCAAAGCCACTCCCGGCGCCGCCGTCACCCTGATGCATGGAGTAGCCGTGTGGCGTCTTGCTCAAGATTCAAATCGCGGATGTCGCGCGAGAGCGTTGCCTGTCCGACCTTGAACCCGCGCCGGCGCAAATGCCGCTGCAGGTCTTCCTGGCTCGCGATAGAGCCATGCTTCAGCACATCCAATACTGCTCGTTGCCGCAAGGTTTTATTCATCATGAATAAATATTCGTTTAAGTGAATAAATATTTCTTATCTTAAGGATGTGACCGGAAATGTCAAGCGAAAATGCCCCGCGAATTAACTTTTGTGGAACCAGCCTTCGCGGTAGGAATTCGAATGAAACATTCCCCTGCGTCTGCCCGCTTGGTAGACTACTTCGCGGTCTGGAACCACAAACCTCATTCGGGAGATGCAATGGCCTCGAAGCCCTCGTTATTCGCGGAGTTGGTTGCGGAGTTCCTCGGAACGCTGGTCCTCATTATGTTTGGTACCGGCGTAGGTGCGATGGTGATGCTGTTCCCCACGCATTACCCCGGAGAGATTATTCACGGTGGGTTCACAAACATAACCCTCGGCTGGGGACTGGCCGTCACCATGGGGGTTTATATATCCGACAAGATTTCCGGAGCTCATTTGAACCCTGCTGTGACCCTCGCCAAGGCGGTCTTCCGCAAGTTCTCCTGGAGTAAGGTCGTGCCCTACGTGATCGCGCAAACTACCGGCGCATTTGTTGCGGCGGCGCTCGTCTTCTGGAATTATCTCCCTGCCTTCCGGCATGTCGATCCTCACCTCGAGACCACGGCCGGCGTCTTCACTACCTTTCCAGCGTTTCCGGAACTGCCCCAGGCCGGCTTTCTCGATCAGTTGATCGGCACCGCATTGTTCGTGTTGCTGGCATTCGCAATCACCGATGAATGGAACGAGCCGCCGGGATCAAACCTCACCCCGCTAATGATCGGGCTCGTGGTTGTTGCTGTCGGCATCAGCTTCGGAGGAATGCACGGCTACGCGATCAACCCAGCCAGAGACTTTGGCCCGCGGCTTTTTACGGTTGTTGCCGGATTTCGAAACAACGGTCTCACCGACGGAAGCCACGTCTGGTGGGTTCCGATCGCTGGACCTCTACTCGGAGGCCTGATCGGCGCCGCCACATATGATTTTGGCATTCGTCGCTTCCTGCGGCCGTCAGAAGCTTCTTAAAAACTCTCGCCGTTACTGGATGGGAGGAGAATTTGAAATATGTTCTAGCGCTCGATCAGGGTACGACCAGCTCGCGAGCCTTGTTGTTCGACCAGCAGGGAACTGTTCGAGCCGTCGCCCAACAAGAGTTCGATCAGATTTTCCCGCAGCCGGGATGGGTCGAGCACAATCCGGAGCAGATTGCGACATCGCAAATCTCGGTCGCGCTCCTTGCCCTGTCCAAGGCCGGGGCGCGCCGGGAGGATGTGGCCGCGATCGGAATCGCCAACCAACGCGAGACCACCATCGTCTGGAATCGCGAAACTGGACAGCCGGTCTACAACGCCATTGTCTGGCAAGATCGCCGCACCGCAGATTTTTGCCAGCGCCTCCGCGGCGAAGGTCACGGCGCCATGATTCAACAGCGTACCGGACTGCTGATCGATTCCTATTTCTCCGCTACGAAGATCGCGTGGATTCTCGACAACGTCGCCGGGGCGCGGAAACTCGCCGAAGCCGGCAAGCTGGCCTTCGGCACGGTCGATAGCTGGCTGGTCTGGAAACTGACGCATGGCGCAGTTCACGCGACCGACGTAAGCAACGCCTCGCGCAGCATGCTCTACAACATTCACAATGGCGCGTGGGATCCAGATCTGCTCAAGCTACTTCGCATTCCTGCATCGCTGCTGCCGGAAGTTCGATCCTCGAGCGAAGTCTACGGCAAAACGGCGGGAGTGAAAGATCTGGAGGGATTGCCCATCGCGGGCATTGCCGGGGATCAGCAGGCTGCGCTTTTCGGCCAGCAATGCATCACGCCTGGCATGACCAAGAATACTTACGGCACCGGATGCTTCATGCTGCAAAACACCGGCAGCCGTGCCGTGCCGTCATCGAACCAACTCGTCACAACCGTCGCCTGGAAAATCGGAGATGCAACCGAATACGCCCTGGAAGGCAGCGTCTTCGTCGGAGGCGCGGTCGTGCAATGGCTGCGCGACGGTCTCGGTCTGATTCGCAAGTCAGAAGAGGTCGAGGCGCTGGCGAGTTCGGTGTCGGACAATGGGGGCGTCTATTTCGTTCCCGCGTTCGTGGGGCTTGGCGCGCCGCACTGGGATTCCTATGCCCGCGGTTCGATCTTCGGACTTACACGCGGCACCACGGCGGGCCACATCGCTCGGGCCGCGGTCGAGAGCATCGCTTACCAGGTTGCCGATCTGCTCGATGCCATGCGGGCGGATTCTGGAGACTCCGTTCAGGAATTGCGAGTCGACGGCGGCGCCGCGGCCAATGACGCGCTCATGCAGTTTCAGGCAGATATCCTTGGTGTGCCGGTTGTTCGTCCCGGAGTGACGGAGACGACCGCGCTGGGGGCCGCATACCTGGCGGGTCTGGCTGTGGGTTTCTGGACGAAGGATGCGATTCGCTCGCAGGCAGGATCACATCGCCGCTTCGAACCAAAGATGCCGCTGTCGCAGGCGCGCGGCCTGCGCGAACGCTGGAATGAAGCCGTCTCTCGTTCGAAAAAATGGGAGCAGTAGCGAAAGCGATCGCCTGCCTTTGCGACGCTGTCGACGACCTCGCACAGACTTACCCCCCGTTTCGTCGTTTTTCGCGCGGACGACTTAAAATCTTGATACTAAAGCACTTACGATTTAAAGATGCCGGGATGGGTCTGCAAATTACTGAATCCAAACAACTTACACGTAAAATCTTGAAAAATATAGACTTAGCTCGTAATCTACGAAACCGGTCCTATTGTTATCAATAACTTACAGGCAAAATCTTGATTTCAAAGAACTTAGAATCCAAAACCTAAAATCGACTCTTTCAGCCGCCGCCTTGCGCTCTCAGCGCACCGTTGCGGCCTCGACCATGATTGCTGATCGCGAATAGTGGGCGCAAGGTCAGATGTCACGCGAAGGTGTGGATAAGTTCAGTTTCTACTGCTCATACCAGAAGACTGCGCCTCGGGTGATCGTCGGCAGGGTAAAGCTCACCGAGTCTCCGCTGCGCACGCCCTTCAGCGGTTGCACCTGGCCGAGGAAAGGCAGGAAGAATCCTTTCAGGTCCGAACTTGATTTCACCGCAACCGTCACTCCGGTCTGCGGAGTTTGAATGGGATTCGATCCGCCGACCAAGCCGGCAAAGTTCGCGAAAAATACATTGTCGTGCCCGTCCGGTGTGTGAGAGATCGAAGTCGCAATTTGCGGCGAGGCCTGGATGCGCACGGAATCCCCACTTTGTAAGCTGGCGAAAAATTCGTGCTGCGAATCCGGCGAGGAGTATTCAAAGTCTTTCTCGATGGCTGCGTTGTAAGCTTTCCCCGGACACTCCGTCATTCGGGTCACGCTCGGCGACTCCGCAAGCCCTGTCGCATCCGTCCCGGTGACCACGATCTTGTTTCCTTGAGCCGCGTAATCTTTCAACCAGCTTTTCTCGACGTCCCCAAGGATGCGGACATCGGGCAACACCAAAGTCTTCCCATGAAAATCCGCCAGCGTTCGCGGAGTCACAATCTGAAACGATAGATGCTTTTGCATGAGCAGAATCAGAATTCCGCGATACGAGTCGAGAAAATCTTTCGCATAGAGATTTCTCGTCTCCGGGGAGAAATAAACGCCAATCGGATCAATCGGCGTTCGCGGCAAATAAAACGTTTTCTCGTGCTGCTGAATCCAATCAAAGATCTTCTTTCTGGTGGGCAGATCGTTTGATCCCGCCATGGAATGGCCGGGAGCGTCCCAGAAATTCGCGCCTGCCATAAGCTGCGACATGGCAAGATTCATCATCGCTTCGCGTTTGTCGACATTCTTGTCGCCGTCCCACGAGTAGTTCAGAATCCAGGTCGCCTTGCCTTGCGCGAACGCGCGAAACGAATGCATCCCGACCTGATAGCGAAACCAGTCAATCGGTTTGCGCCCCGACGCCATGTGATCGCCATTGCCAAACTCATATTCATGGGCGATTGCATCCACTACCGGATACAGGCTGTACACATCGGCGCCCACGCGTACCGCTTCTTCTTCTATCCCGGGATAGATTTCTGGAATGGTCTTGATCTCCGGATTCACCGCCTTCGCCGTGCGATCGATTTCAGCCAGAAAATCGGTGAAGGTCTGAATCCGAAACTCCACCCACTTGCGGAATCCGGGATCGGAAAAATCTCCGATCTTGACATCGTGTTTCGCATCCAGCCCGGTCTTGGCTTTGAATGCTGCCACGGTGTAATCATCGAAGCTGGCCCACGTGTCTTCCCAGCCCTCGAAGTGGGTCATCCAATACGGAATGTCGATGTAGATGCCGTCAATGCCCGTGGCTGCGATCTGGTGCACGCGCTCCATGTAGATCTTGCGCCATTCGGTCGCATAAGGACTCACCCACACGTCTTCGTCACCGGCTCGAATCCAGAATGCAGTGCCACCGCCGAAGATCGCGGGCTCCCCGGTGATCTTGCGCTGCAGCCAGTTCGGATGATCCTTGGCCATGGTGTGGGGAACCTTGTCGCCATGCGCCGTGATGCACTCGGTGCCCGCGATGTAGACGAATGCATGATTGCCGACTTTGTGCGCCGCCTCGGCCACATCGTGGATCGCCTTCAGCTTGGCCTGAGGATCGAGGAAGCTCTCGTAGCGGCCGGGGATGTCGTTATCGACTTCGATTCCAGCTACATTGCTGTCCTGGGCGCGCTGCACGATCTGCTGCGCATCTCCGCCCTTCAGGCCGTAGGCAGCGATGCGGGCATAGTTTGTCCAATTCTGGTTCGTCCGATTCTGGTTTTCGGAGTCGGGGGCTGCGACCAGCCCGAGCGCGAACAACAATAAGGAGAGAAATACGAATAGAGCTTTACGTGTCATGTCAGCCCCTGAACGTGAATTTGAAAATTCCGATCTACTCTGGCCTGCCTGCCCTTTACAGAAGTACGACTAACAGATTGCGGAAGCATCCCCTCAGCGGCTAAAGCCGCTCCTGTTCTGTCCATTCTCGGCACGCCTGAAGGCGTGCCCTGACACGAACCGTTGCGCAAGCGCATGCGCGACAGGGAAAGGTCGCTTAGACACATCCCACAGCGGCTATAAAGCCGCTCGTGTTCTGTCCATTCTCGGCACGCCTGAAGGCGTGCCCTGACACGAACCCTTCCACAGGCGCGTGGTGCGACAGGCCTGAACCAGCTGCGGGAAAGGTTGGTTAGACTTTGGAAGCGTCCATCAGCGGCTAAAAGCCGCATTGATTGTGCGGCGTTTGCGGCGCGGCTTGAAGCCGCGCCCTTTCAAAACAGACTTGCTCTCTGCATCGTTTCGGAGGCTGTGGAGCCACGCCCTTTCAAAACAGATTCATGGATGGCGGAACGATAACGCGCCAGCCACGGTTGAAGCAAAGACGGAGGCCGTCCACTGTGCCATTTTTTAGAACTCGAATCTCAATCCGAACTGGAAGGATCGCGGATTTTGTAAAACCGAGCCGTTCACGCTATCGCTGGTAATGGTGCCAAATAGAGGATCTCCCACAGCCGTATTCGGCGGCGCGAAACGGGGGTGGTTGAATGCATTAAAGGTCTCTGCCCGCACTTCGATGCGCATGCCTTCTTTGGGCACAAACGATTTGTAAATATTCAGATCCATGTTGTGAATGCCGTCGGTGCGCAGCCCAGAAAAATACCGTGGCGCATTGCCCGGAACCTGGTCGCCGGGGTCGGCAAAGCAGCCAGCATTGAGAAAAGCGGCAGGAGTCGGATTCTCCCAGGTCAACGCTGCGGCGTGCACGCTGGTCCCAGTCTTAAATTGGGAGCACACAACTTGCGGGCGCTGGGTGCCGTTGGCCAGACGGGCGTTGGACATGCTCAGGGCCAAGGGTTGTCCGGACTGCTCGGTGATGATGGTCGAGAGCGACCAGCCTCCCACCACGGCGTCGACCGCCCGGTTCATATTGCCGCCAATCCATTGCTTGCGCCCAATGGGCAGGTCCACGACCACGGCCGCCGCGAGCCGCTGTGGCGTGTCGTTGCCGCCAATGCTGTGTTCCGCGTACAGGCGATCGAGTTGTTGCGGGATGCCGGCCCCGAGCGCACCGACCCAGTTGTTCCTGCCCGCCGAGGAATTATCTGTCGCCTTCGATATGGTGTAGCTTCCCTCAAAACTGATGTGGTGCGTCGTGCGCTTCTGGAAGCGAATCTGCATGGCGTTGTACCAGGAACTGGCTTCCTCCAGCATCAGCCCTTCAAAGTCGCCGGAGAATTGCGGGTACTTGTTCAGAAAATTTCCCAAGGGCAGCGTCGCCTGGCCGTAGTTCGAATTTGGTTCGTTGAAGCAGGGATGGGAAGCGGTCGACGTGCACGGGGTATTGAACATGGAATAAAACGGGTTGCCCACTTGCGTCTGGAGAAAGTTGCTTACGCAGCCATCGTTCAGACAAGTTGGGTCCGTAGGAGTGACAGCAGCCGTAACCTGGGCCAGCAATGCAGACGGGATGTAGGCGCGGTTGTTGGTGCCGGACCAGGGTAGGTGGGTGCTTCGGTTCGCGGAGTAGTCCACGCCGAGCACGATCTGGCTGGGGAGCAGGCGCTGGATTCCCAAATTCCACTGGTAGATGTTGGCGTCTCGCGCCGCCGTCGTGCCCAGATCGTTCGCGTCTGGATAACCCCAGTTGGCAAACTGGCCGTACTGCCTACCCTGCGGACCGCTGTAGCCTGCCGGAAACGGATTCTCCAAGGTCGCGGATTGGGTGGCGAAATTGTCGTTTGTAAAAAACAGGTTCGCGGTCTTAAGGAACGCCGCGCCGGGATACTGGAAGTTGGTGGCCGGGCTCATTCCGAAATAGATGCCCGCGCCGCCACGTACCACTGTCTGCTGATCGAGCTGGTAGGAGAAGCCCAGCCTCGGCCCTACATCTTTCCAATAAGTCGGAACCGTCCTCATGCTCGAGGTCGCGAATTGCGTCGTGCCGAGTAACTGCGTGGACGCCGGGAGATTCAATCCCGCAGATTGCAGCATCGACTGCGTGCTGAGCGTGCCGGCCGGCGCCGCCGCGGGAACAGTATTCAGTGGAATGGTGACGCCACTGTTGGCGGTGAAATTGCTGAACTGGATCTGGTTGCCGCGCGAGGTGTAAGGCGAACTCCACTGGTAACGCAAGCCAAGATTGAGGGTGAATTTCGAGGTAATCTTCCAGTCGTCCTGGACATAGAACCCGGTTTCCAGCGACCGGTTTGCGACCGAAGGAGTCACTGCCAGCTGACTGGATGCGTTGACATTATCGCCATAGCCAAAAGCCAGGCTGGCGAAGGGATTGCCGGTGGAGTTTCCCGAAGCATCTGTGTCGTTGTTCGGAGTCGGCGATGTAGTGTCGTCGGTAAAGGTCATGAAGCCGCTGGGGTAATTCGGCTGCCAGAAATTGTTGTAGAAAATTCTCTGCTCGCCGCCGATTTTAATCAGATGAGACGCTTTGGAAATCACCAACTGCGAAGAGTAACTGACCAGGGTGTGGGCGAAGGTAGTGTTAATGCAGCACTGATCGTAGAGATTCGTCCAAGGGGAACTACCCTGCATCAGAAACGTCGGCATCTTGTCGATACCGTTCGCCGTTTGGAACACCGAAGGCAATCCCTGAACCCCAGTAGGCAGCGAGGCGTTGAAGCTGGTAATCGTCGGGATACTTGGCACCGACACTTCGTGCACCCGGTCGACTCCGATATGGCTGGTCCAGATGATGCGCGAGTTGATGGTCCGGGTATATTCCAGCGAGGCGTTTTGCGCCACCGTTACACCGCTCTTGATTCCATCGTTATCGAAGCCGTCACCGAGGGTTAGCGGAGTCGTATAGTTGCTCCAGCCCCGGCTGTAACGGCCACTGACGCGGTTTCTGTCGTTGATCTGGTGGTCGATCTTGATGTCGAACTGGTGGTCGGGCCCGTTCGCTAAGGTCGAGAAGTTGTAATTGTTGAACTCGTTGCCGTTGCTGGGTTTGGGATAGAGATTCAGGACCGCCAATCCAATGGCATTCCGTTCACTGGGCGGGATCACATTCAATTTCCCGTTGTACTGCACCTGCGGCCTGTTTACGCATGGATTCCCACAGCCTTGCGCGGTCGGATCGTAAATAGCATTCGCCGCCGCCGAAAAGTCGCCTTGCCGCTCCGCCAGGGTCGGTACGGTCACAACTCCGCTTTGCGAACTGGAGCTGGCAACCTTCTCGAAATCGACAAAAAAGAACGTGCGGTTCTTGATGATCGGGCCGCCGAGGGAAAATCCACCCTGGTCGCGCTTGCTGTTCGGTTTGGGGTTGGGTATGGGATTACCCGCCACGAATTCCGGATTGAAGAAATCGCGCGCGTTCAGGTCTGCGCGTTGCAGGAAATACCAGCCACTGCCGTGGAAGTGGTCTGTCCCGCTCTTCATCACCATATTTACGACGGTGCCACCGTTGTTGCCGAACTCCGCCGAGAAGCTGTTGTTCTGCACCTTCATTTCCTGCATGCCCTCGACCAGGGGCTCGTAGTAGACGTTGGAATTTCCTCCTTCACCTTGTTCGGGAGCGCTGATCAGGGCGCCGTCCAGACGAATCTCGGCGGTCGCGTTGCGCTGGCCGTTAGACGTGAAGTTTGTTCCTGAAGGATAGTTATCGTTGGTGCCGGAACCGGATGCTTCGGTCACGCCCGCGGCCAGGAACGTCAGGCCAAAGAAGCTGCGGTTGGCCAGAGGAAGTTCATGGACGTATTCGTTGCTGATCTCGGTGCCGAGAGTCGCACTCTCGGTGTCCAGTAAGGGCGCTGCTTGCGTAACTTCCACGGTCTCGTTGACGCTCAGCGGGTGCAGAACGAAGTCCACGGTGGTCTGTTGGTCGACCTGCAAAACGACATTCTTTTTCTCCGTGATCTGGAAGCCGGAAACTTGTGCCTTGATGGTGTAGACCGCAGGACGCAGGCCGGTGAAGAAATATTCTCCGTGCTCGTTGCTCTTGGAGGTCTGCGAGATATTGGTGCCGTCGTTGGTGATCGTTACCGCTGCATTGACCACGATGGCCCCGCTCTGGTCGGTGACGGTCCCGCGAACCTGCGCCTGATACGCCCCTTGCGCGAAAACCGTGGTTCCCCACAGAACGATCACCGTGACCATGGCTGTGAGAATGGGTAAGAACGCAGAACGGCGACGGCAGCCCATAGCAACCCCCTTGGCGACTTTCATATTATTACGAGTCAACACTATTACTTTCGTTTATGCCGGAAGTCAAGATAAATCGCGGGGAAGGGCAATCCGAGGGGCAGGGCTTTGGGGAGCATGGAGCGATGGAATCATTGAGAGATTGAGAGATTGGGAAATTTGGTAATTGAGTAATTGAAAGCAGTCGGGGGAGGGGTTGGGTTTTTAATTACCCAATTACCAAATTTCCCAATTACTCAATTATCCAATTCACGGCACGAATCAATGCCTTAGGGGACGATTACGGCCGCTCCATCGATGGCATCGTTCTTCACGGCCATCAGCGCCTCGTTTGCCTGGTCAAGGGAGAAAGTTGTGACCTTGGGGCGCAACTCGATCTGGGCGGCTAATGCCATGAAGTCGCGGGCATCGGCACGCGTCATATTGGCGACGCTTCGAATCTGACGTTCGCCCCAGAGCAGGCGGTCGTAATCGAACTGCGGCATGCGATCGAGATGAATGGCATTGATCGCCACCACGCCGGCTTTCCGCAGGCTGGAGAGCGCGGCGACCACTACATCACCACTGGGCGCAAACGTGACCGCGCGATCCAGTTCCACCGGCGGTTTATCCGTCTCAGTTCCAACCCAGGTGGCTCCCAGCGATTCTGCCAGCTTGCGATGGGACTTGCCGCGAGTGGAAACGTATACCTCACACTTCCAGGACTGCAAAACGGCGATGGCCAGGTGAGCGGATGCGCCGAAACCGAACAGGCCTACGCGTTCGCCCGGTTCGACTCCGGCCACTCGCAAGCTGCGGAATCCGATGATGCCGGCACAAAGCAACGGCGCGGCGTGCAGATCATCGAGTGCGTCCGGCAGGGGAAAGACGAAATCGTTACGGGCAAAGGCGCACTCCGCATATCCGCCGGCAACGGTGTAGCCGGTGAATGTCGGCGAGTCGCACAAATTTTCCAGCCCTCTCTGACAGTAGGGGCAAGTGCCGTCAGTTCCTCCGAGCCACGACACGCCGACTCGCGACCCCTGCGGAATCTCCGGCGTGCCACCGCCGACCACCTCTCCCACAATCTGGTGTCCGGGTATCAGCCGCAATTGTTTGGCAGGCAATTCGCCCTCGACAATATGGAGGTCGGTGCGGCACACTCCGCAAGCGCGCACGCGCAGCAAAACGTGACCCGACCTGATACGCGGGTCGGCGACTTCAACAATTTTGAGGGGACGTTCCGAGATCGGGGCAGGGGAAGTAAGGATGGCGGCTTTCATGGCAGGGACCTTGCTGCCTTTATGATGCCAGAGTTGGTTGTGACGTCGCCATCACTGGCGGTATGCAAACCCGCTGATTCTGGATTCAGTACGAGACTGTTAAGTTCCTACCTCGCTAAGGTGAAGGTCGCAATGAAGAGCACGCAGAAGGCGGTGGCGTGCTTCACTTCACCCCACCCCAGGCGGCGGACGATGAGAGGGCCTGGCTCTTGTATGAAATAGAACCATCCCCGAAAGAGAAGTGGAGCAAAGGCGATCGAGGCAATGGGAGGCATCAGGCGCGCGATGCAGACCAGGGTGAGAATTGTGGTCATCAATGCTTGCCCCACGGCAAAAGCCCAGCCGCGAGTGAGCTTAGCGCGGAAGCCTTCGATCTTCGCAGTGTGAATGCGCAACTGGACATAGTGAATCTGATCGCCTGCGAAAAGGATGTTGGCCACCCACAGCATCCATGCGGTCGTGTTGAAGCTTCCGGTGATGACGTAATAGGCGGCAGGAGCGGCAGCGGTGAGGCCGATGGTGCCCACAATCTCAGAAAGCATGCGGGTGCGCCGGCCCAGCTTTTTCAGCAAAGCTTGTGCGATGAAAGCCGCAGCGACGGCGGCTCCGAGCGGCCACAAGTCAGCGTTGCGTCCCGCCCATAACAGAGCGCCCAATGCCAGGGCCGCGACCACGCCCAGGATCGCGATCACGGACTTCACAGTGTGGCTTTCTTCGCTGGTTTCGGCCCGCATGGCGGAGGTTCCGATCAGACTCTCGAGCGGCGTCCTCAACCAAAACAAAGCGAAGGCTGCGGCCAAGAGCAGGATCAGCGGGAAGATGTGGCTGCATTGACGAAATCCAACGCCTGCGCCGGTAATGATGGGGACCAGCAATAGCCCCCATGCCCCGTGTTCGCGAGGGATGATCAGCGCGCGATGGCGCTCGCGGCGCGCTTTGGCGGAAGCGCTTTCCGGAGTTGAAGTGAACGATGGATGTTGAGTTTGAAGAATAGATTCCACAACCGTACCTCAGGGCTAAAAGCCCAAATCTTAAAATCGATCCGAGAGCGGCACGGCTTGAAGCCGCGCCCTTTCAAATCCTCCGGGCGACATCGCTTATTCCCCGCTCAGCGCCATCCTGCCATGTGGATATGATTCATGCCTTTGACTGCGCGCATATACTGCGCACGTTCGAAGGCGCCGGGGTCGGAGCAGCGCTGCTGGCTCATGCTGCCTTGCATCTGCTGTACTGATTCGTATTCGTGCTCTTCCATCCACTCGCGCAGTTCGCGGTCGAGATGCCGCAGGTGATTGATGCCGTGCCGCATCAACGATGAGCAGAGCATGGTCACATTCGCTCCCACCATGAGCAGCTTTACGATGTCCTCTGCGGTGTGGACGCCGCTGGTAGCGGCCAGGCTGGCTTTCACGCGCCCATACAGAATTCCAATCCACGTCAAGGGCAGACGCAGCGCCTGCTGCGAACTCAGCAGAACATTCGGACGAATCTCTAACTCTTCGAGATCGATGTCGGGCTGGTAGAAGCGATTAAAGAGGACGAGTCCATCGGCGCCAGCCTCATCCAGACGCTGCGCCATGTTCGCGAAGTTGCTGAAAAACGGACTCACCTTCACCGCGACCGGGATGGTCACCGTGCTTTTCACGGCTCGCACGATATCGAGATAACTCTTCTCGACATCGGCCGCGGTAAGTTTGGGATCGGTGGGGATGTGATAGATGTTGCACTCAATGGCGTCTGCGCCGGCACGCTGTACCTCGCCGGCAAACTTCGTCCATCCGCCCAGCGTCGAACCGTTCAGGCTGGCGATGATCGGTATATGCACGGACGACTTCGCCTTGCGGATGTGATTGAGATATCCCTCAGGACCGGTATGGAATTCGCTGGCTTGGGGAAAGTAAGTGAGCGATTCCGCGAAGCTTTCGGTGCCGGCGGAGAGGTGATATTGCAGGTCGGCCTCTTCCTGACGAAGTTGCTCCTCGAACAGGGAGTAGAGAACGATGGCGGAGGCTCCGGCTTCTTCCAGACGGCAGATTCCATCGACATCGCGGGAGAGAGGCGATGCTGAGACGACCAGCGGGGAGGGCAGCTTCAAGCCGAGATAGCTAGTGCTAAGGTCGATCATGGGAGTCTCCTTGTTCCTTTACTTACGCTCCTTTACTTCACGCCTACCGGAGTCGTTTTCTCTGCTGCTGGTTTTGCGGCCGCTTCTTTTGCCGGAGCGGCTGCCTCCGGCTTGCGGCTGGCCAGATATTCGTACATATGGAAGCGGGCCTCCACATCTTTCTGCGCCAGCTTCCACAGGCGTTCCGCGTCTTCCGGCTTGCTCTTGGTGAGCATCTTGAAGCGCGTCTGCTGCAGCAGCCAGTCTTGCACTTTGCGGCTGGGCGCGCGGGAATCGAGCGCCAGCGGGTTCTCGCCAATCGCGGCGCGCTCCGGGTTGTAGCGATAAAGCAACCACTGACCCGAGTCGACCGCGACCTTCTGATCGCTCATCGAGGTCGTCATGTCGATGCCGTGCGCGATGCAGGAGGAGTACGCAATGATGATGCTCGGACCGTCGTAGGCTTCGGCTTCGAGGAACGCCTTCAGCGTGTGCTCATCTTTCGCGCCCATGGCGACGCTCGCGACGTAAACATTGCCGTAGGTCATCGCCATCATGCCCAGATCTTTCTTCGGACCGGGCTTGCCGCCTGCAGCGAACTTTGCGACCGCTCCGCGGGGCGTGGACTTCGATGCTTGTCCGCCGGTGTTGGAGTAGACCTCGGTGTCGAGCACGAGGACGTTGACGTTGCGTCCGCTGGCCAAAACGTGGTCGAGGCCGCCATACCCGATGTCGTACGCCCATCCATCGCCGCCAACGATCCAGACACTCTTCTTTACCAGCATGTCCGCCAGCGCGAGCAACTGCCTGGCTTCGGGGGAATTCAGCTTGTGCAGTCGCTCTTTCAGAATTTCGACGCGCTGGCGTTGCTCGTAGATATCCGATTCGTCTTTTTGCTTGGCAGTGATAATCGCCGTGACCAGATCGTCACCCACGTTTCCCGCGACACGCCGCAGAAGCTCCTGCGCGAATTCGGTCTGCTTGTCGATGGAAACGCGGAAGCCGAGGCCAAACTCAGCATTGTCTTCGAACAGCGAGTTTGACCATGCCGGGCCCCGCCCATCGGCGTTCTTGGCCCACGGGGTGGTGGGCAAGTTCCCGCCGTAGATAGAGGAGCAACCGGTGGCGTTGGCCACGACCGCGCGATCGCCAAAGAGCTGCGAGACCAGCTTGACGTAAGGCGTCTCGCCGCATCCTGAGCAGGCGCCGGAGAACTCGAACAGCGGCTCTTGCACTTGCTGCTGGCGAATCGTTCCGACTTTAATTTTGCGGCGATCGAGGTCGGGAATGTTGAGGAAGAATTCCCAATTCTCTTTCTCCGGAGCGCGCAGCGGAGGCTGCGCCACCATGTTGATGGCCTTCAGCCGCACTTCGCTCTTGTTCTTCACCGGGCAGATGTCGACGCAGACGCCGCATCCGGTGCAATCTTCGGGCGCGACCTGAATCGTGTACTTCATCCCGGCCCATTCTTTATCGCGTGTGTCGCACGACTTGAAAGTCGCCGGAGCGCCCGCTAGTTCCTTGCTGTCATAGACCTTGATGCGGATGACGGCATGCGGACACACCATGGCGCATTTGCCGCACTGTATGCAGATCTTCGAATCCCACGCCGGAATTTCGAGAGCGAGATTGCGTTTTTCCCATTGAGCCGTCGCTGTGGGGAAGGTTCCGTCGCAGGAGAATGCGCTCACCGGAAGCTCATCGCCCTTGCCGGAATAGATGGCGCCCAGCACGTCGCGCTCAAACTTTGGAGCACCCGGGAACACTGGCGGCAACTCGATCTTGCTTGAGACCGTTGCTGGGACTTTCACTTCGAACAGGTGAGCCAGAGTCTCGTCGACCGCCAGCATGTTCTTCTTGACGACTTCTTCGCCCTTCTTGCCGTAAGTGTGACGAATCGATTCGCGAATGGCTTCAATGGCCTCGTCGCGCGGCAGCACTTTCGAGATGGCGAAGAAGCAGACCTGCATGATGACGTTCATGCGCGATCCCATGCCGGCGTCGCGTGCGACTTGGTAGGCATCGATGGTGTAGAGCTTCGCTTTTTTGGCGATGAGTTGTTGCTGCACGTCGCGCGGCAGGTGATCCCAGAGTTCGTCTTTGCCGAACGGACTGTTAACCAGGAATACGCCGCCGTCGACCAGCGCGCTGAGCATGTCGTAGCGCTCGAGGAAGATCCACTGGTGACAGGCAACAAAGTTCGCTTTCGAGACCAGGTAGCTCGACTTGATGGGCTGTGGTCCGAAGCGCAGGTGAGAGACGGTCATCGCGCCGGATTTCTTCGAGTCGTAAACGAAATATCCTTGCGCGTAGTTGTCGGTATTCTCGCCGATAATTTTGATGGAGTTCTTGTTTGCGCCCACTGTGCCGTCCGCGCCCAGGCCGTAGAACATGGCGCGGATCACGCTGTCGGGCTCGGTCGAAAAGCTGGCATCGTAATCCAGGCTGGTGTGGGTGACGTCGTCGTTGATGCCGATGGTGAAATGATCTTTAATCTGGGGCTGCGGCTTCTTCAGATTGTCGTAAACCGCCTTGACCATCGCCGGAGTGAATTCCTTCGACGAAAGCCCGTAGCGTCCCCCAACCACGCCTGGAGCAGCTTTCAGCTTGCCGTAGCCCAGTTTCATTCCTTCGTGCAGAGCGTTCACTATGTCGAGGTACAGAGGTTCGCCGATCGCGCCCGATTCTTTGGTGCGATCGAGAACTGCAATCTGGCGAACGGTTGCGGGGAGGGCCTCCATAAACGACTTCACGCAGAACGGGCGATACAGCCGGACTTTGAGCACGCCAACCTTCTCACCGTGCGCATTGAGGTGGTCGACGGTCTCATGCGCGATCTCCGCGCCCGATCCCATGACCACGACGACGCGCTCGGCATCGGCCGCACCGACGTAATCGAATAATTTGTACTGACGTCCGACAACTTCGGCGAACTTGTCCATCGCCGCTTGCACTTTGCCCGGTGCTTCGTCGTAAAACTTGTTCGCCGTCTCGCGAATCTGAAAGAAAACGTCGGGATTCTGCGCCGTACCGCGCAACACGGGATGATCCGGCGAAAGCGCGCGTTGCCGGTGCTCGATCACGCGATCCATGTTGATCATGGCCCGCATATCGTCTTCATTCAGCATTTCGATCTTGCTGACTTCGTGCGAGGTGCGGAATCCATCGAAGAAATGCAGGAAGGGAATCCGCGTCTCAAGCGACGCGGAGTGCGCGATGAGCGCGAGGTCCATCGCCTCCTGCACGGAATTCGAGCAGAGCATGGCCCATCCCGTGCTGCGGCACATCATCACATCGGAGTGATCTCCGAAAATCGAAAGCGCATGCGTGGCGATGGTGCGCGCCGTGACGTGAAACGCGGCCGGCGTCAGCTCGCCGGCAATCTTGTTCATGTTGGGGATCATCAACAGCAATCCCTGCGAAGCGGTGAAGGTGGTGGAGAGCGATCCGGTCTGCAGGGCGCCATGCACCGCACCGGCGGCTCCGCCTTCACTTTGCATTTCGACGACATGGGGCACGCTGCCCCAGGCATTCGGCACGCCCTCGGAGGCCCACTGGTCGGCCCACTCGCCCATCGGCGAGGAAGGGGTGATGGGGTAAATGGCAATCACTTCGTTTACCCGGTAAGCGACATGTGCGACGGCTTCGTTGCCGTCCATGGTCTTGAACTTGCGCTTCATGAAATCCCCCCGTTCCGTGATGTCGACGGGAACCACTGGCGTGGTCCTGCGATAAGTAAAGGATGCAGCAATGGGGGCTTAGCTGTCGGGACGTAGATTCACAGCTCGGTGTGATTGAAATCACAGCGAGCTAAGAAGTGGCTTGTGGTCAGCGGATTAGAGGTAGCTAAGATGGGAAAGCTGCGGAAGAATTTTCAGCGCCCTTGCGACGTCATCATCACCATCTGCGGTGCCATCCTGAGGAGGGCGGATAGCCCTCCGAGGGATCTTACGAAGCCTGTAATGTGGCAACGCAGTCGGCGAGGTTGTAAATGCTGCAAACATCTGCATCACGGAAAAGAAGCGGATCGAGAGACCGCGTTGCATCCATCGAAATCCGGTACACCGTGGATTGGTGTTGCGTCCTGAGGACTGGAAGTGGAGCAGTTTTCTCGAGTGGGCGACAGGAGCGGAAGGGTGGGTTGAGGTCGGGTGGGTTGAGACTGAAGTTCCGGCCACGACGCGGCGGCGAGAACACCTTGGGGTGTTGCCGCCGTTCGGCGTCGCCCATCCTCCCGCACAGAACGCGGGATCAGAAAGGATGGGCCAGTCCCCGTCAGAGAAGGAAGTCATTCCCCCTGCGCAGACCTCACTCCGTTGCTGGCGTGACGGGAGTGGGCCGGCGCTAGTGTACGCTCCAATCTTGAAAAGACCCGATCAGGAATAGTGCTTCAACGAAGGCGAGTGGGACTACGTACAACGTACCCAGAACTAGGCGCGGCAAGAGCGCTCCGAAAATCAGCCACATCGCGACGCCGTGCACGGCCAAGCAGGCTACCAAGAAAATCCAGAATAGCCATGAGCGCCATTTCCCTCGGCCGAAAATCAAAACGCCATAGAACGCCACGCCGGTCCACATAATAGCCGCATGCCATTTATGTGGTGCGCTCCCCTTGTCAAGAACTATCGCTGCAACTAGGGCGACTAACGCTGCACTCCATACGATAGCTTTGTCGCTCAGTGACATCCGTTTCCTCAATTTCCTTGGCATTTCTGATACCTGTCATACGCCGTCTTCGCGGCAAGGACCTTACCAACCGCACTAGCCACCTTTCCAAGCAGAGCAGCGTCCTTGGCGACATGTTTCATGGAAATCTTGACTCCTTGATTCCTCAACAATTGTCGGATCTCTCCCTGTGCCGCTGGGTTCTCTGTGACAAAATCGGTGGCTGTTTCCATTACCGTTGTACCGTTCGAGGCCGTCAGGAGTGCATCCTCCCCAGCGCCGGTATAAACAAATCCGAGTTTAGCTGAGGACCACTCCCAATTGTCCTCTTGGCCGGTGGCCCACTCAAGCCCGATTTTGGCTTGAGTGGGAGACCAAGACCACTCTATCTCTCGCTCGGTCCGCTTCTTGCCCTCCGTCATCACTCTTCTCAAGATCCGGTTGATGCGCGTCTGGTAACCCGGGCCTTTCGACTTGAACCAGTCGACCACTTCGGTATCCACGCGCAACGAGATCCTCCGTTTCCGTGGACGGTTCCAGCGCGCCTCTGCGCCCGTCTCCTCATCCATCCGCGACAGCAAGTCGTCGTCAACCGAGGCACGCAGCTCGATGACTCTCCCCGGCCGCGCTCGCGCTTGCTTTTTTCTGCGCTTTGCTTTCTTAGGCTTAGCTGTCACGACATTATTGTATGCCCGCTATTGTGATGACGATGTGTTCCTGCAGGAACATTCTGCGCGGCCGGAGGCTCCGCTGGACCCCAAATATGATCCGCGAAAATCTGCGCTCATCTTCGGATGAGAATCTGTGGACGAGTTGTAGCGGCGCTACGGTCCGTTACCGCCGGTGTGACAATCGGAGCAAGTGACTTGCGTTAAGTCGCCGATATCGACTGGATGCTGGAATTGAGGCGTGGGCGTGGCTGTGGCCGCCGCGACATTGGCCGCACCTTCGGTTTGCGAAAGCACGGTGTGGCACTGGTTGCAGTCGCGGCTGATCACGCGGCCATCGGCGCTGACGTGCTGCCCATCGTGGCAGCGGAAGCATCCTGGATAATAAAAGTGTCCAAGATTGTTGGGATGCGTTTGCCAGTTCAACTTCATCGCGGGGAAGGTGGTGCGTTTAAAGATCTGCTGCACCTCGGCGACCGCGTTGCGAATTTCCAGTTGCTTGCTCTTGGCGACATCCGGATACTTCTTTTCGTAGAACTCCTGGATGCCGCCGGCAATGCCCTGCATCGCGGCGTCGTCGGTGTTGTAGCTGCCCGTCAGAACGGTGACGGCTTCCTGCTTGATAAAGGGCAGCGAATTGTCGATGCGGCGCGCCAGCAAGGATTGATCGACCGAGAGATCCGGCGACACATAGATATGCGTTGGCCGGTTGTGGCAGTCGACGCAATCCATGCGGTGCGCGTCGCCCTTAGAGATCTGATCTTTAATCTGAGCTTTGGTCAGCGTCGAATCTTTGGCGTAGTACTCGGTGACGCGTCCCTGCAGGTCTTCGACGTGAATGTAAGGGATGACCTGGCGCTTTTCGTCGGCAGCCACATATTCGATCTTGTTGCCGATGTTCATATGCCAGTGGATGCCTTCGGGCGCACCGGTTGCGGGATCTCCGCCGCCGGTCTTGATGATCATGCGAACCTGGCGCAAAGTGTTCTTCTCATCGTTGCCGTAGTGCGAGAAGACCTTCAGCTGTCCGCCATAGAATTTCTTTGGCCAGTGGCACTGTTCACAGGTTTCCTGCGCCGGACGCAAATTCTGTACGGGCGTAGGAATCGGGCGGGGAAACGTGTGAAAGATGGTGGCGAACACCTGGCGGCTGCCCGACAGCTTCGACTTCACGAACCAGGTCGCGCCCGGGCCTACGTGGCAATCGGCGCACGCGACGCGCGCGTGGGGCGAGAGCTGATAGGCCGTGTATTCCGGGCTCATCACCGTGTGGCAAAGCTGTCCGCAGAAAGAAACTGATTCGGTGAACTCGTATGCTTTGTAGCTGCCTGCCGCACTGACCACGGCGAAAACGATGAGGAAGGTGACAAAAGAAAAAACCGCGCCGCGCTGCGTAGGATCGTTCAGATCGATGCGCGGATAAAAGGCGGTGGGCGCGACTTTCTTACGCCGTTCCAACAATATGCCGGCCAACATCAAAAGAAGGCCAAGCACCAGGAAGGCCGGAGAGACCATGTAGGCGAGGATGCCGATATAAGGGCCGGGCTTGACGGCGATCTGATCGATCAAGAAGAAAAGGAAGATGTTTGCCAGTCCAACGATCGCCAAAGCCGCGCCCGCGAGGCTGATGGGATTGCGCATCAGCATGCGCGATTTATGCCAGGGCTCGACGGGGGCTGGCGGAGTCTTATCAGTCTCCATGCTTAACCTCGGTTGCCTCGGATTCTTCGGTCTCTTCCGCGGCGGATTCGGCGGGCTCTCTGGAACTCTGCAGCAAAGTCGCATGGTCCAGTCCGTGCTCTTCGCGATAGTGGTGCAGGGTCATTTTGCCGTCCCACCAGGCCCAGTTCATGGGATAGACATCGGGATCGAGGAACACCTGATAGAAGTGCCATACGAGAATCGCGAGCGTGGCCAGTATCGCTTCGTAGAAATGAATGGCCGTAGCTATGTCGAGCCACCAACGGGGCAGATGATTTCCGACGATGACCTTGGCCCACAGCATGATTCCGGTTCCAGCCATCACGAACATCCCCCACACCAGCGCCCAGTATTCCGCTTTCTCCGCGTAGTTGAAGCGTGGGAACTCGGGCTTGCGATTCGTGAGGCCTAGATAATAGCTCAAATTCTGTGCCGCGCCCCGAATGTCATCGAGATTGGGGAACAGATCCCATGCCAGGCGGCGGCCTTCGCGGGTAAAGATCAGATCGAAGGCGTGGTACACGCTGACAGCGATCAGAACGACGGCGGCGATGCGATGCACGAGCTGGCGCATGTGTTCTCCCAGTGACAGCATCGACGCGAACCAGGAATCCGGGAACTTCAGGGCGAATCCGGTCAGCACCAGCAGGAAGAAACTGGTCAGCAGGGTTGCGTGCTGCAAGCGGAAGCGCAGCGGCATGCGGGTGACGAACTTGCTCTGTTCCTTGCGCCGCGCGATGACCTTCGATCTCCAGATAATGAAGTTGTGCAGCAACATCCCGCCGATCACGGCAAAGATCATGCCGAGATAAAATTTGCGGATCCAGCGGACCGCTTTGCTGCCGATATCGGCCGAAAGGGGCGCGTCCACGTGCACTTTGGCGGAGGTAAATTTTTCGGTAACGCCGGGATGGCACTGTCCGCAGGTTCGGGCAAGATTCGCGCGGTTGATGGTGGAGCGCGGGTCGCTCGAGGGGAAGATGCTGTGGGTGCCGTGGCAGCTGGCGCAATTCGCGACGACTTGCGACCCCAGCCGGGATGCCAGGCCGTGATAGCTGGCGAGGTAGGTGGTTTCGCGGCGGCCTTGTACTCCGAATTCCTGCGAGAGGCGCACGCCCTCGTGGCAGCGCGCGCAGGTCACTTGTCCCACATTCTGCGCCGACACGGGCGAATTGGGATCGTTGAGCGCTTTTATGGAATGGATGCCGTGGCAATCGGTGCAGACCGGCGCCAGCCAATTGCCCTTGGCGACGGCAGTCCCGTGAATGCTCTGCTGAAATTCTTTGGAAATCTGCTCGTGGCACTTGCCGCAGGTCATCGGCACGTTGAACTTGAAGATCGGGGACTTCGAATCCTTCGCATCGAGAATCTCGTGCGTGCCGTGGCAATCGGTGCAGACGGCAGCTTTGTCGGATCCATTCGCGACAGCGTGACCATGCACGCTCTGCTGATAAGACGCGACCATCTGCGTGCTCAGTCCGTCTTTTTCCATAACGAACTGCTGGCCGTGACAGGAGCCGCAGGTGGCTGGAATGTTGCTGTGATGCACGCGCGATTTGGGATCAGACGCAGGCAGCAGCTCATGCGGGCTGCCGTGGCAATCGACACATTTTGCGGCGGAGGTATTTCCGGACTGCACCGCCTTGCCGTGGAAGCTGCGATCGTAGGCTGCCTGTTCATCGGCGTGACAAGTGGCGCAGGTGATCTTTTTGGGAGTGGTCTCGTGCGGGGCACTGGTCACATCGGTATGGCAATCCACGCAGGTAAACATGCTGCCATGGATGGAATCTTTGAAAGCCTGCGGATCGACGTGGAGACTGACGGTTTTTCCGTTTTCGTCGTGCGACAAAGAGGCGTCGCTATGGCAGGCGAGGCAATCGTCTGCGGTTGGCTTTGGATTTTTCTTGCCTGCTGCCTGGAGAGAACCCGCAGCTAAAAGCAGGGTGAGGGCAACTCCAGACGCAAAAAATCTCCATCTTATTCGCGTGGACATGCTCTCACCCGCCAATCCTTCCGATTGAACTGAAAATTTTAAGGCGGCCTGCGCTGCAGGTCGCCCTGAGACTGCTATTTCGCCAAGCTACGAATGTAAGTGACGAGGCCCTTGATATCAGCGTCGCTCAGCTTGCCGCCGTAGGCCGGCATCTTGCCTTTGCCTTTGGTGACGATGTCGATGAGCTGGGCATCCGTCTCGGCCTTGACTTCCGGAGACGCGAAGTCACGGGTACCCATCTTGCCGCCTTTGCCGTCCGCACCATGGCACATGGCGCATTTTGCTTTGAATGTTGCTCCAGCATCCTGGGCAACTACCGGGGAAGTGCAGAATGCGAAGAAACCGCAAATCAGCAACGCTACGAGAACCTGTTTCATATGTCGCTTCCTCCTAAGGAAGAATTTCGTTCGCACGATATCACAGAGCAGGGGTAGGCCGTTGCCTCACTGCCACAATCCTTCGCATCAGGATTGCAGTGGATCGTGCTTAAGTCCCGTACCCTGAGAACTCACTCGCAAGCGTAGGTTCGCACGGCCACGAAGGCCGACCTATGGCGAAAGTCACGCGGCCTTGTGATGTGAATCACACGGCTTTTTCATGTCGATTGTGATGTTTATCACGGTCCAATGTGCGATCTGGCACTGTTCCTATCTTCGTCAATACCTAGGATCGCCACATGCCATCGATCACAAACCGGCGGGCAGACGTGCTGAGAGAAACATTCAGCGACACGTGGAGCGAGTCACAAGGGATGATTGAAGCCAGGCCCAGTGGGTTTGCGAAGACAGCCGGAGTGCGCTCCCGGCCTCTGCAAGTGACGTGGGAGATGACGCACGACTGCGGGTGGAAGGCGACGCCGGCGCGGGCGCGCCGACCTCGGAATCAAACGCAGTTTTCGACAGCGGAGGCCTTTCACCTGGTGGAAGAAGTCGCAGCGATGCACGTGCCGCTGCTGGCCCTTACCGGCGGTGACCCATTGTTGCGGCCTGATCTGCTTCCGGTGGTTTCGTACGCGTCCGAACGGTCGGTGCGGACGTCGCTGACGCTGTTGCCGACGCCTCGACTCGATTCCAGCATCATTTCCGAACTGAAGGCATGCGGGCTGATGCGAGTTGCATTCTGGTTGCACGGATCGACGCCGGGACTGAACGACGGCTACTGGAAGATGCAAGGGCTGCACCGGCGCACGCTGGAGATCATCGGCAGCTGTCATGAAGTGCAGTTGCCGGTGCAGGTCAATACCATTGTTTCGCGCCGGAACTTTCACGATCTGGATCCTATGATCGAGTTGCTGACGCGGCTGGACGTGGCTCTGTGGAATGTTTTCTTTTTTGTACCCGGCAGCAAGGAAGAGACCGTCGAAATGCTCAGTGCCGAGGAGCACGAACTGGTCTTTGCCAAGCTCTACGACGCTTCGAAGCGCGCGAATTTCCAGATCAAGACGACCGAAGGCCAGCATTACCAGCGCTATCTGCTGCAACAGCGGGTGCGGGAATCGCGCGGCCAGCTTACCGTGGCCACGGCCATTCCTTATGCGCCGAGGGGCGTAAACGACGGACGCGGATTCGTGTTCATCAATCATCGAGGCGAGGTTTATCCCAGCCGCTTTCTGCCGGTCTGTGCCGGCAACATTACCGCTCAATCGTTGGCAGAGGTGTATCGCGATTCGCCGTTGTTTACCTCACTGCGCGATAGTTCCAAATTGAAAGGAAAATGCGGGCGGTGCCCGGTGCGTACGGTTTGCGGCGGATCGCGGGCCCGTGCCTACGCGGTGACTGGCGATCTGTTGGCCCCCGATCCCTGCTGCGCCTACGAGCCGTAAGCGCGAGAGTTCGGGCTCGCATTTCTCGATCTTGCTCCGGAAGCGATCCAGCCTCTGATTTTGCCCTGCCGAAACTCGACTGGGGGAAAACTTGGGTTGCCGTGATGGCGACCACAGGGGCTGAAGCCCATGATTCTGCGTGCTTTACGCGGCGCTAAAGCGCCGCTCTTCCACGGTAGCCGCCGGCATTCAGGAGTTTTTCCGCAAGCTCTCAAGTTGGTCGGCGTGGTGCGGGAGCAGCTGCTTCAGTAGCTCCTGAAAGCGTGATTTTAATCACATCGAGGTGTGATTTCTTACCCCGGCGGGCTCGAAGCGTCTCAGATGGGTATGCGCGAAGAACCAGCGGGCCTCATTGGTTGAACCTACGAGGAGATAAGTATTCCATGCGTGATTAGTGTCATGACCTGACGTGATCTCAATCACACGGACCGTTCTGGGAATCGTTGAAAATCAAGGTATTTGGCGGAGCGACGATGCGAAATGCCTCTTTATTTTGTGACTTCAATCACTATTCCTCGTGACCGAATATACGGCCTTTTCATCCGGCCAATGGCATCCTGCTCGCAATAGAGGTGACCTATGGCTCAAGACAATCGCGACATTCTCGACATACTTCGATTTGAACTGAGCTTTCTTGAGGACGGAGGGTACGGGCGTTCTCCACACGCTGCGTGGCGAGCCCCTGCGATTTTCGAGGATTCTCCGATCTGCCCTAATTTTTGCGACCCGGGGCGTCCGCATGCCTGCGAGAACTGCCTGTTGGAGCAATTTGTTCCGCAAGGGCAGCGCAAGGAAAGTATTCCCTGCCGCTTTATTCCTCTGACGGGAGAAGGGCAGACGGTGGAAGAACTGTATCGCACCGGCAGCCAGGCCGAAATGGAAGAGGCCCTGGGCAAATGGCTTCGGGCTCAGATTCAGAGAATCGAACGCGAGCGCGGAATTTCTCGGAAGGAAGGAGCGGCCTAACGGTCCGCTCATTTCAGATCAATAACACACAAATCGACAAAGCCATCAGAAGGATGGCGCGTATTACTTTCCAAGGAGACCGAACCAGTCATGTCTGAAGAGCACGCATATCGAGTAGCAGCATGGTGGACGTCTGGGCGCACTGGCTTAGCCAAGTCGGATTCCGCGCCCAATGCGATCCATTTCACCGCCCCGACGGAATTTGGCGGTCTCGAAGGCCGCTGGACTCCGGAGGAGCTTTTGCTTGCGGCCGTGGCGGGGTGCTACACAACCACCTTGCGGGCCATTGCCGGCGGAGCAAAATTCGACTTCACCGATCTGCAAGTGGAGGCCAGTGGAACGGTACGCAAAGCGGAGTCGGGCTATAGCTTCACGCAAATTGTCGTACGTCCGAATTTAAAGATTGCTTCGGCGGACGAACACGATCGCGCGTTGGAGTTGCTGAAGCGAGCCGAGAAACTGTGTCTGGTTTCGCGCGCGTTGGGGACGACGCTGAAATTTGAGCCGCAATTGGAAATTTCCAAGCCGGCAAATGTGGTTTAGGGATTTGTTGGCTGCGTAGGCCCGACGCTGTCGTAGCTAGATTCGCGCGGCTGCGCAAAAAAGTCTTTGGTGCTCGGATGCCCCCCAGGGGCTAAAGCCCAAACGCGTCAGGTGGCGTTACGCGGCCCTGAAGGGCCGCTCTTCCACGGCACCGCTGAGGAAATTTGCTGGGTCATCAAGAAACAATTCTCACGCACTCTCTAAAGTCCGGGCATCTTTATTTGACGCTTATGGCACGACTTAAGTCGTGCCCTTCCCGGTCGTGCGCGCCGCAAATCCGGAGTAGCGCCCTTTCAAAACAGATTCTCGAACTGTTTTTGTCCTGGCGCCTGCTAGAAGACCAGCGATGCCGAAACCGAGGATGGGTCGTCGGTCGCTCGTAATGTGAATCCCACCTTCTTGAAGATGGCTTGCGTGGCCAGGTTATCGCGCAGGATTTCTCCGCAGAGCCGCTGAAACTTTTCTTCCCGAGCTACGCGCGCGACTCCCGCCAATAATTCTGTTCCCAGTCCCTTGGCTTGCCAGCGATCGGAGACCAGCACGGCGGCTTCGGCCTCGCCCCGATTAATCGCGCTAAAGCGTCCCACACCTAGTACTTCGTGCTGGCCGGTATCGGGATTCTTGCGATCGGCGACCAAAGCAAATCCGCGGTCATAGCTTCCGAAACAGATACGCACCAGCCGCTCATGCTCCACGCGGGTGGTCAAGCTCAAAGAACAGAAGTAGCGCAAATAGACGCTGCGCTCCGAAAGAGTGTGATGGAACTGCACCATGAGCGGCTCATCTTCCGGACGAATCGGGCGAATGGTCACCGGAGTTCCGTCTTTCAATTTCCACTCCCACATGTACTGCGAGGGGTAAGGACGAATCGCCGCGCGCGGCAAGCGCTCGGGAACCATCGAGGAATCATGCAACACGACCCGTGCATCGAGCGCGAGCAAGTGATCGGGACTCGCGAGCAAAGGATTGATATCGATTTCCTTGATCCAGGATTGTTCGACCACGAGTTGGCTGAAGCGAACGAGAAGCTGCTCGAGTGCTTCGAGGTTCACCGGCTTTCGGCCGCGCACGCCTTTGAGCGCCGCGAAGATTTTGGTCTGCTCCATCAAGCGTTGTGCGAGGGTGGTGTTCAGAGGAGGCAAAGCCAGGGCGCGATCGCAATAGACCTCGACCATCACGCCGCCCGATCCGAAGAGGATGACGGGGCCAAACTGCGGGTCGATGCTGCTGCCCAGAATCAATTCGTATCCATCGCGGCGCACCATGGGCTGCACGGTGACGCCGGAAAAATGCTGCGCACCGGCCTTCTCGCTCACCGAGGTCCGGATGGCCCGAAATGCTCCGCGCACTTCGTCGTCTGTGTGCAGGCTCAGGCGAACGCCATCGACATCGGTTTTGTGGGCGATCGTGTTGGAGAGCAGTTTGAGCACGACGGGATAACCGATTTTCGCGGCGATCGCGGCCGCCTGATCTTCGCTCTCTGCCGCGCATGTTTCGACCACCGGAATTCCATACGAGGCCAGCAACTGCTTCGCCTCGAATTCGTTGAGCATGGTCCGGTGATTGCGGCGCGCCTGCTGCACGAATTCACTGACCTTCTTTTTCGCATCGACGGCCGGTTCCGGACCTTCCAGCAACGCCGGAGTCTCGTAGAGGCCGCGCAGGTTGTAGGTGTAGCGCCACATGTAGGTGAACGCGCGAGCCGCCGTATCAGGATAAGAGAATGTGGGGATGCCGGCGGTGTTAAGGATCGCGGTGCCTTCCGCGACGCCGTCGCCGCCCATCCAACTGGCGATCAGAGGCTTGCCCGAGCTATGGGCGAATTTAATTATCTGCTGCGCGGCCTGCGTGGGATCTGCCAGTCCTTGTGGGGCAATGATGGCGAGGAGTCCGTCGCTGCCGGCATCTTTCGAAACAACGTCGACAGCTCGGGCATAGCGCTCAGCATCGGCATCGGCCAACACATCGATGGGATTGCTGCGGCTCCAGTGCGGAGAAAGAAAGCTGTCGAGTTCGGCAAGGGTCTCGGGAGACAGAACGGTGAGTTCGCCGCCGGTTGCCATCAGGGCATCGGTGGCCAGCACTCCCGGACCGCCTGCATTGGTAACGATGCTCAGTTTCGGGCCGCGCGGCCGCGGCTGCTTGCTGAGCACCTCCGCCATATAGAAGAGGTCAGCGATATTCTGCACGCGCAAGACACCGCAGCGGCGCAAGGCCGCTTCCAGAACATCGTCGCTGCCGGTGAGTGCTCCGGTGTGAGAAGCGGCGGCGCGCGAGGCTGCTTCGGAGCGTCCCGCCTTGATGACGATGATCGGTTTGCTCAGCGCAATTTCGCGAGCGGCCGCGAGAAACGATCGCGCGTCTCCCACCGATTCCATGTAAATCAGAATGCTCTTGGTGTGAGGATCGTCTCCGAAATAATAGATGAGATCGCCCCATCCCACGTCGAGCATGGAGCCGGTGGAAACGATCGCGCTGAATCCCACATGTTCTTTCTGGCTCCAGTCCAGAATCGCAGTTTGCAGCGCGCCACTCTGACTCAGGAAGGCGACGCTGCCTTTGTTTGGCATCGACTTTGCGAAGGTCGCGTTCAACCCGATCGTAGGATTCATGAAACCCATGCAGTTGGGTCCGATGAGCCGGAGGGTTCCGCGAGCCAAGTGCTTCTGGATTTCGTCTTCCAACAAAGCCCCATTGTGGCCCTGCTCACGGAATCCGGCAGAAATCACCGCTGCGGATTTCACTCCGGCATCAACGCACTCACCGATGATCTGAGGAACAACCTGCGCCGGAGTGACCACGATGGCGAGGTCGACACCGCCCTGAATGTCTCCGATACGCTTGTGAGTTTTAATTTTGAGAACTTCATCGTGGCCGGGATTGACCGCATGGACCTTGATGGGGAATTTGCTTTCCAGCAAATTTGAAATCACAGTCCGGCCGACCGTACCAAGGCGGTCTGTGGCTCCAATCACAGCCACGGAGCGAGGGCGGAACAGAGGCTCTAAAGCTCCGCGCGCGGGCGGAGGGGCCGTGTAGATTTTCCCGACAGGCGATGGAGCAGCGGGACTTGAAAACTGACTCACGGAAGACCTCCGATGGATGGCGCGAAAGCTCACTTTTTCATAAGGCTACGGTTGGGGTGTGAGCGGCATTTCTTCCCGACGTAGTCATGATCACAGACTTTTGTGCTGGCGGGGATACTTTTTGTATATCCGCAGTCACGAGGGCTTGTGATTCCAGTCACACCCAAAAGTGCGCAGGTGCACTCTAATCGACAAGGAGGTGCAGCGAAATGCGCGCCCCTTACGGCCTTAATATTCTTGATAATTGCCTGACGTGTTCGGTGCGGGAAGAACATCTTTTCTGTAATCTTTCGATTCATGCCGGACAACGATTGAACGAAATAAAATCGACCGCCGTCTATCCCAAGGGTGCCATGCTCTTTATTGAAGGGCAGCAGCCGCGCGGAGTTTTTGTGCTTTGCGCCGGGAAGGCGAAACTTTCCACATCTTCACGCGAAGGCAAGACCATCATCACAAAACTCTCGGACGCAGGGGATGTGCTTGGGCTGAATGCGGTGGTCTCGAGCCGTCCCTATGAAGTTACTGCCGAGATGATGGAGCCTGGGCAAGCGAATTTTATTCCTCGGGAATCTCTTCTGCAGTTCTTACGAGAGCATGGGGAAGTAGCATTGCGGGTCGCCGAACAGTTGAGCCGCAACTACTACACCGCGTATGAGGAGATTCGAACGCTGGGCCTGGCGACCTCGCCATCAGAGAAGTTCGCGAAACTGCTCTTGTCCTGGTCGTCGAAGACGGCGCAGAACGACGGATCGTTGCAGGTCAAGCTGACGTTAACCCATGAGGAGATTGCCGAGATCATCGGCACCACGCGGGAGACGGTGAGCCGGCTGTTTTCAGAATTCAAGAGGAAACAGCTGCTGCAACTCAAAGGCTCAACGCTGGTGATCCGCAACCGGACGGCGCTGGAAAAGATCGTTCAGTCCTGAGCCGAACGGCGTAGCCTGCGCTACGTTGGCGCTGATTTGTTTGTGTGGGTGGCGGCGGAGATTTTCTTTCTCCGCCGCGCATCTGTTTTATCCCGCTACCGTCAGCACCGGACACGGCGCCATGCGAACGACCTCATGCACCGCGGTCCACGGGATGTGGGCCAGCACTTTTGCCGGCATGGTACGGTTCGCTCCCATGACGATCAGGTCGGCTCGGAATCTTTCCGCGGCGGTGAGAACTCCTTCCGGACAAAGATCCGTTCCCGTTACGAATTCCGGTTCCTGCTCCAGATGAATGTCAGCGGGAAGACACTTTTTAAGTTGTTGCAGAGATTGCGCGCGCGATGAGCTCTGCCATTGCAGAACATCTTCCGCAGCTGCGCCCGCGGGCGCGTAAGCGGAAAGACTGGTGGACATCATGGGCATGGGCGCCGACATGTGCAGCAAGACCAGCTTGGCCCGTCTTTTCTGAGCCAGCAACAAGACGATCTTCAGAGCTTCGACGGACCCCTTGCCGAAATCGGTTGCGAACAGGATGGTTTGAAAGGCATTGTTTGCCGGAGTAATTTCTGCCCGCGGGCCAACGGTGAGAACCGGGCAGGGAGCGATCCGCAGCAATTCCTCGGCGATGGAGCCCAAAGCCAATTTCGGGAAACCTCTACGACCGCGAGTGCCGATCACAAGCAGATCCGCTCCCGCTTGCTTTGCATAGGCCGCGATCGACAGCGCGGTCGGTCCTCGCCGGATCAGGACCCACGGTATTTCCATTCCGGGCGCCAACTTATCAGCGAAGGCTCGCATGCGCGTTTTGGCATCCGCTTCCTCCAGATCAATCTCGGGAGGAGTTTCCAGCATTTCGTAGCGCCAATCGGCATTCACCACGTGCACGAGGGAAATTTGCGCATCGCTTTCCTTGGCGATGACCAGCGCCTCAGAGAAGGCGCGTTCGGAAGCCTTTGAGAAATCGGCCGCAATAAGAATGTGGTGGAATAAACCGGCTTTCGCCGCAACTCTTGTAATTGAGACTTCTGCGACACTCATAACTACCTCCTACCTGAGAAGTCATGCACTCTGGACTCCGGCACGCGCGGCATGCCTGCGCGGGTGGTTCGCAGGTGTGACTTGTCCCGAATCAGCGACCTTCGTTTTTACGGTCTTTGCCGGTTTTTCCGGCGTCGGTACGATCTTCACCTTGGTTCCTCCCCACACAAGAGTCATCTTTTTCGAACAGGAGTCGCACAACCAGAAGCGCTCATACAAGAAGGGAAGGGATCCGTACGCAGATGCCCGCACGTCGGGCGTAGGAACGATGAGGAAGAGTTTACCTTGATGAAGAAAGCGGAACTGCTCCGAGCACTCAGGATTGGCGCACTTGGAAAGCACGGTGCACCCCCTCAAATCTCTAGTAGCAGGGTACACCCGGATCCGGAATTTTCAAGGTGACCCGCGACATACGCCGGAGTGATCCATGTCACTGCCAGGAGACCCTAAATCCGAGGGATGATTTCGCCGCGCGAAGCAAAAAGGGCCGAGGAAGTCGCTGGGTTACTCTATAAAGATGACGCAAGTTCAGTGTGCAGGGCTTCTGTTCGATCTGGATGGAGTGCTGATCAGTTCCACGCCGGCGGTGGCGCGGGTGTGGCGGCGGTGGGCGGTGGAGCACGGATTTAATCCCGAAGAAGTTGTGGGGCGGGCGCACGGGCGTCCCAGCCTGACCACGGTCCGGGAATATCTTCCTGACTCCGATCATGAGGCGGAAAACCGCGAAGTGGAACGCCGGGAGATGGAAGATCTCGAAGGCATAGTTCCGCTGCCGGGCGCGTTGGATCTTCTGCGCAGTCTCCCCGAGGATCGCTGGACGATCGTTACCTCCTGCACGCGTCCCCTGGCCGAGGTTCGCATCAAGGCTGCGGGGCTTCCGCTACCCAAGAAACTGATTACCTCGAATGACATTACTCATGGCAAACCGCATCCCGAGCCCTTCCTCAAGGGTGCCTCGCTGCTTGGATTTCCCGCCAAGGAATGTGTTGTGTTTGAGGACGTGCCCGCCGGAGTGAAAGCGGGCAAGGCCTCGGGTGCAAGGGTGATCGGGTTGACATCCACGGTGCAGGAGTTCGCGCTGCGGGAAGCCGGGGCCGATTGGGTGCTGGGGAGTTGCGCTGAAGTTCGAGCATCGAACAATAATAAGGATCTGGTCCTGACGCTCTCGTGACGAGGGAAAATGTGCAGCGGGAGGGATGCTGTTGGAAGAGGACGAGTAAGAGCATTCTCATCTAAAGTCCACAACTGCTGTGTCGATGTGGTCTATGTATTGCAGTGTTCTTCCTTCAGGAGAGAGCTATGTCGACAGCAGCCGTTTCCTCGAATTCGATTTACCAGCAGTTGGAGCAATACTTTCAGCAGCGTCACTCGGATCTTCAGCAGTTAGGAAAAGATATCAAGTCCGGCGATCTATCGGATGCACAGCAGGAGTATCAGGCGCTTCAGACCCTGGGTCAATCCGGCCCCTTTGCCAACGGAGACACGTTTAAGCTCTCCAGCCGGGAGCAGGATTTTCAAAACATTGGTACGGCCCTGCAATCCGGGGATTTGACCGCCGCCGCGACGGCCCTTCAGCAGTTGCGTGACACCTTCAAGCCGCAATCGGGGTCGAGGTCCGACGCAACCACGACTGCTACCGGAGCCACGAGTTCCGATGCAGCCACCAGCGCAGCTGCGACTACAACCGCAGCCACCTCGGTTCTTCCGCAAGCGGCCCGGAGATCGTGTTAAATCTTGCCAATCTTCCGGCCGGCGAGCAGATCACCATTGATCTCAGCGGAGCGAGCAATGGGATGGAGCAACTCTCGATCAGCGCGGCGAACTCGCAAGGCCAGTCGGACGGCCAGATCCAGTTGAATCTGGCGCAGAACAGCAACGAACAGATCGTTCTGAACCTCTTTAACAGCTCGGCAAGCACGAGCCAGGTGAGCAACGTTAATCTGAGCGCCTGAACTGCTTCAAGTTGAGCACGCGAGCTGGTGAATGGCTCTATTCAAGGCCAGCTCGCCCGATTTTCCAGCCCACATTCCTGTCCACCTGCGACGACTCTTCACCCGCGGCGCTGCTCAAGCTAAAATATTCCAACCACATCACGGGAAAAAGCATCCAGAGACGCGAGGTCGACTTATGAGAACGCATAGGATGACGCTGCTGGTCTGCTTGTTCACGCTATTCACTTTCAACCTCAAGGCACAAAACGGTCAGGGGGATCAGCCGTCCGCCAAATCGGAAGACCGGATCGTGCGCGAGGTTCGCCACGAACTGCTGATGCTGCCTTACTTCGGCGTGTTCGACAACATTACTTACAAGGTAGACGGTTCTACGGTGACACTTTTCGGCCAGGTCGTGCGGCCGGTGCTGAAGAGCGAGGCCGAGAATGCGGTCAAGCACATTGAAGGGGTGGAGAAAGTAGATAACCAGATCGAAATTCTTCCTCCGTCCACCATGGATGACCGACTCCGCGTTCGCCTCTTCCGCGCGATCTATCAGTATCCCGGTTTGCAGAAGTACGAATTGGGCGTGCAGAAGCCGATTCGCATCATCGTGAAGAACGGACGTGTGACGCTGGAAGGTGTGGTCGATAGCGAGTCGGACAAGAGCCTTGCCGGTGTGCGCGCCAACAGTGTATCTGGAACGTTCTCGGTGACGAACAATCTGAGGGTCGCAGAGCCGAGACAGGAATAATTCTGAGCTTCTTCGAGCGCCCGCTCTCGAATAGCAGCCTTCTGCTCGGACGTGGTGGCGTTGGGGAAGAATGAGGCTTGGCGTGAAGGGAAGAATTTTCCGGAGCCGAGCCAAAGTGGGACTGCGCCCGGTGCCGACGGGCTCGAGCTACTATCAATCCATGTTGTCCCGCGTATAATTCTCCCGAATTCAATTCTGCCCCAACGACCCCTTTGGAGGAGAAGCAATGATGAGATTTCATTCGGTGAATCGACGCAACTTTTTGAAAATCGCGGGCACCGCAACGGCCGCAACCTTGTTTACTCCGCGCCTCAGTTGGGCTGCGGCGCACAAGATCGATAAAGTCGGACTGCAGCTCTACACCGTGCGCGACCTGATGAAGAGCGACTTTGACGGAACCATCGCCAAGGTTGCACAGATTGGCTACAAGCAAGTCGAGTTCGCCGGATATTTCGGCCGAAACGCGGAACAGGTGCGGGACGTTCTCAGCAAGAATGGTTTGACTGCTCCATCGACGCACATACAGTATGACGAACTGGATGAGAAGTTCCCGTCCGTGATCGAGTTCTCTAAGGCGATTGGGCTGAAATACATCATCTGCCCGTGGATTCCCGAAGAGCTTCGCAAGTCTCCCGACATATGGAAGCAGGCGTCCGAAAAATTCAATAAATGCGGGGAGCAGACCAAGCAGGCCGGCATGCAGTTCGGCTATCACAACCACTGGTTCGAGTTCCTACCTACCAATGGCAAGCTGCCTTATGACGAACTGCTGCAGATGTGCGATCCCAAGCTGGTGGTCATGGAAATGGATCTGTGCTGGATTACTGCCGCGGGGGCCGATCCGCTGAAATATTTCAATGAGTATCCAGGACGCTTCCCGCTGGTTCACGTCAAGGATATGAAGAAGCTGCCGAAAGTGACCCAGGGCGGTTCCCAGAATTTTGGCGATACCGTGGATCTCGACCGCAGTGGGCAGCGGTATTATCGACTGGAAACGGATCTTCGCGCAATCGGACAAAGCTGGGATCAAATACTATATCGTCGAGCACGATCACCCGAAAGAACCGCTGGAAAACATCAAGAAGAGTTACGAATACCTGAGCACGCTGACCTGGTAAGTTCCGGTCATTCAGCAGCCCGATTTGGCAGATCTTCTTTAGCTTGCCGAGTCGGGCTGTTGTGTTTCTGGCCCTTTGTCCTCCAGGTACACGTACGGCGGTAACCATCCAACTGCGAGGCGCCTGTGGCACCCTAGAGGCAGTGAGCAGATCTGACCAAAACGATTACATCGACTGGGACAAAGGGCGCGAGGGGTACGTCGAGTCCCGCTCCAAGTTCGTTCCGGTGGTTGATGTCGCGAAACCCGGCAAAAAGCCGAAAGGCGAAGGACATCTGCTGAGTGTTCGCGGCGAGGAGCGTCTGGGCAGCTTGCTCGCGGCCGCCGGCACGGCCTGGTTGGTCTATGTCGCCACTACAGATTTTGAGCACATGTGGCAGATGCAAATTATGCCGCCCGGCCCGATCGAGGTCTGCGCGATTGGGATTCTGCTGTGGCTGCACGCCAAATGGCGCCGCTCGGTCAAGAACTAATCAGCCGTACTTTACAACTTGTTCGACTCAACTCTTCCCGAAGGGATCTTCCAGCGACGGACTCTGCGGGGTGAACAACTCCGCGCCATTTTCGGTGATGTGCATATCGTCTTCGAGACGAATGCCGAATTCGCCGCGGATATAAATTCCCGGTTCGTTACTGGTGGTGATGTTCGTCTGCAGTTTCGTAGGATTTCCGCGCACCAGATAAGGCCATTCGTGTCCGTCCATTCCTAATCCGTGGCCCAGACGGTGGGTGAAATATTTGTAGTCAGGACCGTAGCCGGCATCGGTGATTATTTTGCGCGCGGCGGCATCGACCGATCCGCACTCGGCTCCGGGCCGAGCGGCTGCCAGCGCCGCGGACTGGGCCCGATGAACGATATCGAAAACCTGCTTCATCTTGTCGGTCGCTTTCCCCAGCGTAAATGTGCGTGTGATATCCGATTGATAGCCGTCGACCACGCAGCCATCGTCGAGCATGATGATGGACCCTTCGCGGAGGTGCTGAGGCGTATTCGAACCGTGGGGAAACGCGGTGTACTCATCCACCATCACGCTGGCATCGCCGGGAAAGCCGGTTTGATCGTAAGCCTTGTCGACCAAAGCGCTGACATCACCTTGCGTCATGCCGTCATGCAGCGATCGGTAGACCGCTTCGTACACTGACAATGTTACTTGCGAGGCCAGCCGCATCAAGGCAATCTCGTGCGGACTCTTGATCACGCGGCATCCGGCAGTGACCGGAGTCGCGCTCGCGAGAGTGGTTTGCGGCGAAGCTTTCGCGATGCCGTCGCTGAATACAAACTTGATGGTCTCTTCGATTCCAAGCTTTCCGGTTGCGATGCCGCGCTCTTTGAGCCCTTGCGCCACTCGGTTATACGGACTCTCGTCCTCCTGCCAGACCCGCAGGTCCGGCTGCGTGCCGCCCGGAGAGTTGGCGATCTGCTCGCGGGCGCGTCCTTCTTCGAATGCTGGACAGACGTAGAACGCATTCCCCTTCGCAGGCAGCACCAGCGCGAACATGCGCTCACCGCCCCACCAGCGAATTCCGGCTGAAATACTGCAGCGAAGTGCCAGCCATCAGAACAATGGCGTCGATGGCGTTGTCACGCATCAGCTTTCGTGCCTGCTCCTGCCGCTCTCCGCGTTCTTCCAAGGTGATTGGCGTAGCTTCGTTTTTCCGTGACTTCAGACGTGCGATCGATGGTGGCAAGGATGTGTCTTCTGCAAGCGAACGCGATCCGGCAGCCAGACGCGGACTAGCCACCGCGGCGATTCCCGCCGCTCCTTTCCCCAGTTCCAGAAACTTTCGCCGAGAAATCATGCAGCCTCCTGAAGGTCGAGTGGGCAGTGGCCAGTGATCAGTGGCCAGTAAATAAGAACCGTCCGGACTGACCACTGACCACCACTGACCACTGACCACTAATCCCTGACCCCTGAATCCTAAACGCCCGCAATCGCGCAATTATAGGGTCTCCGCATCTTCATCCGCCAAAACTGTACTATGCTGCACGAATGGAATCCGGCTTCCAGTGCGCGTCCTGCGGAGAATGGAATGTCACCACAGTCGATGCGTCCGCCGGACGCCGTCAATCGTATATCGAAGATTGTCAGGTCTGCTGCAAGCCCAATGTGCTGCGTGTCGCATACGACAATGCCTCCGGCGAATTTTTCATTACATCCGAACTGGAGTGATCACAAAGGACACGAAGGCACAAAGAAAAACCCTGCTTCGTGAAACTTCATGTCTCCTCTGGTTACAGGCTCTTCTTTCGCGTGAATAATTCCAGGCACTCGCCGAGACCCCTGGGCTCACGTTATAGTGAGCGAGTTCGCGGCATCCAGAAAGGAATGAACGCATGGTCACAGGCTACGTCACGGGCAGAGCGGTCGCACACAATATGGTGACGACGCAATTCGAACTTGACGGTTTTCATGTCACCCGCACGCTGGGCGTGGTGCGCGGGATCGTCGTACGCTCGCGCTCTATCTTTGGAACCATTGGTGCCGGCCTGCAGACTCTGGTGGGCGGCAACATCACGCTGCTCACGAATTTGTGCGAGAAGACGCGGCAGGAAGCCTTCGACCTGATGCTGCAGCATGCCGCGGAATTAGGCGCTAACGCCGTCGTTTGTGCTCGCTACGACGCCACAGAAATCATGCAAGGGGTGACCGAGGTGCTCGCCTACGGCACGGCAGTTTTCGTGGAACCCGTAAAGTAAGAGGATCAGCGAAGCAGTGCAGGCAGTCTCTTCTGACGTTCGGCGAATGTGGCTTCCATCTGGCGCCGGATGAACGTAGCATTCGCGATTGACCCGACAAATCCCAATCCCACTTCATAGTCGATAACATCGCGGATGAGCGTCCCTGGCCTGCCTTCCCGCGTTGAGTGGGCGAATTCGTGCCGGTGATGCCAGCTCTTGAAGGGTCCCTCATCCTGCACATCGGCAAAATACCGGTTCCACTCGAACTCCGTGATGCGCGCAATCCACCGCTTGCGCAGCGGAAGAAAAGGAAGGATGCGGAACGAAGTGCTGATTGTCGAACCCACGCCGGCTGCTTTTTCGGCGTCCCGTACACTCGGCAGCGCCGGTGCAGGAAGGCGATGCAGTTCGATCAACTTTGTCCCACTGGCCGGCGGCATAATACGCGGCAGATTCTCCGGATTCGAGAAGAAGGCGAAGACCTGCTCAAGGGGGAAGGGAACCCACTGCTCAAATTCGAGATGGATTGGCATGCGCGGCTTCAAGGATATATGGCGTCCTCAAAGCCGCGCAGAAAGAAAAGAAAGGTGGTCTCTCTTCCCTGACAATTACTGCACCGAGGGTCCAGTCGGGGCTGGCTGCGGGGTGATGGCACCTTGCGTCCCCGGCTCCGCTCCAATGACGTCGCCGGAAACGATCATCTCCACGCGCCGATTCAGTTTGCGTCCCGCAGCGGTGCTATTGTCCGCTACCGGATTTGCTTTGCCCAAGCCGGTCGCACTGACGCTGTCCGGCTTGACGCCTGATGAAACCAGGTAGCCGCGCACACTCTCGGCTCTCTTCTCGGAAAGTTCCTGGTTATATTCGTCGCTTCCAATGCTGTCGGTGAATCCTTCGATATCGAGCTTCAAATCGGGATAGGCGAGCACAATGCCCGAGATCTTCGCGAGGCGCTCGCGTGCCTCCGGCTTGAGCGTGTACTTATTGAAGTCGAAAAGAACGTCGGGCATGCTGACGATCAATCCGCGCGCCGTGTCGCGAGTCTGCAGCACCTGATTCAATTGAGCCAGCAGCCGGGCTCGCATCTCTTCTTTCTGCTGGATGGCTTCCTGCTTCTGACGGTCAGCATCCTCAGCCGCTGCCTCGGCCGCTGCGGCTTGCGCCTGAGCCTGTTGCTGCGCCGCCAGAGCTGCAGCCTGTTGCTGTTCTGCCTGGGCCTGAGCCTGTTCCGCAGCCGCTCTTCGCCGGGCATCTTCATCCGCCTGCGCTTGTGCCTCTTGTGCGTGTTGCTGCGCCGCCGCAGCATCGGCTTCCGCCTTCGCCTGCGCGTCCGCCGCAGCTTTCCGCGCGGCTTCTTCCCGGTCCTGTTCCTTCCTGCGCAGGGTCAGCACGCGGGCATCTTCTGCCATCTGGGTCGCGCCACGCGCGGCAGTTCCGATCGGAGTACGTCCCTGCTTCCGCTGGTAGTAGTCTTCAGCGCGCTGCAGCATGTCTTCCGCTTTCATGATGCTGCTGCTGGCGTACTGTTCGGCTCCGGCTGCCTTCGCAATCGCCACCGCATTGCGCGCTTCCAGCAAGTCCAGCGGTACATTCGGCTGCGCCTGCGACGAAGGCAACTGTTCCACTGGAACGTCGATGGTGTACTCCTTGCCTTCCATGACATCGAATTTTGCGTCGATCGATTCTTGAAATCCCTTGGTGCCCGGAAGAATCTCATTCTCGGCGACGATCACATCGCTGGGATGGGTTACCGAGAAATAAGGCTCGGCCGTGACAATCAAACCGAATGCCTGCAGGTCGGTGGTCACCGAGGTCTTCTCTTTACCGTTGTCGCCGGGCAGCACTTCTCCCAGGTTGACGGCCCGGCCTTCGGGCGTCACCGCCCACAACACATACGTCAGATATTGTCCGCCGAATTTTGCCGAGGGTCGCTCCAAGTGGTTCAATTCGACGTCGATGGCCAGGCGACCCGCCTTGCCGTCAACCTTAGCCCGGCCGCTGATCTCCGGCTCCAGACTCGTGCCTTTCATATCGAGGGTGGTAGAGCCACCCCGATTTCGATAATTCACCGCTTTCGCGCTGCGCGCATACACGTTCACGCGAAACACCGGGGTTTGCGAGTTCTGCTGGTTCGCGACGTTCTGTCGGGATTGCGTCTCCGCGGGACTCGCGGGAGCCGGATAAATGGGTGGAGTGGAATCCTGTTGGGCGAGCAGAAAGCACGGGAGAAACACGGTAACAGACAAAAAATATCGAATTATTGTCATGATTCAGCCCTCGTGTTTTGAAAATCTTCTTCTATAGATGCACGACGATTGGAGCAGCCAGCGAGGGCATCGTCACTAGGGCCGAACCTTCAAATTCCTACAAGAAAGTCGCTACTACGAATTCCGTAAATGGCGTGAAGGCCGAATGTCAGGAATTTTTGTAGAAGGCGCCGGTCGCTGTTTTGGACGATTTCGCAAGGGGCGCCGGATTTTCCACAAGAAATTCCGCGCCAGTGGCGGAGGTCAAGCGAAATCGAAGCGAAAGGATGGCGAAGGAACCAAGGTCGTTAACGCAAGCTATTGTGGTCGTCGGATTGGTTAACCACAAGCCTTGGCGATTTAAAACTTCGGTGCATAAGTGGGGCGTTAGCCTGCAAGTTTGTCCTTGACAATAAACGACTTACAGCTAAGATGTGGTACAAAGTGGTAGAAAGTGGTGAGTTCGGTAGCTTGGTGGGAGCGAGGAGCTGAAAACGTGGAGCCGGTGGGAATCCGACCCAAAAGCACGGTAAACAGCCAGAATCGCCCCGATGTGACCGAATTTTTCGCCGTTTTCTCCTCTTTCACCGACATCAAGCGCCATGTTTCGCGGCAATCATCCAACCCGGGTCGACGAGAAGGGCCGTCTCAAGGTCCCGGCCGAGTTCAAGCGGGTGATCGACGAGAAATACGGGCAGCAATTCTATATCACAAGTCTCGATGGGAGGGTTGCTCAAGTGTATCCCTTCGAAGAGTGGGAGCGGATCGAGCAGAAACTAGCGGGGCTCTCCAGCTTCAATCCCACGAAGAAGAAGTTTTTGGATCGGACGAACTACTACGGGCAGCAGGTCGAAATGGATGGGCAAGGCCGCTTGCTGCTGCCGCAATTGTTGCGGGAGTCGGGACAAATCAAGGGAGAAGTAGCGGTTCTGGGGAATTTGACGTATCTCGTCGTCAGGAACCTGGAGCTGTTCAAGAAAGAGATCGAAACCGAAAAGTTTACGCCTGAGGATGAGAAGACGCTCGACACGCTGGGCATCTAGTGAACCATCTATCGGACGAGGGATCAACAGACACCCCTCAGGGGGTTGGGCATGGTGGTGGAAAGCCAGTGAGCCATGTTCCGGTTCTTTTAAAAGAAGCGATCGACTTTTTAGCCGTGCGGCGTGGCGGGACGTATATCGACGCCACGGTGGGCCTTGGCGGGCACAGTTACGAAATCGCAAAACGCCTCGGCGCACCGGGACATTTGATTGGGCTCGATAAAGATCCGGCAGCGCTGAAGATTGCGGGCGAGAGGCTGACACAAGGTCCCTCGACTGCGGACTTCCATTCAAGAAGCGAATCGAAATCCTCCGCTCGGGATGACAAGGCTGATTGGCCGGAGATCACGTTGCTGCATCGGTCATTCGCGGAAATCGCGAAGGGCCACAATCCAGCAACAATCGACGGCATCCTGGCCGACATCGGAGTGAGCAGCCTGCAGTTGGACGACGCCGTGCGCGGATTCAGTTTTCAGGCGGAAGGACCGCTCGATATGCGGATGGACCCGCATAGCGAACGTACCGCCGAACAAGTGGTAAACCACCTCGACGAGCGACAGCTTGCCGATGTGATTTACGAATTCGGAGAGGAAAGGAGGTCGCGGAGAATCGCCAGAGCCATTTGCCGGTCGCGGCCGATACGATCTACCGCACATCTTGCGGATGTCATATCAGCCGCGGCCCGGCCAATGAACCAGGCCGAACGTAGAATTCATCCCGCGACGCGCACCTTTCAGGCTCTTCGAATCTTCGTAAACCGCGAACTGGACGATCTGAAGGGGCTGCTCGAGGCAGCGCCTCAGATTCTGAAACCAGGTGGGCGAATCGTAGTGATTAGCTTTCACTCGCTGGAGGACCGCATCGTAAAGGATGCCTTCCGCGAAGGCGCGAATCAGGACAAGTATTACCGGATCCTGACGAAAAAACCGGTAACGGCATCGGAAGAGGAAAGCGATCGTAACCCGCGGGCCCGCAGCGCGAAATTGCGGGCGGCGGAAAGAGTTTAGCTCCGGAAAACCTGCCGGAGCCCCGGCATGAGCCGTAAAAAGCAGTGCCGGGCCTAGAGATCAGGTGACCAAACGGGCAAAGATCCGTTGGTAGCTGAGAGCTGACGGCTGATAGCTGAAGGCTGTTAACGGGTTCCGTGGTAGGAATCCAAATTTGAGGTCGCAGCAATGTACACGGGCACATTAATTCGGGATCTGATGATGACGGCAGAGCGGGTCGGCATGATGGCCGACCAGGAACGCATGACCGAAGAGCTGCATGAGATTTTCACCATGCAGATTCCCATCGCAGATGGTCAACAGGCTTACCGTCAACAGGCTTACCAGGGAGCGGCATAATGGCGGCAGCGGCGGCAACAATTCGATATGCGGTGAGTGGAGCGGTTCGGGCGGAAGAGCGGCGTTCTTTCTGGACGGGCACGCCCGAAATCTACTTCTCCAAGGCGATCGACAATTCGCGGCTGGTCAAGGTAGAAGATCCCCGGCGCAACCGCGAGATGAAGCAGTTTGGCACCGCGCTCGCCGTCCTATTTCTGCTGGTGTTCACCTATGCCTGGCAGCATTTCAAGGCCATCGAATATGGATATCAGATTGAATCGTCCAAGCGCGAACTAGCCAGCCTGACGGAGATGAACCGAGCGCTGCGCCTGGAAGACGCCTCGCTGCGCGACCCGGAAAGAATCGATCTGCTGGCCCGCCGCATGGGTCTGGTGCCGCCTGCTCCGGGACAGGTGATCCGCATGGAAGTCAGTGGTTCCGAGCCGCAAGCTCCGGTTATGGCCAGCGCAGCTCCGGTCATGATCGTACCCGGCCAGTAGAGAATTGTTTTGCGGGACAGCCGCCTTCAGCTGTCCGCGGAGTGAAGCTCGGCTGCCTTAGGCGGCAGTTGCGACAGCGGTAGGGATCCTTCGACTTCGTATGCCGATTCGCTTCGCTCACCGGCACACTTCGCTCAGAATGACAGGTTCCAATGGCCAGTGCCGGCGCTAAATCGTCAAAGAACTCCCGTCTCTACCTTCTCAGCGCCATCATGCTCTTGTGGTGCGCCGCCATTTGTGTTCGCCTGGTTGACCTCCAGGTTTTCAACTACGGAAAATTCGTCAAGCAAGCCGGACACCAGCAGCAACGCGCAATCCCGCTCGCGGCAAAACGCGGAGTCATCTACGACCGCGCCGGACATGAACTCGCGATGTCGGTGATGGTCGACTCAGCTTTCGCGGTGCCGACAGAAGTCAAAGATCTCCCCACAGCCGTGGCGCTGATCACGCGCATCACCGGCGAAGATTACAACGTCGTGCTCGCTGATTGCCGCGCGCACAAGACCTTTTGCTGGGTCGCCCGCAAAGCCGACGACGAGACCATCGAGCGCATCAATTCGCTGAAGCTGCAAGGCATCCATTTCCAGAAAGAGCCCAAGCGCTTCTATCCCGGCGCGCGATCTCGCCGCGCAAGTCCTGGGTTCGGTCGGCATGGAAGACTCCGGCCAGAGCGGCATCGAGCACGAATTCGACGAACAACTCGCCGGACGTCCCGGAAAAATGTTCATCTCCGTTGACGCCCGCAAACAGTGGTTCTCCGACGTCGAGACCCAGCCTTCCCCCGGCGAAAACATCGTTCTGACGATCGATAAGAACATTCAATACATTGCGGAAAAGGAACTTGATCAGGCGATTCACGACACGCAGGCGATCGCGGGAACAGTCATCGTAGAGAATCCGCACACCGGAGAAATTCTCGCCCTCGCGAATCGTCCCACGTTCAACCCGAACCTTCGCAAGCAAATCACTCCCGGGGCGCTCACCAACCGGGCCGTCAGCTATGTCTACGAGCCCGGATCGACCTTCAAACTGGTGACGATCTCGGCCGCGCTGGAAGAGAAGGTGACCAATCCCGACGAACTCTTCGACTGCCAGATGGGATCGATCGTCTACAACGGCATGCGCATTCGGGACTCGAAGCCGCATGGGATTTTGCCAGTCTGGGGAGTTCTTGCCGAATCGAGCGACGTGGGCTCCATCAAAATTGCGCTGCGGCTGGGCGAAGATCGTTTTTACCGCTACATTCGCGCCTACGGATTCGGTCAGCAAACCGGCATCGAGCTGCCCGGCGAAACCCGCGGGCTAACCAAGCCTCCGAGCCGCTGGTCAAAAGTTTCCATCGCGGCCATCTCCATGGGACAGGAGATCGGGATCTCGCCGCTGCAATTGGCCGGCCTGGTATCAACCTTCGCCAATGACGGAGTGTGGGTTGCCCCCAGAATCGTCGCGGGTACGGTCGAACCGCAGTCGACGCCGCAAACAGTGGCCTTTCATCCCGGCGCCTCGCACCGCGTGATCTCTTCTTATACGGCGGCCGAGATGCGGTCCATGATGCAGAAAGTCGTGCTCGAAGGCACCGGCCGCAAGGCTATCCTTGAAGGCTATTCATCGGCAGGGAAGACGGGCACGGCGCAGAAAGTGGATCCGGCCACCGGCGCCTACTCGAAGACAAAATATATTGGCTCCTTCGCCGGGTTCGCCCCAGTCAACAATCCGCAGATTGTCGTCGCCGTGATTCTCGATTCGGCCGTCGGTCTCCACCAGGGAGGCCAGGTTTCCGCGCCAGTCTTTACTCGCATCAGTCAACAGGTTCTCGAATACCTGCATGTTCCGCATGACATGCCGCTGGCGCCCAAACATCAGTTGCTGTTGGCTCGATCGAAGATAAAGGATAAGGATCTGGATGAAGGCACGCCGGACCATCCCGGCGAGCCGCTGGAAACGGCCGAAGTGAACAATGAAGCGGCGAAGCCCAGTGTGCCGCCCGCGCCCGCGATTGCCGGCACGACCCAAGCGGTGGTCCAGGCCGCCATGCGAGAAGCGGAGGCGCCGGTGACGCAGACGGCGCAAGTTAAATCCACCGAGCCGGCAAGCCAAACTAAACTTCCCACCAGCGGCACGGTCGTCCTCGATGTCGAGCAAGGAGGCATCGAAGTTCCGTCCTTCGTCGGCAAGACGTTCCGGGGAGCCGTCGAAGCCGCAGAGGATACGGGTCTGGAGATCGAAGCCGTAGGCAGCGGTGTCGCCCGACAGCAATCTCCCGCACCGGGGACCCACGTTGCTGCAGGCTCCCGTGTGACAGTACAGTTTGGACGATAAGTAGGGTTTCTCAGATCAGGAGTCTCGGCTGCCCAACCTTGAGTCTGGCTTATTTGGAATGTTGTCGAATCCACGAAGCCAATTCCAACTCCGTCAGTTTGCCTTCTGCAAGACGCATGACAACCGCGATCGCTTCAATCGGATCCGGCGTGAACTCCTTTTCGTTGAGAGCGAGGAATAAGCCGGCGGCAAGGAAGCCCGCACGCTTGTTGCCGTCATGGAAGGGGTGGTTGCGAACGATACCGAAGCCGTACGCTGCCGCGAGTCGAGCCAGGTCTGATTCAGGTTCGTAAGTGTGCGTGTACTGCGGGCGGCACATGGCCGATTCGAGAGTTCCCTTGTCCCGTAGCCCGGACAAGCCGCCGTGCTCCGCAAGGGTTTCCGCATGTAACAGAATCAAAGCCCGTGAATCAATCCACTTCGGATTTTTTGCCCGCGCCATCTATTTCGCCAGGGCGCGGAACGTATCCCGGTACCGGGCCATGAAATCGCGGCCCTTGCTGATCTGCTTTTCCACCTCCGGGTCGTAGGGAGTAAGCAGGTACCCTTCTGGAGTCTCCACCGCAAAGAGTGTGTCATCTTTCTTGATCTTCATCCGAACCAGCATTTCCTTGGGCAATAAAACCCCCGTCGAAGTTCCGACCGCTCGCAGTTTGAGTTTCACAGCGTTTTCCTCCCTTTCTACATTGTTATGCATATTATAATACATAGGAAGTTGTCATTCGGAACCGATGCTGCCGACAGGCAAAGAAACCATACAGTCCCTGTGTTCCTCCGTGCCCCCTGTGGTGAAGTCGTTTTCCGCGTTTGACCCGCCGAAAATCCGCGTGTTAGGGTAATCAGTCCGAAGCACTGATCCACATCCCCGGCAGGCCAGCCACTGCTCGTTGATTGAGGTTGATTTTGTCTTCCGTTGAGGCGCCCACTGTCCGCAAGACTGCGCTGAACGCTGTCCATCGCCAGATGGGCGCGAAGATGGTCGAATTCAACGGCTGGGATATGCCCGTCGAATACCCCGCGGCGATCGGGGGCGGCATCATTTCTGAACATATGGCCGTTCGCACCGGCGTTGGCATCTTCGACGTCAGCCACATGGGCGACATCCGGCTGGCCGGGCCGCAGGCGCTCGCCGCCGTCCAGCACATCTCGATGAACGATGCCTCGAAGCTGGCCATCGGACAGGCACAGTACTCCGCACTGCTCTACCCGCAAGGCACCTTCGTCGACGACGTGATCGTGCATCGTCTCGGCGAGGATGAGTACCTGCTGGTCATCAACGCCGGCACGCGTGAGAAAGATTTCAACTGGGTCCGCGACAATACGCGCCAGTTCGACTGCGACGTTGAAAATTTCTCGGATGATTTTACCCAGATTGCCATCCAGGGACCGAAGGCGGTCAATCTCCTTCAGAAGCTGACTGACGCCGGACCTGAGCGAAGTAAAGTTCTACTGGGTCACGCGTGGCAAACTCTGCGGCCTGCCCAATATCCTCATAGCCCGCACCGGTTACACGGCCGAAGACGGTTTCGAAATCTACATTCCGGCGGACGAAGCCACCAGCGCGCGTGTGTGGAACGAGATTCTCGCTGCGGGCAAGGAATTCGGCGTCGTTCCGTGCGGTCTCGGCGCACGGAACACGCTTCGTCTTGAGGGCAAACTTCCCCTCTACGGGCACGAGATTTCCGATACGATTAATGTCTGGGAAGCCGGACTCGACCGTTTCTGCAAGATGGAGAAGCCCGACTTCATTGGTCGCGAAGCCTTAGAAAAAGCGAAAGCCGCTGGCATTAAGCGCGCGCTGGTCGGATTGGAAATGACCGAGCGAGGTATTGCCCGCGACGATTACAAGGTGCAAGACGAATCCGGCCACGAGATCGGCTACGTCACCAGCGGATCGCCTGCGCCATTTTTGAAGAAGAACATCGCATTGGCGTACGTTCCGGTCGAGCACTCTGAAGTAGGCACAAGAGTAAAAGTAGAAATTCGCGGTCAAGGTGTGGGAGCGGTGGTGGTCCCAACGCCGTTCTACAAGCGCCCGAAGAAGGCAGTTTGAGTTTTCGTGCACATAAGATCAGCTAGAAGCTAGCAGCCAGGAGCTAGAAGCTTTATGCCCTATCCCACAGATCGCAAATACACCAAAGAGCATGAATGGATACAGGTCAACGGCAATTCGGCCACCGTCGGCATCACCGACCACGCGCAACAATCACTCGGCGATATCGTCTTCGTAGAAACGCCGAAAGTCGGCGCTGAACTAACGGCCGGCAAGACGTTCGGCACGGTCGAGTCGGTGAAAGCTGTCTCCGACTTGTTTGCCCCGGCGACTGGCACGGTGACCGAGGTCAATGCAGACCTGTCCACATCGCCGGAAAAAGTAAATAAAGATGCCCACGGCTCCTGGATGCTGAAAATGACGCTCAAGAATCCTGGCGAACTAAACGGCCTCTTGTCAGCAGCCGACTACGAAAAGTTCGTGGCCGAGGAAGCGGGGCATTAAAAAGACGACCTTGGCCTTCGGACCTTAGACCTTTCTGTCGCCTTGCCAAGGTCTGAGGTCCAGGGTCCGAGGCCGAAGTTGCTTTGAGCGATACTGTTGTCTCACCCATGAAACTTGCCCATCATTCAAACGGCGCCGCCACTGCAAAAATCCAACTGACCCCGAGACACATCTATATAACTTCTTATGCGCTATTTACCTAAATCTCCCGCCGACCGCGAGGCCATGCTCAAAGCCATCGGACTGCGTTCGGTTGACGACCTGTTTTCACCCATTCCCGCTGAGTACCGGCTGAACCGCGACCTCAAGATTCCGCGTCAGATGGCCGAATCCGAGATCGTCGACTTCTTCCGCCAGCGCTCGCGCGAAAATGGCGACGGATACACCAGCTTCCTCGGCGCCGGTGCCTACTTCCACTACCGCCCGGTCATTATTGATAGCCTGATCTCGCGCGGCGAGTTCCTCACCGCCTACACACCCTATCAAGCCGAAATCTCGCAAGGCACGTTGCAATCCATCTTCGAGTTTCAGACCATGATCTGCGAACTCACGGGCATGGAAGTTGCCAACGCTTCCATGTACGACGGTTCTACCGCCGCTGCCGAAGGCGTGATGATGGCGGTGCGCCTTACGGGACGCCGGTCCGTCGTGGTCGCCCGCAACCTGCATCCCGAATACCGCGAAGTGCTCGCGACTTACGCCACGCACCAGGGCATGCCGCTCTCCACCGTCGGATTCGCCGACAACGGACGCATCAATCTGAAAGAACTCGAGCAGTCGATCACGCCCGAGACGGCCTGCGTCCTGATTCAGTCTCCGAATTTCTTTGGCACCATCGAAGATGTAGATGCCATTGCCGAAATCGCCCACAAGCACGGAGCGATGCTGGTCGTCTCGATCGCCGAAGCGGTCTCGCTCGGCATCGTCGAGCCGCCGCGCCAGGCCGACGTCATTGCCATGGAAGCGCAATCCTTCGGCGTACCCCTCGGCTTCGGAGGGCCCTATTGCGGCGTGATCGCAACCCGCGAAAAATACGTTCGCCAGATGCCGGGACGCCTCGTCGGTCAAACTGTCGATAAGCAAGGCAAGCGCGGATTCGTTCTCACCCTCGCCACCCGCGAGCAGCACATCCGCCGCGAGAAGGCCACGTCGAACATCTGTACTAATCAAGCCCTGGTCGCGCTGATGGTCAACATCTTTATGACGGTCTACGGCAAAGTCGGCCTGAAAGAATTGGCGAAACAGAATCTGGCTAAGACCGCCTACGCCGCCAGCCAGTTTTCGAAGCATGGCAAAGTCCTCTTCGCCAACTCGCCGCGCTTCAACGAATTCGTGGTCGAAACCAGCGAAGATCCTTACGCCATCAACGGACGCCTGCTTGGCCACAAGATTGTCGGCGGACTTCCGCTGAAAAAGTTCTATCCCGAACTCGGCAATGCCGCGCTCTGGTGCTGCACCGAGTTAACGACGCGCAGCGCGATCGACACTGCTGCTGGACTGGTCGCCGAAAGCGAGCGCTCGGTGCGCTCAGCCAAAGAAGAAGTAGAAGAGGTGACGCGATGAAGCACACTACACCCAAAGCCACGCGCCACGTCAACCAAAATGAAGGATTAATCTTCGAGAAGTCCTCTCCGGGCAAAGCCGCCTGGAAGCTGCCGCCGCTCGACGTGCCTGAAGTCGACACCACGGCGCTCTTAGGTTCATCCGAAAGAAAAGATCTTGGACACATGCCCGAAGTGAGCGAGATCGAAATCATCCGCCACTTCACGCGCATGTCCACATGGAACTACGCCATCGATCTCGGCATGTACCCGCTTGGCTCCTGCACCATGAAATACAACCCGCGCGTGAACGAAGCGGTAGCGCGCGTCGAAGGTATCGCGAACGGACATCCTTATCAGCCCGAGAAGATTTCCCAGGGCGCGCTGCAAATTATCAAGACGCTCAGCGAATGCCTGATCGAAATCACCGGCATGGACGCCATCACGCTCCAGCCTGCCGCCGGCGCGCACGGCGAGATGACCGGACTTCTGATGGTCCGCGCCTATCACGAGTCCAAGGGCAACGCGCGCAAGAAGATTCTGATTCCCGACTCCGCGCACGGCACCAATCCCGCGACTGCAGCCATGGTTAGCTATGCTGTCGAGAATCTGAAATCTGACTCCCGCGGCATGGTCGACATCGCCTCGCTCGAAGCGCAGATGAATGAAGACGTCGCTGCGCTGATGCTCACCAATCCGAACACGCTCGGCGTCTTCGAACAAGACATCCATAAGATCGCCGACATCCTGCACGCCAAAGGCGGCCTCCTTTATATGGACGGCGCCAACATGAACGCGCTCGTCGGCAAAGTCCGCCCCGGAGATTTCGGCGTCGACGTCATGCACCTCAACCTGCACAAGACGTTCTCCACGCCCCACGGCGGCGGAGGCCCCGGCTCCGGCCCAGTCGCGATCAAGAAAATTCTGGAGCCGTTCCTGCCGAAGCCCGTGGTCATCACGCACCCGGACGGCACGCTCGGCTTCGACTACAACCGCCCGCACTCTGTGGGACGTGTGCGCTCCTTCTACGGCAACTTCGGGATGTTCGTCCGGGCCCTCGCCTACATTCAGGCCAACGGCCCGGACGGCCTCCGCCAGACCACCGAAGACGCAGTCCTCAACGCCAACTACATTCGCAAGGGGCTCGAGGGCAGCTACGACCTGCCGTACTCCACGCCCACGATGCACGAGGTTGTTTTCAGCGATAAGGTGCAAGCGAAAAAAGGTGTGCGCACCATGGACATCGCCAAGCGTCTGATCGACTACGGATTCCACCCGTACACCACAGCCTTCCCGCTGATCGTTCCTGGCGCTCTGATGATCGAGCCGACCGAAAGCGAATCGAAAGAAGAGATGGATCTCTTCGTTGACGCGATGAAGTCGATCGCGCAAGAAGTAGAAGAAGACGCGCAGACAGTGCTCGACGCGCCGCACTCTACAAGAGTCTCGCGGCTCGACGAAACTACCGCAGCCCGCAAACCGATCTTGCGCTGGAAGCCAGCATAACTAATTGTTGATTGATGATTTTTGATTGTGGATTGAAGACCCAAAGCCGCCGGCCTCAGGTGTTCAATCAACAATCATCAATCAAAAATCATCAATCTGAAGATCCAGTGACTTCGGTGCTTCTCGTCCCGCTGCTCCCCTGTGTTCCCCCGTGCCCCCTGTGGTTAAATCTTTGCATTGCCGCCAAAACCTAAAACTGCTTCCGAGCCGAAACCGGCCGGCCTGTTCACGTCCGCTGAAAAGCGTAATCCGGTCGTGTGTCTTCTTCTGGCCGTCATCACGCTGGCACTATATAACCCAGTCAACCGGCATCCCTTCGTCAACTATGACGACGACCGCTATGTCACCGAAAATCCGCACGTGCGCCAGGGCCTGACCGTGGACACGATCGCGTGGGCGATCACCGCGACCGAGCAAGCCAACTGGCATCCACTCACTTGGATGTCGCACGCGCTCGACGTCTCACTCTTCCGCCTTAATCCCGCCGGACATCACTTCACCAGCGTCCTTATTCATATCGTCAACGCGATCCTGCTATTCCTGCTCTTGATGTGGGCCACGAATCGCTTGGGCCCAAGCCTCTTTGTCGCGGCGCTTTTTGCCCTGCACCCGATCAATGTCGAATCCGTGGCGTGGATCGCCGAACGCAAAAACGTCCTCTGCACGTTGTTCTTCTTCCTCGCGCTGTGGGCTTACGGCCGGTATGCCAAGAAACCGGATTGGAAACGATACCTGGCGGTCGCCGCATTATTCGCCGCAGGTCTCGCGTCGAAGCCGATGGTGATCACGCTGCCATTCGTTCTGCTTCTGCTCGATTACTGGCCGCTCGGGCGCGTGCAGGGAAGTGATGGCCAGAATAAAACGCCGTGGTCGCAGCTTGTAATCGAGAAAATCCCGCTACTCCTGATGTCGGCGGCCAGCGCCATCATCACGATGCATGCCCAGCAATCTGCAGGCGCGGTCCGCAGTACAACACAATTTTCCATCGGCATCCGCATTGCCAACGCCATCTACGCCTACGCGATGTACCTGTGGAACATGCTCTTGCCGGCGCATCTCGCGCCGCTCTACCCGCATCCTGGCGATTCGCTTCCTGTATGGCGCGTGTTGATCGCAATGGCTGTTCTTCTCGGAATCACCGCCTTCGTCTGGAGATTCCGCAGCCGCCGCTACCTGCCCGTCGGATGGTTCTTTTTCCTCGGAACGCTCGTCCCGGTCATCGGTCTCGTCCAGGTCGGAGAAGCCGCCATGGCCGACCGCTATGCCTACATTCCGCTGATCGGGATCTTTGTCATGATTGGGTTCGGCATCGCCGATCTTGCCCAAGAAAAAAATTGGGGATTCAAACCCGCCATCCCCGCCGCAGCCGCGCTCATCGCTCTTTCTTTCATGACCTACTGCCAGATCGGATACTGGCAGACCAGCGAAGAACTCTGGTCGCACACGCTCGCCGTCACAAGGAACAACTTCGTCGCCGAGGACAACCTGGGTGGAGCGCTGATCCTGGAAGGCAAAGAAGAAGAATCTCACCCGCACTTCGAAGCCGCTGCCCGAATCAATCCCAAAGATCCGATGAGCCACAGCAATCTGGGAACGTATTCCATGACGCACAACCAGATGCGCGAAGCCGTCCGACAATACGAAGCCGCCGCAGACCTGACCTCCGACCCGGGCCTGCTCGCCCAGACCTACGCCAATCTAGGCGCGGCCTATCGCGCCCTCGGCGACGACGACCAGGCGCAGACAAATTACAACCACTCGCTCCGCCTGAACCCAAACCAGTACAATGCCTGGCTTGGCCTCGGACTGCTTGCGCAGAAACAAGGCAAGCTTACCGAGGCTGTTACCGACCTGTCGCGCTCGGTCGAACTCCAACCCACTGCGCAGGGATATCTCTCCCTCGGCCGCGCTCTCGCCCAGAGCGGACGCAACGCGGACGCCCTCGCCGCCTACGATCAGGCGCTAAAAATCTCTCCCAACTTCGCCGAGGCGCAGCAAGCCGCCGCGGCCCTGCGCCAGCAGCCAGTCAGCTCAAATTCCCCCTAGCTTTTTCTCGAGGTTACCGCGAAAAATGCGGTCGCCTCCTGCTCCACATTCTTGCTCCCGCAGTGCGGGCACTTCGGATTTTCCTTATCGTGCTGGTTCAGCGTCAGAACGGTTTCGAAGGGTTTATGGCAATCGAGGCAAACATAATCGTAGACGGGCATGGGGAAACCTCCCGCAACATTTCATCAGCAAGATTGTACGCTCTCACGGGAACTTTTAACTTTCCCGTTGTGTCCGTTATGCTAGAGACATGACGCTGCTCGACGCGCAACAATACGATCCTGAAAAAGCCCGGCGAAAAAAGATGGCTATCACCGCGGCGGTCATCGCGCTTCTCGTCGTCGCTTTTCTCGTCTGGCGATTCCCCTCCTGGCGCGCGGAATGGATTGTGGGCGATTTCTTCAAAGCCCTGCAGAAGCAGGATTACAAAACCGCCTATGCCATCTGGATGCACGATCCCAACTGGGCGCAGCATCCCGGCGAACATCCCAAGTATCCTTACAACGAGTTCTATGACGATTGGGGACCGGGCGGCCAGTGGGGATTGATCAAAACCGAAAAGGTCTATGGAGTCAGCACGTGCCCCGGGCCAGGCAGCGGAGTCGTTGTCGACGTCATCGTCAATGATCGCGCCGAGCACGCCCAGGTCTGGGTCGAACGTTCGGATCACACTCTGAGCTTTCCACCCTGCGAACTGCTGTTTCACTAAAGCGGCGATCTGCGCAAATTGCCCAGGCTTGGCGTTTTAGCAGGAGTAATCAGCATTTGTCGCCAAGCGCGTGCTACTGACTTATTTCGAATAGGACGCCGCTGTTGTAGGTGCCGCCTGCCTCGGTCGTACCGAAAAGATGGCCTCGGTCATCCACTGCAATACCTATTGGAAAGTTGCCATCTGGGCCGCTGAATTTATGAATGACGTTGTACTTCCAGCATCCATTTGGCAGGGGTGCCAATCGGAACACTACGCCGCAGGTGTACGGACCACACCCGTTGTTCCCTCCTCCAGCCACTCCATACAGATTCCCCGCGTTGTCGAATACGAGTGTGCTGTCCGGCAGGGCGCCGATGTGCCAGTCTGGAAAATCGTAGAGCACGGTTTTTTTCCAGTGGCCGTTTGTAAGCGCGAACTTGAAGATTGTCCCCTGATTGTACATGCCGCCATATAAGGTCGTTCCGTAAAAGGTGCCCAAACTGTCCATGACCAGCCCACCGTAGGGAGACTGGCCGTCCGTGGGGGAGGAAGCAAAGTGATGCAGGATATCGTAGTTCCAGGCGGTGCCGTTGGCACTCGGCGTCATCTTGAAGATGACTCCGCAACCGAACGCCGTCCAGCACTTCGGCTGGACTATGCCGCCATCGGTTGTCACACCGTATAAGTTGCCTTCGCTGTCGAACACCGGAGGGGCCGGAGGAAGGTAGCCGACGGTCGGATTGAGGTTGGCGAGATCGGTGTAGATCCACCCCGATGTTCCCGGCGACAACTCGCCGATTGCTCCGCCACTGAAGTAGTTGCCGGGACCGATATTGCCGTAGAGGTTTCCTGCTCTGTCCATCACTACTCCAGGCCCTGCGCCGTCGTTGTACACCACACTGTAGTTCCAGCCACTTGGGCCGTGACTCAGTTGATACACACCAGCGTTCGTATCCGCCCCTGAAGTGGTGCCATAAAGGCTTCCTGCTCCGCCAAGGGTGAGCGTGCCAAACGGTGTTCCATCGGTGGCCACGAACGTGTACAGGATCGTTTCGTTCCATTGGCCGTTCAGCCCAGGAGACAGTTCAAAAGTCATGCTATAGGTGTTCCCGTACACATTCCCAGCGCTGTCCAAAATTGGCGGGCCAGACGGCACACCGGGGCCGTCCGCTGTGGTGCCAAAGCTGTGCAGCACTGTGTATTTGGTTCCTCCCCAGCCAGCAGGAGCCGTTAACAGAAGAAACAAGAGAAAATGCGCAAGTTCGCGTGGTTTCATTTGGACCACCTTGATCAGGCCGAAGCAGGGGAGGGCGGCAAGAGAAGTCACGCTCCGCCGCCCAGCACTGTATCACCCAAGGCCTGTCATGGCTAGTCGTCCTCCTCGCCCGGAGTGCCGTCGGGGCCGGTCGGAGTGGGATAGGTTCCATTTTGGAGAGTCGTGTAATAGCCTCTGAATTTGCTCGGTGGATACGGAGTTGAAATGGAAGTGAAGCTGCGTGGTGTGTTGACGTTAAAGAAGTCCGATAGCGGAACGTTGTTGTTGGCGCCATCGGGAGCATTGGCGTCGGCGTAGTAGGAATCTGGATACGTAATGTTTTTCAGCCCGAAATTAAGCTCCGTGAACCTCAGAATGCTGCCGAAGTCGTGGATGTAAGGGAACGTTTTGCCAGGGCTTGGAAAAGCGCCCGAGACGTATCCCACCTGCGTGTACTCAGACACTACCATCAACGGCGCGCAAGCCATAGACATAGCCGCATCCCCATTGGCTGTTCGGGTTGCAGTTTGTGTATCCCGGTTGCGGGTTCTGTTCCAGAGCTTCCGGTGGCGCCACGTGATCGTAGAAGCCGCCCCAGTCGTCCCATACGACGAGGATCGCGGTCGGCTCTGGATTGGGCCCGGGCTACAAGCGCCAGAGAGTCGCCGATTGGGCCGCCGGGGCGGACGCTGTAAGTTTTTTCTGACTGCAAAAGGCAGTACTGAAGCGATCTCACTCATTTCAGCGCGCCCTGCTCGACGCGAAACAATACGATCCTGAAAAGGCCCGGCGAAAAAAGATGGCTATCACCGCGGCGGTCATCGCGCTTCTCGTCGTCGCTTTTCTCGTCTGGCGATTCCCCTCCTGGCGCGCGGAATGGATTGTGGGTGATTTCTTCAAAGCCCTTCAGAAACAGGACTACAAAACCGCCTATGCCATCTGGATGCACGATCCGAACTGGGCCCAGCATCCGGGCGAACATCCCAAGTATCCGTACAACGAGTTCTACGACGATTGGGGACCGGGCGGCCAGTGGGGATTGATCAAAACCGAAAAGGTCTACGGAGTCAGCACGTGCCCCGGCCCAGGCAGCGGAGTCGTTGTCGACGTCATCGTCAATGATCGCGCCGAGCACGCCCAGGTCTGGGTGGAACGTTCGGACCACACGTTGAGTTTTCCACCCTGCGAGTTGCTGTTTCACTAGATTGTCGAGCCGCCTGACTTCGTCGGCCAACCGTGGTGTTGCGGACCGAGTCACCACTGCCTTGCCGCTGGACTATCGGAAAGAAAATCGCGCGGTCGCCCTTCGAACACGATGCCCGCGTCGTTGACCCCTCCTGCTAACGTAGTTCCAAAAACCCTTCCGGCACCATAGATAACGCCAGCGTACGGACTACGGCCGTCTTTGCCGTTTGGCAAGTGGAAATCGAACAGGTGCAGAACAGTCTCCGTCCACGGGCCGCTTTTGGTAGGCGTCAGCATGAACACCGATCCCATGCCCATTATCCCCCCAAGTTGCCCGACCGCGTAAAGGTTCCCTTTGGGATCGAAGACTACAGGTCCGAGCGGAAACGTCCCGTCCGAGCCGGTCATTTCATGCAGAATCGTCTCGTTCCAGTTTCCTTCCGCATCTTTTGCCAACTTGAAAACAACGCCACAGCCCACGTATTCGCACGCGGCCGTGTCTCCGCCTGCGAGTGTTGTGCCGTAAAGCTGCCCATAGCGATCAATCGTCAGGCCAGAGCCTGGCTGGTATCCATCGGTGATGTCAAAATTATGAATGAGCGTCTCCACGTATCCATTTCCGTTCGTATTCGGATCGTTGGTCAACTCGAAAACGGCTCCATCCCCTTGCACGCCGCCGAACTCGGTTACGCCGTAAAGATTGCCATCTCGATCTGCGACCACTCCGATCGGTCCGTCGCCGTCCGGCCCAGCAATCGAGCCGGGGAACGAGTAAAGAATCGTCTCCGTCCATCCGTTCGCACCCGGCGTTAACCTGAAAACCGTGCCCCCGTTTTTTTCTCCTCCACTCGTTGTGGTTCCGTAAAGGTTTCCTTTCTTGTCGAAGATCAGGTTACCCTCAACGTCCCATCCGTCACCCCAATTTCCGAAACTGTGGAGAATAGTCTCGGTCCACTGACCATCCGGTTGCGGGCTGAGCTTGAATATGATGCCCGCGTCGTACGCACCCCCTCCGCCGGCCCCGTACAGATTTCCTGCCTTATCGAAGATCAAAGCTACACGGGCCGTCCCGTAACTGCCATCGAAATTGCAAAGGACGGTCTCAACCCATCCGTTTTTGGTCGGGGATAGCTGGAAAACGCAACCGTTCCCATAAGTGCCGCCACCCGTCGTCGTGCCGTAGAGATAGCCGCGGCTGTCGGCAATAAGTGGCGCGGCCGGACCAAAACAGTCTGGCTTCGGAGCTGTGAACGCATAGAGAACCTGACCCCTCGTCTGTCCGGCCGCAGGCTGAGAGAGTTGGCAGACAGGGAACAAAAAGAGCAGCACTAATGTGCGAAACGTGCAAATGTCGGGATTGCGCACGGCTCACCTCGCACCGCGGAGCCTAAAGCGACTAGCCGGTTGGCGGCCATAGGGTGTGAACTGTACGCAGGACTACAGGATTATTCCGATTGCGCAAAGCATCGTTAATTGTGATTACTTCGCTGCTTTTGACCCTTTCGCTTATTCGGTTGTCGGAAGAGATTGCGCGCTTTTCGTCCTCGTCCACAGCCAACCTAACACCTTCCACCGGTTCTCGGCTCCGATCCTGGGTGTAATAAAAATCAGATTCGCAGAAGGGACTGTCTAATGCGCAGCGTCGTCTTTGCAGCATTGCTGTTCGTGTGCCTCGTTGCCATCCAAGTGGGTAACGCTCAATCGATAACCTGGGCAAGTGAGACTTCAAACAATACCAGTGCCTGTTCTGGGGCCGGAAGCCCTTCCTACTGCGCGGAAGCGCTGCCAACCCTTGACACCAGCCCGACTAACCAGCCGTACGCCCAAACCACGACGGTTGACGCTTTCCCGGTGCACGTGTCGTCGGTCCAGATCGGTCAGCTAATGAAGACGACGTCACAGAACTGGACGGGTAAGGTGCTATGCGAATATCAGCCCTGGTTCAGTACGCAGCAACAGATCAATTACAACGGGCACATCGAAATCGGTTACGACGAGAACAACCAGACTACGGTAGCTATGCAGGACAGCGACATGATCAGCCGGGGATGCAACATCAACTTCATCGACTTCTACGGGGCTACGAATCACGGATTCAATCTAACGAGCAGCGACAACGTCTACTCCGATCTTAGCGCGCGAAAAACTCAAAACGGTTATCCCATGCAGATCGGGATACTCGAGGACGAGAACGCCTTCATGGCGGAGTGCACGGGTAATAATCAAACCCATGACGAGGTTGTTGCATGCATCGAAAGCTCGCTCGAATCCGACATGGACTACGTCTACGAGAACTACATTCACCCGGCTGGCGGCCTCTATTGGATGGACTCACTCAGCGGCCAGTCTACCAATGTGGTCGGATTCTTCGGAGCATGTGGGGATTTCGCAGTGAATAATGTACAAATTCTCAATTGCCCAACCGACTGGGCTACCATCTGGAGCTTCGTATGGGGATACGCGAATACGACAAAGGGCTACCACATGGAGTTCATCTTTGAATATGGACAGTTCGACGAACCCTCAGGGTACAGTGCCGGAGTTTATGCGTGGCCGCAGCCGTACACGACCCCTCAGTGCAAGTCACAAAAGAATTGTTTCATCTCAAATAAACCGTCTCAATTCTATTGGTGCGATGGGGGCATACTGTGTGACGGCAATTACTTGAGCGGTGCTTACCTGGACCGGTTCTACCACGATGCCTCGCTGCCGCAAAACGCCAACTATATAGCTGTTGGGCTGGTGGACAGCGGGTTTGACGACAGCAATGCGGGTTGGGGATACGATCGCGTGGTTGCGCAACAATGCGGTCAGGTGCTATGGGATACGGCGAACGAGATGAGCGCCGGAGGATACTGGGGATCGGGCGGGCATCAAATTCCCTACATGCAGGTAGCGACGTGGAACGACTACGAGGAGGCGACAGAACAGGAGAGTGGGATCAACAACTGCTATACAGTTTCGGCTTACCAAAACGTTGAGCAAGGCACGCTGAACTGGACCTTAAGCCCATCCGACTCTGTCTACGCAAATCAAGAGACGATTGATCATTTCACCGTTTGGTGGAGTGCGCATAGCAGCAACCCGAATAAGCCCTTGCAGGTCGCAGCCACAAATATCAAAGCAAACAATCAGAATGGTCAGTACTCTATTGACCTTTCCACTCTGAATCTTCCGCATCCTGCACCCGACTACACGGTCGACCTCTACGTTGAAATGGTGGGGATTCCGTCCGTGCTAAATCAGATGTCGGGCGTCGTGTCGTACACCTATTAAACCCTGACTCGGTGCGCCCGCGGAGCACATAGCGGGCGCACTGTTCGTGTGGTAGTCGGCTAGGTTTGGGCGTCTTTTCCAGCGGGACGCTTATTTCTCACTCCGTATAGAAATAGCAGCTGCCGATCTGACTTGGGTCTGATGGTTGCTTTAGAAACTCTATGCGGTCTGGGAGATCGCTTCCACGGTCTTCGCCAACGAGGCCTCGTCCCCGACGTTCAAGCACGTCTTCGATCGGTCAATCTGCCTCATCAATCCGCACAGAACTTTTGAAGGGCCGACTTCAATGAACGTCTCGACTCCCTGCGCAATCAGCAGCCGGATGCACTGATCCCACTTCACCGATCCCGTCACCTGACGCAGGAGTGTATCCAGAGCCCGCAACTCGTCTGTCACCAGTTCCGCATCCACATTGCACGCCACCGGATAAACCGGCTTCTGCATCTTCAGTTTTTTCAAGTCGGCTTCCAGCCGATCCTGCGCCGGTTTCATCAACGAACAATGGAAAGGTGCGCTCACCGGCAGCAGTTTGGCGCGCTTGGCGCCGCGCTCGTCCGCTAACTTTGCCGCCCGTTCAACTGCAGCCGTGTTCCCGGAGATCACAATCTGATCAGGCGAATTGATATTCGCCGGAGAACAAACTTCGCCCTGCGCCGCGTCCTGACAAATTCCGGTGACTTTTTCCAGGTCGATCCCGAGGATTGCCGCCATCGTCCCGACCCCGACCGGGACCGCTTCCTGCATATATTTCCCGCGATTCCGCACCGTCCGCACCGCATCGGCAAAGCTGAATGTGCCCGAAGCCACGTGCGCCGAATACTCACCAAGACTGTGCCCGGCCACAAAAGAGGGTTTTGGAATCAGGCTCTGAACCACGCGAAGCGCCGCAATCGACGCCGTCAGAATCGCGGGCTGCGTGATCTCGGTCAGGCGCAGCTGATCTTCCGGTCCTTCAAAACACAGCTGCGAAATCTTGTACCCGAGCGCCTCATCGGCCTCTTCAAATGTCTGCCGGGCCGCTGGATACTTCTCGGCGAGGTCCTTGCCCATGCCAACGACCTGCGAGCCTTGGCCAGGGAAAATCAGTGCGATCTTACCGTCGGTCATAAAGTAAATTTCAGTTGGATTGTGAGACTGCTTCGGCTGCAGCCGGATGCAACGATGCCAGGCTGCGCTCGATGGAATCGTTGACTCCGCTGCGCGAGAACTCCGCCGCGACCCGCACCGCATTTTTCATCGCGTTGGCGTTCGACGACCCGTGAGTAATGATGCACACCCCGCGTACTCCAAGCAGCGGAGCCCCGCCATATTCGGTATGATCCAGCCGCTTCTTGAAATCGGTGAACGCGCTGCGCGAAAGCAGCGCTCCTACCTGCCGCGTAATCGTCGCCTTCAGCGATTCTTTCAGCGCCGTGCGCACCAGGTTCGCCACACCTTCGGAAATCTTCAGGGCAACATTCCCGACGAAGCCGTCGGCAACGATGACATCCACCTGGCCGTTGTAGAGATCGCGTCCTTCGACATTGCCGATAAAGTTCAGGGGCAGCTGCTTGAGCAATTGAAACGCCTCGCGCGTGAGGTCGTTGCCTTTGGTTTCTTCTTCGCCAATCGAGAGCAACCCGACTCGGGGCCCCGGAGATCCGGGCCTTTTGCCATACATTGCCCGGAAGTAAACGTCGCCCATCACCGCAAACTGCTCCAGATTTTTCGGAGTGCAATCGACATTCGCGCCCACATCCAGCAACATCGCGGGATTGCCTGGCGCCGTCGGAAAGACTGCGGCCAGAGCTGGACGATCCACTCCCGGCACCGCTCCCAGCACAATTTTTGCCGTCGCCATCGCCGCGCCGGTGTTCCCCGCCGTCACGAACCCGTTGGCGCGGCCCTCGCGCACCAGGCGCAGTCCTACGCGCATGGAGCTGTCCCGCTTGGCGCGGATCGCCTCCACCTTGTCTTCCATGGTGATGTATTCGCTGGCGTGGACGATCTCAATGGGTAGGCGCGATGCCGCGTGATGCCGCTCTAACTCGGGCCCGACGACTGACTCCTGCCCGACCAATAGAACGCGCACGCCGTATTGGCGTGCGGCCTGTATCGCGCCCTCGACTTCCGGCTTGGGCGCGCGCTCCGACCCCAATGCATCCAGCGCAATGACGCTAGGCATGGTTTTTCAGTTAGCTGGCTTCTTCGACGTTGAGTACTTCGCGTCCCTTATAGTACCCGCACTTCGGGCAAGCGCGGTGGGGCATCTTCTTTTCGTGGCAGTTGGGACACTCGGAAAGGCTGTGGCTCTTCAGAGCATCGTGCGCACGCCGCGTGGACGTCCGCTTCTGTGAATGTCTCCGTTTCGGATTAGGCATGGTTTAGATTCCTCTCAAAAAAGCTGTCAGCGATCAGCCGTCAGTTTTCAGTCCTTGATAAACCGGACCGACTGCTAGTTTCTGAAACTCGCCTCGATGAGAACGCGCCCAATCTTCCACCGAGCGTCGAGGCTGACAGCTGATGGCTGAAAGCTGACAGCCGTTCTTCAGTTCTCAATTCTGTCGCGGATCCCTTTTAACGCCGCCCACCGCGGATCTTCCATCTCGGTCGAGCACGAACACTGTTCCTGATTCAAATTCTTGCCGCACTGCGGACAAAGTCCCTTGCACTCCTCGCGGCAGGTGACTTTCAACGGAAGCGCCAGCAGCACCTGCTCACGCAGCACATCTTCCAGCAGAATGCCGTCTCCTTGATAATAGCCGATCTCAGCCTCGGCATCGGTCACCGAAAGCTCATCACGGCCGGCATCGGCGCCGAGCGGCCTGTACAGCAACTCGAATTCACGCTTCACGTCTTGCGATACGGGCTCGAGGCATCGCGCGCACTGCAATTCCAGCTGCGCCGAAAGCTTCCCGCGCAGCCGTATGTCCTTGATGATCTCGTGCTTGCCGTGATGCTCCTCGACCACCTCGGCGCGTCCCGAACTCTTCAGCGGTCCGATGAAGCGGCCCTCACTTCCCAGGTCGATGACACCGGGCTGAAACTCCTCCGCAAATTCCAGCGGATGAAGTTCCAAATCTTTGATGTCCAGGAACATGGCGAAATCTCCGCGGCGACCGTGCCAGCCTATTTCTCAACCAGGCCCGCGGAAGCACGCCCGAGAGGCGTAAGTACCGCAAGGAGCAAGACTTAGAATAAAGGTCTGCCCCAAGGAATGTCAAGAAACACCGCCACTTATATAGCCTAGGGAAGTGCTAGAATATCCCTAGGAGTTCCCTATGGCGACGCTTTATGTCGAAAACGTTCCAGATGATGTTTACAAGGCTTTGCGCAAGCGTGCGCGTAAGAGCGGGAGTTCGATCGCCTCTGAAGTGATCGCTCTCCTGAAGCAGTTTGTACCTACGGATGCGGAATTGAAGCGGCGACGTGAGTTCTATGAACGGACCCTAGAGCGTCAATCCAAGCCGCCCCTGACCTCAGGGCCGTTCCTCTCTGCTGAGGAAATGATTCGCGAGGACCGCGACCGTTGACGACTCTAGTCCTCGATGCCAGTGTCGCCGTGAAGTGGGCAATCCCAGCCGCCGACGAGCCATTGGCCGCCGAATCTTTGCGGCTTTTAAAGCGTCATTCGGATGGCGAGGTCGAGTTTATCGTCCCAGACGTGTTCTGGGCGGAAACCGGCAATGTGCTCTGGAAGGGAGCGAGACGAGGAAGATGGACCCGCGATGATGCCGAACGAGGTCTCGATGACTTGCAGTCTCGCGACTTCGTGACAGTCCCGTCGCTCTCCGTTCTTTCAGAAGCTTTGGAAATTGCCTTCAAATACGACCGCGGTGTGTACGACTGCCTGTATACGGCTCTCGCCGTTGCATCCAAAGCCGACCTCATTACCGCGGACGAACGCCTCGCCAACGCGCTCGCTGCGCGTTTCCCAGTCACGTGGCTTGGTGCTCTCTAACTTACTACTCACTCAATCGTAATCCTTCCACGGTGCGCACCGCAGTTTCCTCGAAAATCAGCTTCCGCTCCAAGTCAATCGTGTTCTTTCCCAAATATCGGGGGACGTACCAAGCGACCAGCGCAACCGGCGCCAGACTCAGCATGCGTACCGGCTCCAGCAACGCCGACGATTCAAACTCCGGCGTAGACACCGCATAGATCAAATACCCAAAGCAGAACGAAATAAGGATCACGATGGAATGCTGCTTGAACACCGGCATACTGCAAGTGAAGGGCAGCTTGCGGAATCGAATCAACAGAACATTGGTCAGCAAAACCGACCAACTCAGCACCAGAAGAGTATGCAGCGAAGCGATCACCCAGCCTTCCAGATAAAAGTAGGCCGCAAAGGTTAACGCCAGTACCCAAGGCAAAACCGCGGTCAGAATCATCCGCCGCGCCAGCGGTTCGCATTCCTGCCGGTCCGCATCCAGCATTAACTGAAAAACCCAGTTCGCGCGGATCTCCACCGGAATCTCGAACACGATGCGCAATCCGACGATCAGCAGATAAGTCAGAACAAACGGAATCGAGAGCGCGTCGGGGGTCAACGCGGCTTGCCGCCATGACGTCGCTCCCTGCACCGCGTTCATCATTGCCTGCGACGCCAGCACCAGCGCCAATCCACCAACTCCGGTCAACACCAGCCGGTGTGCCTCACTGCGCACCAACGTCTTTCCTACAAATCGGAAGCATCCTCTCAGAAAAGGAGTCGGCAGCAACAGTCGCTCGAAAAAACCCAGACGCCATCTCCGGGGATTCTGCGAAACCTCCGCTCCGTCAGCAATCTCTGCGATGCGCACGAAATGCCGCTGGTATCCGATCGCATACGCGGCGAACGCCACCGCGACTACACCGGCTACTCCGGGGACGACTAATCGCGCCAATTCCCCCATGGAGGGATTGGCCCGTCCCCGCAACAACTGGCACAAACTCCCAAACCAGCAGGATGGGAAAAAGAAACTCCACACCGGCGCCCGGCCCACGCTTTGCAACAATGCACTCGGCACTGCGAAGCTGGTGCACAACAAAGCTACGAGATAGACCACAACTACTCCGCGAAGGTACGCCGAGGCACGACGGAACGCCCGCGGAGGCAGCACGGCCATCAGCAGCCCCAGTATCGCGAACACCGCGAAGAACGCGAACACGCTCGCCAGCAAAACTCCGGCGGCATGCACCAGCCCAAACTTCACGAAGAAGGGAAGCGTGCCCTGCGCCGCCGACACCACCATGGGGAACAGCACGCAGGATGCGCCGTTGACGTCGATGGCCACCAAACCTGCGAGCAATAGCACTGCCGTCAGATTGGCAAAGAAAATCGTTCGTGACGAAACTGGCAGGTGCGCCAGATTCATATAATCGCGCCGGTCCGGAAAGATCGCATCCCATCGCCACACCGCGACCATCCCGGTCACTGTCATCGAAAGCACGATGAAGAAGTATTCATCCGGCAACGCGATCAGCAGCGTATCGACGTGATATTCCCCGCGCAGCCATTGCAGCAGCGATCCATATTTGTCGAACAAAAGCACCGAGACAAAGCCGCCGGGCATGGCGAGCAAAGTAAGTACCAGCCCGATGCCAATATCGAGCCCCTCGGTATCCGCGTCTCCGCCGCCGCGAAAAATGCGTTCCACAAAAAGTTCGACCAGTCGCCAGAAAGGCTGCTGCCGATATTCCTCCCAGCGGTTTTCGGCAGCGGTAGCGCTCATGCCGCCCTCATTACCTGGACGATGTCGCTCGCCACGCGCATCGTATCGACGTCATCGACCAGATGCAGGAACGTATTCTCCAGCGACTGTCCCAGAATCTTCCCCACATTGGCCACCGAATCATGCGCGATGACCACCCCTTTGCGCAGGATAAGAACATCGGTGCAGACTTTCTCCACCACTTCCAGGACGTGCGAGCAATAGAAAACCAGTTTTCCCGCGCGCCCCAGCGCCTGCACCAGATTCTTGAAGATCAACGCGGAGGTGACATCCAGTCCGGAAAGCGGCTCATCAAAAATAAATATGTCCGGATCATGCATCAGCGCCGCAATCAGTAATATCCGTTGCCGCATCCCTTTCGAATAGGTTCCCGTGGTTGCGTGCCGCGCCGGACGCAGCGAGAACAGTTCCAAGAGAGAATCGATCTTTGACTCCATCAGGGGCCGCGACATGCCGCGCAGGGTCCCGATCATCTCCAGATACTCCCATCCGGTCAGATAGGGATACAGATAGGCCTCCTCAGGCACGTATCCCAAGCGTTTTCGATACTCCGCCAAATCGTCCTGAATATTGTGACCGTCAAAGCGCACCATCCCGCGCGTGGGCTCCAGCAATCCAGTGAGCATCTTCACGGTCGTGCTCTTGCCTGATCCATTCGGACCAAGGCATCCCAGAACCTGTCCGGGACGCAACGTGAACGACAAGTCCTGGACCGCTGGAAGGGACGAATATCGTTTGGTGAGTCGGACGGCTTCGAGCATGGCGTGACCTCGCCAGATGAGATGCGCAGACTATAGCCCGAGAAACCTGGCGCGCAGAGAGAACCCGAATCCTTAGACACCGCCCAACCAGAAAACGCTCCCACGAATCCCCGCAGATGAGCTTGTCATGCAGAGCGAAGGGAGAGCAGCGCGATAGCGATGCTCTTTCGCAGTCGAAGCATCCCTGCCCGCCATTCAGCTCCCGCCAAACGGGAGTCTACCCACTGGCGTGCACAACCGTGGAAGAGAGGCCCTTCAGGGCCGCGTCAGCGTGCCTGCAAAAAGGGGCTTTTCAGCCCCCGTGCCCGTTGCTGTCACTTCAATCCCAACGCCCGAACCGTATCCGGATCCAAGGTGTTTTTTCCGTTCTTCTTCGTGACCACGCCGAAGCTGCCGGAATAATCCCACATCGCCCATCCAATGTTGTGATGTTCGAGCGCGGTGCGCGTGTCCTTGATCCAGGCCACGCGGTCCTGCGGATTCACTCCATAGCGATAGGCGCCGAACTCGTTGCACACCAGCGGCACTCCGTTTCGCGTGGCCCAATCCGCCGCCTGATTGATTTCCGCCTCGATCCGCGCCGCATCCCAATGATCCTGCCCGTAGCGGATCACGTCCAGCCGATGCACCGCCTCCGGCAGGGTGGCGGCCACTTCCGCCGCGTTCTTCGGGTCCGACGGATAATGCAGCCCCTTCAGCCAGTGCCAGTAATACGCTCCCCAGCTCGCACCCTGATGCGTAAAAATGTGCGGCTCATAAAAATGAAAAACATAGATCACGTTTGGATCGCGCAGCGGCTCCAGCATCACCATGTCGTAGTCGTCGTCCCACTTCGCTCCGGGCGCCAGGATCGTGTTGGCCGGCGCCGCCTGCCGGATCGCCGCCGCCAGCTTTGCTTCCACTCCATACCAGCGATATGCATCCTTCATCTCCGGCTCATTGAGGATTTCGAAAAATATGCGCTCCGAATCCCACGGCGGAGAAGCATAGTGTTTCGCCACCGTGCGCCAGAAATCCGCGAATCGCTCGACGAACTCGTCATCATTCAGCCGCGCCTTAAAATCCGAATCCGGATGCATATCGAGTTCGACCGCGAGCCCCGCATCCAGAATCATCTTCATCGCCGCGTCCAGATAGCCGAAATATTCGGCTATTCCATTCTGCCGGCGTTCCGCGTCCATCATCGGCTGCGGATTCACGCTCAGCCGGACATGATCAAATCCCGCCGATTTGATCAATGCAATATCCGCCGCAGTAGTCCAGTTTTCAAAATGTTCTTTGGTATATCCCTTGGGATCGTAGACCTGCGCAAACCACTCGCTCAGATTGATGCCATGCCGCAGGTGCGCCAGGCGCGACGCGGGAACAGAAGAGGTCGAGCCCTGAGCGAATAACACACCGCAGAGACAAAAGAAGAAAAATAGAGCGGGAACGCTGCGTTTATAGAACATGACGCACCTCCTGAAAAATTCAAGCTGTATGTGAATAAGAGGACGCACGACCGTAGCCGAAACGCGCATAGACCACTGACGCATGCACAACCGTGAAAGAGCGGCCCTGAAGGGCCGCGTAAAGAACCCTCAGGAGCAGCGGGCCTTTAGCCCCGCTTTCATTTGACGCCTAACGCGGCGCTAAAGCGCCGCTCTTCCACGGCACCGCTAACGACATTTGCTGGGTCATCAGAATCTCACACGCTGACTTCAGTCATGCCGGGCTGCCTTTCCTGTTTATTGGGAGAGCGGAGTGCGCGCCGCGCCAAACAGGCCGGCATCGCTGCCTAGGATTGCCTGGGTGATGATGGTTTTCTTGCTGGTATAGTTTGCGATCGGTGGCGAAGGTGCTTTGTTCTTGCCGCGAACATCGTCGGGGACAGTGGCCGCATAGACCAGAGAACGGTCGCAGAGTTCGGCAAACATGGTGGGAGCGAAGGCGTCCCACGCACTGACCACCCCGCCGCCGATGACAAACATTTCAAGATTCAGGACGTTGATAAGGCCGGAGAGCAAGATGCCGAGCACTTCTCCGAAGCGGTGAAAGATGCGCTGGGCATCGGGATCGCCTTGCTGGGCGAGCAGGTAGACGGATTTGGCACTGAATGCAGGATCGGAGCTGAGAGCTTTGGCGAGTCCGGGAGCGTTGCCGGATTCGGCGGATTCGCGCGCCATGCGCACGATGGCGGTGGCGGATGCGTAGCGTTCGGCGCAACCGTGATTCCCACAGCCGCAGAGTACGCCATTGGGCTCAACGGTGACGTGGCCGAATTCGCCGGCCATGCCATTCATCCCGTAAAAGATTTTTCCGTTAAGGACGATGGCACCGCCGATGCCGGTGCCCAGCGTCATCATCGCCATATTGTCGACATCGCGGCCTGCGCCTTGCCATTTCTCACCAAAGGCAGCCATCTTGGCGTCGTTGTCGAGAAAGACGCGGGCGCCCAAGCGGCGCTCGATGACATCGCGGACGGGATAGTCGGTCCATCCGGGAAGGTTGGCCGACAGGCGCATCATGCCGGCTTTGACATCGATGATGCCAGGAACGCCGATACCGGCGCCCATAAATTTGCCGCTTCCGCGATATTTTTCGGTCAGGTTGAGGATAGCGTCACACATCTCGCCGATCACGTAGTCGCGTCCCATGGCGAGTTTTACGCCCACAGTTATTTTTTCGAGAAGCTGGCCGTCAGTGGTGATGGCCGCGATGCGCAGGTTGGTGCCGCCCATATCAACGCCAATGGAGTAGTCAGGCATAACGGAAGAGAGTACCAGAAACGAGAGGATCGGGGCGGTGAGGGCGGACGGGTGGTTTCAGGTGGAACGAGATTCTCTCTTGGGACAAATGTTTTACGAGGGAGATCCCTCGGCCCGCTGGTGAAAACGCGGGACCGTCGGGATGACGCCCCAGCAGGCCGATTCGAAACGGAGCCACTACGCCGCGATGGGACAAGGGCAACCATTTTTCGGATCGGTGCTACCATGAAACGTTCTGCTAATTTCGCAAAAAAGGTGTGTGTATGCACGAAACCACTCTGCAAACCCAGGCTCCCGCGCCGCTGACCTCACTGACGGAAGACGAGATTTTATTTCGCGATAATATCCGGCAGTTCGCTGAAGATAAAGTCCGCCCACTCGTGAAAGAAATGGACGAAAAGGGCGTGTTTGAGAAGGATTTACTGCACGACTTTTTTCAGCTGGGATTGATGGGGATTGAGATTCCCGAGGAATACGGCGGGAGCGGAGCCAAGTTCTTTGAAGCGATTCTGGCGGTGGAGGAAATGTCGCGAGTGGATGCGTCCTCGGGCGTGATTGTCGATGTGCAGAACACGCTGGTGAACAATGCGCTGCTGCGCTGGGGCAACGCGGATCAGAAGAAACGGTATCTGCCGAAGATGGCTTCGGAGATGGTAGGGGCGTACGCCCTGAGTGAAGCGGGATCGGGCTCGGATGCATTTGCCTTGCAGACGCGGGCGGTTCTGAAAGGCTCGGAGTACGTGATCAACGGTCGCAAGCTATGGATCACGAACGCCAAAGAAGCTGGATTGTTCGTGCTGTTTGCGACGATCGATCCGGCAGCGGGATACAAAGGGATCACCGCATTTCTGGTGGAAAAGGGCTTCTCCGGGTTCACGGTCGGGAAGAAGGAAGACAAGCTGGGAATACGGGCATCGTCGACCTGCGAGTTGATTCTGGAAGATTGCCGGGTGCCGAAAGAGAATGTTCTGGGCGAAGCCGGCAAAGGCTACAAGATCGCGATCGAAACGCTGAATGAAGGGCGGATCGGTATTGGCGCACAGATGATCGGGTTGGCGCGCGGGGCGTGGGAGTTTGCCTGCAAGTACGCGGTGGAGCGCAAGCAATTCGGGAAGGCGATTGCCGTTTTCCAGGGGATCCAGTTTCAGATCGCGCAGATGGCCACGGAGATCGAGGCGGCGCGGCTGATGGTCTACAACTGCGCGCGCATGAAAGATGCAGGGGTGAATTTCGTGAAGGAAGCCGCGATGACGAAGCTATTCGCATCGCAGGTGGCTGAGCGCGTGACGTCGCTGGCCATTGAAATTTACGGAGGCTACGGATTTACCAAGGATTATCCGGTCGAGAAATACTGGCGCGACGCCAAGATCGGCAAGATCTACGAAGGCACGTCGAACATGCAATTGGCGACGATCGCGAAGTTGGTGCTCGGGAAATAAGGTTCGCAGTCTTCGCGGCGCGAGGTCAGTTTTCAGGAGTGAAGTGGAGTTCCACAGTCTCTTTCGTCTCGGACCCGGGTGCAAATTTCCAGCGTGAGATGGCGTTCTCGGCAGCCTGCAGCAGGATGGGACTGCCTCCGACCGGTTCGATTTTCTTTACACTACCGTCCGGTCCGATGTCGGCGACTACTCTTACCGTGCCACTCAAATTCATTCGCTTGGCTTCATCGGGATATACGGGCGGCACTTTCCTGATCACCTTGCGGCCATTTTCGGTTGAGGAGGGCTGCTGCTGGGCGTGAGCCGGGGTCGCCGGCTGAAAGCCATAGGAGAGGGCTAGGACCAAGATCAGAGCGTACCGCTTGGGCATGGGGGCATTCCTAAGAGAATTATTATTTCTATAAAACTTAAGATCCTAAATGGGAGTGTCCATAGTGGAAAAGTAACGGCAGTAACTGAAGCCATCGCTCGAAGGTAAGCGTGCCAGACTTAAGCGTGCGGGCGGCGTAACCCTCCGAATGCCGAGAAGCCTCGCGATTGCAGGAACATAGCTCACATCGGGTGAGAACGTTTCGAGACAATCTTCCTTGCTCATAATGTGCAGCGAGTTGCACTTCGTGGCGCTGGTAAATTCCTAGTTTCGACGATTAATGTCTTTGTTATCAGCGGATTGCGAGTTTACGGATCAATGGCCGACGGTGTGCACTTGTCAAAGTGCCTGCATGCCGAGGCAAATGACCGGGGGCTATTTTGACGACGATATTTGGGAGCTTCGAATCCATTGAGGTCAAGGCGGTTCCCACAACTCCGAGTCCGAAGAAGAAGCGAGGATGGTTGCCACTGCTGACGATCCTGTTCATGTTCTCGTATGGTTTGATGACCATGCTGATCGTGGAGCAGGGACAGACGATCGAATCGCAACGTGCCTTGATTCGTGAATTGTTTCGGGACAGCACGGAGCTGTCAGGCGTCAAGATGAAGGCCCAGGAAGAGCGCCGGATCCAGGCGCTGGCACAGCAGAACCCGTCGAATCAGATCCCGTCATCCCAGAATCGCTCGAATCAGGCGCCGATGACCCAAGTTCCTACGACTCAGGCGCCTGCGAAACAGCAGGTCCCGTCGTCCCAGGCGGAAGTACAACACCGTGCACAGAATCAGGCGACAGTGAAGCCACAGTTCCAGATGCCGTCGAAGCCGGCGTCGGATCTGGTAGATCATCGCCGGGCGCTGGTCACGATCTAAGAAGCAGAAGGTGTAAAGCAGTACCCAGTTCTGTGGTTCAGAGCAGTAAAGACTGTAAAAGACAATGAAGGTTCTGACCCTAGCCTTGTTGTTCAGCTTGCCTGTGGGATCCCTAGTCCCACAGAAACCTCTACCCCAACCGACCTCGCAGATCGCGAAGCACTCTAAAGGGGGACGCTGGTACTTCGCTGCCAGCGGGCACGCCGTGTACTGCTATGGTCCGGTAATGACGGTGCCGCGCGCGAACGGGGATCTGCAACGGGTAGCGACGTTCTGCCGCGATGGCAGCGCCGTGGTGCCGCTGAAAGAGTAGGTTCCTGCCGGACATCGACAGAAGCACCCATTCCTAGCTGGCCGGTTGAGCCTGGTTCAGCAGACATTGTGGGATCCGGGCGTTTGCGGATCTGAGAATTCTGCGGATCTCGGTATTCTCCCTGGTTCCCATATCAACAGAAGAACTAATCCGATCACGAACAGGGAGTCGACCTGCCAGAGCGGTCCTCCGAACTCACTCAGCAGCAACCCATAAAGTCCCACTGCAGTAGCAAACGCCAGCCGCACGATGTTGCCGGCTCTCCATCGACTGAATGGCGTCGATGAGCCTGATCCTCGTTGAGTTCGGTTGGGACGGGTAACGATGCGCTGCTGCAGCGTAAACCCCTGGACTGTACAGGCAACGGCCAAAACCAGTACGATCCAGCGCACGACTGGGCTGCCATGCGTGGTGCCTTGAACTCTCCAAGCAAGTCTGGTGCTAGCCAGAAGGACAAACAGGCAGCCTGCTTGTAGAAATCGCAACTGCCGTTCAGGTGTCGTCATGAGAGTCTCCCGCGAATAGGATATTAACGGGCCTGAACGCTGAAAGTTTCGAAGATCCAGCGTGGGGACACTACACGCGATCATTATGCTCCCAGGGACGCGGCCAGGTCACTGCGTCCGATTGGGGGATAGCCGCATCAAAAGCAAGACAACCTACCGAGGCCAAATATGTCCATACGACCGGTGAAACGTCTGATTAAGTCCAAGCCCACGCTGGAGGGCGCCGGATTGCATTTGCGCCGCGCGTTTGGGTTTGGGAATACGGGAGACTTTGATCCGTTCCTGCTGCTCGATGACTTTCGCAACGACGTTCCTGACGATTACCTGGCGGGGTTTCCATGGCATCCGCATCGCGGGATTGAGACGATCACATATGTGCTTGCGGGCACGGTGGAGCATGGCGACAGCATGGGCAATCAGGGCGCGATTGCCGCAGGCGATGTGCAATGGATGACGGCCGGCAGCGGCATTATCCATCAGGAGATGCCGAAGGGCGACACAACGGGGCGCATGCATGGATTCCAGCTGTGGGCGAATCTTCCGTCGGCGCTGAAGATGACTGCGCCGCGGTATCAGGAAGTGAAGACTGGAGACATTCCCGAAGTCACCGACGACGACGGCACGCATGTGCGGATTGTGTGTGGAAGTTTCTGGGGAAAGAAAGGGCGGTCGATGGCATTGCCACCGATCCGATCTATCTGGATGTTTCGGTTCCTCCGGGGGAGCGGAAGACGCTGCCCGTAGAGACCACGCGGCATGCATTCGCGTACGTTTTCGCGGGGGATGGAAAGTTCTGTAATGCTTCCGGACCGCTGGCCGTGCCGACCGAGAGCGTGGGTTGGGCGGATACACAGCCTCCGTCGGACGCGCAGAACCGATCGCTGGTGGTGTTTGATCGCGGCGACGAAGTGGCCGTGCAGGCTGGCGAGGACGGGATCCGATTTCTGCTGGTTTCGGGTAAGCCGCTGGAGGAACCTGTGGCGTGGTACGGGCCGATCGTGATGAATACCCAGGAACAGTTGCAGCAGGCCTTCCAGGAGCTACAGCAGGGGACGTTTTTGAAAAGTAGGGGCGGGCCCGCTGCCGGTGAAAAGCAGATTCCTCACGGCTAGAGCCGGTTCGGAATGACAAGATTTAAACTTAAAGAAGTAGATTCCTCGGTGCGCTCGGAATGACAACTGTGTTTTAGATTTCAAACATGCCTGAATTGCCTGAAGTTGAAACCATTGCTCGCGGACTAGCGAAGCGCGTCACGGGAGACGTGGTCGAATCCGTATGGCTGGGACAGAAGAAAGAGCCGCTGAAATCTCCGGCCTCGGAGATCGCGGCTGTGCTGGAACACAGGCGCATCGCTTCGGTCGGAGGATGGGCAAGCATATTGTTTTTGATTTGGAGCGGACTGGGGCAGCGAGCTTTCGCAAGAACGGCACAAAACCGAAGCGCAGATCGCTGCAGCATTTGATACGCCGCAGGCAGAGGCGGACAAGAGTGTCCGCCCCACACCAATCAACGCCCAGTGGATCGTGCATCTGGGGATGACGGGGCGGCTTCAAGTTTGCGAGCCGCAAGTGAAGTGGCGAAACATACGCACGCGATTTTGAGGCTGGCGTCAGGACGGGAACTCGTTTTGTGGATCCGCGCCGATTTGGACGGCTGAGTGTTGCCGCGGAGGGGGACTTTGACGCTACCGGTTTCGAGCCGCTGGAGGTTGATCTGGATCATTTTGTGCCGCTCTTTCGCGGGCGCAAGACGCCGATCAAGAGCGCGCTGCTGAATCAGAAACTCCTGCGTGGCGTCGGCAACATTTATGCGGATGAATCTTTGTTTCGGGCCGGGATTCGTCCGCGGCGGCGAGCTTCGATATCCGAGCGAGCAAATTGGCAAGCTCTTCGTTGCGGTGAAGGAAGTTTTGAGGGAAGCGATCGCTCTCGGCGGATCTTCAGTTTCAGATTATGTCGACGCCGAGGGTCAAGAAGGATTTTTTCAACTTGAGCATCGGGTTTACGGGCGAGAAGGCGAGCCCTGCCTGGTGTGCAAGACTCCGATCAAACGAATCGTAATTGCGGGCGCAGTAGTCACTACTGTCCCAAATGCCAAAAATAGTTTTGCGGGATCAGGCGCGCTTGTAGACGATCTTGAGACCGTCGGCTTGCAGAATGCGTTTGATCTGGCTGCGAGCGTGGACGGACCAAGGTCCGGAGGTGTCGAGCTTGGTGTAGGCCTGCCAGTGCTTTAGGGCTTTGCGGGGCTCGCGGACCTTTTCATAGGCCAGCGCGAGATTGTAATGCGCATCGGCGTATGTGGGAGCCAACTGCAGCGCTGTCTTGTAAGTTTGAACCGCGTCGTGCACTCGGCCCGTCTCATCGAGCACGTTGCCCAGATCGAAATAGGCCAATGCGTAGCGGGGATCGGCGTCGATGGCCTGCCGGTAATGACGCTCCGCCAAACCGAATTCCTGCCGGT
>CAVQDY010000019.1:0-107553 GCA_963711365.1 Terriglobia bacterium | reverse complement strand
GTACCGGTGGTAACCGCCGATGACTCCGACGCTGATCAGGACCAGCCGAACTGTGTTGCCCACACCCAAATATTTGGGTGCGCCATTTGCCAGCAATAGGCTCGTCGTCGGACTTGAGAAAATCTCGGTTGCCACACGGATGCCAAGCAACTGTAGGATCCAGCCTGCCATAAGATACTTGGGGCCTAATAGCATAGAAACCACCCTGTTGCTGTAGGCGATGAATCCGACCCCTACGATCACGCTGAGCACGAAGAAAAACAGTCGTGCTCGGAGATAGTAGCGCCCGGCCGTCTCGTTCTCTTTCCTGACCGACTGGGAGATCATTGGGAAAAAGACCTGCCCAACTAGTTTGCTGAAGCGCGCGCGACGGCAGCATGGAGAGTTGTGACCGCGAGCGAATAACAGCCCAGTTCCGCGACATTCACGAATTTTCCCAGAATTAGCCGCTCTGCCTCCCACCCAAGAAATACGTAGCTGTGGACACAAACATGCCGGCGCCGAACGCTAGAATTTCACGGGCGGCCTGACGATCGAAGATCAGCGTGGGTCTCGAATCCGCCATGATGTGGCTGCCCACGGTGTAGACCAGCGCGCTTCCGACCCGGGCCATCACCAAGGCCCAAGCGGTTGGCGAGATGAACGACCAGACAATTGCAACGACCAGTCCCGCACCATCGCACCCAACGGTCAACCGGTGAGCTTCGCAAGCTTAACGTGCCGGGTCATCGTCCAGATGGAGCCGCTAGCAAATCCACGGATGCCCACCGAAAGAGCCGCGACGATGGCCAGCCAGCGGATGGCGGGCTGGTGATAGAAGCTGGCAAACGGAAATGCCAACGCCGCTGCCACTCCGCAAAGAATCAGCCCCCGCGCCGATTGAATTAAGAAAGCTGTATTGATGAACACCGGGTCATCGCCACGGCGGTGCTGCACGACGTCCATGCCAACGCCCAGATCAGTGAGCATTTCAAGCCCACTTAGAAAAACCGTCGCTAACGCCGCCAGTCCAAATGCCTGTGGCCCCAACAGGCGGCGCGCAAGAACGAAAACAGACGCCGCCCGAAGCAACTGACTGACGCCGTAGCCCGCAAGGGTCCAGGCGCTGCCGTGCATCGCGGTCCTGACTCGGTGAGAGAATCCGAGCGAGCGCGAGCCTGGAACGAGCCGCACCGCGCCAAGGATCAGCCGCTCCCATCGTGAAGGCGAGTGCGCATGTTCCGCCGTTACCGACCCTGGCGTCAGAACTTCGTTGGTTGTAGCCATACTGGAGTTTCAGCAGTGACCTAGGCCCACCGGTGTCACGCGGCCCTAGGCGAAAGACCTCGGGGTGATTGCAGCTCGCTTAAAGCAGTCTCAACGCTCGAGGTCTCGCATTTAGGATGGAGGAAAGGCCTACTGAACAGACGCCTTGAGACTGGTGGGCGGAAGGGGATTGGGATTGTTTCCATATGGGTAGGCTCCAGCGTCCCATTTCCCGCTGCTTAGCCTCGACATACATCCCGTGCCACAAGTCCCACCAACACCGAAGGTCTGCGGAGCACCTACGTCAAGAGCAGCAACGCCGAGAGATGTTAGATTCTTCGCGGCACCGATAGCAGGCGAACCGGAATTCAGTGTGAAAGAGGAGGTTAAGTTGGGATTTGCGTTTTGGCCGTGCATGTCGTAACCGTTAGACTGCCATTGCCCGAAACTCCCGAACTGCCACTGTCCACTCCCCGTGTTGTAATAAGTGTTGTAGTCCCAAGCTTGGCCACTTGTGCTGGAGGCATATGTCATTGTATTCGCGGTACTGACGACATTGTTGTAGGCCGTTGGGCTCGTTTGCTCCTGCAGTCCCAGTGCCATGCAGTTGCTCGTGCTGTAGCCCACGATAGTGTTGTTGTACACCCCAAGGTTAAGGCCGTAGGTCCCTGAACCGGTCGCAGGTCCGAGGATGCCGGTGCCTGTGCAAGTTGTGGGATTTCCGTTCCCTGTTAGATGTAGAACGTTGTTAAAGACCAACGAGTTCTGCGAATCCGACTCCATAAAGATGAAAGAGTTAAACGTTACCCCACCGTCGCCGTGAAGATAATTCGAGTACACGCAAACATAGTAGTTGGCACCTGGAGCGTTGTTCGCGAAGGCGTGGATGCCATCATGATGAAAAGCGTCCGAGGCATTGTCCCAGGACTGGAAATCGCTAATGTCATTGTTATAAATCGCATTAGAGCAGTTACTTCCGGTCGCAGTCGATCCTGAGGTTTCGTCCCAAATACGATACCGTGGTCGTTGTTGTAGACCGTATTGTTGTAAGCCACCATATTGGTGGAGTTGGTCCCGCTGGTGCCGTAGAGCATCACAATAGACCAGTGAACGTCATGTACCGTATTGTTATAGATCGTGTCGTTGTTTCCGCCAGAGCCGAATGCCCAGGGTGTTGCCGCCGCCCGCGTCGGTGCAGGCGGTATACGAGGTACTTTTAGGGCAAGCATGAACGTACAAATCGGCGATTGTTAGATTTTGGACGCGGACATTGGAACACATGTTAACCGACCCGCAATCTACGCCCGTACCACCATCTTGCTGGTTCGCCAGGTCAGTCCCGTTTGCAGTGGCCTGAATGATGCCGTTCGTCCCGCCATCAACCGTGACGTAATTGTGCGCCCCAATCAAGACCGCAGGGCCCGACCAATAGGGTGCGGTTAAAACGGCACCCGACTCGAAAAGCAGCGTGATGGGATTTCCGCTCAAACCTGATCCTTGAAACGTCAGGTATCCGCTGGATCCTGCCGGGGCGGTGAAGGTTCCGCAAAGATGGACGGTCGTCCCTGGGCCGATCTTTCCTGAGCCCGATCCCCAGTTAGAGGAACTGTTGAACCAGGACGCCGCGTGGGCGTCGGCGCAATCGGCTCCGGTATTTCCGCCGGTGGCGTTCTGAGCAATATAAATATCGCTGGCGGCAGAAAAAGTGGCTGCAAGAATGACGAACATTACTGCGAGAAGCAGCTTTCGGGGCCCGTTCACGCGTACCTCCAAGAATCGTATGCTGGACCCGCTATTTTAAGCGAGCCCGCTGGTCGGTCTAGCTGCCAGTAGGGGAGTGGCAAACGATCTACTGGATGACATCCCCGTTATAACGATTGTGGATTCAGCGCGAATAGGTCTCAGAGGGTCATGTCCCCGCTCTACGAGGGACGCTGCACTCTTGGCAACTCCTTGGAAATATTTGGTTTAAGGCCATTTTTCAGGCCCTGCCGGAAGCCTTTTCCCATTTTGGAAATCTGCTGCGCGGTCGAGATCCAGTCATAGGCGCCGGCCAGCTTGGCGCCGAACAGGGCGTCGTCGTCACAGGAGTTGACGGGCAGACGCTCCAGAAACAGCGGCTCGCTGCCGCGCTTCGCCCGGCCAACGATGGTGCAGACGCCATTCTGATATCCGGCCTCGTGAAGCAACTCGCGAAGCATGCTCTTGAAATCGGTGTCAGTTTGGGGGAAGGCATACGGATAAGCGAACGACTCGACAGCACAACCCAGCTTTTCTTCGATCGTCTTCTTGGAGTCGGCGATTTCGTCCTGGACTGCGCGGGCGCTGACCTCGCGAAGTTGGGGGTGCGTGACGGTGTGAGAACCGAACAGGATGCCGTGTTGGCTCAGTTCTTTGACCTGCGCCCAAGTCAAACAGTCCTTACCTTTAAATGAGACCGGGCTCTCTGCGATGTAGGCGGTGGGCAGAAACATAGTCGCGCTGAAGCCATACTGCTGTAAAACCGGAAAGGCATGGCGGTAGAAATCAGCGTAGCCGTCATCGAACGTGATTACGACGAACTTTTCGCCGGTTGATTCGGCGGCCTGCAAATGGTTCATCGCGTGCGCCAGGCTGCAGCTTGTGTAGCCCGTCGTCCGCAGATACTTCATCTGCTCCGCGAATACGTTGGGAGCGGTCGCTGTCCGGTAGTAGGCGTGCACGCCGGACTCGTCCTGGTCTGTAATGCTGTGGTACATCAGAATTGGAATCGATCGGTCCTGTGTCCCCAACAACCGCAAACATGGGGAGGCGAGGTGCAGGGTCAGCAACCGATCGAGACGTAATTCCATATTCGAGTCTTATGCCTGGCGAACTAGATTGAAACTTCCTGCAGATCTTTTTCACTTCTCAACCTGGCTTGATTCGGCTCAAGTGCGGGCGAGGGCAGTGCCTCGGTCTCGACCGATACTAACGTATCGGAAACCGTGCTCGCTCATTTCTTCTGGGTTGAACATGTTCCTGCCATCGATGAGCAGCGGCTGTTCGACGAGCGAAAGAATACGTTTCCAGTCCAGATCGCGAAATTCGTCCCACTCCGTAACGATCAGCACGGCATCGGCCCCAGACGCTGCTTCATAAGCATCTGCGCAGTAAATAATGTCAGGCAACACGGCTTTGGCTTTTGTCATAGCTTGCGGATCGTAAGCGGTCACAACAGCTCCTTCGGCCAGCAATGCTTTTGCTAGCGCAATCGAAGGCGCGAAACGGACATCATCGGTGTTGGGTTTGAAGGCAAGACCCCAGAGCGTCACCTTCTTGCCTCTTATGACCCAGAGCTCGTGCCGCACCTTCTCGACAAATTGCTCGACCCGGCATTGATTGATCTTTTCCACTTCTTTCAGCAAAGAGAAATCGCAGCCGGACTTTTCCGCGATTCTGATGAAGGCCTGCACGTCTTTGGGGAAACAGAATCCGCCAAAACCGATTCCAGGACTTAAGAAGGAAGAACCAATGCGAGGGTCCAGTCCCATCCCTTCCGCAACTTTGGTCACGTCAGCGCCCACCGCTTCGCACAGGTTTGCCACCATATTGATAAACGAGATCTTCATCGCCAGGAAGGAGTTGGAAGCATGCTTGATCAATTCTGCTGAGCCGGTATCGGTGACCAGAAAATGTGGCTCCTTCCGGTTTCCGCAGTCTTCGTGAATTGGGCATGCAAACCTTTGGTCGAGGATGGGTTGATAGATCTCGCGCAGTAATTCCTCGGCCCGTTGTGTGTCAACACCAATGACGATGCGATCGGGGTGGAGAAAATCTTCAACCGAGGTTCCCTCACGAAGAAACTCGGGATTTGACGCGACGTCATGCCTGAAGCCGTTTGTGCTGTGTACGGACAGGTGCTTCCGAAGCTGCGCTCCGGTCTGAACCGGCACCGTACTTTTTTCAATGACGAGCCGATACCCGTTGGCGCGCTTTGCAATCATCCGCGCTACCACTTCGATCGCCGACAAATCCGCGTCTCCATTTGGAAGCGGTGGTGTACCAACGCAGATGAAGATTGCCTCTCCCCATGCGATCGCGTCTTCTGTGGATCCAAAGCACAGTCGACCCGCAGCGCGAGAAGCATCAACGACTTCCTCCAAGTGCGGCTCGAAAATTGGCATTACGCCATTTTGCAGTTTGCCGAGTTTTTCGAGGTCACTCTCACTGCAGAACACATCATGACCAATCTGTGCCAAGCATGCTGCGGTTGTCAGGCCGACGTAACCTGCGCCGATTACTGAAAGCTTCATTTGTGTGCTACTCCATGCCTTGATTTTATTGAGCGATTTCTGCGCGAGTTACACGATCGCTGGCGACTCTGTCTCAGCCCGCTTCTGGATCGAGCAGTGAAGCCTTGAATCTCCTCTACGACGCGTGTCATCTGTTCCGACGTCAGTTGCGGAAACATCGGCAGCGACACGATCTCAGCGGAAAGCTTCTCCGCGACTGGGAAATCGCCTTCCCGATACTTCAGTGACGCATACGCTTTCTGCAGATGCAACGGAATCGGGTAATGAATCGCCGTCCCAATCCCCGCTTCCTTCATGTGCGCCATGAAGGCTTCGCGATTCTCTACACGCACCACATACAAGTGATAGACGGCCTTCGACCACGAGGGCTCGTACGGCGGGTTCACGCCGCAATCGGCGTTTTCAAAGAGCTTGCGATATTCCGCGGCGTGGTCGCGCCGCTGAGAGTTCCATTTCGCAAGATGGCCTAGCTTCGCGTGCAGGATGCCAGCCTGGATCGCGTCCAGCCTGCCGTTGTAGCCTTCCACATCGTGGTAATACTTCTTGGCCTGGCCGTGGTCCCGCAACATCTTCATTTTGGAGGCGAGGGCTGCGTCATTCGTCGTGACTGCGCCGGCTTCTCCGCACGCTCCCAGGTTCTTCCCCGGATAAAAGCTGAACGCAGCGGCTCGGCCAATCGAGCCGGCTTTCATCCAGCGGCCCTGCTTGCGGGAGAAGTACTCCGCGCCGTGTGCCTGGCACGCATCCTCAACTACGATGAGGCCATATTGCTCCGCGAGTTCCAGGATCGGGTCCATGTCTGCCGTCTGGCCGTACAAATGTACCGGAACGACGGCGGTCACCGGACGACCACTCCTCAGGCTCATCAGCCGCCCGGAGGAGTTCACTTCGCACTGCTTTTCCAGGTACTCCTTCAGTTTGGCTGGATCCAGGTTGTAGGTGCGCTCGTCAATATCGACGAATTCAGGCAATGCGCCGGCTTGCGAGATTGCCTCTGTGGTCGCGATGAACGTGTTCGGCACGGTAAGAACTACATCTCCCTGCTGAACGCCGCAGGCCATCAAGGCGAAGCGCAGGGCATCCGTGCCACTGCTGACACCTACCGCGTATTTCGCATCACAGAAATTCGCAAACGCCTTTTCAAATTCCTCAACGGCGGGCCCACCGATGAATCCGGCAGTCCGCAGCGCCTTCTGAAATACGGCGGTCAGCTCTTGCTCAAGTTCTACGTGCGGGGTGATCAAATCGAGAAACGGAATACTGTTATGAGTGCTCATTTTCCCTCCACAGGCTGTTCGATATAACGCAATAGTTTCGCGGGATTGCCGGCTACGATGCCGTTAGCGGGGACATCTTTGGTGACGACGCTGCCGGCACCTACGATGGCGTTCTCGCCAACTGTAACTTTTGCGAGGATGGTTGTCCCCGAACCGACCGAAGCGCCTTTCTTAATGACCGTGCGCTCCACTTTCCAGTCGGCTTCAGTTTGCAGACCACCTCCCGCGGTAGTGGCCCGCGGATAACTGTCGTTGATGAACATTACTCCGTGCCCGATGAAGACATTGTCTTCAATGGTCACGCCTTCGCAGATGAACGTATGGCTGGAGATCTTACAGCGTTTGCCGATCGTCGCATTTTTCTGGATCTCCACAAACGCCCCGATCTTGGTTTCGTCGCCAACTTCGCAGCCGTACATGTTTATGAACTTCGAGAGCTTTACGTCTCGACCAAGCTTCACATCGTCGGCGATGCACAAAAAAGTATTCATGTCAGATCTGGCTCTGCTCCGCTACCAAAGGTTCAGGCTTTGATTCGTCCGTTGTGGTGTGCCCTCCGATCGCAGCGCCGGAGGGCTGTTCGGCGGAAACGAATCTCCGATTGCGGTGATCTTTCTGCTTACGGACCGCACCCGCACATGCGCTCACGATTCCAGGTTCCTCCCATGGGACATCGTGGTACGCGGATAAGAGGAACGAACTCTCGGGATCTCGTTTCCACTCCTGCGGGAATAATGCGATCGTATCGTTCTCGGTCACTGCCGCAGCCGCCTTTAGATTTTTCCCAGTAAGCACGGAATAAAGTGCTGCAGGCAGATCGCGCCCCGGCCCCAGCGCAAGATGTCCTACCTGCGTACTTCGAGGATTGATCTCAATCAGATACGCGTTGCCGGTCTCTGCCTCAAGCATGAAATCGAGCCCGTGGAACCCGGACAGCTTCAGCCGGCGAGCGATCTTGTCGGCTGCCGCCGACATCTCCGGATGGTCGATCCGGCGCACAACCGTTGCGTGACCCGTCGAGCCTACCTTTCGCACAACCTCAAAGTGAAGACTCGCGAGAACATTTCCTTCCCAGCAAACGAACGTACTGGTTGCTTCATTTCCGGCCACGAAGGTTTGAGCATTTACAACTCGTTCACGACGCGATAGGGAGGGCCACACCAACGTTGAATCCCGGTCGAGCATCGTTCGCTTGACGGCTCGTGCCAGCAGTGGTGGAGCATGCAATTTGCGGAAGGTGCGTTCAGCCTCCTCCACCGTATTCACCACCTTGACTCCGTCACCACCAGAAGTGCCGTTCGCCTTCAGCACTGTCGGAAAACCTCTTCGCGCGATCCACTCGTGAAGGTCACTTTCATTCGCGATCACATCGGAATGCGGAACGCGAATGTTCTCTCCCTCGGCCAATTGCATGAAAGCGCTTCTCGAACGAACGACTTTGAAACTCTCCGCCGCGCCCAGTGACTGCGCGATCAATCGGCAGATCTGCTGGCCGGATTGGCCATTGCTGAGTTCCCGGCTGTAGAGATCGTGCAGATGCCATGTTGCAAGATCATCCGCCGGGATGACCAGATCTGGATTGGACGCACGGATTGCCCGACTGAAAGAAGCGAGTGGTGCCAGGCCATGGTACCTGTGCATCCGGGACATTGCCCGGGTTAGATTCAAGGGATGACCCGAGGGACAAACTGCCTCGACAACGCATCCGGCTTTTGCGAGAGCCAGTCCCAGCCGTGCCGTCGGATACCAACGATCCGTCGCGGCCAGCAGGATTTTCGGCGCATCGCTGAAAGAGCCCAGCCCTGCAAGGCTCAAGGCAGTTCCCAAACGGTCGAATGAAAATGTCTCACTCATGAGATTGATGATTGTTTCTGCGACGGCTCAGAGGTAGACCAGGGCTCCTTTTTGGCGAATCGATTCCGTGGAAGCTTCGAGCATCTTGACCACGCGCAAACCAGCTTTGCCGTCATTGATGGGAGTCTCGTCCTTCAGCACGCAGTCGACAAAATAGCCCAACTCCCGGCTCAAGGCCTCCGCCCGCTCAAGTCGCGGGGCCCACATATCGCCTGACCGGTAATTGACCAGTAAGTTGTAAACGCCCTCGGGACTCGTCACGGTCACGCCTTTGTCGTAGACCTTGACTTCTTCGTCGGCGGCCTGATCATTCCAGACCACCATCTTCTTCTCACCGCCGATTAAGCGTTGTGCGTATTTTCACCGGAGATAGCCAGTTCACGTTGACGTGCGCAATCAGTTTGTCTGGAAAGTAGAGGGTGATGAATGCGACGTCCTCGTGTCCATTCAGGTGACTCTGCCCGGTGGCGACAATGGCCTCGGGACCCTTCTGGATGAGGTAATCCATGATCGAAAGGTCGTGCGGCGCCAGATCCCAGATGACATTCACGTCATGCTGGAAGAGACCAAGATTCACCCGCATGGAATCATAGTAAAAGAGCTTTCCGAGCGTATTCTCGTCCAGGAGTTCACGAATCTTCCGGACCGCCGGTGTGAACAAGAACGTGTGGTCCACCATGATCTTCAGGTTCTTTTTTTCCGCAAGTTCGATAAGTTCTTCCGCCTGCGCCGTGTTGCTGGTAAACGGTTTCTCGACAAAGACGTGCTTACCATTCTCCAGAGCGGCTTTTGCCAGTTCGTAATGCGTCCATACTGGCGTCACTACCGCAACCGCATCAATGTCAGGGGACGTCAGCACCTCCGATGGATCAGAAACAATCTCCATCTGCGGAAAATCCTTGTGAGCGCGTTTTCGTGCCGCGACGTTGAGGTCACAAAGGGTGAGAACCTCGGTTTTGTTCAAATGTTCCAGGTTCCGGACAACTTTCGGACCCCAATAGCCATATCCGATGACTCCAAATCGTACGACCTCACTGCGCTGTTTTTGGAGTGAGAGCGAGCTTTCAGCTTGCGTTACAGACGTAGCCATTTTGATTCCTTCTTTCGACAGAAGTTGAGAGGGAGGAAAGTGAAGGGGAGAAAAGTGCGGTGCGAGTTAGTGGGCGCCTTCGCCCAAAACGACCGCAAGAGGTGTGCGCACGAGAATCTTGATATCCATCCAAGGGGACCAGGTGCGAGCATAGCGGAGATCGAGACGGACCATCTCATCAAACGTCACGCGACTGCGTCCACTGACTTGCCAAAGACCGGTGATTCCCGGCTTCGCTTCGAGCAAGCGCCGGCGATGCCACACATCGTAATTCTCGACCTCGTAGGGAATCGGAGGACGCGGACCCACCAAAGACATCTGGCCTTTCAAAACGTTGTAGAACTGCGGCAGTTCATCCAGGCTGGTTCTCCGCAGAAAACCCCCGATGCGAGTGATCCGCGAGTCTTTCGTCAACTTGAACACGCCATTGCCGTTGCCATTTCCGTTGGAATGGTTCCGCTCGGCAGTCCCTGAGATCAGTTTCTTGACGTATTCCTGGTGCACGCTGGCATCGTTGCCAACTTTCATCGATCGAAATTTGAAGAAAACAAAAGGCTGGCCATGTTGCCCAACGCGCTTCTGGCGGAAGAACACCGGGCCTTTCGAGCTAGCCTTGATAGCTGCCGCGATCATCAGAAACGCGGGAGCAAGCAGCGTCAAAGCCAAGAGGCTCCCGATAATGTCGATGGCGCGCTTGAGGACGCCAGATACCCGCCGTTTATCCGACTGCTTCGAATGGTCGGGATAAAACACAGGATTGCTGGGCTTCTTGGAGTCCTTGTTCCAGTCCTCGGGAAACACATGAAACGAAAATCTCACCCGGCTGAACTGTTCGAGGCTGAGATGCTCCCGCAGAATGTCGCCTACCCGCGCAATCATTGTGCTTACGATGGTGTGCCGCTCCTCAACCGAGACCTCAATGAACATCACACCCACGATACGGTCGGTCTCGTACCAGCCAGCGACGTCTGTCTGCCTGGTTGCTAAGGACAACGCGTTCAGGATTTCACTGAGATGCTTCTCGTTTGTTTCCGAGGGCAGGTGATCCCCCATGTCGAGCAGCATGAGAAGGAATGGTTTGCGCGAACGTTCGGTTCGCAACCTTTCAATCGAGATTACACGATGAAACGCCTTCTGGCTGAGGATCTCGCGGTCCTCGCTGGAGCCGATTTCTCGCTCAGAAGGGTCATGGCCAGAGCTAGCAATAGATCGACGTAAGTTCACGACTTTATTCTCCATGTCTTGTGAATGCTGGTGTCGGGGGAGAGTGGCGCTAGTTGCGATTACAGCTGAATTATTGTTGAGGTAGTTGAAGTGCCAAACAGCTATTTGGATTCCGGAGGCGAATACCGACGATAGTAATCCTCGTGATCTGTATCGGAGCGTCCGTTTAGAACGACTCCCAATAAATCTGATTTCTTGATTATCTCAAGGCCCCGCTGTAAGGCCCCCTTCTGTGTTGTTCCTTCGCGAGTCACCAGCAGCGTTCCATCGGCCAGTCGGGCCCAGACGGTTGTGTCGGCCAGCGGAAGCAAAGGCGGTGAGTCTACGATAATCCAGTCAAACCAATCATTGATCTGTTGAAAAAGCGCTGACAAGCGACCTGACTGCATCAATTCCAGAGGGTTCGTCGGCGGATGCCCCGCGGGCATGATCCACAATCCGATCCCTGACAGATGGTAGATATTGGACGGAGTCTGAGTTCCTCCCCGCAGCCACTCGGCCAGACCCGCTAATGTTCCGAGTCCAAGATTCTGGGCCAGAACTGGCCGCCGCATGTCACCGTCGATCAACAACACTCTCTCTTTCCGACGCGCAAGCACACCAGCAAGATTGACCGCAATCAGGCTCTTTCCTTCCTCTGGAATGGTGCTCGTAATAAGAACTTTCTTCAGCGTTCGGTTCTGCCGCATCTGTCGCAGGCGTACACCGAGGAAGCGGAACTTTTCTGCCGCCAGGCTCTCTGGTTGGCTGAAGAAAACCAGATGACTCGCCGATGTGACACCCACCTCGATCGATGGGAACGATGGAAATGGAGCCATCGGCGCTCTTTCCTGCCCTGACGTTTGCGAAGTTGCGACGGCGTCCCGGCCCACGCTCTATCTCCGCGAGCAACTCCGCCACAACCGCCGGCGCACTTTCTTCGATCGCTTCCGGTCCTGGCGCCGGCTCGAAGACAGAACTGGCGACCGACATCATGTCGGGATATTCCACTCCCGATTGCTCAGCGCCCGATCTTTGCAGGGCGTCAAATATACGGCTCATTGCTTGCGCGCTCCTGTGCCCACCATCATCCCGAAATCTGTCCGGCTTCCCTGCCCATTCTTCAAGTGCTCGTAGAGATCCAACAAAGTTCGCGCCGCACGAGCCACGTCCGTCGAAGCATCGGCTGTCTTTTCGCGCTCTGCCTTAGGTGGACGCACCACATTCAGCCGGAAGTCTACCGCGATCTCGTCAATTACTTCGGGAGAGATGCTTCGCGTCTGGCTCGCATACCCGTGAATGAGAGCATTTTCACACAGCGTATTGATCAGCCGAGGATACCCGCGCGACTGTGTGTGCAATTCAACAATCGTCTCCATCGGGAAGATCTCGGCAGGATTCGTATTGCCTGCGATCTGCAGGCGGCGATACACGTAGCCACAGGTTTCTTCCAAATCCAATGAACCCAGATGAGAACGCAGTCCGATGCGCTGCTTCAATTGCCGCAGATCGACGGAATCGAGACTCTCGTCCAACTCCGGTTGACCTACCAGCAGAATCTGCAACAACTTCGCCTCTCCTGTTTCCAGATTTGTCAGCAGGCGAATCTCTTCCAGCAGTTCGGTCGACAGATGGTGCGCTTCATCGACAACCAGGACGGTAGTCATTCCCTTACGATGACGAGCGATGGCGTAGCTGCTGAGCTCGAGGAGAAGTTCTGTTTTGTTCTTGCCCGACGTCGGCAACCCAAGATCGCCCGCGATGTATTGCAGGAACTCAGTCGCCCCCAACAGCGGATTGAAGACATACGCGAATGCGACATTAGCGCGGCTCAGAATATTCAGCAGGCACCGGACCAGCACGGTTTTGCCTGTGCCTACCTCCCCGGTCAGAACCACGAAACCCTTGCGCCGCTTTACGCCGTAATACAGCGCCGCGAGCGCCTCGTTGTGTTTCTTGGTTGGAAACAGAAACGAAGGGTCGGGCGTGATATCGAACGGGTTTCGCTGCAGATTGTAGAATTTCTTATACACGAAGTTATCCGCGCAAATAGCTGAATGCCGATCCCGCCAGAATGGTAACAAATACAAGAGCTGCTACTGCCCAACTGAGCCCCAGCTTGCCTTTCGCGTTATGCGCATCCGATGCGTTCACGATCACGGGAATCTCACCGATCACATCTACCGGCAACAACTTCCGAATTTCTTTGCTGCTGTGCAAACGGTCGTCGAGCATCTCGAAGGCTCCGGCTACCACCAGGCCAAAAGCGAGTCCAACTCCCAGACCGATGCCGCAAAATTTGAGGCGGTTCGGAAACTCCGGTTTCTGTGGCAGGCTCGGTGGATCCACGACACGAAAGCGCTCGCCCTGTTGCAACAGTTCCATGCTGGTGGCCATGCTCGACTCGTTTTTCTTTTTCAGCAGATCGTCGTAGTTGGCTTTGCTTTGATCATAGCCGCGGGTCAAGTCGGCCAGTTGCTGTTCCCGAATAGGCTCGGTGTTCAAGCGCGCCTGATAGTCGTCGACCTTCGCCTTCAGTGTGGCGATGGAATGTTCCCGGTTCGCGATTTCCAGCTCATTCGATCGGAGCTGACTTTGGATTGGGGCCATCAGGGACGCCTGGGCGGTGTCTGTTCCCACGCTGGCTTGGCCAGCGTTATCGGCGCTGTCGGTTGCGCCATTGTTTTTCTTCACGCTCGCCAGAAGCTGCGCTCGCATTTTTTCGGTTCTTGCGATCTCGTCTTTGAGTTTTCGTACGTCAGGATGCCGATCGGTGTAGTGAGAACTAAGGTCGGCAAGCTGCGTTCTGAGCTTCTGCAGTTCCTGGTCAAGGGCTGGCAATCCGACGGAAGTGTCATCTGGGCCCTTTGCTGGTCCCTGCAGGCTCCGGTACTGGTCCGCAAGGGTCTGCAGATACACGCGCTGCTGACGGGCAGCGTTGAGGGCATCCTCATCACTCTGCAGTTGCGATTGCAGGCCTTGCAAAATCTGGAGATTGCTCGCCAGCTGTCCGGGCATTTCTCCAACGTGCTGCGCCTTGAAGACTCGAATTTGATCTTCCTGGTCGGCCAGAGTTTTCCGGGCAGCTTCCAACTGAGTTCCGAGGAACTGAGTGGTATCTTCTGACTGCTGCTGCCGCACCTCAAGATTTTCGTTAATGAACAGATTGGTCAGTTCGCCGGTGATCTGCTGCGCGAGCTGAGGGCTGCGTGATGAGTAAGATACATTGAAAGCCGTGATCCGATTTTGGGCGTCACGCACCAGATCGATCGTTATGTCCTTGCGCATAAGTTCAACCTTTTGGTCCGGCGACCGCTGGGCGTGCTCTCCGGCGTAAAGATTGAACTGATCGATAATGTGCAGAAGACGCGTACGGCTCAAAATCTGCTGGGTAATACTCTGCATCCGCTCCTGCAGGTCGTCCACCACGTTGGGTGTAACGTAATCTTTCGGCATGGTTGGCTGTTCAACCAGGATCAGCGTGGTCGACTCGTAACGTGAGGGAAGCACCCAGCTCGCGGCCCACACCACGGCCCAACCGATAAACAACGGGATCAGAAAGTGGAAGTGGCGGCGTTTTACTATACCCAGATAGTGCTGAACATCCAGGCCTTCCCCACTTTGCTCTTCTAATTCATCCACCATGACTTATCTTCCTATCGGCCTTGAAAACTGATATGAGATGGAAACAAACTCGCGGTTGGTATCGGGAGTGGCCGAGATGACCTCGATGTTGCTGTAGCTCTGGTGAAGCCGGGTGTAACCAAGCTGTACGCCCAGGTGTTGACCGATCAACTGATGCAACGATGCAGTGCCAGAAATTGAATGTCCGTTGGTGGCTCCCAGCGACTGCGTGCCGAGAACATCATTCTGCGAATATCCTCCCGTAACGGAGGCATTCAGGGTTCTCGTAATCTCCTGGCGCACCGAGGCGGTTACGCTATCCAGTTTTACAGCTCCAACCAGTCCTCCGCCTCCCGAGATGATGTGCGTATAGCTTAAGGCGACGCTGTTCAGTTGTCCCTGCCAGCCCAGGCTGCCACCGCCCGCCGGCGTCCACGACCGGAGCGGCGTCAGGGGAGTGGGCTGAAACGTATCCGAGTATTGCGGCCCCCCGAAAAAAGAGATTGAAAATCTCGAGGAAGTCGGCGCAACAGTGTAGAAAAGAAACGCCGCGTGCGTCTGCGTCTCATTCACTCCAACGGTCGGATAGGAGAGAAGCCTCTGATACCCGTAAGTGGCCCCGAGGTATTGTCCCTTCGCAACTCGATGCGAGTAGAAAGCCAATCCACCTTGCGAACTGGAATCGTACAAGCCGGGGACTTGCGCCGGATTCGGATAGTGCAGATTCGAAAACGTTCCGCTGGCGCCCACCATGTCATTCAAGGAGAACTGGTAGCTGATGCCGACGTTCCCGCTATTGTTCAGTTGATCCGCAATCGGGGCAACGATCGAGAAGTTTGCGCCCTGCGCCCCTCCGGATACAATACCCGTTGACGCCAGGTCCGGCGGCTGGTTGAACACGTTTGATGTCTTCTGAAATGAATCTCTTGCGCTGAAGGTCACGTGTGGGCTCAAGCGATATTCGAATTCAATGGAAGCATTCTGGTTCGCAGAGTTGAGGCCACTCGTACGCTGGTAAAAAGTAAAACCCGGCGCATAGGTTAGTGTGCTATGAAGCCGTGATGTGGTTTCGTCCAGCGTGACCACGGGGAACACCGAGTTACTGATATCGCTCACGGGATGTCCGGTTACTCCCCCTATCGCGTTGTCAGTATAGGCGCTGGTAAACAATATGCCCCCGCGGAGATAGTTGGAACGTTCCTGGGAAGTTAGCGCAACGGGATATGCTTGCCCGCTCACCGGAGGTGGAGTCACCATACGATCGCCGCTCGTATCAGGATTGTAGTTCTCGGCCGGAGCCGAACTGTTGTCCACCCCAACCATCGCGGGCACGGGCGGCTGGGCTGGTGGATTCTCCGTTTGCGCCCAGATCGGCAGCCCACTTGGCAAACTCAGTCCGATCATGAGCAGCGTCGGTCGGATCACAGTTCCGAATCGTCTTCTGGAATTCTTCATTACTTGCTTACGGTACGACGATCGTGTCGTGCGGTTGCAGTTTCACGTTCTGCTGCGGGTTTTGGCTCTTGATGACGTCCTTGTAATTGAACGGCAGTCGCGTCTCCGTGCCATCTGCGTTCTGCCGAAGAACATAGATCGATTTTTTCTTAGCAAAGTCCCGAAATCCGCCAGCAATGGCAATTGCGTCCAGAACAGTAGAGGCGCTCGTAAGCGGGTAGGAACCGGGTCGGGCAACTTGCCCCAGAATGTTGAATTTTTCGCTGTTGATCTGTTGAACGATGACCGTAACTTCCGGTTCAGAAATATAGTTCTTCAGCTTGGCAGCGATCTCCTGCTCAAGCTTGAGAGGTGTACGCCCGGCAGCCTGAACCTCTCCCACAAGCGGCAGTGAAATATTGCCATCGGAGCGCACCGGAATCGACCGCGAGATATCTGCCTCTTTCCAGACATTGATGGAAAGCACGTCGCCCGTGCCAATCACGAAGGTGTTATCGTGCACTTTGGCCGCTGCGTCTGAGGGCGCGGCAGGTGCGCTCGAATTGGCTTGTGCCCAGAAGCAGCTCGAGAACAAAACCACGACACAGAATGCGGCGAGCGACCTCTTCGATAGAGTCGAGTCTTTCACGGTTAGGATTCCTTTCCGTTGCCCCGGTTCGTCGTGTTCTGCAACGACAACTTCCCGGCAGGGCAGCGGCGAAAGAAAAGGTTCGGATGAACTCATGTGATACTGGTCGATCTTGTAGAGCAGAGTGCGGTAGCTGACTTGCAAAAGTCGCGCCGCGGCTTTGCGATTCCAGCCGGTTTTCTTCAGTGCGGTCGCGATTGCATTTCGCTCCGCCTCAGACTTCACATCATGAATCAGCGATTTTAGCGATTTTGCGGAAGACTCGTCGGGCTCGCCATTGAGGCTACCGCCGTAGCCAATGGTAATTTGGTATGCACTGCCCTCATGCCGGCCGTCCGTGCCCGTGGATCTCATCACCAGATCGTTGAAGGCCAACTCCGTATCGCCTGAAACCAGGTAGCGCTTCACAAAGCTATCGAGTTCCCGCAGGTTTCCCGGCCAAAAGTATTGCTGACAGCTCGCAAGCACGGCCGGAGAAAAATCACGCGGCGGAAGGCCATAATGCTTGGCCAACTGGTGCATGGTGTGGCGCAGAAGAACCGTGATCTCACTCTTTCGTTGTCGCAGCGGCGGAACTTGAACGCTGAATGCGCTGAGGCGGTAATACAAATCTTCCCGCAGTTTCCGCTCCGACAAAGCGCGTTCGATGCTGGCGCTGGTCCCCGCGAGGATCCGAACGTCGACGGACGCCCTCTTATCGCTCCCCTCACTCAGGAGAACCTTTTCTTGCAGGACTTGCACCAGCCGCTCTTGCAGGCCGAGCGGCATCTCGGCAATCTCCTCAAGGAAGATTGTTCCCTTCTCCGCACGCTCTAACTTCGCCAAACCCGGTCGGCCAGCGCTGGGCGATAAAGGCCGCCCGTCGCCGAACAATTCGGCCTCAAGCAACTCAGCCGGCATGTCCGCGCAATTTACTTTTAAGAACCTGAAACCCGAGCGGACGGAAAGCTTGTGAATCAGTCTAGCCACACTGTACCGGCCACTGCCAGGCTCTCCCAGAATGAGCACTGGAACGTCGGCTTCGGCGAGTAATTGAATCTGAGCTCTTAGCCTTTGAGTGATCGGGCTTGCGCTGACAAAAAAAACATCTGGACCGACTTGCTCGATATCCTCGCTGGCAATTCCGCCTTGCGCATTCTCCAGCGGCGAAAGATGCCTGTAGATGACAGATTCGAGTCGCGCCTCATCAAACGGGCGGATGAGAACTTCCTGAGCTCCCAGGCGGGTGATTTCCTTCTTGCGTTCAGCATCTTCAGGACAACAGATCACTATGACCGGCAAGTCAGGACGGAGCCGCCTTAACCAACGGAGGATGTGAAGGCAGTCTTTATCGCCACGCGGCAAATCCAATACGAACACATGAGGTGCTAAGCCGGATTGTACCCGCTCGATCGCATCCCAAGCACTTGCCGCGACTTCTACCTGCCAGGAATTTGGCTCTGCAATCGCCCAAAGCGGACGAAGCACACCCGATTCCCGGCTGACGACAAGCAATCGCACAGTTTCAGTTGTGTATTCTGCCACGGAAGGGGGCTCCTTCAGATTGATGCGACTAATGCGAAAATACTTTGGAGATCAGGCAGCTTCAAGCTCGTAGCCCTCGACACGGACCGCCAAGGACCGTTGCAGGGCATCCACAGAAATAACTAGGGTGTCGCTCCCATTGCGGGAGACTAATATCCCTTCCATGCCATTCAGTGCGCCGCTGCGGATTCGTACCCGTTGCCCAATTTTGAGGAACGGATGGGAAGACCACGGCACCGACCCTTCGACCAACGTGCGAACGGCGTCGATCTGTTCGTCAGGAATTGGCGTGCCCTCTCCCTGGCTTCCGACCAAGCCAAGGACGCCGCTGACGCGAAGCACCTGCAACCGCTCACTTCGGTTGGGAATGAATCGGGCGAACACGTAGCAACTGAACAACGGTAGTTGCACCGACTTCTTTCGATCGCTCCAGCGGTGCGTTTCCGTAATGACGGGCAAAAAAGTTTCTACTCCGCGCTCGACAAGTCGCTGAATGACAAGCTTTTCGTGCCGGGGCCGTGTGTGAAGCGCGTACCATTCGGATTCCGCAGTGAATCGCGGTGTCGTCGGTGCTGCTTGCCAAGATAGCCCGTTGGAGGCCATAGCTTCGCCCTCTGAGTCACACCTTCTAGGTTGACCGTTTGTTTGACCTTTTTGTAGCGTTCGGATTCTTGTTCCAGGTGATCTGCGCACAAACAGACCTAACCGGAATGCAAGTCTTAATCAGGGGGAAGGTCTTATCTACTAGTTATGTAGTGGGGGGCCTACAAATATTCTCAAGTTTATTGATAGAGTTTGTATTATATCAAAAATTTCTGTCAACCCAAACTTCAAACCGGGGAGATATCTTCTTGACAGCCACGTAGTAGTGTGGGGGCACTACAAGTATTGACGTACAGCTCAAGCCTAACAGTTCTTGGACCAAGGGGAGAAGTACCAGAGGCTACTGAGAAATCACTATAACACAAAATCTGGTCATGCAAGACAAAATTAGATAATACTTGCAACTTGGTGTGTGAACGCGATCACATCTCGCAGCGATTCCGCATCATCCCTGCGCAAGCCGTTGCGACACTTAAATTTAGCCTAGAACCACGGATCTCATTCATTTCATTGACTTTTTTACGAATGGGCCAAAACTGGTGAAAATCCGGCTTCCGGGAAAGATTGCAATTCGCTGCAAGGAGGATCGACCTGATGTGTGAAGCGGTTTGCAACCGGGTCACCAAGGCCACAGCCGAACATGTTCCCTCTGCGCACTCCGCACAGGAATACATAGCGGAAATGACCGACACGTTCGCTTTGGCGAGTTGGCGTTTGACGATGCGCGGGAAAGAACTCTTCCGCAAGCCGCGGATCGCTGCGCTGCGCTCCATCATGCTGAATCACTGGTATCATCATCCCGGCCAGTTGTCCGTATATTTTCGCCTTGCTCGATGTACCAGTTCCACTTCTCTACGGCCGCAGTGCTGACGAGAACCCGTTCGGATAGGGCTGGGGTTCTTGGCACACCGTGACAATCAATGGCATTCGACGAAAATCTAGCTGAGCGCCTCCGCCTTCTGTTCCGAGGCAAATATAAGGTCACCGAGAAGAAGATGTTCGGCGGATTGGCCTTCATGGTCAACGGCCATATGTGTTGTGGGATCGTTGCGACGGACCTAGTCGTTCGGACGGGACCTGATGCATTCGAAGATGCTCTAGAACGTCCTAACACACGTCCAATGGACTTCACCGGACGTCCCATGAAGGGCTTCGTTTATGTCGTTCCTGCTGGATATCGCTCGGACCGGGATCTCAAGTCGTGGGCACAGAGTGGACTCGATTTCGTTTTAAGCCAGCCGCCAAAGTGAATCTTCTTCGGGTCAAACTCTACGACAGCGGAGAATATCAAGATTTCGTACCTGAACACCAAGGCTGGCGTTGCGTTAATCAGCGGTGGGTTGAGCCCGGAGGGCCGTATTTGTGCCGAGTGGGAAAGTCGCTGGGCCCCAGAAGAATCTCCGGTGCGCCGCAGCTGTCATCCAAGCCTGACTAGACCATTGCGTTCCGGATGCGGCATCCTTGTTCTTTTCGGCTAGAATGTTCTCCGCACGAAAGGAGCACTATGGCGAAGAAGAAGATTGATCCCCTAAACAAGAAGGCGTACGGCGCGGTCTCGGCCGCGCTCACCGTTGCGGATATTCCTGCCGCTGTCAGCTTTTACCAGAAGGCGTTTGGCTTCGCGAAGCGCGCAATCTTGAACGGCCCCGATCGCAAGCCGATGCATGCGGAACTCACCTTGCGCGGCACAGTGCTCATGCTAGGTCCCGAGAGCGCCTCTATGGGAAGGCGCACCGCTAAGAGCCTCGGCGCCTCACCGGCTACTTTGTATCTCTATGTCGAAAACGTGGACAAAGTGATCGAGAAGGCAACCAAACTCGGTGCGACCAGCCAGGGCCCGGTGATGGACATGTTCTGGGGTGACCGCTGCGGTACTGTCATCGATCCCGATGGTTATTCCTGGATGGTCGGCACGCATAAGGCCGAGCCGTCGGCGAAAGAGATGAAGAAGGGGATGGAGGAGATGATGCAGCGGCAGCCGGCGGGTGCGGCCGCGGCTGACTGAGGTGCCGTCACTCGAAAAAAGTCGGCTGTAACGACGCTTTACTAGAAAGCCAGTAGCTCTCAGCAGCCGCATGGCTTCGCCGTGCATTAGATGGTATCTATGAGAAAGGGCTGTAATTTTCGATGATGAAAAGGGCATGCGCTTTGCGCTATGGCATTTCTTTGCCCAGCGCAATTGCGAAGTCATCACATTCCCCGAGCCCGGTGTTTGTCCGCTTGATGTCCCTTTGCAATATGCTTGTCCTGGTGGCAGCTCATGCTCGGACCTAATAATGTCGGATGTCAACGTGTTGGGCGTGAACGGGATTGACTTTGTCGAGCAATTGATCACCAAAGGCTGTCGGCAACGGCAGTTTACTCTTATGTCTGGCGCCTTCTCCGAAGCCGACCGAGCACGGGGAGCGAAGCTAGGTTGTGCATTATTCGAAAAACCACTAGATATGCAAGCGGTGACGGCGTGGGTCGAGAAGGGTGAGAAATCGACTGCACCACACCGAATACTGTTCGATTGGATGAGTGACACGCGGCCTGAGCACGTGGACTCGTCAAACGGAAGCGGCCCACCTCGACGGAGTAAGTAGCGAAAGTCTCTGGATCTAACGTTTGAGAGACCGGAAGTACTCCCGCGAGATGGTCGCGTGCGCGAATTCTGAGCGGCCGACAGATCTCTACGACGGAAAGAATCGCGGTTACCTTCGGTCCCGCTTGTGGGCCGCCGATAGGATCCAATTCTTCCATCCCAGAGCCATGGAGCCATTCTTACAATCAGTTACCAGACCCCCAAAATAAAACTCCACCGCTTGTCGCCCCGACCCGCTCATTTCGGCATAACGACGATCTCTTCACTGGGAATAGCGGCCAGCGTCGCCTTATCAATTCCCAAGTGCGCCATCACCAGCTCTGGCGGCGTGTGGGTGAGCCATTCCGAGAGCGACAAATCCTGATAGACATTGCTCTTGAACATTTCCAGGAACTTCAGATCCGTCTTTCCCGTATTCTGAATGTAATGCGGGAGCGTCTTCTGAATATAGCCAACGTCTCCGGCTTGAAAATCCATGGTGCGTGCACGGCCTCCCGTGGCGAACACCGTCATTCTTCCTGTGCCGGCGATGAAGTACTGCCATTCGTCGGCGTTGGGATGCCAGTGTAATTCGCGAATTCCTCTGGGATGAACCGTTACGATTGCCGCGGCGATCGTAGTCGAGGCCTTGAACTTGCTGGAATCAATGATGCGCACTTCTCCGCCTTTCGTGCGCTTTGTAATCGACTGCTGCGCCACGCGAAATGCGAAGTCTTGCGACGATGGTCCCAGCGAGCCAGCGGCAATTCTTTGGTCTTCGCTCAACAGACCCGGCACGGCAGCCTGGAAAATGAACTTCTCCTTCCTGGGCATTGTTGAGATTGCTTGCGGGTTTACTCCGAAATTGGCGGACAGCACGTCATGCGGCGTGTGCGCCATCCAATCGGTGAGTAGCACCGTCTCGTATTCCGAGAAGTTGCCGTCGTCGAAAACCAGCAAAAATTCGGCGCCGTCGGGATTCAATCCTTGAATCGAATGCGGAATTCCAGTAGGGAAGTACCAGAGATCGCCCTCGGTCACGTCAGCAACGAAGCTCTTGCCGTCCAGATCAATCGCGGTGATGCGGGCATTTCCGTAAAGCATCAGAGCCCACTCAGCCGCGGCATGCCAGTGCAACTCGCGGATGCCGCCGGCCGTTAGCCGCATGTCGACACCCGCGATCGACTTGGACACAGCGAGCTCGCGAATTGTGACCTCCCGCGACCATCCGCCCTCTTGCATCCGCTTATGTGCGAGTCCGAAAGGATACTTGAAGGTTTGTACCCCGCCTGCGTCGGTTGGCGGTGGTAAGAAAGAGTCGGGATTTTGGGCGTCGATCGCTGGATTCCCGGGGCCTGGAGCGCTGGCGCTTCGATCGTCCCGGGTGGGATATTGCTTTTGTTCTTGTCCCTCTGAATCCGGCGCAGACAATATTCCAGCAGCAGCCAGAGCCGCCGAACTCATCCCGAGAAATCCTCGCCGCGAATACATTTCTTTCCTCGAATCTTCTGACATTGGACCCTTTCCTTTCGGGATATGGGTGCAGTACAGTTTCTGACGGCTTTCCGGTCTTACAAAACAAAGGGGAGGCTGTTGCAATCTTTATATCAAAACGACATGTCAGTGCGACGGCACAACGATCAGCCTCATCTTAATGTTATTGACGTAGAACTGGCATTGCTTGAGCTTCTACCATCGATGGCTGAAAATCAGATGAAAGGACCCGACTCATGATCAACAGAATTGCCAGTTCGCATCGGATGTGCGCTTTTGCGGCGCTGGTCGCGTTTTCTCCTCTAATACTGAACCTGAACGCTGCGAGGGCGGGCGCCATTGCCGGCCTCCCGACCCCCGCTTCACAGGTCCATACCCTCAAAGTGACGCTACTGTCTACGATGCTGGTGGGCGACCCGAAGGGCATCGGGGAGTGGGGATTTTCCGCGCTGATCGAAGCCGACGGTCGCCGCGTTCTGCTGGACACAGGGGCTCATCCCGACACCGTTTTGCAAAATGCGCGAGACCTGAAAATTGATTTATCCGATGTGAGGGAGGTGATTCTCACCCACAATCACTGGGATCACGTAAGCGGTCTGATTACGCTGCGCAAGGAGATGATGAAGAAAAATCCGGCGGCTTTGTCGGTGGTGCATGTGGCACGCGGCGTTTTTTACAGCAGGCCACGGCCCGAAGGGGAAGGCAACAAGATGATCGCGCTGAAGAAGGAGTACGAGGCAACGGGAGGTAAGTTCATCGTGCACGATTCGGCGTCAGAGATTTTTCCCGGATGGTGGCTGACGGGCCCGGTTCCTCGCAAATATCCCGAACATAACTGGAGCAGCACTGGGAAAGTGCAAACACCAGCTGGCCTGGTTGAAGACAATATTCCTGAGGATCAGTCCCTGGTCCTGAATACGCCGGAGGGATTAATCGTGATCACAGGCTGCGGACACGCAGGCATTATCAACATCCTCACGTTTGCGCATGAGCAATTTCCCAACGAGCCGGTGGACGCGGTCATTGGAGGATTGCACCTGTTTGCCGCCACCGATGATCAGCTGAACTGGACTGCAGACAAGATGAAAGACTTCAAGGTCACGCATCTGATCGGGGCGCATTGCACCGGCATCGAAGCGGTGTATCGCATCCGTGAGCGGCTCGCCTTGCCGCGCTCTGCGGCTGTGGTGGGTACGGTCGGATCAACTTTTGTTCTGGGCGAAGGAATCCATCCCGGACAGCTGGCTAAGTGAAGTTTTCATTGACCGCATGATTACATCGCCGAATATCCACCATCTACGGTGAAGATCGAGCCCGTGACCCAACTCGATTCGTCGCTGGCCAGGTAAACGGTCAAGCCTGCGATGTCCTCCGGCTGGCCGAGTCTGCCGATGGGATGCGCCGCTGCTCTCTCGCGGCGAAATGCCGTGGGATCGGCGGCTTGTCCGACGAGATTCGCGGTTAATTCGGTCTCGACAAACGACGGGCAAATTGCGTTCACGCGAATATTTTCATGGCCGTGATCGATGGCCATACACCTCGTCAATTGCACCACTGCGCCTTTCGATGGCGCGTAAGCGGCGCGATTGCGTGCCCCGACAATGCCGAGCACCGACGCCATATTGATAATCGAACCGCACCTGGCTTTTCGCATATGAGGCAGTGCTGCCCGCGAGAACAACCACAAGGAGCGAACATTCAAATTGAACGTGTGGTCCCACTGCTCCTCGGTGATCTGCTCCGCCGTGCCTACGCGGAGAACGCCGGCATTATTCACCAGAAAATTCAACCCCCCAAACCGGCTTCCAGTTGCATCGAGTATGCGATTGATCTCACCTGGCCGGGACACGTCGGCTAAGATCGCGAATGCCGCGTCCCCAATTTCACGTGCCAAGTTCTCCAGCGGGTCCCTTCTGCGGCCCACCAACGCAATACGTGCTCCATGGTTCGCCAGTGCGATGGCGCAGGCGCGCCCGATACCAGATCCCGCACCCGTCACAATTCCGATCTTGTTTTGCAATCGTTCGGTCATGTCGAATAGTGTAGCCGACCTCATAAGCAGAAATGCCCCATCGAACGGGTGGAGTTCAGTTCGCATCATTTGACAGCCACGCAGTCGATGCGTTAGTTAACATTGCAAACGGGCCGCGCAGCGCAGAGTTCGAGCAGCGCGCGGGATAAAAATAAATCTGCATTCTGGGGACCATAGACCCGATGAAGCTCAAAATTGGTATGGCGCTGTTTGTGGCTTTTGCCATTCTGGCTGTAATCAACGATTTCCGGGTGAAAGCGAACGATTCCAAAGTGTCGATTCCACTGACATCCGTCCCAACGTTTTCTACGGAAAATATCGGTCGTCAAGGCCACTTTTATGTTGGAGGGAAGTGGGTTGGCGAGCCGGCAACGAGAGAATGCGCGGCGCCATGTACGTGGACGTGTGGGTGCCCAAGAAGTTCGCCATCCCTATCCGATCTTGTTTGTTGAAGCAGGAGGGGGCCAGACTGATATCGCTTTGCTGCAAACGCCAGACGGGAGGCCGGGGTGGGCATACGACTTCGTCAACCAGGGTTACACGATATACATGATGGATTTCCCGGGCCGCGGACGTGCAGCATACATTTCCGGCCTTGACGGAGATATTAGTCCGCCTCGTACTGGGGCGCACATGGAAGAAGTTTGGACCGGCGGCCATCCACCGACAAATCCGCAACGCTACTGGCCGCAATCAAAAAAATATACGCAGTGGCCCAGCGATGGACCGAACAAAGGGAAAATCGGCGACCCCGTATTCGATTACTTTGCCAAGACGGAACTTGGTTTTCCGACCGCTGACGATATGGAGACTCTTTCTGCGGAGGATCTCGTGCAGTTGGTGGATCTGATCCACCAGCCGGTCATCCTGTTGCTGCATTCGCGCCTGGCAACTTCGGGCTGGCTGCTTGCAGATGCCCGGCCAAATATGATCAAAGGTATTATCGCTGCCGAACCATGGGGCCCCCCGATTGAGAATATGGAATTAGACGCACGCGGTCCGGGCCACGTTTGGGGGCTCACCAACTTTCCGATGCAGTACGATCCGCCGGTGAAAGACGCGTCAGAATTGCAGACTGTACGCGAAGAGAAAGCCGATGGACCGGACCTGGATCGTTGCTGAATTCAAAGGAACCAGCTCGCAAGCTTATCAACCTGATTGGAATCCCGGTGCTTAACGTATCCGGGCAAGCAAGCTATCACCGTCCGTATGCACATTGCATCGCCAAATGGCTTAACCAGGCGGGAGTGAAACGGAATACGTCAACCTTGAGGATGTGGGCTTACCCGGCAACGGACACCAGATGATGTCGGAAAAGAACAGCGCCGAGATCGCCAAGTTCTTTATGGGCTGGCTTGATAAGAACGTGCATTGAGTGCACTCGCTGCACGAGCCGTTTTCAGAAACTCTTCATGTGATTGTGCTATTCCTCGATGAGTCCGTGTGCGCAGTTGAATCAGCCAGACCGCCGCCGTGATCTATTCTCCCAGGGACCGCGTGCAACACCATCTGCTGCTTGCCATGCTGCTCGCGGCGGTGGGACTCTCGACCAGCAACTTAACTGGCCAGGTTCCCGCTCGTGCTGATAAAGGAACAGCCTCACAAGCTCAACCGCGTTCCTCATCGCGCACAATAAGCGGTGTTGTTCTGGACCCTTCAGGCGCTTCGATTGCGAGTGCGAATATCTCCCTGATGGATTCCGATTCCAAGTCTCGGGAGCAAGCCTCAACCGACAATAACGGTGCCTTCTGCTTTGGAGACGTTGCTCCCGGCAAATACACGCTGGAATTTAAAGCAGAAGGATTGGCCCACCACCGTAAGCACGACCGTCGGAGGCAAGCGGCCCGCAAGCATGCGCGTCACACTGCAGATTTTGATCAAGACCGAGACCGTGACCGTTGCATCGGAAATTTCCGTCCCGCTAGTCTCCACGGAAACCTCGGAGAATCAAAACGCCAACACTATCGACCGTGACGCACTCGACCGTGTTCCTGTCTTTGATCAGGACTACATCACGACGATGTCGCACTTTCTCGACGACAACGCTACAGGGACCAACGGCGTCACCCTGGTGGTGAACGGCATCGAGGCGAATGGGCCGGGCGTTACACCGTCGGCGATCCAGGAAGTAAAGATCAACAACAACCCTTATTCGGCGCGCTTCTCGCGGCCCGGCCGGGCTCGACTGGAAATCACCACCAAAGGCGGATCACCGGTATATCACGGTTCGCTGAATTTTATGTTTCGAGACGCGCTATTCGACGCGAGCAATGCCTTTGCCACGGTCAAGCCACCCGAGCGACGGCAATACTACGAGGGCTCCATCAACGGTCCTATCGGCCACAGCAAGCGCACCAGTTTTCTGCTCGCGCCTACGAGGATCTGGATGATCAAGAGGCAATCGTGGTCCCGGCAGCCATTGCCGCCGCCGAATCGTTGGGGTTGGGCTGATTCGCTCCAATCGTTCCCAATCCCACGCATCACTTCTTCGGCTCAGGGCGAATCTTTCACGACCTCGCCAATGGCGATCAATTCTGGACTGGCTATTCCTTCGAACATCGCACGACAGAAAATCAAGGCGTGGGCGGAACCACGCTTCCCAGCGCGGGAACTGATGCGCGTTTTCTCGAGCACGAGATTAATTTCAGCTACCTTCATCAGATTAATCCGCATTGGCTCAACCAATTGCGTTTCCTCGTCGGACACTACGACGCTCCGGTAACCAGCATTAATTTCAGTCCCCAGATTGCGGTGTCGGGACTCTTCACCGCGGGGGGCGCTCAGGCCGATTCGCGCCGTACCGAATATCACTTCGACGGTACAGACTTCGTCAGTTATGCCAGCGGCAAACATCAGCTCAGTTTCGGTGTCGATATCCCCGACATCAGCCGACGGGGGCTCGACGACTTTACCAACCGCAATGGAACCTACACCTTCAGCTGTAGCCCTCTATCCACGACGTTTTGCATTCCCGTTCCCAGTACCTATCTGCTCCAGACCGGTAGCGGGCATGTGACCTTTCTTGAAAGGGTGGTGTGCGCATTCATCAGGACAACTTCCGTCTGAAGCCGAATTTTTCGCTGTACTTGGGTGTACGCTACTACTTTCAAAACTACTTTCACGATAACCCCACAACTTCGCTCCGCGGTTTAGCTTCGCCTATGCTCCGACGGCCAAAAGTAAGACAGTTATTCGTGGCGGAGGCGGCGTCTTTTACGACCGTACCGGCCCCTCGCCGATTGGTGATCTACTCCACTTCAACGGAGTGAACCTGCTGCGCTTCATCGTCGGTCAAGACGCACAACAAAACCTTACCTATCCCATCAATCCGGCGCTTGTAGCTGCGACTCCGACCAGCATCGTGACCCTCGACCCGCGGCAGCGGATTCCTTACGTTCTGCAATACAGTGTAGGAGTGAAGCGGCAGGTGACGGCCAAAAGCACTCTGGCCGCAACCTACATTGGAAATCGCGGGATCGACCAGTTTCGTTCGATCGATGCCAATGCACCATTGCCGTTCGGAGGGAATTATGTATATCCCAATCCGGCTCTGGGCCAGATACGTCAGATTCAGTCCGAGGGATACCTCAAGGGCAACGCGTTGGAACTGACCTTTCACGGCAAGCCTAGCAAATATTTCTCAGGGCAGATTCAGTACACGCTGAGCCGTACTGACAACAACACCAGCGGGATCACATTTTACCCGTTCAACAGCTATGATCCATCGGCGGACTGGGGACGCTCCGACAACGACCGTCTCCACAAATTCGACCTGCTAGGCTCGGCTCAACCTAGCCGATTTTTCACGCTCGGCCTGGCACTCTCGCTTTATTCAGGAAAGCCAGTCGACACCACAACTGGTGCCGACGATAATCACGACGGCATTGTGAATGATCGTCCGCCAGGCGTGGGGCGAAACGCCATGGCCGGACCCGGCCTCATCAATCTCGACCTGAATGTGTCTCACGACTCACCCTTTTCGAAACGCAAGAACGAGTCAAGAGTCATCTCGCTTTCGCTGAATTCGTTCAACGTGCTCAACCATCCCAACTACGTTAGCTATATCGGAACCATCTCTTCCCCGCTTTTTGGCCAGCCCGCCGCGGCTCTACCGCCGCGTCGCATGCAATTCGACGTTCAGTTCAAGTTCTGATCGTGGAGATTTACGAGTGCGGTTCGGTTTTAGGCAGGGATGCTTCGACTGCGCTCAACATGACAACTAGAAACTGATGCGCTGGGCAAGCTGCGTAAATCGTGGATCGGAATGAAGAAAGCCGAGTTCGGGATCCAATCTCAGAAAGACCATCGATGTGGATCGATCTTCGAAGGCTTTTTCAAGCCAGGTGAAGGCGTGGTCATTCTCGCCTAGCCCTGCATACACCAGGGCAATCGCATAGGAGGGCACGTAGGCTTGGCCGTCCCTTGCCTCGAGGTCCTGAAGCACATGGCGCGCCCGGTCCTGCTTTCCCGAAACCGCGTAGGCGTGCCCGAGCGATCCCTTGTAACAAGCGTCGCCGCCGGACAGGTTCACCGCCTGCTCCAATTCCGAAATAGCCAGATCGTATGACTTCTTCTGTTCGTAGGCCCGACCCAGCCGATAATGCGTCCGCGGAAAAGTCGGATCGATTTCGATTGCCTTCTTGAGAATCTCAATGGCCTGATCGGTCTGCCCTGCCAGCGAGAGAGTCCATCCAGCATTGCTGCCGATGATGAGCGACAGCGGATCGTCCTGCAACGCGCGCTGCGCTTCCGCAATGGCTTCAGGATACCGGCCCATCGCCGCTAGGCTCTCCCCGTACCAGGAATGCGCCATAGCGTAGTTGGGATTGTCGGCGAGGGCGCGACGGAATTCGTTGGAGGAGTCAGCTCCATTCCAATCGTAGTAGAAGTTGATGAAGCCCATCGAGGCACGAGCCTCAGCAAGTCCGTCATCCATCTCCAAGGCACGCTTCGCGGCTTCCTTAGCCGCGGGAAATGCCGTTCGCGGCGGGATTACCGCGTAGAGCCCCAGCGTGGCATAAGAATCTGCTACTCCAACGTAGGCCTCGGTAAAGTTCGGATCGAGCGTGATCGCCCGGCGGAAATATTCCAAGCCCTTTTTCATCCCTTTATCGGTTCGCTTATTCCAGAAATAACGGCCCTTGACATACGCCTCATAGGCGTCCGGCTTCTCAGTGGAGCGTTTGGTGAAGCGGCGGGTCTCTTCTCCAGTCAGTTGCAGACGGATCGACTGCGCGACCCGTTCCGAAAGCGCATCCTCAAGGGCGAAGATGTTGGTGGATTCCTTGTCAAAGGTCTCAGCCCAGAGCTGTTCGCCGTCTCGCACGCGGATCAATTGCACGGTCAAACGAACGCGGTCATCTTGCCGCTGAATGCGTCCATCGAGTACGGCATCTACGCTCTGTTCGCGTCCCACAGCCTCTGGGCTTAAGTCCGCACCAGCGTATTTCTGAATCGCACTGGTGGGCCGGACGATAATCTTTCCCGTATTCCCCAGACGGGTAATCAGGGCATCGGCCATGCCCAGACCGAGGTATTTGTCCCCTTGTCTAGCCCCGAGGGTTTGAAAGGGAAGAATGGCCAGCGACTGGATCGCCCGCGTGTCTTGGATCGCGCTTGCTCCTACCCGGCGGCGAGGGACCACATTCGCGGCGATCAGGACCGCGATCAAAAGCATGGACGCCGCCAGAATGCCCCAGCGCCCGAGGCTCTTGCGAACGACCCTGCCAACCCCCGGAACAACGTGAGTGATCTGCTCTTGAGCCGGGTGCTCGGCAGCTACCGCCGCAGGCTGAGCGGGCTGCGACCGGGCTGGCTTGGGTTCCGGCTCACCGACCTGCCGGACATCGGCCACAAAGCGGTAGCCTCGTTTCGAGACGGTCTCGATGTACTTGTGATGGCCTCGATCATCGTTCAGGGCTTTTCGGAGGACAGAAACCGCGACCGAAAGGTTGCCCTCCTCCACGAAGGAGCCGCGCCAGACAGTACGCAGCAGTTCGTCCTTTTCGACCAAATGTCCGCGTCGTTCGACCAACAAGACCAGCAGATCGAAAGCCCTGGGGGGCATAGGGACAGCTTGGCCCTCGCAGAGTAGAAGGCGCTCTGGCGGGTCCAACTGAAAGCGCCCGAACTCATACAAATGCTTGACTGGAGTTCCCATTCCCATCGAGAAAAGAAATTCTTAAGATTTCTTTTGGCGATTCCACAAGACTTTCCGCGACAGAAGCGCTAACTTCCGGACCACAGCCGTGACAGAAAGTCCCCTGGGGATGGGATTATAGCTCACCTTGAGGTGAGGGCAAATAATGCTAATCCTGAGGCTATTCTGCAAGGGATGACTGTTGTGTCATGCCTTGGCACCGAACAGTGTCCTAATGTTCGGTCGGATGTCGCTGTGCCATGAACCAGGGATTCCTTGGCCGAAAGGGCCAAAGAACCCTTTCATCTCGCGTCCGCGTTGACCGAAACTGAGGGGGTATCATCGTGCACGATCGAAGTTGGGAAGGTTCTTGCAGCGCGATTGCTTCGTCCGCATTGGTCGTCGTCTGCGTTCTGGCGTCCATTTATGCTCACGGCCAAGTTTCAGGAGCCACCCTCAGTGGCACCATTACCGACTCCACGGGTGCGGTTATAGCCAGCGTTCAGGTCTCGATCAGGAATCAGGCGACAGCCGAGGTCCGGACCGTAACTGTAGACTCGGCAGGCTTCTATTCTGCGCCGAATCTGTTGCCTGGCAAGTATGACGTTACGATCAGTGCACCAGCATTCGCCACCACAATCCAGAAAGACGTCACCCTGACGGTAGGTGGCCAGCAGGTGCTCAATATCAAAATGAAAGTAGGGCAGGTGAACGAAACAGTGGAGGTCAGCGACTTGCCTCCGGCGATCGACTTGGCTACGTCGACGATCAGTGGCGTGGTCAACGAGCGAACCGTCGAACAACTCCCGTTGAACGGACGCGATTGGACCTCGCTAGCGACTTTGCAACCCGGCGTCGATTCGCTGGGGTCCGTTCAGGCCAATACCGGAGGGCCTGACCGGGCCCGCCGCGGATATGGCGTGCAGATGACTATCTCGGGCACTCGCCCTACGCAGAACAACTATCGCATCGACGGCATTAGCGTGAATGACTATACCAACGGCGGTCCGGGAAGCGTCGTAGGCTCTACGTTGGGTGTCGATGCGGTGCAGGAATTCTCTGTATTGACCAGCAATTACTCTGCGGAATACGGCCGCACGGCTGGCGGCATTGTCAATGCGCTCACCAAGCCCGGGACAAACAGTTTCCATGGCGACGTCTATGAGTTTTTTCGCAATAGCGCATTGGATGCCAAGAATTATTTTGACCAGCCGGGTTCGATCCCGCTGTTCCACCGCAATCAGTTCGGGGCGGCCGTCGGCGGACCGATCGTGAAGGATAAGACTTTTTTCTTTGCCGACTACGAGGGGTTTCGGGAGCACAATAACATCACAACCCAGGTGAATGTCCCTTCCGTCGCCGCCCGGAGCGGAATCTTATGTTCCCGTCCAGATCCCGGGTCGACTTGCACGCCACACAAGGTGACGGGTGCCGCGAATCCTGATCCGGCGACGGGAATCGATAAGGCGGTATTACCCTTCCTTGGTTTGTGGGGCCCGGAAAATCCGAATCTTCCGTACTTTAACAATGGGGACATGGGTACATACTCCTTCGTTGGCGGCCACACGACCACCGAAAACTTCGGGGTCGGACGTTTGGATCATCGATTTTCAGACAAGGACAGTTTCTTCGGAAGTTATCAGTATGACTCCGCCACGCTTACCCAACCTGATCCCAATAACGACGTATTGGCTGGAAACACCACGGGAAGGGCCTACGTGGCTTTGGAAGAGACCCACATGATCAACTCGCAGATCGTTAACGCGGCTCGCTTTGGGCTGAATCGGTCTCTTCATACCGCAATCGGCGTCAGTACGATCAATCCATTGGCCAGCAACTCGGGTCTGGGAATGATTCCTGGTACTGATAACCCGCAAATCGATATCTCCGGCTTTAACTCGGCGCAGCCAGGTTTAGACCAGATTGAGAAACTCGATTTCTTCGAGAATTCCTATCAGGCCTACGATGACCTTTTTTGGACGCGAGGAATCCACGGTTTGAAAATGGGCTTTGCCTTTGAACGAGTGCAGCTGAACGCATTCGATCCAGCGCCAGCTGGGGAAATCCAGTTCGGTACGTTGGCCGACCCCAATAACAACGGCTTTCTGACCAACAACCCGATCGATCTTGCTGCCCCGTTACCGAGCGCGCCGTTTATTCACTTTAATTTTCGCTCCAGCATTTTCGGCGGCTATATCCAGGATGACATACGCCTGCGCCCCACCCTCACCTTGAACCTTGGATTACGCTATGAGATGTCGACGGTCCCTGCGGAGATCCACGGCCACTTATCGGCTTTGAGCAGCCCGTTCGGACAGACTTTTCAAAGTATGAAAGTCGGTTCAACGGTCTTTAGCAATCCTACCTATCACAACTTCGAGCCGCGGGTGGGTTTTGCATGGGATCCGTTCGGGAACGGCAAGACCTCCGTTCGCGGCGGCTTTGGAATCTTCGACGTGCTTCCCCTCCCCTATTTGCTGGGCCAATTCGCGACCAACACCGCGCCATTCACCGAAAACGGTGCAGCCTCGAATCTTCCCGCCGGCTCATTCCTCACGTCGGCGTTCAACATCCTTGCATCGGCTGCGCAAAATAATCTCGGCCTGCGCATCGCGTATATCGAGCCCCACCCCAAGCGCGATTACTTGATGCAATGGAACTTCAACATTCAGCAAGAACTCCTCCCCGACTTAACGGCGATGGCGGCCTACGTCGGATCGCGGGGCGTCCATCAGATTTTCCGGGCCGATGATATTAACTCGACACAACCGATCAATGGTTCGACTCTGCCTTATCTGTGGCCCTTGGCGGGAACCGCGAGCCCGATCAGCCCCAGCATCGGCCGAATGGACGCTCTGGCGTGGAATAACGACTCCTATTTCGATGGGCTCGAAACCCAGATTGAGAAGCACATGAGCCACGGGCTTCAGGTAGGAGGCAGCTATACCTGGAGCCGAGCCATCGACGGAGGAGATGGCTCCATCGCCAGCGATGCATTCCTAAATTCTATTCCTTCGCTCTTTTACTTTCTCCCCAAGTACCGTCGCACGGCCTCCGATTTCAACATCACACATAATCTCACTGTCAACTATCTGTGGAACATTCCAACCGGCTCGTTGACTGGGCCGCGCGCATGGCTCGCGAAAGGATGGCAACTGGGCGGCGTAGCCCAGATCAGAAGCGGCCTCCCCTTCACGGTTTTGATCGGCGGCGATCCATTGGGGCTGTCCAATTCGGCTCCGTTCGCCTACCCGAACCGGCTCACAGGATCGGGCTGCGGTGCTCCGGTAAATCCGCAGAGTGGGTATAACAGCTATCTCAAGACGAATTGCTTCGCTTTGCCGATCCTGCCGGCAGCACAGGCGTCTCTGTGTAATCCGGGTTCTTTCGCGAACGCAGCCGCCCCGGCCCCGGCGGGACAGGTCTACTGCCAAAACCTGCTCGGCAATGGCAGCAAGAATGACGTCTATGGCCCGGGCCTGATTGATTTCGACTTCTCCGCGGTAAAGGATACGCAAATCGGAGAAAGAATGAAGCTGGAATTCCGGGCGGAGATGTTCAACGTCTTTAATCGCGCTAATTTCAACCCACCGCTCGTGAATAATGTCGTGTTTAACCAGGACGGAAGTACGAACGGTTCTCCGCTCGACTCCACTTCCACCACCAGCAGACAGGTTCAGTTCGCACTGAAAGTTATTTTCTGAACGGCGATAGCCGCCGGGATCGTCTCATAGGCCGAGCAATAGGAGTTTGAATGTCGACAGTCGCGGGAGCGAAGCCAGTGCCTTTCCTCATTGGAGGGCAATGGATCCATGACACGTCCTCATATATCACGCACGTGAACCCAGCCACCGGTGAGGTCAACTACCAAGTTTGCGCTGGCACGGAAGCCCATATCGACGCCGCCGTCAAGACTGCTCACGCGGCAGCGAGCAAGGCCGAGTGGCGCAACATGTTGCCGCACAACCGCGCCCAGATCCTACACAAGATTGCCGCCCTGATGATGGAGCGTTCCGACCTTTTGGCTCGCAGTCAAATGCTCGAGAACGGCAAAGTCTGGAAGGAATGCAAGAACCAGGTTATCAACGGGGCAGCGACCTTCCGCTACTGCGCCGCCGCTATTGAGACGCTGGGCTCTGAGATTACGCCCCCGCGAGGAAACTACCTCAGTATGACGGTTTACGAGCCGTGGGGCGTGGTTGCGGCAATTACTCCGTGGAACTCGCCGATCACTTTGACATGTAACAAAATCGCAGCGGCCCTCGCTGCGGGGAACGGCGTGGTCTTAAAGCCTTCGTCCTACACGCCGACATCGGGAATCGAATTGGGTCGCATTGCGCTCGACGCAGGCGTTCCATCCGGCGTCTTCAATGTTGTCCCCGGAGCGGGAAGCAAGATTGGAGACGCGCTGGTAACGCATCCACTGGTCCGTATGGTTTCTTTCACCGGCGGTACTGAAGTTGGGCGAAGAATTTCTGAACTGGCGGGCAGAAAAATCATTCCAGCCGTGCTAGAACTGGGCGGCAAATCTCCTCACATCGTTTTCGCCGATGCAAACCTGAAAGCCGCGGCGGACGCCGCGACGGTAGCCATCTTCGAAGGTACCGGTCAATCCTGCACTGCCGGGTCGCGCTTGTTCGTCGAGCGCAAAGTTTATGACGAAGTGATTTCCATGATCATCGAGCGCGCTCGAGCGTTGCGGGTTGATTTGCCCGACGCCCCGGGGGCACAACTCGGTCCCAGCGCCAGCTTTGCGCAACGCGAGTTCGTCGAGAAGATGGTTGACGGCGCTCGCAACGAAGGCGCTGAGATTCTGATCGGAGGCTCGCGGCCGTCCGATGCGCGGTTAGCCAAGGGTGCCTTCTATTTACCTACAATCGTTACCGGCATCACCAACACGTCAACCATCGCCCAACAGGAAATTTTTGGCCCCGTGCTTTGCGCCATGCCCTTCGATAACGAAGACGACCTCATCGCGCAGGCAAACGACACAACGTACGGCCTCGCGTCAGGTATCTGGACCGCCGACTACAAACGCGCATGGCGTGTGGCGCGCGCGCTGGAAGCGGGAATGGTCTGGATCAACACCTACAAGCAATTCTCCACCGCCGCTCCCTTCGGCGGATTCAAAGATAGTGGACTCGGCCGCGAGAAGGGATTGCAAGGCATCCGTACCTATCAGCAAGTGAAGACCATGTTCTGGAGCATGTCGGACACGTTCGACGGCGGCTTCAGCATTGCGAAATAGTTTCGAGGGGTTTATGGCGAACAGTGAGCTACAGTCAGCGCGCGTCAAGGCCGCATCGAAGGGCGCCGCCTACATTGCCGACTTCCTGGTTCAGCAGAAGGTGCCGTATATATTCGGCGTCTGCGGGCACGGAATTCTCGGTCTGCTCGATGGTTTGTTCGACCGGCAGGATGAGATTAGAACCGTTTCTGTGCACCATGAATCCGCGGCTGGATTCATGGCCGAAGCGTATTTCCGTATCACGCAAAAGCCGGTCGCAACGTACACGTCGTGCGGCCCGGGCTCGGCCAATCTGATTCTCGCTATCGCCGCTGCTTTCGCCGATTCGTCCGCGATGCTAAACATTACGGGGAACGTTCCCACTGGCCAATGGAACCGCGGGCCGTTTCAGGAGACTGGAAGATATTTCCAGGGAGATTTCGTTAACGTTCTCCGCCCTTACGTCAAACGCAGCTTTCAACCAACGCGGCCTGACATGCTTCCCCTCGCTTTACGCCAGGCTTTTGCGTTGATGACTAACGGACGTCCGGGGCCGGTGAACATTGATATACCGCTCAATGTCTTCGTCGAACTCGTGGACGAAAGCACTGCGAAGCCCGATAATCGTTGGCCCGCAGCCGATTGGTCGCGCCCGGCAGCCGATCCCGCTGCTGTGGACGATGCCCTCGGTCTGCTCCGTAATGCGCATCGCCCGGTTATCGTTGCGGGACACGGAGTCGAACTCAGCGGAGCCGAGCCAGAGTTGCTTATGTTGGCCGAATCGCTTCGCGTTCCCGTGGCGACGACGCCGTTTGGCAAAGGCGTTTTCGACCCACGGCATTCTCTCAGCCTGGGCCCGACTGGCCGCAACGGATCGTACATGGCCAATGCGGCGTGTCGGAATGCCGATGTCATTCTTGCCCTTGGAACACGATTTGATGATCGTGCTACCAGTGCATGGCTTCCTGGTTTCACCTACAACATTCCGCCGTCGAAGCTGATTCATGTCGACATTGACTCCTCCGAGATAGGCAGAAACTTCCGCCCGGAGATCGGAATCATCACCGACGCCAAGCTGTTTCTGCAGCAACTTCTCGCCGCCAACCACTCCGAGGTCGTTGAGCGGAGTGCATGGCTCGAACGAATTGCTGGATGGCGCAAGCGATGGGAGGCAGTCACTGTGCCGCCGCGCACTTCCGAGGCCATTCCGATTCGTCCCGAGCGCGCAGTGGCGGATCTGAGAAAAGTTGTACCCGCCGACGGCATTGTGCTCGCCGATGTCGGCATCCACCACAACTGGCTGGTCGCCGAGTACGAAGCGTGGAAGACGAGAACCTTCCTCCAGACCTGGGGATTTGCTTCTATGGGGTTCGCCGTGGCTGGCGCTGTTGGCGCCAAACTCGCTGCTCCCGATCAGCCGGTCGTGTCGCTGTGCGGGGATGGCGCGTTCATGATGAATGCCAGCGCTGTGCTCACCGCCGTCGAGTACAACATTCCGGTTGTCTGGATGGTGTGGAACAACTTCGGCTATTGCGCGATTCGCGATCAGCAGCGCGGCTACTTCGGCAACGATCGCGAACTGGCGACCAGTTTTAACGACGCGAACGGAAATCTTTTTTCTGCGGACTACGCGATGATGGCCCGATCCATGGGTGCAGTCGGTGAAACTGTGGAGAAGCCAGCCGATCTCGCCCCGCGCCTTGAAGCGGCTATTGCGTCCGGGCGTCCCACGGTTCTGGATGTGCGTATCGACCGCGAGATTCGCCCGCTCGCAACCGGCAGTTGGGATCTTCCGCCGATCGCTCATCCTATGCCGAATTTTGGCTGGGGCGAGGACGAATGACGGCCAAGCCGACTACGCAACTTTCGGTTCGCTTACCCTGTTCCGCGGGCTCCGCAGAGGCCTCTTCCAGCGTACGCGAATGAACCGAGCCACATGACCGGACCTAGCATCGACGTTGCCATGTCGCCAGCGAATCCAGTCGCAGGAGCCAAGGTTGGTTCATTGTGGTCCGGCAAGCGACTTTACGTTGCGCTTTTGTTGTTCTTGAATCTGTTCATCAATTACATGCACCGTATCAACCTATCGGTCGCGGCGCCGGCCATTGCAAAGGATTTCGGCTGGGATGCGGGAAAGATGGGCCTGCTTTTTTCTTCGTACCAGTGGACCTATTGCTTGTTCCTCTTAGTTTGGGGCGCGCTCTCCGATCGAATCGGCACGCGATGGGTTAACGGTTTGTCCGTGACGGTCTGGTCGATCGCAGGAATGTTCACCGGTATCGCCGCAACCTTTGGCAGCATGTTGGCGACTCGACTGGCGCTGGGCGCTGGAGAGGCGGCTTCGTTTCCGACCTCCGGCAAAGTCGTGCGCCAGTGGTTTCCCGCCAGCGAACGCGGTCTCGCAACTGCCATCTTCAACGCCGGAACCTTTGCCGGCCCCGCGTTTTCTGCGCCCTTAGTGGCGTGGTTACTGCTCAAGCAAGGCTGGCGCATGTCGTTCATGATCACCGGATCACTTGGCTTCTTCTGGGTAATTCTCTGGCTCACATTTTTTCGCGTCCCGTCTGCCTGTTCCTGGTTATCGGTGGAAGAACGGAATTACATCGCCGCTCAAACCGATGCCCCGGTAAAAACTCCGCCCAGCGGCGCATTGCTGCGCCTGATCGGTCGTCGCACGATGTGGGGGCTCTTTCTGACCCAGGGCTGCTGCGCCTACACCATGCTGCTATTTCTTTTCTGGCTCCCCTCGTATCTTGTGCAATCGCGCCACATGTCATTGGTGCGGGCGAGCTGGTTTACCTCGTTGCCTTACGTCGTTGCCGTCGCATTGGGATTGTTCGTCGGGAAACTGAGTGACAACCTCCTCTCTCCCGAGGCCATCCGCCAAGGAAAGCGTCGGACCCTGTTGATTGTTTTCATCCTGTCGTCCGGTACGGTTCTCTTAACCAACGTCGTGTCGAACGAATATCTGCTCTTGGCGTTGATTTCAATTTCGCTGGCCTGCATCTCCAGCTCTCTGTCGTTAAATATTGCTCTGACGAATGATCTGGTTTGGAACCCGGCGATGGTGGGCACTGCAATCGGCTTCCTCATTCTTGGAGGGAACATCTTCGGGTCATTAGTACCTATCGCCACTGGATACATCGTGAAGTGGACGGGAAGCTTCGATCTTGCCTTCTATTTGGCGGGCTTTCTGCTGTTCGTGGCCGCGCTGACTTGCTTCACCATGACGCGCACTCCGCTCAATTTCGAAGAGAGTCTGCCCTGATTCGCGTGACGAAGAATGCATCCATGAAGACCGAGCCCAAAGATTCCTGGTCGCTGAACATGGTCTCGCCGTTAGAGCCTGGAATTGTTTGCATTGACCTGGATAGCATGCTGGCTTTCTATACCGATGTCTTGGGGCTCAAGTTCATCTCCGATGCTGAAGCAACGCCGCAGATGAGCACGGAATTTGGCACATCGCCGAATGGCTTCAAGATTATTCGTTTGCAAACTCCTTACGGGGAAAGAATCAAGCTGGTGCAGCCGCAAAAGACAGTCCTGAAGAAAAGCCCCGTTCCCGAGTGGGTATTTGAAGGGCAGGGCATTGCATACATCACGTTTGTCGTTGCCGATGTGCATGAGGTCGCGGCGCGATTGCGGCACTACCAAGTGCCGGTGATGAGCAACGGGCCGGTGGAGATTCGCAAGGGCATTAACGCCATCTTCGCCAAAGATCCAGAAGGCAACTTTGTTGAGTTTGTGCAGTACGCCGATCTCGCGTCTTATCGGCCTGACCTTTTTCGATAGCGCCGAGTTGTTCAGGGCGAGGGGAAATAAGTCTTGCACACAGAAAGTCCAACTGCAGTGTCCGTATTGCCTCCGCCGGAGGCGGTGCCCGACTCTACGGGGAAGCCGTTTTATGCCAGCCTGTGGTTCCAAGTGCTGGTGGCCATGGCGTTGGCGGTGCTATTCGGATACCTGAGCCCCGCGAAAGCAGTTGCCATGAAACCGCTGGGGGACGCATTTATTCGCCTGATCACGATGGTGATCACGCTGATCATTTTCTGCACGGTCGTGTCTGGCATCGCGGGTATGCGGGACATGCGAAAGGTTGGCCGTGTTGGCGGCAAGGCACTTTTGTATTTCGAAATTGTTTCGACGCTTGCCTTGCTGTTGGGGTTGGCGGTGGGGAATCTGATCCACACCGGACAAGGCTTCAACGCCGACCCGGCTACTTTGGACGCTCATGAAGTGGCCGCTTATGCCGGGCAGGCGAAGGCCCAACATCTCTCCGACTTCCTGATGCACATCATCCCGAACACGATTGTCGATGCCTTTGCCAAGGGTGACATCCTCGAAGTCCTGCTAGTCGCGCTTCTTTTCGGATTTGCTTTATCCGCCGTCGGCCCGCGCGGTAAGCCTTTGGCCGACGCGATTGAAGCCCTGACTCATACGGTCTTCAAGATTGTTGGCATCCTGATGAGATTCGCGCCGCTCGGCGCGTTCGGTGCTATGGCTTTCACGGTGGGCAAATATGGCATCGCCTCGCTCGGTCCGTTGGCGAAACTGATCCTCACTTTTTATGCAACCTGCATCGTGTTCGTCCTCGTTGTGATGGGCGGCGCAGCCCGTGTAGCCGGATTCGGCATCATCCGATTTCTCGTCTATATAAAGGAGGAGATACTGCTGGTACTGGCGACCAGTTCATCGGAAACAGCACTGCCCACGCTGATGGAGAAGTTGGAGCGGCTCGGTTGCTCCAAGTCTCTGGTCGGTTTGGTTGTTCCGACCGGCTATACCTTTAATACTGACGGCACGAGCATCTACATGACATTGGCCGCATTATTCGTCGCGCAGGCCACGAACGCTCATTTGACCTTGTCGCAGCAGATAACCATATTGGGCGTGGCAATCCTGACATCGAAGGGTGCGAGCGGCGTGCAGGGCGCGGCCTTCATCGCGCTGGTCGGGACTCTCATGGTGATTCCTGGCATTCCGGTCGCCGGCATGGCTTTAATCCTCGGCATTGACCGCTTTATGAGCATGTTCCGCGCATTGATCAACATGATCGGCAATGGAGTTGCCACTCTGGTCGTGGCTCGGTGGGAGAATGAACTTGATCGCGAGACCCTGCAGCGCAACCTCGCATGATGCGCAGCGGTCAGGGCGGTGAAACTAATTTCTGCAGTTCAATCACGAGGTTCTCATGGAATTGATGAATTCGAGGCTCTCCCGCCGTGCTCTGTTGAACCGCGTTGCCCCGGCGCTCGCCGGAAGCCTTGCGGCAATTTCTCCGGCCCGCATGGTCGCTCAGGAACAGAAGACAGCCGAAAGCAAACCGAGCAATAAAATCTGGAGCAGCGAATATTGGGCCAAGAAGGGCGACGTATCGCTATATATCTACCGCAAGAAACTAGATGCGACCAAGCCAGGGGAGCCGGCCAGTCCCGTTCTCTTTTTGGCGCACGGTTCGTCAGTCTCGTCACGGCCGAGTTTTGATCTCACGGTTCCGGGCCACGGGGATTACTCGCTGATGGACAAGTTTGCCGAATGTGGTTTCGATGTGTGGACGATGGACTTCGAGGGTTACGGACGATCAGGAATGGGCACGGGCAATTCCGATATTGCCACCGGAGCGGACGACATTAACTCCGCCGCGGAAGTAATCCTGCGCGAGACCGGACAATCTCGTTTCCATCTCATGGGAGAGTCCAGCGGCGCCTTGCGCGCTGGAGTGTTTGCCATGTCGCATCCGGAGCACGTCGAGAGGCTGGTCCTCGTATCTTTTACGTACACGGGCGAAGGCTCGCCCACGCTTTCCAAGCGCTCCCAGCAGGCGGATTACTATCGCACCCACAACCGCCGTCCACGCGACCGGGAAATGATCCGCAGCATTTTCACTCGCGACAAGCCCGGCACCTCGGACCCGGCGGTCGCTGAGGCGATGGCCGATGCGGAATTGAAATTTGGCGATAGCGTACCCACCGGATCCTATCTGGATATGACCACCCGCCTGCCCGTCGTCGATCCCTTGAAGATCAAGTCGCCGGTGCTGATCGCGCGGGGAGAATACGATGGCATCGCCACCGAAGATGATTTACTCAACTTCTTCAAAAAGCTGCCGACGCCAGACCGGGAGATCGCGATTCTGCCCGGAGCGTCGCACTCTATCGCCCTCGGCCTCAATCGCCCGCAGTTCTGGCATGTCATGAGATGTTTTCTGGAAATGCCAAAGCGCATGGATATTTAGCGAAGGCCCAGTGGGCCTACCCTTATGAACTCTGGCTCCAGCCCAGCTTGCGAGAGGCGGGTACTAAGGCTAAGGAACCCATGGCACAGAGTGCCCAACTCGAGGGTCCATGCAATCGCTAGGGCAAAGTTCCTGGCGGGGGCGTGACCGATGCTGATGTTGGTGAATTCACGAGGGCCCGTTTTACGGACTCAGGAATTTCATTGGCGTGCGCGAGCAACTCACTAACCTGCCATAACTCCGTGTCGGATAGCTTGGCCTTGAAGGAAGGCATTCCTGAGAGACGGATGCCGTTCGCCGCCTTCCAGTAGGTCTCTGATGCCGGATCATCGGTGGCCCCCTTACCCACAAATAGTTGTGGAGGTTTTGGAAACATCGTGGTCGCATAGTCAACTGGAGACTGTCCAGGAAGTCCGTGACAGGAAGCACATTGCTGCTTGTATACTCTTGCCCCGGCAATGAGATCAGGTTCGTCCGCTGGGACAGCTGATGGGGGAATATGTTGCTTTTCGATATGAGCATCGAGAGCCATATTCGCCAACTTCTTCTCGAACGGCATAGGCGGGTCGGCTGTCGCCACTGGCGCCATGCCAGCGGAAAAATAAAGGAAGACACAAGCCACTGAAATCGCAATGGCCAGGATGAAACCAATCACGATGCCCTTTATCACTTGCTCACTCCTGTCACCGATCAGAAATTAAAGCGATAACCCAGAATCATCTTCGCAATGAGGTGGTCTGTCGAACCTGTAAGGCCCACCCCAAGTCCGAAATTTATTTCCCATTGCGGAGCGATATTTAAATCAATTGCGGGAAAAATCTGATGTTGCTGTTGTGCGACTGCATCGAACCCCGTGACGGGGCCGACCGAGCCGTAGTATTCAAGGCCTCCCGCAATCTTCGGCGTGAAATCGTAACTGAATTTGAAGTTCGGTGAGAATACGACGCCCTGGTTCACGGTCTCGCCGTGGAAAGACCGATCAAGCGTGGGGTTCAGCGACCAATACCAGGGTCCAACTTTTTGATCCACGATGGGACGAATTTCCCATGTCCAGGTGTCCACAGAATATTGGCGCCGCTGGTAGCCGATTTCATTGGAGAGGCTCACGCCCACCGGCCAGTTCCATTTCTTGGGAACGGCAACTCGCGGCCGAATATGATCACCTACCCATTGCCAGCTCTGGCCCTCAGTGGCGGAAGTAAAGATGTAAAAGCCACACTCAAACCAATCGTTGAATCCGTGAGTGATTTCCACGGTTTCATGCTCGGCGTGATTGGTGGGATAAACTCCGTCGATAATCGTCTTCGAGCCGTCGATCGTGAAATTGCTGTGGAGCTCGACCATGGTGTGGCCAGGATCGACCAGATCCGATCCGTAGACCTGAATTTCGTAGTTGTCTTGAGCATTTGCGAGAGTTGCAGCCAAGCTCAAGGTGACAAGAAGGAAAGAGACCGCCAGATGTCGGCAACTTATCGTGTGCTCAGAGTTACAACGTTCCATGAGGAAGAATATCAGCTACAGGATGAATTCGACGTGGCGAATCGATGACAAGTTGTTCATCTTGGCCGATCGGACGGGCCGATATGCATCAACCATTAATATGCGGAGGTCGCGGCGGCGGATCGATCATTTGGAAATACCGCAAACAAGTGGGGACAACCAATAGCCCTGGATACGTTCTTCAATGTTACCAAAGAATTCTGGCCGGATTCGCGCAGCAGATTGTTCGGGCACTGAGCAAGTGTGTTGCGTTTACGCTGCTTGGAGCAGGCTAACCGGCAGTGATAACGTTATAATGGCACCACCTCCTGGACGCTCCGAGACCCGCGTACGACCGCCATGAGCCTGGGCGACGGCGTCTACGAATGCGAGTCCAAGACCGTGGCCGGGAGAATGTTTTCCCTTTACGAATCGTTTGAAACCTTGACTGCCAATATCAGCGGGGAATCCTGGGCCATTGTCTTCAACCACCAGTACTGCTGAGTCTTGATGGGAATATAGCCTGATCTTCACTTGGCATCCCGCCGGCAGGTGAGTTAATTCGTTTTCAAGCAAATTGCTTACTACCCGATTCAGTAGGGTTACATCAGCATCCACGACAACATGCTTTTCCAGATCAGTGGTCACATCATGTTGGTGCTCGGCCATCGCCGGCTGATAAATATCGACAAGTTGTTTCACGACATCCGAAAAGTTAACCGCGCCGCGTTCCATGTGAAGGGCACCCGCCTCCGCCTCCGCCAGGTCCAGCGTCGTGTTCAACAACTGCAAGAGCCTATCCAGATCTTCGATCGCCTCCCCAACCGAGTCACGCCACTTGTCATTTCCTTCATTGCATAATGCGGATTCAAGCGTTCCACGAATTAAAGTTACCGGGCTTTTGAGGTCGTGCGCGATACCGCCAGTCACCGTGCGAAGCTGATTCACGGAAGCCTGGAGCCGATCCAGCATGTGATTAAAAGTCTTCGCCAACCGCGAAATCTCATCCGAATTCACAGGTTCTGGTAAACGTTGCTCTAACCCCTCAGTACCAATTCGCGCTACTGTCTCGGTGATTAGTTCGACACGATGTAGCGTACGACGCGCACTCCAGTACGAGATGACGAAACCGAGCAGAAACATGCCGCCCCAAACCATCAGAAGGCGACGAGCTAATGTGTGCAGTACGCGCCTGGCACCATGATCAGATAGTCCCAGATAAACAGTTCTTCCGTTTTGCGCCTTCTCGACGACACGAAACGTTTGGCGGTATCCCGCGACCGTTATCGACTTCGGCGGTCCTGGTGCCAGTTCTGAGCGCTGAATCGCGGTGACGAAAGCGTCCTTCGAGCTTGGACCTACCCACAACGGAGGATCATTATTACTGGGGTTGATTGCAAGGAAGAATACTGAATTCAGCCTTTCGCCGCGAGCGTCGCGCTCATCCGGCACTTCCTGAGTTGCAAGCTCAGCCACCTCACGCACAATCCGCCTATAAAGGTGATCGCTTGGTGTGTCTACCGAGACCTGAGCCAGAACCTCAGCTTCGCCGCTAAGCCAAGTGTCACTCCGCTCCCTGAGCCCCTGTGCGACAAGAAAATAAACTATCGCAAATGCCCCAGCCGTCCCGAGCGCGAACGCCAGAGTTGTCCAAATCGAGATTCGCCAAGCGGCGGTCGTGCGGAGGTTTCTAGGCATGTTTGAGAACGTACCCAACGCCGCGAATCGTATGAATCAGCGGCCGCGGGGTATCGTGATCCACTTTGGTGCGCAGCCGATAAATGTGAACATCAACCACGTTGGTTGCCGGATCAATCCTCATCTTCCAGACATGGTCCAGAATCATAGTCCGCGTCACAACGCGGCCTTCGTTGCGGCAAAGATATTCCAGCAAGGAAAATTCCTGCGGAGTCAATTGCAGCAAGTGCTCGCCTCGCCGCGCCTCACGACGCACCAAGTCAAGCTGCAAGTCGGCTGACTGCAGCCGCACAGATTCAGTCTGAGGGACGGCGGACCTGCGTAGGAGATTTCTCAATCTTGCCAGCAATTCGGGGAGAGCAAATGGTTTCGTAAGGTAGTCGTCTCCCCCCTGCTCCAGTCCGCGAACACGTTCGTCTACGGAACGCCTGGCGGACAAGATCAGAACCGGCGCCGCATTTCCTTGGGCTCGGCAACGCGCAATCAAGTCCAATCCATCCAGATCGGGGAGCCCGAGATCGATGATGAAGGCATCGTGAATACCTTCCAACGCCATGGTCTCCCCAGCTTTCGCTGTGCTGGCCGTATCAACTTGATACCCGGCTTCCGTCAGCGCCCGCCTGAGAAAGTGCTGGATCGAAATGTCATCTTCAACCACCAACAGTCGCATGGAAGATCCCCGCCCGTCCAAAACTTTACACCTCCAGGTAGGATGCAGGAAACAGGGTCTCGCGGATCTCCTGAGCCAACACTTTCCCCATCACTGCTGACGCCACGTCATATCCACGCGTACCGGTATTTCGTTCTTGACCGGTATCGTCAAAAGCGATGGCGGTTCGATTTTGAAATCGGAGAGCGTGGCCGGAATTGTCCCGGTGATATGGATCTCGTTTCCTTGCTTCTCTAGCTTGAAAGGAACCTGTTTGTACTGGACTGTCTGGCCCGCAAACTGGATCTCGATATCAGCATCGATGGTCGATGCCGCGGCCTCCGATTCAGGCAAACGAGTACGCACCGTGACCAGCGGGAACTCAGCGCCGCGTGTGACCTGAAGCATGTGAAGATCTCGGTTGGTGTCTCCGGAATCAAACGATTTAACAGGCACAGCAATCAGGAAGTCGCACTGCCCGGCGTGACAGACGCCCTTGCCCTTAGCCGCGTGACTCACACCCTCACTCTGATGAAGCGGGTGCGATACGTGATACGTGAGCGTGCTCTGCTGAAGCACCCATTGGCTGTTGGCTGCAAACGTGGGAATGGCTGCGAACAAGAACGCAATCAGTATTTTTCTGTTCATAATCTGTTGTTAGAACTTCACCGAAACCGACAGAAGAGCAGCTCCAAACGCCCCGGCTGTAACGATAGCAACCGCGCCATGCGCTTGCGCGATCCCGTGCACTTTTTCTCCGTTGTTCTTCTGACTGAACGCCATTGCCCCAAGAATGGGAGTGAGGATCATGCCGGGACCGTGAATCCAAGCCATCGCCTCGTGAAATTTTATCGGACCGCGCTTTTTCGTTCCTGGGATTCTGGGGGCGCGGATCGCGTAGTAAGCGGTGATCCCGTATAGGTCGCCGGTGAGCGCACCTAGCGCCACATGTAAATCGCGAGCAGCCGTGCCTTCACTTTTGCCCCCAGCGCCAGGACCGAGGATTACCGTCGCAATCAGCGGTATTGTCGTGATCAAACCCATCCGTTGATGGATCTTCAGCATGTGCGTCCGTTTATCCAGCAGCGCCTGCTCCTGAGGGTTTCCCCGAGCTTGCTCGGGTGAAAGGCCCAGATCCGAAAGCGAGGGTGCGGTCGAGCTGCTCGACGGCGCATTCGGTAGATTCTCCGGTTGTGTTGGCGCTTGGTTGCCATTGGCTGGTTCGCCTCGCTCCAGTTTGCCATCGACAACTTGTGGCACGGTGCCGCCAACGGTTGCTGAAATCTCGAACTTCTTGAACCCCGCACCTTCAAACGTGAACCGGTAATTGCCCGCAGGCAACTCCAGTTTGTATGTACCGTCAGGCCCAGCGTTCGCCGATTGATTCTGCCCCGTATCGATGCTCGTCGCGGTAACAATCGCGTTCGCAACCGGTTTACCGGATTCGTCGCTCACAGTGCCTTTAATGATTCCTGTTGAGGTCTGAGCCACCAGAGGTGGAGCGAGTTGAACAAGCGCACAAATTGCAAAGGACCAAAGGAAAACACCAAGTTGCTTGCACGGCCACTTCTTCAGCATCATTCACCTCGTTCTTTCTGGGCAATGTTTGTTTCCTTATGGCTTCGCGCATATCGGGCTGAGGCCAGCCTTGCAATCCTCGTGGAAAATATGCCGTCCGATCAAATATCCGATGGTGCTCCCCACAACTACGTCGGAGGGAAAGTGTTGGAGGCTAGTGAATCGTGTAACGGAAACAGCGGCAGCCGTTCCGTAAGTCAGCCACTTTACCCACGGTTTTGGGTATTCGTGCGCGATGGTGCTCGCAGCTGTCCAGGTAATGATCGTATGACCGGAGGGAAACGAATTATCCAGTCCGCTGGTTTGGAAAAACTTTCCTCGACCGGCCCCTTGCAAAGGACGCTGACGCTCAGTCATCAACTGCAAAGCTGTATACACAATGCCGCTGTCAGCCATAGCCTCGGCCCCCAGCACGCCAGTTTCGAGCGCATGAGGATCGCCTCGTGCTTCTCCATCCAGAAGCAAGACACCCACCGCTCCCGCCGTCCCGAACAGGCCGACATCGGAAATATCAGCGCTGGCACTAGTTCCGTTTCTCGATAGTGCACTCGAAGCATGCTTGTCGATCGCGATTAATCCCAGAGTCACGGCTGGCAGTCCAATCACCCACTTCAGTTCAGAACGATGAAACGGAGCAGTGTAGATACCGGCCTGGTCGCGGAGGCCGCGCTTGGCCCATCGGCTGAAAAACTTGTCATCACTTGAGTCGGGCGACATGGCATCGGGCGACTTTGGCCGGTCGGAAACTGCATCCGCGCGCTGAGCAGCGGGAAAGCTAGCATTCCGTACCGCTGATGGAGCATCTGGCAATTCCTGAGAAAACGCGATTGCTCCCTGCAAGATACCACCTAACAAAAGAACGAAAAGACAGCACCTACCGCTATCGGGCACGTGCACGGGCATGTTCAGACCGAATTCCGCGTGCCGGGCGGGACACGAAGACCAACAATCACCATACGACCGAAACATTACCGGAGCCTTTCCGGAAGATTACAATTTGTTCATCCAATGCCGATTTCGAGCATTCCTCTGCTCTTTACCGCTACGCTTGCGTGGAAGAACTTTGCCGAGTTGCAACCATTTGTTGTGCTTGCCGCTTCATAGAACGCACGGCTTCTTTCACTATGGCCCCCCTGGTACCTCAATCTTGGCACCACGTTTCAAGCGCTCAGAACGGCGAATCTTCTTACCGGAAGGACACTCTGGAGATATAGAAAATGCGACGAAGTGTATTTGGACTGACGGTCTTGACGGTTGGCCAGCACGTAGAGCGTTCCGGTCTTGATGTCGATAACCGGAGTGGAGGTGATGCCGACTTCCGGTCGAATAAACGGACACTGCACCATGTCTTCTGACGCTTCATCAATAGTCGATCGCTCCGTGGCTGGATCGAACGTCACCGAATCGGTCGCGGAGAACCTAGAAGGTCTCTATGGCAAGCGTAGGGAATGAGGAGCGATAGAGCCGATCGTCTAGGTTGAGCCCGGGCAACCGTTCGCGGACCGCATGGGCTCCTGTAACGAAGTCCGCTAGAAGGCGGCACTCGCCGGATTTCGCGAGGCACCGTAATCTGTCCCTTGCTGGTAATCGTCGCCTGTTTTTGCATAGTCCCACTCCATATTCCTTGCTTTACCACAGTTGCCTTACTTCGACCAACGGGGAAAATGGAGAAAGAAACACCTTAGGGAGACTCTCAATAAGTTCTCTGATATCCACCGGTGTTGAAGATAGAGTGGGTGGCGGAGGACAAATAGAAGATGAAACAGCAGACCTTGGCGATGGCGAGCGGGTTTGAGCGCTACACGAAGAAGACTCGACGGACGTTGTTTTTGGAGGAGATGGAGCAAGTGGTGCCGTGGGCAGAGTTGTGTGCGCTGGTCGAACCGGTGTATGCCAAGGTGGGGAATGGGCGGCCTCCGGTGGGAGCGGAGCGGATGCTGCGGATTTATTTTTTGCAGCAGTGGTTCAATCTGTCGGACCCTGGGGTGGAAGAAGCGCTGTACGATTCGGCGGGGATGCGGCAGTTTGTGGGCATCGATCTGGGGCGAGAGCGGTGCCGGACGAGACCACGGTGTGCAAGTTCCGGCATCTGCTGGAGGAATACGAGTTGGGGGAGCGGCTGTTTGAGCGGGTGGGCGAGCACTTGCAGCAGAAGGGGCTACGTCTGAGTACCGGGACGATCGTGGATGCGACGATTATCAACGCACCGAGTTCGACCAAGAACGCCCGCCAGGAGCGGTACCGGAGATGCATCAGACGCGCAAGGGCAAGCAGTGGTACTTCGGGATGAAAGCGCACGTGGGAGTGGACAGCCAGACCAAGCTGATTCACTCGGTGGTGGCGACGGCGGCGAACCTGGCAGATTCTCGCGCTCTGCCGCATCTGCTGCACGGCGAGGAGACGCGGGTGTGGGGCGATCAAGCCTATCGCGGGCAAAGCGAGGTGCTGCGCGAACACGCGCCGCACGCCCAAGACTTTACCCACCAGCGTTATCGCTACAAGGACCGCATTGACGAGGTGGAACGGGAGAAGAACCGGACCAAGTCCAAAGTGCGATCCAAGGTGGAACACGTGTTCGCCGTAATGAAGCTCAAGTTCGGCTTCGTGAAGGTGCGCTATCGCGGGCTGGACAAGAATGCGCACCGCCTGTTTGTGACTTGCGCGCTGGTGAATCTGTTCCTGGCGCGCAAGCGACTGTTGTGCGCTACGGCGGCGTAGTACCGCACGAAGCCGCTGAACCGCCCTCGCGAAGGGCAACCCAAAGGCTATGCCTCGCGGGGAGAACCAAAACCACCGGCTACCCCGGTCTTTGCTCTTCGCTTCGCTGCGAAGATTACTTGTTCAGAGATTCCTTAGTGAATACACCGTAACGGCTGACTCTCCAAGTCGCGGTGCTACCTTTACGAATTTGAATATGCTCGGAATCGGGCACACTATTCGCACACAGAGTCGAGGTGTGAAGGTTTTCCAACTTCCAGAGAGCCGACCAACCGGTGCGATCACGTAGCGACCGAACGCGATACGCGGATACGGCCATTTCTACGTGTTGCAAGTTTTTATTTTTTCCTCTGGCTTTCGGTCACAATCCTGCCGATTGTGCGACCGAAGGCATCCTGAGAGGGATCGCAAGTGTCACCGGAATCGTGAATCCAGTGCGTTAGAATACATCCATTCAGCATGGAGTCCAACTCTTACCCTAGGAGGATGATACGGACGACGGAGCTTGGCGAAGGTCTCGTTAGGTTCGAGCCTCCGTTTGAGATCTGTTGCGCCCAGCCAGCGCGCTTTGATCCCAACCATTATGCGCTCTAGGTACTTTCGGATGCTTGCTTCGTCTGCGATCTTCCTCTTGCTGCTGGTGGGGGACGGCAGTGGGCAAAATACGACGCTGATCCGTCTTGATCAGGCTATCGATCTGGCGCTGGCGCACAATCATTCCATCAAAGCCGCGCGAACCCTGATTCTTCAGAATCAGGCCCAGGAGATCACCGCGAACTTGCGCCCCAATCCGACTTTAGGCGCGGACACGCAATTCATCCCATTCTTCAGCCCGCAGGATTTTTCCGGTGACAATCTGAACACGACTCAGCAGTTCGATATTGGGATCGGGTACCTGTTCGAGCGTGGTCACAAGCGGCAACGGCGCCTGCAGGCCGCTCGCGATCAAACAGCAGTGACAAGTGCCCAAGTCACCGATGCCGAACGAAGCTTGGCTTTCAATGTAGGCCAGCAGTTCGTCAGTGTGTTGCTGGCTGAATCCAGCCTTGAGTTTGCACTGCAAGACTTAAAAGGCTTCCAGCAGACTGTCGACATCAGTGAGGCACAACTCAAGGCGGGCTATATCGGGGAAGGCGATTATCTTAAGATCAAGCTGCAGCTTCTGCAGTTTCAGACCGATGTGTCCTCAGCCCGCCTGGCCAGAAAGCAGGCGCTTGTCGGCCTGCGCGAGTTCCTGGGCTACAACGCCGTGCCGGCCGATTATGACGTGATTGGTGATTTGGCGTACCAGTCGCTCCAAGCGACGCTGGAAGATTTACAGACAAAGGCACTCCGCGAGCGCCCCGACTTTCATGCTGCGGAACTGGGGATAACGGCCGCACAGAGTCAGATCCTTTTGGCCAAAGCGAACGCGAAGGTGGACGTGAATGGCACGTACGACTTCACGCATGTCTCTGGGGAAAACACTGCGTCGATCTTTGTGAATTTTGCTTTGCCGATCTTCGACCGTAATCAAGGAGAGATCGCACGGACCCAGTACGCGCTCACCCAGGCACAGGAGCAGCAGCAAGCAGCCAGCGATACGGTTCTCTCCGATGTTTCCAATGCCTACGAGGCGGTCAGGAGCAATGACGAAGTGGTGCAACTCTATACTTCCGGGTACCTCAAGCAGGCTCAGGATTCGCGCGATATCAGCGAGTATGCCTATAAGCGCGGGGCTGCCAGCCTGCTGGATTTTCTTGATGCCCAGCGCAGCTACCGGTCCGTTCAGCTGGCATATCGCCAGGCGTTGGCTTCCTATATGACGGCGTTGGAACAACTGAAGGAAGCGGTCGGGACGAGGAACCTGCCATGAACGTGCGTGCACATCTTTCGCAGCGTTGGTCTGCATTCGCGGGCCTAATGACGATCATGTTGTTGCTCGTTGGTTGTCAGGGGTCAGGATCGTATGCCGCTGCTAACGCCAGCGCCACAAATAATCCCGAGCTCTTTACCATTCCGCAGGATCAGATGTCGCATATTCAGGTACTGAGCGTTCAGCCCACAACGCTGACTCGGTCGCTGCGGCTGACGGGAGCCGTCGCCTACAACAGTTTTCGGACGACACCGGTCATTACGCAGGTGAGCGGACCGGTCAGCAGGGTAGTGGTCGTTCCAGGGCAAAAAGTCAGTCAGGGCGAGCCCATGTTGTACGTGGCCAGTCCCGATTACTCGCAGCTACGGACCAACTATCTAAAGGCTAAGGATGCTTACGCATTGGCCCAAAAGGCATACGCCCGCGCGGAGGATTTGTACAAGCATTACGCGATTGCGGAACAGAACTTGGAGCAGGCACAGTCGGCCGAGGTGCAGGCGGGCGGCGACCTGGTAGCGGCGCAAGCTGCATTAAAAGTCATGGGAATCAATGATCCTGACGCACTGGTGCAGGCCCCGCCCTCTTTTGAGGTACCGGTAAAGGCGCCGATCGGAGGTCTGGTTGTTGAGCAAGATGTCTCCGCAGGACAACTCATTCAACCAGGCACGACCCAATGTTTCATGATTTCTGATACCAGCACGGTATGGGTACTGGTGAATGTCTATCAGAAAGATTTGCCCTACGTGCATGTCGGAGATGCGGTCACCATACAGACGGACACCTATCCTGAAGTCTTCCACGGACACATCTCTTACGTCGCAGCCTCACTCGATCCAAGCACACGCACGCTTCCGGCGCGCATCGATACTAACAATCCTGGAGAAAAACTGAAGAAGGACATGTACGTGGTTGCAACCGTAAAGGCGGGTACGATCCAAAATGCCATTGCGCTTCCGGATGCTGCAATCCTGCGCGACAACGAGAACCAGCCCTTTGTTTATGTCGCAGCATCTGCGCACCAGTTTGGCAGACGCTCCGTAATCCTGGGAGAAAGCTTGAACGGACAGACAGAGATTACCAGCGGACTAAAAGCTGGTGACCAAGTCATCGGGAATGGCAGCTTGTTCTTGCAGTTTGCGAACTCGCTGCAGCGTTAGCCGGAAAGCGATTTGAAAGGCACTCCAAACTCTAGCGAGGATAATCTCCACCGCACCTGAATGATTCACCGAATAGTCCAAGCGGCGCTGCGGCAAAGGTTCTTCGTACTGATGCTGACCGGGTTCATCGCAGTTGGGGGAATCCTGTCGTTTCAGCGCATGCCGGTGGACGCCTATCCCGACCTTTCTCCCCCGCAAGTCGAGATCATTACGCAGTGGCCAGACCATGCCGCGGAAGAGGTCGAACGGTTAGTCACGCTTCCGCTTGAATTGGAAATGAACGGCGTCCCGCACATGGTGGTGATGCGTTCGATTTCGCTCTATGGATTGTCGGATGTAATCCTCACCTTCGAGGAAAGCACCGACAGCTATTTCGCGCGGCAGATAGTATTCGAAAGGCTGGCTCAAGCCACAGTGCCGGCGGGAGTGGCTCCCACCCTATCGCCCCTGTTCAGCCCCAGCGGCTTGGTGTATCGCTATGTGCTGGAAAGCCCCGACCGGTCACCGCAGGAGCTAAAGACGATAGAGGACTGGGTGGTGGAACGGGCCTATCGATCCGTCCACGGTGTAGCGGACGACTCAGGTTTCGGTGGAACCGTGATGCAGTACCAAGTACTGCTCGACCCGGCGCGTATCTACGGCTACCACCTGACCATCCCACAAGTTACTGCTGCTCTGACTGCCAACAACGCGAATGCCGGCGGCGGCTTCTATTCCCAAGGTGGACAGTTCTACTACGTTCGTGGCCTGGGTCTGGTGCGTAATACGGACGACATCGGCAACATCGTGGTCGGCGCCAACAAGGGCGTACCCATCCGAGTGCGTGACGTAGGAGATGTAACGATTGGGCATGCGCCACGCCTGGGCGAATTCGGCTTCCAGAAAAATGACGATGTGGTTGAGGGCGTCATTCTCATGCTGCGCGGGGAGCAGACGCAGAACGTCCTGAAAGGGGTTGAAGCAAAAACTGAGGAACTGAACCACCAGATCCTCCCGCCTGACGTAAAGGTTCATCCTTACTATGACCGCAGCGAATTAGTAGACCTGACTACAGACACAGTCGAAGCGAACCTGCTTCGCGGCATGGTGCTGGTTCTGATCGTGCTGATTTTCTTCCTGGTAAGCTTCCGCGCTGCCGTGATCGTTGCCGTCACCGTTCCGCTCTCGCTTCTGTTTGCCTTCATCGTGCTGCATGCGCACGACGTTGCTGCGAATTTGCTTTCCATTGGAGCCATTGATTTCGGAATCATCATCGACGGCACGGTGGTGATGATTGAAAACATTTATCGTGAATTGGCATTGCGGGAGGGCCAGGATTACAACCTGAACGAAGTTATTCTGGCGGCTGCGAAAGATGTGGATCGCCCAATCTTCTATTCGGTCGCCGTCATTCTCGCGGGGTATCTGCCGATTTATGCGTTGAGCGGTCCCTCGGGGAAACTATTCCACCCGATGGCTGAGACCATGTCGTTCGCGCTGGTCGGCGCACTCATCCTCACACTTACGCTGATCCCCGTACTCGCCTCCTACTGGTTCAGGAAAGGAGTTCGCGAGAAACCAAATCGGGCTTTTGAATGGATGAAGCGGAAATATGCCGTGCAGTTGGATTGGGCGCTCAATCGGCCGAAGACCACCATGCTGATCGCGAGCTTGATCTTCGGAGCGACCCTTCTGCTGGTTCCCTTCATCGGCGGCGAGTTTATGCCCCACCTGGATGAAGGCGCACTCTGGGTGCGGGCTACGATGCCCTACACGATCTCGTTCGAGGAGGCCAGCAAGGTGGCCCCCCAGATACGCGACATTCTGATGTCTTATCCGCAGGTGACCGTGGTGGGTTCAGAATTAGGACGGCCCGACGACGGCACGGATCCCACGGGCTTTTTTAACTGCGAGTTCTATGTTGGCCTGAAGCCGTACAAAGACAAAGCCTGGACCGGCGACATCAGCGAGAAAAAACAACTCATCGAATCGATTAACAACAAGCTCACTTCCTTCCCCGGAATTATTTTCAACTATACCCAGCCCGCCGAGGATGCCGTGGATGAAGCACTGACTGGCCTGAAGAGTTCATTGGCAGTCAAGGTATATGGTGACGATCTGAATGTGCTGCAGGACAAAGCGATCCAGATCAAGAACACACTTGCCAAGGTACCCGGGTTCACCGAGCTTACGGTAGTGCGCGAACTTGGCCAGCCTAGCCTCCTGGTGGATGTCGATCGCGACAAGATTGCCCGCTACGGAATCAACGTTGCGGACGTGGAAGCCGTGATTTCAGCCGCAGTCGGCGGCCAGGCCGTCACTCAAGTCATTCAAGGCGAGAAGCTGTTCGATCTCGTTGTCCGCATGCAACCCCAATTCCGCAGCAGTGCGCACGAGATCGGTAATTTATTGGTCGGTACACCCGACGGACAGCAAGTCCCACTCAGCCAACTTGCCGAAATCCTCCAGGGAAACGGCGCGTCTTTTATTTATCGCGAAAACAACTCCCGCTACATTGGCGTGCAGTACAGCATCGAGGGGCGTGATTTGGAGCGGGCAGTCCGAGACGCGCAAGCCGCAGTCCAGAAAGCCGTGACACTGCCGCAGGGTTATCGGATGGAATGGGGCGGTGAATACAGCCAGTTTCTCGAGGCCAAGTCGCAGATGTATTTTATTGGTCCCCTGGCCGTTGTGATAATTTTCATGATCCTGTTTGCGCTCTACGGGAACTTTAAGTTTCCCGTCACCATCGCTTTGGGTGTAATCATGACCGAACCGGTGGGTGCACTGGTTGCGCTAAAGGTCACTCACACTCCCTTCAGCGTGTCATCGGTCTTGGGGCTTCTCGCTTTGCTCGGGGTATCAGTGGAAACGGCTGTAATTCTTGTCTCCTACATCAACAAGTTGCGGCAGGAAGGAATGGACATCCACACGGCTACACGGGAGGCTTCGCTCTTGCGGCTCCGTCCCATCATGATGACGGCTCTCGTGGCCTGCCTTGGATTACTACCAGCTGCTCTATCCACCGGCATCGGATCGGACACTCAGAGGCCGTTCGCCATCGTCATCGTGGCCGGGCTCATCTCGCGCCTGTTCATCGGATTTTTCGTCAATCCCGTTTTGTACGAGATGGTTGCCCGCGACGGCGATGTACTCCAAGTCTAGACAAAGAACTAACCGCTAGGCCAGAACATCATCGAACGCGTCGAACTACCTGCGACCTCGGATGGTATGCGTGGCGCCCGCATCGCATTCTTGCGGGAAGCAACCAACCCGGCAGAAGCTCGAAAAGTATTGGTCGAAATGGTGCAGCAGGCCCGCTCAGGGCCAGGTGGATACCGCTCGCACATAACCGGTCACACACAAAATGGCTGAAAGCCCGCGCCTAGCCTGCGAGCAGCGGTTATTGCCGTCGCCCGGTCGCAGGATTTTTCTGCGCGGCGTTCAGGTTATCGAGAGCGCGCTTGAGTTCCTCCAGTTTCTGTCCCGCTTCGCCGAGTTTGCCTTCTGCGGTCAGGCGCTGGTAGTCGGCGAGGTCCTTGGCGGCCTCCGCGATCTGCGCATTGAAGTTCGGCACCGGACTGAGTCGTGCCTCCCGGTGGATGCTGCGCTTCAGATGGTGGCACCTCTGTGATCGCATTCGCCGTTAACGACGAGGCTGCTCCACCAAACAGCGATGCCATGGCTGATTCGAAAGTTGGGCCATACGCCAAGCGATCCTGCAACGCAAGTACGACCAGCCGCAACTCCGGCATGGGACTGCGCTCGGCCTGCAAATAGATGGGTTCGGCATATAAAAGCGCTTTGCCGATCGGGATGACCAGCAGCGCTCCTCGGCGCACATGCGAGCCTTGCTGGTTCCATAGAGTCAATTGTCCGGAAAGCTGCGCGTTCTGATCGATACGCGCTTCAATTTGCAGAGGTCCGTCGACCAGCTTTGTTTTGGGGAAATTGTAGACAACCGATGTCCCGTAATGTTCGCCGTCGCTGCGCCCGGCGATCCAGCCGATCAGATTATTGCGGTTGGCCGGCGTGAAGGGCAGAATTTCCACGAATTCCTCGCCATCTTCGCCCGGAAGCTTCATCAGCACGAAGTTCGGCTGCATGGTCTGCGTGACTTGCTCCCCCGTATCGCTCAGCACTACTTCGGAAGCCACTGTCCAAAGATCCTCACGGTTGTAGAACGCCTCCGCATCCGTCATGTGATAGAGACCGTAAACATTCGCCTGCAATTTGAGCAGCAGTTCGGGATAGCGCACATGCTTGCGTAGTCCCGGTGGCATGGCTGACGCGTCTTTGAACAAGTCGGGAAAAATCCGGCGATACGCCGCGATAATCGGATCCTCCTTATCGAAGACATAAAACGTCGTGGTGCCGTCGTAGGCATCAATGACCACCTTCACGCTGTTGCGCATGTAATTTACGACGCCATCGCCGAGCGGATAGTGGGTGGAATACGGATAGTTGTCGGAGATGGTAAACGCATCCATGATCCACGAAAGCCGCCCATCGTCGCCCAGCACGATGTACGGATCCGGATCATAGGTCAGAAAGGGCGCCAGCGTGGATACGCGGACGCGCAGGTTGCGCCGCATGAGCAGCCGGCTATTCTGGTTCACGTCATCGCTGAATGGAAGTTTGCCCAGATCGTCGCGATCGAACGCAATGATGGCGCGGCGCAGAAAACCCCCGATCACGATCCCACCTTCGCCTTCGTACGAGTTCAGGTTATTGGTCTGGCCTTGAGGGTAGTTAAACTCCTGCTGGCGCGTCTTCACGTAGACATCGGTATTGGTCAGCTCACCGAAATAGATCTCGGGGCGCGTAACCTTCAGGCTCGGGACCGTGCTCTGCACCGGCATGTTGCTCAAGAACAGAGTGGGTAAGCCTTCCGTGGTGAATCCATTCACCGGATTCATGGTGAGCCCGTAGCCGTGCGTGTAGATTAGTTTCTCGTTGATCCAGTTGCGGCTGCTCTCGGGAAGCTTGTCGACATTCATCTCGCGCGCGGCCAGCATCACTTCGCGAGTTGTGCCGTTAATGTTGTAACGATCGATGTCGATGTCGGGAAAGTCGTAATAGGTACGGATTTCCTGTATCTGCCGCAGCGTATCTTGAAGCGCGCGCCAGTCCCACAAGCGAACATTCTGAAGAGTAGCCTGGTTATTCGCTGCATCCGCCGCTGCGACCGTGGTCTCTGCGGGGAACTCGCGCTGCGTGACGCGGCTCAATCCGTATGCCTGGCGCGTGAACGCAGTGTTGTAAGCAATGTAGGGTTTCTCGCGAACCAGTTCATTGGGCTTCACGATAAAGCTGCCCACATACCAGGCAATTGCCTGGAAACCTAGATAACAGACCAACGCCGGCACAACCGACGCGATCAACCATGATCCACGGGGTCCGCGCAGGGCGTTGACGAAGGCGATCAAAGCGCCAAATAGAAGGGCGAAACAGACTACGAGCAACCCCATCAGCGACACGTGCGCGTCCGTGTAGGTCACTCCACCAAAGATGGTGTGATCACTCAGCAATCGATCGAACCGGCTGAGATATGTATTCGCAGCGAGGATCAGCAAAAGGAATCCAAATGCAATGGAAAATCCTCGCCATGGCAAAATCACTTGACGGCTGAGGCGCCCGGCGAGCATCCGTGCCCCGCCGCTCACGAAAAGGAAGAAAACGGCGACGAGACAGAGGATGACCGCCAAGGTGAGCAGCCAGCCGACGATCGATCTCCCAGGCGGGAAGCGCAAACAGGTAGAAGTTCACCGGTTTGCCAAAGATCGGATCTATCACCTCAGAGGTGTGAGGTGCGTACCAAAATAGAGCCAACGTTTGCCATTCGGAAGTGAGGGTGGCAGCGCTCACCAAGGCAATAGCGAGCGACGCGACCAGCGCGATGAACTTCAACACCGGTTCCACCGGCAGTTTCACCGGCTGTGTGCCGATAAAAATGGTGTGGCCGTCCGGCAGATCGTCAAGATGCGCCCGCTTCAAAGCCAGGAATGATCCGTAGAAAATAATGAATGTGGCTGCCGCTACCGCAGCGAAGACGCCCCACTGGACGGTCAGCGTCTTCCAGAACACGTTTTCATAGCCGAGCGATTTGAACCAGAGCAGGTCCACGTAATAGGACAACGCGGCCCGTGTGCCGAACAAGAGGATAGCCAATGCGAGAAGAATTAAAAAAAATTGGCGAGGGCGGCCAGGGCGCGATTGACGCGCCGGCGGCCAGTCAATCGACTGGGGCATCGAACACTCCGTTTCTGTCGATATCTTTATGTCTACTGGAATACTACTCTACGATGATGTCCGTGCAGTCGACGCTTCGGTGGTCCCTCGGTGTCGGGATGAAATGGTAGGTGCGGCGAAACAGCTACTGTCCACGATATGCAGCAAATGGCGGATTCTCAAAGTCACACTAAAGTCACGCAGCCAGTTCCGCTCCATTTGACGCCTGCCACACTCATGTTGGATAGTGAAACGAAATGGACGTTGAACGCATCATTGACGAGATTGAGCAGCTGCAGGAAATGTTCGAAGCGCCAGATATTAGGCCACTCAGCGCGAGCGATATCTCTGCTGCGAATCGAAGGCACGACGCAATGCTCGCGCAGAGCCCATGGTTTCGGCTGTGGCAGCAGTTCGGCATTTGCTGCCGAGGTGAAGCCGAAGGCGGGCCTCGGATTCAAAGCTAGGGCAGCCGTCCTAGGCCCGACATCCGCAAGTCATTTCGTATACCCAATCAGAATGCGGCGATCACTGCCCGTAAGAGGCGTCCACCCGCTTAGCTTGTTGGCACCTGCGTTGGCAGATCGGATAGCGTGACCATTATGGGGGTGTGGTCCGAGGGCTTTTCCTGCGCCCGAGGTCCTTTATCGATTTCGCAGCTTACCAGTCGATCCGCCAAGACTGGGGACAATAAGAAGTGATCGATTCGTATGCCTCGATTGTTTTGGAAGGCCTGCCGAAAGTAATCCCAAAAGGTGAAGTGACCGGTTTCGCCCACATGCAATGAGCGGAACGCATCTGTATAACCCATTCCCAACATCGCTCGATATCGGGCTCGCGGCTCCGGCTGAAATAAAGCATCGCGCTCCCACGATGCCGGCTTGTGACAGTCGATGTCCTCAGGAATGACGTTGAAGTCGCCGCCTATCAGCGTCGGCACGTCGTCCTGCTTCCATCGAATCATTTGCTGATGCAGTCGATCCATCCAAGCTAACTTGTAGGCAAACTTGTCACTTCCTACCGGATTACCATTGGGGAGATAAACATTGACGATGCGGATTCCCTTGATGATCGTCTCCAGGAACCGCGCATGGCTATCCGAATCGTCACCCACGAGAGCCTTAGCAATGGTCTCCATTGGATGTCGTGACAGAATCGCAACCCCGTTGTAGGCCTTCTGCGTTACCGCCACGCTCTGATAGCCGAGCGAGTTGAAGGTTTCGGATGGGAATTCCGTTCCCTTCAGTTCCTGCAGCAACAACACATCCGGTTCGCGAGCTTTCAGCCACGTAGTAACATGCGTCAGGCGAGAGCGAACAGAATTCAAATTCCAGCTAGCGACTTTGAACATCAATCCACATTCTAATGCGTGTAGCAGACCAAAGAATCTGTCATTTCCCAACAAATGGGCCATGGGATGCGTCCCACCAGGGCTTTCCCTGCATCCTTAAGGCCGCCCAGATAAATCCCCTCCCAAATTTTTTCATTCGTGTGATCCTCAGCGTTCCTGAATCAGTGGACGGGGCGGTCGCTATCTGCATCGACCGCGTTCGACCTGATCCTCTTACCGGCGACAAGCGCAATGCGGTTTCCGCTCCGTAAACTTTATTCCTTCGAAATTCTCTCCAATTGTCCTTCATGATTTCTGTCGAAAGGCCGCAAAATCAACCACCTGCTTGGGTGAATATATACTTGACACACGCGAACAATTGGCGTACAGTTTATCCATGAAAGCGCCTCGCACCCTCCAAGAAGCCATCGTTTACTTCTCCGATCCGGACCGCTGCTTTGAGTATGCCAAGTCGTTACGGTTTCCTGACAGTAAGGTGATTTGCCCGCGCTGCTCGTCGGACAAGAACTATTTCATAAAGACTCGGAAGCTTTGGCTCTGCCGTGGCTGCAATAAGCAGTTCACCCTCAAGGTCAATACGATCTTTGAGGATTCGCCTCTTGGTCTCGACAAGTGGATGATGGCGTTTTGGATGCTGGTCAATTGCAAGAACGGCGTTTCCAGCATGGAGATTCACCGCGCTCTTGGCATTACCCAAAAGTCGGCATGGTTCATGCTGCAACGTCTTCGCGCTGCATTGCACAACCGCACGATTGGTTCTACGTCGAAACTCGGTGGTCCGGATTCCGAACTGGAAGCGGACGAGACCTTCATCGGTGGCAAGACGAAGAACATGCACAAGGATCGCAAACTGCGCCTTGTAAAGCAGGGCGGAATGTATGGCGGAAAGACGGTCGTGCAAGGAATCCTCGACCGAAACATGCGCCAAGTTCGCGCTCAGGTCGTGCCCAACATCACCCGCGAGACCTTGCAGAACGTTCTGCTGAAGAACATCAAGTACGGATCGAAGGTCTACACCGACGATGCTATCGGCTACGACAAGGTGAGTTATAACTTCGTTCACGATGTTGTGAACCATGCCGAGCGGTACGTTAACGGTCGCGTCCACACGAATGGCCTTGAGAACTTCTGGTCGCTGTTGAAGCGCGGCCTTCGTGGAACTTACGTTGCTGTTGAGCCATTTCATCTTGCACGCTACATTGACGAACAAGTTTTCCGCTATAACAACCGCAAGCACTCTGATAAATCGCCAGTGACCGACTCCGAGCGTTTCACACTCGCCATGTCACAAGTTGCTGGCCGTCGCCTTACCTATACCGATCTGACAGGCAAAGACGAATCGCCGCGCCACGTACCGACAGGGACGGGGGAAACGGTCGAACCCTTCTAGTCCTTGTCGGAAGGTCGCGGTTTACGCAGGGAAGCAGAGCGGGAAGCCCGCTTCTTCTTCGCCTTCTTCTCGGCCTTTACAGCTGCATCTTTGGGAACGCTGAAGAGGGCTTTCATGCCTCCTTCAAAGTTCTCTTGTGCTTCCCGGCCTTCCGTATACTGAGGAACCTTAATTCCCATGTTATTTGCTCTGTGCTTTAAGTTTCCGATCTATGATCACAGACTGAAAATAGTCTGGCCCGCGAAGATCGACTGCCATGTGTCTAGTTTTGAAGTAGGCAACGAGCCGCGCCTGCTGTTGAAGAGTAAGAGGCCACTCATAGTAGATGAATACACGACCAGAGAACGTTAGGTCGTCCAACGAAGTGCCAGAAGAATCAAATGTCTGAAGTTTTCTAGTTTTGCGCAACCCCTCCAAAAACGGCATAACGGTATCTGCAACAGCGGCAGCAGCACACTCGGTCCGCGTTGTGGATGGAATATAGAATCCAACATAAGAAGTTCGCGCCTGAAAATCAGCATACTCCTGACACAGAATAGGAATTCGCTCCCCATTCTTCACCGTCAGGGTGTCGCATGCTTGGGTAACCTTAATTACGTTCGAAAAATCGGTTCTAAAAAGGGATTCCATCGTTACGTTTTTCAGATCATCTTCCACGCGAGTGCTCGCGTGCTCATGAACAAGATGTTTCCTTGAAAGAAATACAACGGCACAAGATAGGACCAGAGCCACGGATAAGGAGAGCGACGCAGTTTTGATTTGTGAATTGCTTTGATCCTTAAAGAATCCAGTCCTTACGATGGCTAATGTAATAAACAGCCAACCGACGACCATCAGGAAAAGGCCAAAGTCGTACTGAGACGACCATCTCTCCGACAAAAGGGTAAAACTTGAACCGGTTATCACGGCGCCGAATCCGTAAATGAATAAATTGTGTTCCAGTAATTTCAGTACGCGCTCCCCGAATAGGGATATACCGAAGTCGCGTAATTTGCCGAGATCGATCAACTCAGAAAAACTCACGGCCAGGATGTATAAAAAAACCAACGCGGATACGAGAATAGGGACGCAAGCATGCATAGCAGAATTGTTGCAGGAACCTGCCACGTGTGGCAAGTATATAAATACCCCTGCTTGGGCCTCGGACAACTGCAAGGCAGTGCGGACCATCTAAAAAACTGTCAGCTTGGGGATTACGTCGGTTACTGTGTGCCTGCTTGCTCGCACTCGACTCCGTCCTATATGCTAAAAATCTGTAGGATTCTATACGGAATGCTGGGGCCAAACCTGAAAGAATCGCGTGGCAGGCGGTCGTGGGCGGCAATCGTTCTGATTGCGGTGTGCTCGCTGGCGCTCAGTGTCGCCACCCGATATAACTCGATTCAGACAGATTCCACCGCGTCGATCACAAGAGTGCAAAAACACGTAGCCCCCGAACCTAGACGGCCGCGGCTCCTCAAAACTGCTGCTCCTTTGATGGCACCGCCCGTTGGCCGTGTGGTCCTTCAGGCGCCGAGTTCCTATCCCCGTATTGCTCCCGCAGGCCTTCCGATTCCGGGCGTCCTTCTAGAGGAAAAGCTTTATAATCGTCCGCCTCCATCTTCCTTGCATCTTTCCTAATCACCTTTTTTGTGCGGTTGTAATCCAAGCTCGCTGCTTAAGTCTCGGCCATAGTTGTTCCGCGCAACAGCCGCCGCGACCGACAGCGAATTCCTGAGGGGATGCAGCCCATTTCTGGGGCTTAGAACACTCTTATGGGGCGGAGAGAGCAATGCCAGATGGCCGATTGTTAACTGATAAAGAGTTGAATGGTCTCCGCGACTTCAGCACATGCATGATCGCGAACGCGGTTGAGAGCTTCAATGTCAGATTGCACAATACAGGATTCACGGACGGCAAAATTCGCTGCCTCCTTCCTGACCAGCCTCCCATGGTGGGCTACGCGGTTACCGCACGCCTCCGAAGTGGGGAACCCCCGATCGGAGGTGGGACATTCCATGATCGAGCAGATTTTTGGAACCAGATCCTTGCCGCGCCAGCTCCCCGCATTTTGGTGCTGCAAGACATGGATCAACCCCCCGGCCGAGGCGCTTTCTTGGGAGACGTGCACGCCGCCATTCTGACGGCTCTCGGTTGCGTCGGTTACGTCACCAACGGAGCTGTGCGGGAACTACCTTCCATCCGAACAACCGGAATACACCCGTTTGCAGGCAGCGTAGCGGTCTCGCATGCTTACGCTCATATCTTCGATTACGGAGCGAGCCTCAAAATTGACGGCATGGATGTGCAGCCTGGCGATCTTTTGCACGGAGATCGGCACGGCATTCTCTCTGTGCCGCTGCAGATTGCTCCTGAGCTTCCGGCCGTCGCAGCCAGATTGCAGCGCATGGAGCAGAAGGTTGTCGAATATTGCCGCTCCGGTAACTTTTCGGTCCAAGGGCTCACGCAAGTCTTGAAGGATTCGAGTTCATAGTTGAATCGATTGCGAAAACGGATTGCTGTTCTGCAATCAGTGAAGAAGGCGGGTTTAGAGACTCTGAATAAGTTCTCTGATATCCACCGGTGTTGAAGATAGAGTGGGTGGCGGAGGACAAATAGAAGATGAAACAGCAGACCTTGGCGATGGCGAGCGGGTTTGAGCGCTACACGAAGAAGACTCTACTGACGTTGTTTTTGGAGGAGATGGAGCAAGTGGTGCCGTGGGCAGAGTTGTGTGCGCTGGTCGAACCGGTGTATGCCAAGGTGGGGAATGGGCGGCCTCCGGTGGGAGCGAGCGGATGCTGCTGATTTATTTTTTGCAGCAGTGGTTCAATCTGTCGGACCCTGTGGTGGAAGAAGCGCTGTACGATTCGGCGGGGATACGGCAGTTTGTGGGCATCGATCTGGGGCGAGAGCCGGTGCCGGACGAGACCACGGTGTGCAAGTTCCGGCATCTGCTGGAGGAATACGAGTTGGGGGAGCGGCTGTTTGAGCGGGTGGGCCAGCACTTGCAGCAGAAGGGGCTACGTCTGAGTACCGGGACGATCGTGGATGCGACGATTATCAACGCACCGAGTTCGACCAAGAACGCCCGCCAGGAGCGGGATCCGGAGATGCATCAGACGCGCAAGGGCAAGCAGTGGTACTTCGGGATGAAGCGCACGTGGGAGTGGACAGCCAGACCAAGCTGATTCACTCGGTGGTGGCGACGGCGGCGAACCTGGCAGATTCTCGCGCTCTGCCGCATCTGCTGCACGGCGAGGAGACGCGGGCGTGGGGCGATCAAGCCTATCGCGGGCAAAGCGAGGTGCTGCGCGAACACGCGCCGCACGCCCAAGACTTTACCCACCAGCGTTATCGCTACAAGACCGCATCGACGAGGTGGAACGGGAGAAGAACCGGACCAAGTCCAAAGTGCGATCCAAGGTGGAACACGTGTTCGCCGTAATGAAGCTCAAGTTCGGCTTCGTGAAGGTGCGCTATCGCGGGCTGGACAAGAATGCGCACCGCCTGTTTGTGACTTGCGCGCTGGTGAATCTGTTCCTGGCGCGCAAGCGACTGTTGTGCGCTACGGCGGCGTAGTACCGCACGAAGCCGCTGAACCGCCCTCGCGAAGGGCAACCCAAAGGCTATGCCTCGCGGAGAACCAAAACCACCGGCTACCCCGGTCTTTGCTCTTCGCTTCGCTGCGAAGATTACTTGTTCAGAGATTCCCTAGAAGAAAATGGCAAATTACCTGAATGGATCTGGGATACGGGCATCCTCGGGAAGTTTCCGGGGCATGAAGTGTACTTCCGCGGTTCTGGTCGCGCTCGCACTCGCATCCTCCATCACATCTTCTTCCTGTTCTGGAGGCGCGGAAAAAAATGTGCATGCCAGCGGTCCTTCCGTGACAGTCGGAGTAACCAAGGTCGTCAAGAAATCACTCGGCCGACAAATCACGATGTCCTCTGAACTGGTGCCCTTTGAAGAAATCGATGTGTATGCCAAAGAATCCGGCTATGTAAAGAAATTGCTTGTGGACTACGGCAGCCATGTCAAAGCGGGCGAAGTCATGGCCATTCTTGAGATTCCGGAACTCGAAGCCCAACTTCAGGAAGATCAAGCGGAGATCAAGAATGCAAACAATCAGGTATCCCGGGCGCAACACGAACTTGGCCGATATCAGGCGCAGTACAATGCGCTGCACCTGCAGTACACGCGCCTGAATGGAGTTTTCGAAAGCCAGCCGGGCATTGTGGCCCAGCAAGAGGTCGATGATGCCCAAGGAAAAGATCTGGCAGCCTCTTCTCAAGTCGACGCGGGGCAAGCCGCTTTAGACGCTGCCCAAAGTCAGCTCTCCGTTGCGAAAGCCAAACTTGTTCACGATCAGAGCCTCTATGATTACTCCAAGATCACGGCGCCATTTGCCGGCATCGTCACCGACAGGTACGCGAATCTTGGAACTCTGGTACAGGCAGGAACTGGTTCGAGTACCCAAGCGATGCCGATTGTCCGCCTCTCCGAAGACGATCTTTTTCGGCTGGTAATTCCAGTGCCCGAATCCTATGTTCCCTTCATCCGCGTAGGCGATCGGGTCGATGTAAGGGTGCCTGCACTAAACCGTACTTTCCCGGGAAAGGTCGCTCGTTTTTCGGTCGATGTCCGCGAAGACACCCGCACGATGCATACCGAAGTGGATGTAAAAAACCCTGACCGCCTCCTCGTACCTGGACTGTACGCAGACGCTGATCTGACACTGGAACACAAGGAAGATATCCCATCCATCCCGTTGCAAGCAGTCAATCACGAAGGCGACAAGACCTCCGTTTTCGTTGTGAACAGCAACCACGAACTTGAGGACCGGACGGTCAGCCTCGGGCTGCAGACTGCGACCGATGCTGAAGTCGTCACGGGCCTGCGCGAAGGGGAAGAAGTTGTTCTCAGCGATCGCAGTGGATTGAAGACTGGCGAGAAGGTAATTCCGAAAGAAGTTCAGGTAATGCAGTATCACGAGACGAATCAGGAATAGAAACCACTGCTTTTTAACACGCAGGCGATGAGCAAATAAATCATGTCACGCTTTTCAATTCGTAATCCGTACTTCATTGTCGTCGTATGTCTGGCTCTGATGGTCATCGGAGTCACGAGTCTCGTTCGCATGCCGGTCGATTTGTTCCCTTCCATCAATCTGCCGGAGGTGGTGGTTGCGACTTTCTATTCCGGTATGCCGCCCCAAGATATCGAAACCGATATCACTGATCCCCTGGAACGGTTCTTCACCTTGGCCAGTGGAATCGACCACATGGAATCGCGCTCGCTACTGGGCGTCAGCATTATCAAAGTCTATTTCCAACCTGGAACGAATGCTGACGCCGATGTTACGGAATTGTCCAATCTGGCATTGGCCGATCTCAAACGACTCCCGCCCGGCACGCTACCACCGGTCGTGCTCAAGTTCGACGCCTCCAGCCTGCCGGTTTGTCTCGTAACTCTGAAAGGCGAAGGTCTGAATCAGACCCAGATTCACGACATCGGCCAATTCACCATTCGCAATCAGATCGCAGTCGTGAAGGGCGCAGAAATCCCTCCGCCGTTCGGAGGGAAATATCGCCAGATCATGGTCTACGTTGATCCATACAAGCTGGCATCCCGGCAACTAAGCCCGATGGATGTGGTTAGTGCCGTCAACAACTCAAATCTGATCCTGCCTGCCGGTGACGTGAAGATGGGCCCCTTCGACTACTACGTGTACTCGAACAGCCTCGTCGATAACATGGCTGAACTGGGCAAGGTACCAGTCAAGACCGTCGGTTCTTCCTGGGTTTCCGTAAACGACCTGGGCAAAGCCGAAGACGCAAACCAAATCCAGTACAACCTGGTCCGGGTTGACGGCCAACGCTCGGTGTATCTACCCATCATGAAGCAAGGCGGGGACACGAACACCATTCAGGTGGTCGATGGCATCCGCGACATGATTACCCATCTGTTCGACATTCCCAAGCAACTGAAGGCTACAGTTGTTTTTGACCAATCTGCGTTCGTGAAAGAGGCCATTAAGACCTTGTTGCACGAAGGCTTGATCGGTCTGTTCCTCACCAGCTTGATGATCCTTGTGTTCCTGGGAAGCTTTCGCGCAACCTCCGCTGTATTTCTCTCCATCCCGCTCTCCGCCCTGGCGACCTTCGTTGTGCTCTACATGATGGACAGCACCATCAACACAATGATCCTTGGTGGACTGGCCCTGGCCTTCTCGCGCGTGATCGACAATTCTGTCATCTCCCTGGAAAACATCTACCGCCATCTCGAGCTCGGCACTGCGCCGGAACAGGCTGCAGAGGTCGGAGGATCGGAAGTGAGCCTGGCGGTTCTGGCCGCCACGCTGACCACAGTGGTCGTCTTTTTCCCGGTCACCTTTCTTTACGGCGTGAGCAAGTTTCTATTCACCGCGCTCGCCCTTGCAGTCGTCATCTCCCTGTTTGCCTCCTACCTCGTCGCGATGACGGTGATCCCGCTGTTTTGCTCCCGGTTTCTCAAGGCCGTTCCACACGGCACCGGACATGCCGTGGAAGGTCAAGCCGATGCACCGCCAAAACATTCACGGTGGGATCGCTTCAATGCGGGATTCAATCGCATGTTCAACCGGCTGCTGGATTTCTATGAGGTGTGGGTACGCCGGGCGCTGCAACGTCCTGCGCTCACCGTCGCAGTCTTGAGCGGTGTATTCCTGGCCAGCGTCGCCATCTATCCTCTACTCGGTCTCGCCTTCTTCCCGCAAACCGATGCCGGTCAGTTCACCATCAATCTCAAAGTCCCCACCGGTACTCGCATCGAAGTCACCGAACAGTATGTCGCCAAAGTCGAAGACCTCATCCGCCACAACGTCGATTCCAAAGATCTCAAAATGGTCGTCTCCAATATCGGAGTCGTCCCCGACTTCTCTTCTCTCTATACCACCAACGCCGGGCCTTACACCGCCACCATTCAAGTCGCCCTGCAGGACGATCACCACAAAAGCAGTTTCTTTTATATGGACCGGGTGCAACGGGAGTTAACGCAGCAGTATCCCGACATTCGAACCTTCTTCTCCAGCGGATCGATGGTGGATGCGGTGCTTAACATGGGCATGCCAGCCCCCATTGACGTGCAGGTCAGCAGCCCGGACCTGCACCAGATTTATGGGGTGGCGCAAGAGTTGGCCAGCCAGATCCGCAGCTTGCCGGGCGTGGGAGAAGTCTACATCCCGCAGGATTTGAACTATCCCGCGCTGCGCCTGGATGTAGACCGGGTGCACGCGGCCGAGTTGGGCCTGACCCAGAAGGACGTCGTCGATAACGTGATCACGGCCCTGAACTCCAACTACATGATCGCCCCCAACTACTGGGTCGATCGCAAGAGCGGCAACGATTACTACCTCACCGTCCAATATTTCGAAAAGGGGCGCCCCGCGATCCACAATTTCACGGACCTCACAAATATTCCGATTCACGCGCCGAATTTGAAAGAACCGACCACACTTGACGCAGTCGTGAAACTCGAAAACGTGCAGACTCCAACTGAGGTCGACCATTACCAGATTCAACGAGTAACGGACGTTTACGTGACACCGGCAACAGAAGACCTCGGGAAAGTCTCCGACGAGGTCGCGCGGCTGATTCCCCGTCTCAAAGTCCCCGAGAACGTGCGTATCAACATCCGGGGCATGGTTCAGGGGATGAATGCGTCGTTCCGCAGTTTTGCCATCGGACTGTCGCTATCGGTCATCCTCCTGTACCTGATCCTGGTCGCGCAATTTAAGTCATTCAAGGATCCATTTCTCATCATGCTCGCGATTCCGATGGGCTTCATCGGTGTGCTGATTATCTTGCCTCTCACCGGGACGACGCTCAATGTAATGTCGCTGATGGGCATTCTGATGCTGGTGGGCATTTCCGCATCGAATAGCATTCTGATCGTCGAGTTTACTCATCGTCTTGAAGAGCAAGGGAAAGGGACTGAAGAGGCAGTGATCACATCCTGCCGAGTTCGCCTTCGCCCCATCCTGATGACCTCCTTGGCGACGATCATCGGAATGGTGCCGATGGCACTGAAACTCGGCACCGGCAGTGAGCAATACGCTCCCCTGGCGCGGGCGATCATTGGCGGCCTCACAGTGTCGGTCGTGCTTACTGTTTTCATTGTGCCTGCCGCTTATCTTCTGGTGTACCGCAATCGACAAACGGCTGCACCAGCACCGGAATAAAGAAAGAGTGCCCGTATAAGGGCGATCACGAGGACGAAAGCAGTTCCATGCCGGGATTTTCAATTCGCAATCCGTATTTCATCATTGTCGTCTGCCTGGTGCTTCTGGTTATCGGCGTAACCAGTCTCGTTCGCATGCCCGTCGATCTCTTTCCCTCCATCAATCTGCCAGAGGTTGTGGTCGCCACCTTCTACTCGGGCATGCCTCCACAAGATATCGAAACCGACATCACCGATCCGCTGGAGCGATTCTTCACGCTGGCCAGTGGCATTGACCATATGGAGTCGCGCTCTTTACTGGGCGTAAGCATCATTCGAGTTTACTTCCAGCCGGGAACCAATGCCGACGCCGACGTAACCGAGCTCTCGAACCTTGCCCTCGCCGATCTGAAGCGCTTGCCTCCCGGTACTCTACCGCCAGTCGTGTTGAAGTTCGACGCCTCGAGCCTGCCCGTTGCATTAGTCACCGTCAAAGGAGCAGGCCTTAACGAAACCCAGCTTCACGATTACGCTCAATTCCAGATTCGCAACCAGATTGCGGTGGTCCCCGGAGCCGAGATTCCTCCCCCCTTCGGCGGCAAGTATCGCCAGATCATGGTCTATGTCGATCCCTACAAACTCGCTTCCAGACAGTTAAGTCCGATGGATGTAGTGGGCGCCGTCAACAGCTCCAACCTGATCCTGCCCGCTGGCGACGTCAAAATTGGATCGAACGACTATTACGTGTATTCCAACAGCCTGGTTGACAACATGAAGCAACTAGGCGAAGTCCCCGTGAAGACGGCCGGGACCTCGTGGGTTTCGGTAGACGATCTGGGCAAAGCCGAAGACGCACATCAGATTCAATACAACGTGGTGCGGGTGGATGGACAGAGGTCCTGCTACATCCCGATCATGAAACAGGGCGGCGATACCAATACGATCGACGTCGTGAACGGAGTGCGAAGGCTGGTTGGTCATCTGTACGACATCCCCAAACAGATGGCGGCGAATGTTGTATTTGATCAATCCGTCTATGTGAAAGAGGCGCTGAAGACCGTTCTGCATGAGGGAGTGATCGGCCTGGCTCTGACCAGCCTCATGATTCTGATCTTCCTGGGCAGCCTCCGCGCTACCACAGCAGTTCTACTCTCCATCCCGCTGTCCGCCTTGGCCACATTCGTCGTCCTGTACATGTGGGGCAGCACGGTAAACACGATGATTTTGGCCGGTCTGGCGCTGGCCTTCTCGCGCGTGATTGACAATTCTGTCATCTCCCTGGAGAACATCTATCGTCATCTCGAGATGGGAGCTGCTCCCAGAGTAGCTGCGGAAGTTGGAGGGGCGGAAGTCAACCTCGCTGTGCTGGCAGCAACCCTGGTCGATGTGGTCGACTTCTTTCCTGTTACTTTTCTATATGGAGTGAGTAAGTTCCTCTTTTCAGCCCTGGCATTGGCCTTCTGTCTCTCACTCTTGGCTTCGTTCGTCGTAGCCATGACCGTGATCCCGCTGTTTTGTTCACGCTTTTTGAAAGCAGTGCCGCACGCGGCGGAGCATGGGTAAAAACATGATGAGTATGAGGTTGAACCTACCGCAGCAGCAAACGGCTCGTGGGCGGATCGATTTAATGCGCGATTCAATCGCATGTTCAATCGCATTCTGGATTTTTATGAGGTGTGGGTACGCCGGGCGCTGCAACGTCCTGCGCTCACCGTTGCAGTCTTGAGCGGTATATTCCTGGCCAGCGTCGCCATCTATCCTCTACTCGGTCTCGCCTTCTTCCCGCAAACCGATGCCGGCCAGTTCACCATCAATCTCAAAGTCCCCACCGGCACTCGCATCGAAGTCACCGAACAGTATGTCGCCAAAGTCGAAGACCTCATCCGCCACAACGTTGATTCCAACGATCTTAAAATGGTCGTCTCCAATATCGGCGTCGTCCCCGACTTCTCTTCTCTCTACACCAACAACGCCGGGCCGTACACCGCCACCATTCAAGTTGCCCTGCAGGATGATCACCACAAAAGCAGTTTCTTGTACATGGATCGGGTGCAACGGGAGTTAGCGCGTCAGTATCCTGATGTTCGAACCTTCTTCTCCAGCGGATCGATGGTGGATGCGGTGCTGAACATGGGCATGCCAGCGCCCATCGACGTGCAGGTCAGCAGCCCGGATCTGCACCAGATCTATGGGGTGGCGCAAGAGTTGGCCAGCCAGATCCGCAGCTTGCCGGGCGTGGGAGAAGTCTACATCCCGCAGGATTTGAACTATCCCGCGCTGCGCCTGGATGTAGACCGGGTGCATGCGGCCGAGTTGGGCCTGACCCAGAAGGACGTCGTCGATAACGTGATCACCGCCCTGAACTCCAACTACTATGATCGCCCCCAACTACTGGGTCGATCGCAAGAGCGGCAACGATTACTACCTCACCGTCCAGTACTTCGAAAAGGGACGCCCAGCGATCCATGATATGACGGACCTTGGACAAATTCCGTTGCGGTCACAAACGGCCTTACAAAAAGGAATCAACTGCGGCCCCGCAACTGTGAATCCGGCCTCGTTCAATCTCAACTCTGCTGCCAAGAACGCCAAGCCCGCATGGACTTGCGGCAAAAGGGTGCCCGACGCCAAACAAGCCGATCCTCCCGAATCAGAAGCCGATCCGACCCGTAACATGCTCGACAATGTTGTGAACGTCAAGTTGTTCAAACACCGACCGAGGTCGATCACTATCAAATCCAACGGGTGATGGACGTCTACGTTACACCGGCAGGAGAGGACCTCGGAAGAGTCAAGGAGCCAGATCGCAGCGCATCGTTCCAGAACATCGAAATTCCCTCGAATGTGCGCGTGAATCTCCGGGGCATGGTTCAAGGAATGCAGGCTTCATTCACCAGTTTTGGTCTGGGATTTTTGCTGTCCTTCGTCCTCTTGTTCCTTATCTTGACGCTCAATTCAAATCCTTTATTGATCCGTTCCTGATCATGCTCGCCATCCCCATGGGATTCGTGGGCGTGCTCGATCATTCTTCCCCTTACCGGAGCAACGCTAAATGTCATGTCGCTGATGGGAGTCTTATGCTGGTCGGGATCGCTGACTCAAACAGCATTCTGATTGTCGATTTTGCTCATCAATCTGGAGAAGCAAGGAAGCCTCCATGGACGCCGTGATCACCGCGTGCCGCGTTCGGCTTGCGACCGATTCTGATGACCTCACTCGCCACTATCATCGGAATGATCCCAATGGCTCTGAAACTGGGCACTGGCGCAGAGCAGTATGCGCCCTTGGCGAAGGCCATCATCGGAGGACTGACCAGTTCCGTCTTGCTCACCATTTTCATCGTGCCCGCTGCCTATCTGTTGGTATACGGGAAAAAGAATCAGCCGCCTGGGAACGCTACTTACGCCGGAGACCGCAAGATGAACCAGAAGCTCAGCACAATCATGAGGGTTCATCCTCTTCTGCTCTGCACGGCGCTGTCGTTCGTTTGGCCATTGGCCCAATCCCGGGCGCAGGCTGGCAGCGAACCGTCCACCGACGCAAACTCTGCCATCAGCCCCGCAGCCTCAAGTCGGCGCCACCTATGATCGCGCAGAAAAACGCCGGCGTAACTTGGCGCTCGTATCGGCCCAGGCGGGTGAACCGCAGAAGCGCGACTCCTGCATCTCGCAAGCTCCTCAGCCCGCCAACCTCCGTCGGCCACTATGCGCCTGACTCGCACCCAGGCGGAACAACTAGCGCTCAAGAACAATCCCCGTATCAGCGTCGGACGTCTGCTCGCCCTTGCTCAACACCAGATCTACCGTGAGACTCGTGCAGCGATGCTTCCACATTTCAATGGCAATATCACTGCAGTGGATGCCAATGAGGGGAGCCGCATCGGCGCAGGCGCTTTGAACGCGCCTCGCCTGCTCGAACATGCTGGCGCCGGCGTAACCCTCAGCCAGCTCATCACCGATTTCGGACGAACCTTCAACCTCGTGTCTTCGTCGAAACTGCAGGAAAAAGCGCAGAATGCAAATTCGTTGGCGACCACCGAGGATATCGTTCTCGCCACCGATGAGGCCTTCTATAACGCACTGCAGGCGCAGGCTCTACTGAAAGTGGCGCAGCAAACCGTAACCACGCGTCAGTCGGTGCAACATCAGGTCGACGTCTTAACCCAGAACAAATTGAAATCAAATCTGGATTTGGCTTTTGCCGAGGTGAACTTATCGCAAGCCAAGCTTCTTTTTCTCGACGCGCAAAATAATGTCAACTCTACCGTCGCTGCCTTGACTGCGATTTTGGGCTTTGACAAGCAAATCCAGTACGAATTGACCGATGAGGAAACTCAACTGCCTGCGCCTCCGGCGGACGTGGACGTCCTCATTAGTACAGCGTTGCAGCAGCGGCCCGATCTTCAAGCGCTCAACTACAACCAGCAAGCGGCGGAAAAATTTCGCCGCGCCCAGCGCGATCTACTCTTTCCCACCATCAGTGCACTCGGCATCGCCGGAGGAACTCCAGTTCGCCCCGATTGCTTTGGCGGCTGCTTCCCTAACTACTTCATCTCGAGCTGGTACGGCGCCATCGGCGTGAATATGACAGTTCCAATCTTCAATGGCTTTCTCTACACCTCGCAGGCATCCGAAGCTAATTACCGCGCCAAGGCGGCTGCGGAAAATACGCGCGATTTGCGCGACCAGGTCGTGCGAGACGTTCGTACCGCCTGGCTCTCTGCCAATACTTCATTCCAGCGCGTGGGCGTTGCAGCGGAACTCGCCAAAGAGGCCGACTTGAGTCTGACCCTCGCCCAAGGCCGCTATAACCTGGGTCTCGGTTCAATCGTCGAACTCAGTCAGGCACAGTTGCAGCAGACGGATGCCGCTATCGGCTATGTCAACGCTCAGTACCAATATCGCCTGTCTCTCTCAACACTAAACTTTGAGACTGGAATGCAGCCCTGAAGGACAGAGCGGCACATCAGATAAAGGCCGGGGTTAATCATGAAAGCTCCGGGTTGGTTTCACTCCGCCGCAATTCGTGATTGGAGCCTATTCCCGTTGTGAGGCTCGTCACATCCCGCTTTCCCCAGCCTTCTTAGAATCCAATCGAGTGCACGAAATCGGATCCGCGGCGAATTTACCGGATTCCGCAAAACGAGGGTCTGCATGGCGACGCAATACTATTCCTGCAGTTCATGCCAAAATAGATATCCAACCCACCAGAAGCTCTTCGAGACTCTCTATGAATTCCACCGGCTCGGAGCCGGAAGCTGTCCTGCCTGCAGCGGGTCACGAGAACTGCACATCACCCTGGATTTTCAACTAGGCGACGGTGACAGCGCCTTCAAAGTTATTTCCGCCCTCCTTCCCGATAAGCTCGACTCATGGCTGGGTCAAGAGGAGGAAGAAGTCACGCTCTATCCTTTCTTGGTGACGTTACAACGAGTGGGGGACAATCGCCAGTTCTGCTGGATGCCCTACTGGCACGTCACAGGAAAAGAGGCTCGCTTCGGGCAGCATGCCATCTGCCTCGATCAACTGCAATTTGAGAGTCTGATTAAGCAGGTGCGCGAGAAAACCCAGGAGCGCGAGGAAGAACTCGCGTCGGTCTAGGGTCAAGCACTCGGCATTTCCTCGACCCTAGTTCCTGGCTACGGCTTAATCTGCCAGACCGTATCGAGGACCGTTCCATCCACCCACTTCACCACCGCAACCGCTCGATCGCTCCGCTTGGGCTTTTGGGGCCTACCCCCGCAGATGCGTTCCACTTCCCTCTTAATCTCCCGGATCGGACGAATCGGCAACGTCGAGCCTTTTACTGCATCGATTAAATCCTGCCGCAGCGGGTTAATCGCAATCCCGCGCTCCGTTACGACCACGTCGATCAGCTCGCCCGGACCGCAGAGCGTTGTGACCTCATCCACGATAACTGGAATTCGATCTCGGAAAGACGGCACCGCCAGAATCGTGCAACGTGCGGCCAGACAGTTCTGCCATCCGCCGATTCCATGCAGAAGCCGGCCGTCCGAATGTGTCACGACGTTTGCGTTGAAATTCGTATCGATCTCGGTCGCCCCCAGCACAACTGCATCAAGGAGCGACGCAAAGTTGCCCTTGCCGTGATAGTTGTAAGACGTAAACGGCGAAGTTGCCACGTGCCGCGGATGATTCGCGAGCGACTGTACGCCACTGAGATCAAATGTCTGCCCGTCGAGAATGTAGTCTGTCAATCCCTCATCTAACAGTTCGACCAGGTACTTCGTCGAGCCTCCACGGACAAACCGCGCCTTCACTCCCGCCTGCTTCATCATCTGTTTCAAGTAACTGACAAACGCCAGTGCAATTCCTCCAGAGCCTGCCTGGAATGAGAATCCGTTGCGCATGATGCCGGCGTCCCGCAGAAATCGTGCGACGAACTCAGCGATTCGCAGACGATCTGGCGATCGTGTGATTTGCGTTGTCCCCGAAACAATCTTCGCCGGATCGCCGATCGAGCCGACCTCGACCACGTAATCCACGTTGTTGCCTTGGATCTGCCACGGGATACAGGGGAACGGAACCACATTGTCGGTCACGACAATTACATGATCCGCATAAATCGAGTCGGCGAGAGCGAACCCCAACGATCCACAAGCTGACTTCCCATGCGATCCATCGCTATTCCCGAATGGATCGGCTGTCGGAGCGGCGATGACCGCAATATCGATGTGCACTTCCCCATCTTGGATCGCCTGCCAGCGCCCGCCGTGAGATCGCAATACGCCCACGCCGCGCATCCTGCCCTGCGTGCAGTAATCGCCGAGAGGCCCGTTCATGCTGCCTTCGATGTGATCGATGACGCTTGACTCCATCAGATCAATCGCCCTCTTCTGACACGGAAAGGACGCGCTCGGAAACCAAACCAGATTTCGGACTCCCAATTTCTCGGCGGCTTCCAATGCCATCATGGCGACGAGGTCTCCATCCCGCAGATGATGATGGGACGAGATCACCATGCCATCCCGCAATCCGCATTTTTGCAGTGCGGTAGCAAGATCGTTTACACGCTTGTCGCCGTTTGCAGGATAGTCAGCGGACGTTCGTATTGGAGCGCTGGCCTTCACCCCCATCGGTCGATACTTGCCGACCCCCATATATGGAACTTGTGGGCGACCGTTCACTCGCTCAGGAACCATGCGACCCAGGGCGTTTTCAACAATTCCAGATCTTTCGATTACAGGCATGCCGATTTCTTCCTCAATCTCAATGCGTCAGCCCCATGGCTTTCGCCCGTCCAACTAGTTTGAGAGCTCTCTCTACCACCGGCGGATCGATCATTTTCGATCCCAGGCTGACCACGCCCAGTCCCTTGTCCTGCGCGTCTTTATACGCAGCAACAATTCTCTCCGCCTTCTCGATCTCACTTGCCGTGGGAGCAAACGCTTCATGGATGATCGGGATCTGAACAGGGTGAACACAGCCCATGCCTTCGAATCCCATGCCTCGGGAACTCGTTCCCCATGCGCGCAGTCCCTCTAGATCGCCGACATCCCCAAAGACCGAATCGATAGCCTGCAAGTGAGCCGCATGTGCTGCGTTCACCAGTCGCTGCCGGGCATAGAGCGACTCCGATCCGCCGACAGTTTTGACCACACCAAGATCGGCCGTGTAATCCTCGAGCCCGATCGTCACTGCCACAATTCGATCACTGGCTGCTGCGATTGCGAAAGCATTCTCAATGCCGGTGGCGGACTCGAGAATCGGCATCAGCCAGATCGCCCGCGTGATGCCGTAGTCGGCCTGAATTTCTTTCGCTCGCCGCCCAACTTCGACGACCTGTTCCGGATGCTCCACCTTGGGAATCAGAATCAGGTCCGGAGATTCGGGCACAATTTCGTCTAGATCTTTCAGCCCAAGCGGAAGTTGATTGATGCGGACCATGCGCTCGCACAGCATGAAATCGACGGCCCGCAGCGCGTTGCGAACCAGCAATCGCGCAGCGTCTTTTTCGTTGGGATGAACCGAATCCTCAAGGTCGAGAATCACGCCATCAGCGCCGTGAAGCCCGGCATTGATGAAATACTTTGGCTCGCTGCCGGGCACGTACAGTCTCGACCTCCGCAACCGGTCTCGCGTCGAGGCCTCCGGAAGCTTGATCTGCTCCGGCAGCACGCGCGTGCCTTCTCCCATTCCGGCGCGACGCACCGCCGCTTCAATCCGCGCCGAGATCACAAACGGCAATGCCCCTTCATCCCTGATGTCGACGCCCGCGTGTCGCACTCCCAGAGCTTCCAGCACTTCCTCCGCTTGGCGGCGGATCGACTCGCCGTAATATGGTTTCACCCTCGATTCCAGTTGGATATCGATTCCGCCAGCTCTCGCGTAACTCAACGTGTACGTGAAGGTCGGAACGAATCTCCGTCCCCGAATGTCCTGCCTCTCCGATGCGTGATTCCGTCGCGATTGTCATAAAGATCAGAAATAAATAGCTAAGAAATTAAGACTACCGCCTGCTTCCAGCGAGTTCCTGCAATCTGGATCGTTCGCTCGGTGCGGTCTGCTGCGCCAACTCGGTCAGGATGGCATCCGTCATCTGCACCGTACCAGCCGCTCCTTGACTGATTGCCCTGGCTCCCCCCGGAATGCGCATCATGTCGTAAGTGCGTACATGCCCCTCTTTCACTACCGTCGCAATCGCCTCTCGGATGCGCCGTGCTTTCTCGACTTCACCCACGTGCTCCAGCATCATGACCGCGGAAAGAAACATAGCGATCGGATTCACGATCGCCGGATCGAGTTCCGCATACTTCGGAGCGGATCCGTGCGTCGGCTCGAACACTGCAACTTCATCTCCGATATTGCCCGAGGCGGCGAATCCTAGTCCTCCGATCAAACCTGCAAATGCATCGGAAATCACATCGCCGAACAAATTCGACGCCACGACCACGCCATACTCTTCCGGATTCTTTGTCAGCCACATGGTCTGAGCATCAATATTGGTCGACCACAACGCGATCGACGGATATTCTTTCGCCACGGCCTTTGCTTCTTCCTCCATCAAGCCTGATGTCTCCCGCAACACGTTGGGCTTCTCGCAGATCGTTACCGACTTGTATCCGTATGTCTTGGCCCACTCAAATGCCGCGCGGCAAATCTTCCGAGCCGCAGACCGCGTGATGATCCTTACCGAAATCGCCAGATCAGCTCCGGGTATGTTCGCGAAGGGCTTGAACTTGGAATGAGTTGCAAGAGCGGCGCACACTTGCTCTGGAGGATTGGTCCACTCCACCCCGGCGTAGAGTCCTTCCGTGTTTTGCCGAAAAACAACCACGTTGACCAACGGTTCTTCAAACCCACTACCCGCTTTCTTACGAATAAAGTTCAGGGGATTACCCGGAAAGGAGATACATGGACGAATGCAGGTATCGAGATGGAACTTCTGGCGCATGGTCACAATCGGACTGAAATACGAATAGCCTTTTCCTTTGAGCTCCGGCTTAAGCTCGGCTTCAGCCTGCTTCTTCGGCTTAGAAGTAATAGCTCCAAACAGCCCCAGCTTATGCTTGGTAAGCAGTTCAACCGTGCGCTCGGGCAGCGCATTTCCCTCGTGGCACCAGCAATCCCAACCGATATCGGCGTGAATGTACTCCGCATCGAAATGTACCGCATTCAGCACTCGCAAAGCTTCCGGCAGAACCTGATTTCCAATTCCATCTCCCGGCATCGTTACTACTGTATGTTTTGCCATAACTGCTTTTCTCCTCAAACCAGAACTGTCTGCTTCTGCTCGAGTCCGAGCTTCCTCGCGACCAGATTCTCCGCGCCCCCTGCGATGACAAGCGATTGCGGAACTGTCCCCAAAGCCGGAAATACAAACTCTTCACCTCGCCATGTCGCTATGCTCGGAGGTGAAATCGATATCCACCCTCTCGCCCGGAATGATCGTTTTCTCTTTTAGCTTGATCTCAGCGGCGAACTGCTCGCGCAATCGTTTCACTAATTCGGGAACCTCGATGCACAGAAACCCGTTGTTGTAAGCATTGCGCAGGTAGGTCTGTGAAAAACTCCCCGCGATCACTAGTGGGATGCCTTTCGCCTTCAGACAAGTGACAGCTTGCTCCCGGCTCGATCCCGTCCCGAAGTTGAATCCGCCAACCACTACATCCCCGGCTTTGGTCCGCAGTGCGAACTGGGGATCGTAATTTTCCATCACGACTCGCGCCATCATTTCGGGCGTCATGCCGTCGCGGTACGTATAGTCCTTTCCATAGATGGCGTCCGTATTTACGTTATCCGAGGTCATGAACACCATCCGCCCCTGTATCTTCTTGGGAAAGCCCGGCAGGATTTCGACCAGCTCCCTAGTCTGCGCGCCCGACGTGAATTCTTGATAATTCCCCTTCAGTTCACTCTCAGCAAACTCACGCGGACCGGTGATGTAGCCAGCGATCGCCGATGCAGCCACCACTTCCGGACTCCCCAGGTAACATTGCGCTTCGCGCGATCCCATACGGCCCTTGAAGTTTCGATTTGTGGCCGAAATGCCCACTTCACCCTTTTCGAGCAGCCCGGTTCCCAGTCCAATGCACGGGCCGCAACTGGGCGGAAGCGGAGTCGCTCCCGCATGCAGCAGAGTTCGCCATATACCTTTTTGCTCGGCCTCATGCTGCACCCATGCGCTGGCTGCCCCGATGTAGAACTGCACTCCATGGGCGACCTGTTTGTCTTTCAACACCCGCGCCGCCGCTTCGAGATCTTCCAGGCGCGAGTTGACGCAAGAAACCAAATACGCTTTCTGGATCGCAATTTTTTTCTTCGTGATTTCCGACAGCGACTGCATCGACTGCACCGTGTCGGGTCCAGAAACGTGCGGAGTCACCCGGCCCAGATCAAGCGTGATGCGCGCTGCATAGCTTGCTCCTGCATCGGGCCGCGGCGGATTCTTACTCCAGCCGTCGATTTCCCCTGGCTTAATACGCTCGATTCCCTGCTCCTCAAGCCGGACTTGCATCGCCCGCAAGTAGTGAACAGTGACTTCGTCCACCGGGAACCAGCCGACGATCGGCCCCCACTCCGTGCTCATGTTGGCAATCGAGAATCGGGCGTCCATCGAGAGGCCCGCGACGCCAGGACCCGAGAATTCGATAGCTGCGTTCAGTGCTTCATCGTGGTTGTACAGTCCACATAAAGTGATGATGACGTCTTTGCCGCTGACCCCCTCCTGGAGTCGGCCCTCCAGCACTACCTGAATCGTTCGCGGGATCTGCCACCAGAATTCACCGGTCGCCCAAACCGCCGCTGCATCGGTCCTCACGATCGGCGTTCCAATCGCTCCCAGCGCACCATACATGTTGGAATGTGAGTCCGAAGCCACGACAAACGAACCGGGCACAACATAGCCTCGCTCAACCATGATTTGGTGCCCGATCCCCGAACCCGCGGGATAAAAATCAGTGCCATGCTCGCAGGCGAATCCTTCTATGGAACGGTATTTCTTGAGATTCGCCTCATCGTGATTCTGAATGTCGTGATCCAAAGCAAAGACGAGCTGCTTCGGATCGGCAATCTTCTTCGCCCCGATCGCTTTGAACTTGCTCATCACGGCCGAAGTATTGTCATGGGTCAAAATATGAAAAGGTCGAACGGAAAGAAAGTCTCCCGCGCGTAACGGACGATTCGGGCCTTCGGCAAGGTGTGCCTGCACGATTTTTTCTACGATTGTCTGAGGCATAGGATCTCCCTGGGCTGACAACTCCACTTGCACCGGCAAAAGCGCTTTACGCCAGTAACGGCTTTCGACTGTTCCGGCGAACCGCCCGTTTCGTCTTCGCTCGCGGCTTGGCCAACTTCGCTCTACGAACGTCAGATTCCATCAGAACCATCAGGTCGCTGACGGAAGCCACCCGTTCCAGATTCCAGACTGTCTCCTTCACTCGCTTTTGAGCGCCTGCCGAGAGCACGCCCTCGGCGAGTGCAGAAAACTTTTCTTCCACTTCCTGATCCGTTAGCGGATTTCGCGGATCGCCTTTGGGATAGTCCAACTGTTTGCTGAATGAACGTCCATCACTGGTATCAATACGCACGATTACCCTCTGTAGTGCTGGAAACACTTTTTCGATTTCCGGATCCGCTACAACTTCGACCTTCTGAAGCTGTTCGCGAATCCTCGGGTCCATAATTTTTTCCATGGTGAACTGGACGGGTGTAACCTGCCTCTCCGCCAGCGCTGCCGCAATTACATAGGGCAGCGAATGATCCGCCGTCTCTTTCGTGCGCGGATCGTATTTGCTCGGATCTGACAGTATGTCGGCTGCCCGCGCCAGGGAGCGAATCTGGATCTTGCTCACCTGCTCCGGACGCAGATCATTTCCCTTCACCAGATCCAGAACGGCGGAGATTGGAGTGTGAGTCAGTGCTTCCGTCGGAAAAGCCTTCATGCCGCATTGCGTGATTCGCCAGGAATTCCCCAGTCCCTCCGTAAGCAGATCGAGCTTCCACTCTGGCTTGAAGACGTGAGTCAATCCTTCCTTCCCATCAATCACATGCTCCGGACCGGTATAGCCTTTTTCCGCGAGCATGGCCGCTAACACTCCGCTCTGCGTCGCCATCGGATCGACAGTGTTCTTCATCATCGTCAGCTTGCCGGCGGTCACCGCTCCTAGCGTGCAGTGTCGGCTCGCCGAAATTCCGATTGCGTGCTGAATCTGTTCCCACGTGAGGTGCAGCATGCGTCCGGCTACGATCGGAGATACAAACGCCGTCAGCGTGGCGTGATGCCAGCCGCGCTCGCGGATTCCGGGAAATGCTGCTTCGCACAGCCTCATCTCGAACTCATGTCCGAGCACCAGTCCCACGATCAGTTCTGTCCCGTTGCTTCTCGCCCGCTCACCACAGGCCATCGCCGCCGAGAAGATGTCCGACGGATGCGACGGATCCTGCTTCCAGTAAATGTCGTTGTAGTCCATGCACCGAATCATCAGTGCATTCGCCAACGATGCTGAGACTGCATCGATGCGTTTCCCGGTCCCAATGACAGTTGCCGGGCCGGAACCCGCGATCTCGTCCAACACTTCAAGAGCAATGCGCACATCATGCTGCTGATAGCCGCCCAGAGCGCATCCCATCGAATCCAGCAAAAAGCGCTTGGCCTGATAGACAGCCTCCGGCGAAAGATCTTTGAACTGTAGTCCTGCAGCCCAGCGTGACATCCCGGCTGTGATTGTTTCTTTTGCGGGAACAGATGATGGCGTCGGCAAATTGCTTCTCCTTACGATTTCACCTTGATGTTCTTGGGATTCTTAAATGGCAGAAAGGCCATGAAATCCGCGTGGTGCACGATGAACGCTTCCGTTGTTCGCTTGACCAGATCACCTTCCGCCGCGTGTGCCGCGATGATGTGGCAGACCGAATCCGGCACACCGCACTCGAGCGCCAGCGCCACGCCTGTGAACGGATGCCGCAGTGCTTCTCCCCGCTCACTCTGGCGGCTTTTCCCATCCGGCCCGAGTTCGTATTCCAGCAATTTGCCCACATCGGCCAAAATCGCCCCGGCGATTACTGTGTCTACATCGATCGGCAGGGCCCGTCCCATAAAGGCCTGCATGGCCTTCGCACTTTCCCGGGCGATGTGCACGACGCAGCGTTTGTGTTCCATGAAAGTGATCGGGCAGTTTGGAACCAGCAGTGTGAATGGAATCTGCGTCAGGTCTTCGGCTTTTAATGGGCTGCGCTCAAGCGCTTTGATCCAGGTTTGCGTGACCTGCTCCCGGAGTTCCGGATTCGAGATCCAGTCGATCTCCGGCCACAGTTTCTTCACGGTTTCGCGCATAAATTGGGGGCGTGATCCGAACTACCAAGGCTAGCTGTCAGCGAGACGCCGAAACGACGATTCGGATCACAGTGGGATGTGATTGGACCGGGTTTCCGTTCCGAGTTGGTCAGGTAGAGGTCCGAATGCAGCCGTGCACGTAACAGCATCAAGACTTTCAATGGCTGCGACAATCAGGAGGGTGGGCGAAGCTAAAGTACTTATTTACAATACCTTGCAAATATAGTGGTTGATTCCAAGAAATCTATCCGCACCCACAAAAAGCCTAAACTGTTGATTCCAGGTTACTTTACGTCAATCATAATCCACGAAAACCCCGACCGCATTCGCGCAGCCCATATGCGAATGTCGCTTCGAACCGGCGCAGGATCATAGCCGCTCGTGACTCCCGTCACAGACCCTCCCTGAGTCCAACGTCAGAATTCCCTGCGAGTCTTTACCCATAATAAGGAGACGGTCTATGGCGACGGCAAGCCCGGTCCAGCCAGAAACGTTGCGCGCCCTTCCCAGCGATTCTGCGCGGCAGATCCAATGGCGCTTTTCCGACCGCTTCGACCTCCAGATGCTGGTGCAGTCCACCCGCGCCGTGGCCCGCGGTCCTGTCGCTAGATTAGTCGCGAATGGTGGACGCAATTCTCACGAATGGACCGAAGCCAAAGCGGCTCTCCTCGACGCCTTCGATTCCGCTGGTATCACCGCAGTCTTCATGGAACCTGAAGATGGAGGTCTTTTCACCGGCCCCAAGAATCTTGCTCTCGCCCTGGTTGCGTTTGAACTTGCTTGGGTCGACGGCGGCGCCGCGACCGCCAGTCTCGCCGGATGTCTCGCGCTTGCTCCGATTCATGAACGGGGCACCGAAGTGCAGCAACGCCGTTACATGAAGTTGGCCGCACCTCCGCAACCGGGAGAAGACCGCAAGCCCTGGCGCGGCGCGTTCTGCCTGACTGAACCGATTCCCTACGTCGGCGTCGACACCGGTATGTTGAATGGGAAAGTCCGAATCGTCGACTGGAAGCCGGGAGAAGAACCCCTTCTGCAAGTGGACAAACGCGGGCGCTTCATCACCAACATCGGCTTTGCCAATTTTGTGACCGCAGCCGTTGACTCCGATGATGATCGTATTAAGGGCAGCTGTATGGTAATTCTCGAGGAAGGTGATCCTGGCGTATTCGACCGCGGAACTCCGACCAAAAAACTGGTTCACCAACTCTCCTCCACAGGAGACCCGGTTTTCAATCTGCGCGTCCCAGCCAGCCGCATCATCGGCGGATACGAAGTCAAAGATGGCGTTTTGATTCCGCGCTGCAACCACAGCGAAATCATCGAAACAGTTTTTCGCCGCACCCGCGTGACGGTCGGAGTGATGACCGCCGCAAAATTGCTTTCGGCAGTCGAACCGGTCATCCGTTATCAGCGCGGCCGATTCCGCGGCGGCGAAACCGCAACTCCGGGATCGGTCCGGTATGAACTCGGATTGCAAGCGCGTCAGGACTCGCTGCACCGCTTGGTTGACGTGTGGGCCACCGGGGAAGCCAGCGCGTCCTTGGCGTTTGCCGCGGCTCATGCATTCGACGAACTCGATCCCCTTGAAAAAGAAATGGAGCGACTCTACGCCAATCGTGGCATCACCGGTCCGAAAGCCAAGGCGAAGTTGTTCCGCGAAGCCACCGATCAAGCTGTCTCGCTCATGCAGTTATCGCCTGACGACCCGCGCAAGGGCGCGCTGGAATCGGATCTGCTTCTCCGCTTCGTGGCTTTGGATTCTCTCGCCGATGTTCTCTGCCCTGCTGCCAAGCTCTGGAACACCGGCTGGGGCGCCCAGATGATGCGCGAAGCCGTGAGTCTGATGGGAGGTTACGGCATCACGGAAGACTGTCCCGGCTTCCTGGGCAACAAGTGGATGGACGCGCAACTCGAAGCCACCTACGAAGGCCCCGAAGCCGTACAACGTCGCCAACTCTCCGTGACCATGACCAATCCCATGTTCCTGGCGCAACTTCGCGGCTGGATCGGAGAAATGCGCTCCATTGCCGTAGACCATCCCGGAACTGGAGCCTGCGCTTTGGCTACCGCGATGACCATGTGGCTCTGGACACTCGATCACCTGCAACATAGTAAGGACGCTGATGGCGGCAAGTTATATCAAAGTGCGCGCCAGGGTGTGACCTTCCCGCTTGCCGACGCGCTCTGCTGGCTCGTCGCCGTTCGCTGCCAAATCCTCGACGTTCTCCGTTTGGAGAAGGAAGGCGCACAAGATCCGTCGCTTGCCGAGGGATTGCCGGGACTCGTCAACTTCATGAGCGACCTCTGCCACGTGCAGGCTGCACGCGCCAGCGGAGAAGTATCTCGCATCTGTGCGGAACTCGTGTTCGGATACAACCGTCATCCCGCGTGGGATGACGAGGGCAGCAAAGCGTGCTGGCATCGCGATGAACTCGACTCGCTTGAGGGCGTCATGCCTGGAATCAATTCCTACGCACATGACGTCATTGGCAATGACGGATCGCATCCGAGAAAAGCTGGCCCCTGCGTGAGTTGCACCAGCGAGAGTCCATTCCTCGCGCTCCAAACGAAGCTCACGGGGTGTCTCACCGGATCACGGCTAGCGAAAGACCGCGCCGCTGAAGCCGTCTCGAAGCTGATGATTCCTGAAGCCCTGGATTATCCTGCATGAGCTCTGCGGATTCATCGCCGTCAACTGCGGTCGAACGGCAGCAGATGTCCGTCGATATCGCAGGGGTCGGTTTCGGCCCTGCGATGGGGGGATTTCTCACTACCCTGTCCCGCCAACTTCTAAATGAAGATGGCTCACCTCGCTTGGAAAGTGCAGTTTCGCCGGGAATGCCTCTCCAGGTCCTTTGTTACGAGCGCGCTGATGGCCTGGCGTTTGGCGTGTCCGGCGCAGTCACGCGAGCCCGAGGCATCCGCGCGAGTTTTCCGGAAGTCGATCTCAGCCAGATTCCAATGGCATCTCCGGTCTCGAAAGAAAAGCTCGTCTATCTGCTGGATCCCATTGGTGCAAGCCGCCGGCCACTTATCTTCCGCATTAAAGATCGATTGATTCGCGCACTCGGACCTCTCCTCCGATTGCGCGATCACGCTGTGGAAGTTCCATTCATTCCGAAGTTCATGCTGAAGCATGACGGCATGATTTTTTCGCTCGGACAATTCAATCAGTGGATCTCCGAGAAAGTCACCTCATCTGGCCTCGTGCAGTTATGGCCTGCGATGCCGGTGAGCGAAGCGCTCATCGAGGCAGGCGCAGTTTGTGGAGTTCGCCTGACCGATCAAGGTGTCGGTCTCGATGGCTCCCCTGCGGAGGGTTTCATGCCCGGTATGGACGTGCGCGCAGCGCTTACCGTTGTGGCAGACGGGCCTGTGGGTGCCGTTGGTCGCCAGCTCGATCAACACTTCGGCCTTCCTCAAGGTAATAAGCAGAGAGAATGGGCTTTGGGCATGAAGATGGTGATCGAACTCCGCCAGGACTCCGGCCTCGAGCCCGGAACTGTCCTCCACACCGTCGGATTTCCCGAGCCTGAGATTTTCGGCTTCTTGTACGTCCATCCTGATCGGCTCGCATCCGTTGGAATCTTCATTCCCTCCTGGCTGCGCAGTCCCGTTCGCACCGCCTATCGCTACCTGCAACATTTCATGCTGCATCCTTATTTATGGAAGCACTTGCAAGGCGGCACGCTGAAATCCTGGGGGGCAAAGTCCTTGCAGGAGTCCGGCCGTCATGGCGAGCCATTTCTTGCTGGCGACGGCTACGCGCGAATCGGCGAAGGCTCCGGCAGCACGAACGTACTGGCCGGCTCCGGCGTAGACGAAGCTTGGACCACAGGTGTGCAACTTGCCGAGGCAGTAGTTGAGCTCTTAGAGCAGAAGAAGCCGTTCACGAAAGAGAATCTTGAAAAAACCTACGTGCGCCGGCGACGGGACAGCTGGCTCGATTCGGAATCCCGCATCGCAGCCAACTCGCGCAACGGATTTCAATTCGGCGTCGTCCGCGGGCTGATCGGCATGGCGCTCGCGGGTTTCACGCGCGGACAAATCGTGTTTCCGCCACGCTCACGATCCAATGCAGAAAAGTTCTCGCTCGAAGACTTTGTGGGAGAGCGGATTGCTCCGGCGGAACTCAAGCAGTTGCAGCAAGAGTGCGTAGCGCAGGGCACGTCTCTGCACGATCGCATCATGGACCGCTGTGGCTGGCCGGAAATTCCTCTCGATGGCCAGCTTCTAATCTCGCATCAAGATGCGCTGTTGATGGGCGGAAGTGTGCAGGCTCCAGCGGGATATGCCGATCATGTCATCTTCTCGCATCCTGAGCTCTGCCCTAGCTGTGAACCTAAATTGTGCGTAGAAATGTGTTCGGGTCAGGCCATCACGCGCGGCGAGAATGGCGTGCCATCATTTGACCGCGAGAAGTGTGTGTATTGCGGCGCATGTTTGTGGAATTGCCAAGCCGGTACAGATTCCAAACAAGGAAATGTCGAATTCCGAGCCGGTGCGGGCGGGTTGCACTCCGCATTGAATTAACAAGTACAACTCTGAAGGAGCCTCATGAGTAACGGATACAACATCGTTGTCTGCGCCGGCATCATCCCCGACCCACTTCAAACCCTCGAGCCAATCACCAGCGCTTCGGGACCGGCCTTGAAGAATGAAATGATGTTGCCCGCAGTACTCGACCCTTGGGCCTCTCACGCTCTGTACGAAGCGGCGAACCTGGCATCGCAAGCTTCCGGCAGCAAAGTATGGCTGGTGAGCGCGGCGCCCAAGGCAAAGTTGCAGCAAGTCATGATGAATGCGGCGCAAAAAGCAAACTTCGAACTCATTCCTATTGATGTTCCCGCAAATGGATTTGCCGATGCACATGCAGTCGCAGCACTTCTTGCTAATGCAGTTCAAGGGATTCCAGATCTGGACCGTTCCCGGCTGCTTCTATTTGGAGGATGGGAATCTGCTTCACGTGGCGCTGGTGTCACCATGCAACTGGTTGGCGAACAACTTGGGATTCGCGATCAGTTTCAAGGAGTCGACCAGGTCACATTTCAGTCCGACGGCTCGCTTGAAATTCTTGAGCGAATCGAAGGTGGGCGGCACCTGATTTCGATTTGTCAGGGACCTCCGGTCCTGCTTGGCTGGGCGACCGGACACCTGCCAGAGCCGCGAAACAATCCGCAAGTCGGGATGGCGAATATGCGCACCATCATTCCCGCTTTGCAGAAGGCGAAACCTGCGGGTCTGGCGCAGAATGTGCAATACATCAGCGTGACACCTCCAAAACAGCAGCGTCAAACGCGCGTCGTAAAGAACAAACCGGCGGATGAGATTGCTGCCGAGCTTCTTGAATGGATCTCCCAGGATTGAGTCGAACGGAATCCGGGACGGAAGAGGAATTATGGCACCTAGGATTTTATTTCTGGCACATGTCGATGAATCGGGAAACACTCTGCCCAAGGCAGCATACGAGTGCCTGGGCGCAACGCTTGAACTGGCAGAACGCATCAATGGCACCCTGACGATTGGCGTTATCGGCGAGGACATTCAGAATGCGGCAAACACGATCGCATCTGCCGCTGTCCCTATGATTGGAGTGGCTGGCCCCGAGTTCGCTCATCCCCGCTACGCGACCGACGCCGCAGCGCTGGAAGCAATTTGCCGTGAGGCAATACCTGACATCGTGGTTGCTCCAGCCACATCGCGCTTTCTTCGCGTCATGGCCGGACTGGCCCAGCGCTTGAACGGACAAATCGATACTCACATTACTTCCATCGATGTCATCGATGGTCAGATCTCGGCAAAGCGCTGGTTCTACCGGCAGCGGCTTGAAGCGGTGATCCGGCGCCACGCCTCGCCGTGGTTTCTGCTCATGGACGCAGGATGCCACGAGTTATGGACCGGAGCATCGGCGGTAGCCGATATAAAGAAGATAGAAGTCCCCATTTCCCCGGACGCCAACCGCACGGTCTTTGCTGGTGTACGCGCCCCAAGGAGCGCCGAGCAAACCATACGCCCGGACGCGAAGCTTCTATTTGTGGCCGGAGCTGGATGGTGCAAAAAGCAGGCAGACGGAAAAACGCATCTCTCTGAGGCGGAAGCAACAATTTTGCGGTTTTTGCGCAGCTCTGGCGCCTCTCTTGGAGGCAGCAAGTCCCTCGTCGACCAATCTGGCGAGAGTCAGGCAGTCCTGGGATTCATGACCCATCTCAATCAAGTCGGACAAACGGGCTCGACACCGCGGCATCCAAAAGGACTCTCCACCTGTTGCCACGGCGAGGAACCGCACGTGGTTGGCTGGCGCTTCATCAATGAACGCAGGGCAATCAATCTGGATCCCAATTGTGGATGGGCCCGCGGCAAAGCCGACGTACTCTATGTCGCCGACGCCTTTCAGGTCATGGCGAAACTGAATCTGCTATTGACCGAACAACCGAAGGAAGATCTGGCAGCCGTCCCTGCGTAAGCTTTGTCAGAGTGACCTGCACTCGCATTCTTAATACAGAGTGAAAGGAATTGCACACTTCCGTCAAAATGCAGCTACGTGCTGCGCTCCAAATAGTGGAAAACGTGCGCGCTCGTGATGATCAGCGGTTTTAACCTTGACACACCTGTCGGACGCCATGAGAATAGCTTCCTGTCGAGTTGATTAGCTCTTCCCCCTTTTTGTATTCCCGATCCTGGGGCAGTTCACAACTTTAAAAGTATCTGAGCCGAGGAACTTCCTTGCGGAGAAGCGGTGCGGCGTAATCCCACTCGTTTGTCTCTCGCAGGTTCGCCAAGAACTAACAGAAACGGAGAATGACTATGCGTACTTGTGCCTGGTTTGCTGTGCTTGGATTGGCGGCATTGCTCGTGATCCCCTTCTCGGTGCGACCTGCATCGGCGCAATCATTCAGCTTTCCAGCGGGCGGCTTCACCACGACTAATGTGTGCGCCAACTCAGCCACACCACCTCCGGCATGCCAGGTCTTAACCAATGGTTTCCCGTCGAACCCGCAGGTCACGAGCAGCGGCCATCTGAGAGTGACCACAGCCAATTTGAACCAGCATGGCTCGGCATGGTTCGCGCTCCAGCAACCTCTTGCCTCTGGATTTACGACGGCTTTCCAGTTCCAGATCTCGAACACCAACATGTGCTTCTTCTGTTCGTTTCCAGCCGACGGTCTTGCCCTCGTTATCCAGAACGATCCGTCCGGTACCGGCGCGATCGGTTACACCGGCAACGGACAGAACATGTCCTATGGCAACAACGATGTTTCTACCGCGAGTGGCCCCGGAGCCGCGATCCTCAATAGTCTCGCGATCGAACTCGATACTCACCAAAACTCGGACTACAGTGATCCGGACGGAAACCACATCGCTGTACAAAGCTGCGGCCCCAACAACAGCAGCACTCTTTCGGCCAACAGCGCAGATCATAATTATGTTTGCCCGAATGGAAGTCTGGCGAAACTTGCGCTTCAGAGTCTTCCTGCGGGATTGTCGCTGACCGACGGCCTTATCCACACAATCACTGTCAATTATTTGTCACCGGGAACCTGCACTAGCAGTTGCAACAATTTGACCGTCTATTTCGACAGCACGCTGATCCTGCAAACGACCGTGAACATCACGCAGCAGTTGAACCTGACGAGCGGCAGCACCGCTTACGTCGGATTTACGGCTGCTACCGGATCTGTTGTCGAAAATAACGACATCGTGAGCTGGTCTTTCAGTCAATGGCCACTGTCGCCGATCACCATCAATCAGCCCGTGCAGCCCAGCACTCCCACAAATTTCAATTACACATCGACCTTGAGCGCGGTGACGGATTATTCGCAGAGCGGATTGCCGCCAAGTGCATTCCAAGGTCTGGTTATGCAGGGTACGGTGCAGACCATCACGGATCAACAATTCTCCGACCTGGTCAACAACACACCGTTTCAGGGCAGTTCCTGTCAGCACCAGGACACGGGCAACGGAACTTACGGCTGCGTAACCACTACTGATTTGTGCACGACGCCAACCAACCAAGTTCCGGCTGGAACGAATTGCCTCACGACGGGCACCAACCCACTGATCAACGTCTCGAATACCTATAACATTGATCCCGCGCAAAAGCCGCTGATTGCTCCCGGATACATCATGGGCAAAGATAACGCGCTGGGCTGCGGAGCCGGCGGCGACAACACCTGCAAAGGTCTGGTAAGCATTTTCTCGAGCATCAATGGCGACATCATCACCAACAATGGGCACACCAATAACTTCAACTCCGTATTAATTCCGATTTTTGGCGGAGTCCAGCCGAATACAAGCGTCACCACCAACCCGCCTCTAAACAATGGATGGATCAACGGGCCGTTTAGCGTCAGTTTCAACAGCGTTGAGCTCGTCCCCAGCGATAACAAGAACCCGCCATCCACTCTACCTACGATTGCCACAATCAATTACCAGGCGACCGGCGCCAACTTGCCCAATCCGGCCTCGGGAACTTTCAACGGCGCAACCGGCACCTTCACTGTGCCAGTGACAGTAGCGGGGACGACCGTGATCACCTATGCGGCGACCGACAGCTCTAACGTCGTCGAGACTCAGGTCACAAACAGCGGAAACAACGTAAGCACCGCGACTCCCACTTTCACGATCATGGTCGATCTCACTCCTCCCACGGTCACCTGCACGCCGCCGGCCCCTGCCTGGCAAGCAACGGACGTCGTGGTCCCTTGCGTCGCGAGCGACAATGCCGGTGGTTCGGGACTGGTCGGTCCATCGTCGTTCTCGGTGCAAACCAACGTGCCCCTGAATACCGAAACAAACGCCGCGACGATTCCGCCCGTCACCGTCAAAGACGTTGCCGGAAACACCTCCACACCCCAACCTTCGCAGGGGTCATTCGGACCATTCGAAGTCGACAAGAAATCGCCGGTCATTAATGGCCCGACGACCTCGCCTGCATCTCCGGTCTATGGACAACAGGTCACTGCCAGCTACGAATGCACGGACGGCGGATCCGGTGTCGTGGTGTGCGGCCCCACGGGCAGTCCCCAGATCCCGGCAACGCCGGATACAGGCACGCTGACCAGCCCGGTTGACAGTTCGGTCGGAACCCACACGTTCACCGTCACATCGCAAGATCTGGTTAGCAATACGAGTTCACCGAGTTCCGTGACTTATACGGTGGGGAAAGCGACTCCCACGGTTACCTGGTCGAACCCGGCTTCCATTATTTACGGAACTCCATTGGGTGCCTCTCAATTGAACGCCACGGCAAGCGTTGGTGGAACATTCAACTACTCGCCCGCCGCAGGGACGGTCCTCACCGCAGGCACGCAGACACTCTCCGTTAACTTCACTCCTACGGACACGACCGATTACAACTCCGTCACAACCACTGTCATGCTTGTAGTGAATCAGGCAGCGCCTACGATCACATGGCCTACTCCCACACCTATTACCTATGGGACGCCATTGAGCGCCGCACAATTGAATGCCAGCGCCAATGTGCCGGGTACTCTCGTCTACAGTCCGCAGGCTGGCACAGTACTCATCGGCTGGGATGCACACTCTATCGCTAACTTTCACTCCAACAGACACCACCGATTACACGATCGCCAACGCAAGTGTTCAGTTGACGGTGAATAAGGCCGGGTCGGCGATCACTTGGCCAACCCCGTCACCCATCACTTACGGGACGCCGCTAAGTTCAGTACAACTCGATGCTTCCGCCAATGTACCCGGCACATTCGTCTACACGCCAAGTTTCGGAACTGTTCTAATGGCAGGACCGCAAACGCTCTCGGTGACCTTTACACCGAACGACACCACCGACTACACGACGGCAACTTCGAGCGTTCCGTTGCTGGTGAACAAGGCGCTCCCAACCATTACATGGCCGACTCCGGCGCCGATCCCCTATGGGACCGCTCTGAGTTCAACGCAACTCGATGCCACTGCGAGTGTTCCGGGAACCCTCGTCTACACACCGCCAGCCGGAACCGTTCTTCAGCCTGGCAATCAGACGCTGTCCGTAGCATTCACTCCAAGAGATTCGACGGATTACTCTTCAGCCACCCAATCGGTGATCCTGCTGGTCACACAGCCTTTAATTAGCTTTTCACCGACCAGCATCAACTTTGGAACCGTGAAACTGAAATCGGTGTCCTCCATCACGGTAGTTGTCTCGAATCCGGGCACATCTCCGCTGACCATCAGCAATATCGCATTGGCTGGGCATAACGAAGACAATGATTTGTTCACCATCACCAATCACTGCAAGTCCCCGGTCGCGCCCGGCGGGACATGCAATTTCACGGTGACATTTTCCGCGTCAGAACTGGAGAGCTATTCCTATACGTTGCTGGTTACAGACAACGTGAAGGGCAGCCCACAGCAGCTTCCAGTGACGGCAAATGTGGTGAAACACTAGACGCCCTGTATTAGAAACAAGAATGGCGAGGCCCAAGGGTCTCGCCATTACTTTTCGACACAAGGCTCTAGTTCGTTGACTTCTTGATTTCCGCGAAGATCGGTTTCAGGTCGTAACGATCGCTAATATGCTCGGCCCCCTGCTCCTTGCCGATTGCGTCGAGCAAACGTGCGGCTTCGGTAAATTGTGCGGTGGCTTCCGGAGCGTTCCCCGAATGAGCAAGGGCGATGCCACTCAAATAATGAATTCGGGCATCTTCCAGCCTCAGGCCCAACTTCTCGCTCTGACCCACGTCGCGTTGCAACACCTGGCGCGCCGCTGAATAGTCCTTATTTTCAATCATGCCTTGCGCCATCAGAACCGAGGACGCAACCGAAACATATTTCCTGCCCCCGGCTTCGGCTTGCTGGGCAAGATGATGCAAATCGCCTACGGCACTCCGCGCATGTCCGTCAGCGATTGCGATCTTATCCAGATTCATCTTTGACAGAAGCAAAACATCCTTATCAGCTGAGTGCGATGCCAATCGCAAAGCCTGCTCGTAAGAACTCTTCGCCGACTTCAGATCTCCTTGATAGAAAAATGCATCGCCCTGGTCGTTGAGAATGGCTGCCACAAGAGAATCGTTTTTTAGGGCGCGCGCCAATTCCAGCGCTTCATCCGTCAGCTTGCCCGACTCGGCTCCTCGTCCCACTGCTCCCATAGCCGCAGCGAGGTCACCCAAAGACTGTGCCAAATTACTGCTGCGATCTCCCAAATCTCGAAATGCTTTGACCGCATCCTGCAGCGCGCCTACGGCGGCACCGGGCCGTCCCTGATATCCGAAAACCAGCCCCATAGTGCGCGAGACTTTGGCGGCGCCCAGGTTATCTCCAGCTTTTCTGTACAGGTCGAGACTTCGCATGTACGAAGTCATGGCCGAATCGTACTGTCCGAGTGCGGCATAAGCTGCTCCCAGATTTTGCAGCGTCTGCGCGATATCAGCCGGTACGTTCAGTTTCTCGCGAATCTGCAACGCCTGCTGCAGATAGGTCAGCGCATCCTCGTTTTCACCCTTCAGCGTGTATGCATTCGCAATGTTGTTGAGACACAGTCCTTTGTACGTCTCATCACCGGCGTCACGCTGGATCTGCAATGACTCCTTCAAAACTTGCAAAGCCTGATCCGGCTCTCCCCGCTCCAGGTACAAATCGCCCAGATCGATGAGGGTGTCACCTGCCTCTTTTTTGGCGCCGATCTCACGCCGGATTTTGAGAGCTTCGTTATAGGCGGCGAGCGCTGCATCCGGCTTACCCAATGACAGCTGTACCTGCGCGATTTCCACCAGGCTGGCTGCGACGCCGCGCTTCTGGCCAAGTTTCTGATTGATGGCCATCGAATCCTGATAGTTCCGCAAGGCCTCGGCTGGCTTGTTCATCAGCTTGTATGCAATTCCCGTTGCCTGCAAAATCAAGGCCTGCTGTTCCTGATTGTCGACCTCGATGGCGATCTGTCGTGCTCGGTCGAGAGGATCAAGCCCTTGCTGGGGATTGCCGGACTTTATGTCTACTCGCCCGATCGCCAGCAGCGTGTCAAGATTCTTGCTGTCGGCCTGCAGAACCTTGTCATAGTACGAGCGCGCCTTATCAAGATCGCCCGCATCTTCGTAAAGGTTTCCTAGAGCCGACAGGACGTCAAGATTATCGGGAAAGCTCTTGGCAAGATTTTCGTACTCCGCAATGGCCTTCGGATTGTCCTTCGTTACCCGAGCCAGACTCGCCAGCATGAAATATCGTTGGGCAAGAGGAAGATTTTGGCTGAGCTCGACCGCGCGTCGCGACGCTTGCTCGGCTTCATTGTCGTAACCCAAGGCGGAATAAGCCTCCCCCATGCGGGAAAAGGCGTCGGCGAATTGCGAATCTTCTGTGGTTGCTGCCTGAAAGCGTTTTTGGGCCTCCAGATTATTTCCCTGACGCAAGAACTGCAGCCCCTGGTTGTAGTCTCGGAGCGCATCCACCGAGTTTGAAGCAGGCTTGAAGGATTGCGATTGCAGCTCTTTCACCAGGTCGGAAGACAGAGACAGATTCTGCCGGATCATCGCTGCCAGGCGGTCGACCGCCTGCGGCAAGTCTTTCTGATTCTGCGCTTCCGTATTCACGTTGACTGTACGATTGCGCTTGCGATCCTGTAACGTGGCATCGATCCGAATCTGATCGCCGACCTTCGTGTATCGGCCCCAAACCAGCGTGTCCGCGTTCGTGAATTCGGCAACTCGGCTTAGCGTCGATGAATCCACGGGAGAATTCGCCGCAATGCGCAGGTCATGGAAGACCTGTTGCATGCGATCTGGAGAGACGGCGCGCAAGTGAGACGACTGTCCAACATCGGTGCTCAGCATGTCCGACAGACTGGGCCCCAGCCAATCCCAGTTCTGATCGCCCGAAGTGTTTTGAAACGGCATGACGGCAAGGGATATCGGAGCTTCATGCTTCTGTGGAAACAGCTTTCCCCGGAACAGGAATCCGACGATCGCCAGCACAATTACAGTAACAGCGCCCATCACCAGCGGCCATGGAATGGTTTGTCCCCAGGGCTTTACGTCAGCATGAAAACCTAAAGTTGCGGCCGCACGCTTTCCTTGCCACGAATCGAGATCGCGCAGCACCTCTGCCGCACTCTGATATCGCAGAGCGGGATCCCGCTCCAGACACTTGCTCACAATGCCGCTAAGTGCGCCGGGAATCGTTCCATCATGATCAGAAACTGGAATGGCACGCTCTTGTGTGCGGCGGATCAGGCTGGCCAGTGCAGTATCGGCCTTAAACGGCATCTTCCCGGTCAGCATCTCGTAGAGAATCAGTCCCGCCGTGAAAATATCCGATCTCTGGTCCAGTTCCTTGCCCAGAGCCTGTTCCGGGGACATGTATTCCATCGTCCCGACCAGCGCCCCGGTCTGGGTCATGCCATCGCCTTCCATCGTGCGCGCCAGTCCGAAATCCATAACCAGAATGCGGCCGGTGTCCTCACGCATGATGTTCTGCGGTTTGAGGTCACGATGGATGACACCGACGTTATGCGCTGCCTCCAATGCCTGGCAGACCTGCTGCATGATGTCGACGGCTTCTTCCGGAGAGAGCTTCTTCTTCTCATGGATCAGCGCCCGCAGATCGCGCCCTTGCACAAACTCCATGCTGATGAACTTCACACCGTCGGCGTCACCGAGGTCGTAAATCCGAATGACGTTCTTATGGGTAACTTGGCGCGAGAGAAGAAGTTCCTGCTTGAAACGCGCCAGCATCGACGCGTTGGAGGCGAGTTCCGGACGGATCAGCTTTAACGCCACGGGCCGGTCCAATTCCCGGTCGAGCGCTTTGTAGACCGCGCCCATCCCGCCTTCGCCGAGGAGTTGCAGGATCTCGTAGCGGCCGCCTAGAGCGTCCCCGATCTGGAGGACTGGAACGCTCACAAAAGTACGAATAGAACTGCGCGGAGAACTCGAACGCGGCGGCGCAGCCCAGTCTCCCGTGGTCGCGTCTGCATCGACCATCGTAGCTTCGGGGTCAATGCGAGAAGAACCGATAGCTCTTTGGATGTCCTGGAAACTCGATTACCGTGGGACTGTCATCCGACGTCGGAGGATTCGACGCGGAACTGTCCCCTTTGACAGGAACACCCACACCTCCTGGCTTTCTCAGCTCCCCACGCTGCCGGGGATCGAATGGCACATTCTTTTCTTGCATGTCTGGTTGAGGGAACCCAATGTCCGCACAGCCCTAACCACGATTGGACCGGCCAAAAAAGTACCCAAAGTATATACCTCGATGAACAGCGAATGCAGCAAAGAAAGACGTACGCAGGCGATTGCGCGAACGCCGCTACGTGCCGACTCTTTACACCTGGACCGTTCCCTTGGGCGAATCGAATACTGCGCGCAGTAAGCACTTGCGCTGCGAGCCTAATGATTTACCTATAGCAAGTCTGGGGAAGCGATTCTTCGAAAACGCGGCTTACAAGCTAAGTCCGGACTTACTCGCCCATGCCTCGCACCTTCATGTCTTTGAGAGTCATAAGGTGGTTCGAGATGCCCACATCTTGCTGAATGGACCCGTCGGCAGTCGCATAGTAATTGAGCAGATTTGCCTTTAATTCGCTAGGGATGGGACGGTTCGGTGTTGCTGTTAAGCGCTCCAGCAACTGCCCGTGAGCATCATCCGCCAGATGATAATCTCCAAACTGATCTCGATGTCCCGTATCGAGATCCACATTCGCCAGCATAAATGACGGGTCGGAATCGCCGACGGTCTTTCGCAAGTCCTCGCGAAATACATCGACGGCGTGATTCACACTTTGCAGGTAGAACTCCTGTGTCTGGGCGTCAGGAATTTTAATGGCCAGGTCAGACGCCGCTCCAACTTTGGGGACAAGAAACACCAGAATCGCAAGCAGGTGGGCTTTGAATCCCGGTCCGTTGTACGTATGCTTCCATCTTCTGTCGTAATTCGTGCGAGCAACGCGTTCTGAGAAAATGCGATAAGCCTCATCGTCCGGGTGAGGCGGAAACTGGCGCCCGTGCAGTACAACTTCCGCCTCCGCAAATGCCGGGATGAAGCTTCGTACGGAGGTGCGGTAACTCCTAAGGGCAGGCCGCGTTTCTCCCAAAACTTCGTGGAGTTTCAACCCGTAGATCGCCAAGAAAGCGCGCTCCAGAAACTTCCGCGGGACCCTGAACCCTATATAGCGTAGGTAGGCTGGCGGCGCGAAGGCCGTGTTCTTCATCTCTTCCACGTCAAACGCGAATTCGGTCCGAATGTGGCCGTGCGGACTTTCCCCGTAAGTTACCTTGTGACCGTACTTCTGCTCGAGTTTGGGAAATTCAATGGCCGTCGCAGGGTTGATGGCTTCCGAATGGCCAATCGAGTCCCCCACATAGTGCGACAAAGCTCCCATCGCAAATGCATACTCGTTGAGTGTGCTCGCGTTGTGCAGCATCCATTCGATGAAATCCCCGGTCCGCACATAATGCGTGAGATTGCTGAAGAATACCTTCCCAAACGGGTAGTAGCCCATATCCTGCATAGCAGAACCGCCATAGGCGAAGGAATGGGCAGTCCGAAGCTGTGCCTCCGTGGCATTGGGGAACTTTGCCAGCAGAAGCGGCCGGATCGAATCCTTCCATGCAAGATCGATCAATTCTTCGTGGGTAAGAACAGAATAGGCCCCGCTGTTCGCGGCCAGTAGAAGCGTGGCGGCTAACAAAACAACTTTGTAGCAACGCGCTGATAGGTATTTTCTCATTGCAATTTGCGGATCCCACACCACCCAATACTTCCTAACTCTGATCCTTCTCCTCCTCAATGGACAATGGTTGCACCTGATCTACCGCAATCGAAACCAGCAGGATGAAAACCGGCAGATACAGCGCGCTCAATCTCCACCTTGAGTTTGTCCAGGTACCCGCGACCGACCCTGCGAGGTAGCTGAACCATATAGCAGCCATGAATCGAGCGTTCCGAAATGAGGTGTGTTGTCGCGAACTCCGGACGAAAATTCGTAAGCTCACCCGTTGCCGCCACGAGTCATGAACCCAGAACAGCCAACGCGCCACTTCCTGCGCTAACTTGTTCAGCATGCCAGTCACAAAGGTTGTGTGAATCGTCAGCGGTCCGATTCGCGTCAGGATTGCCGTCTGCAGGCCCATCGCGGACGCCAACAAGGCAAGCAGGAGGCATGCCATGGATAGAGGCATAGCTTGCGGAGCAAATTGCTTCAACGCTGACGAACCCAACCATAGGAACGACAGCACCAGGAAGACCTCGGCTGCGATCGCGAAGGTCGCCGCCGTTCGAACACGTCGCCGCGCGCCCATCTCAATGACTGTCCGGCCGATCACCGAGCCGGCAACAAAGCTCACCACCACTGACGCTGCCCTCGCCACATCCGGCCAGCTTCGACTCACGAGCTTGTTTCCGAGATGTACCGTCGCTCCAGTCATGTGCGCCGTGAACACGTGGTACACGGTGATGTACCCCACGATATCGATGAAGCCGGCTGTGAATGTGAATAGCAGCGCGATCGCCCCTTTCATCTCCACGTGAACGGTATTCCATGGGACTTGCATGCCGGACCCATGTCTTCGATGCGTCCCCCGGATCGGATAGTTGCGATCCAATCGTCCTGGAATTTCGGCTCGCATGCTGCCTTCTCCTCCATTGCAGCAATTTCTGAACTGGGAGGGGTGCCTACGTGTGAAGCAGTGCCGTTTGGAAAGGTTGGCACTGAAGCACCCAGGAATAGCAACCATCGGTTTTATCGTGGTACGCTATGCCATCAATGGGCATCGCCCGCAGACCTGCCCAGGATTTCTGGAATCGCCATGACCTAAATCCTTCTTATTCAGAGGGTGCCATCAGCGTCAAAACGCAGTCACCTGCTTCGACCATGCACTCCCCCCGCGCATCACTAGCGTAAGTTTGGCGCTCAGATGCCAAATTGCCATAGCCGACGCAAACCGACTACCAGACGATTAAGGACGCAAGTCTGCTCGCAGTGGAAGATCTTTGAAGCTTTCAACGAAGAACATGTCCAAACGCACAGCCATCCGAGAATGGGCTCTCCATATCACCGCCATGCGCGAAAGAGTAGCGATCAATCAGGCTGAACTGGCGAGACGCATGAACTGTTCTGCCATGACGATTTCGCGCTGGGAACGTGGCCTGCTACAACCGTCCGCGGAACACTTCATTCAACTCGGAAATTTGGGAAATAAAAATGAAGCTTGGTTTTTCTGGGAAATGGCGGGGATTCAGCCCTCCAAAATAGTGGATGCGTTGAGTGGTTCGCAGAGGAAAAGGTCTCTGGAGGCTGTTCCCTCCGGCGGCAGAATCGGAACCAGCAACCCAAAAACTCGGAAGCGCCATCTAATTTGGTCGGAATCCCAATCTTGAAGGCTGTCCTGGGGACGCCCGGATCTTCCGGAGATCGTCGCAGCAGCCTTCGAAACATAAGCATGGTCGCTGCCCTTCGAGTTCCGGCTATCTGGTGTCCGAATCCTTCCTATACGAGCATCATTCGAGTGAAAGGGCACTCGATGGAGCCGGCGGTTCGAGACGGGGACCTCCTCGCCGTAGACTCCTTCCAGACGGAACGTAACAAGCTATATGGGCAGATTGTGGTGACCACCAGTGAACAAACAGGCCTGTGTGTCTCGCGCCTGCGCCGCCTTGATCGGCTGGAGATTTTGGAAGCCGAGAACCGCGATCAGGATCCCATCATCCTCAACAAGACGAAGAAGCACCGCATTGTGGGAAAAGTTCTCTGGTCGATTTCAGGAACCTAGATATTTCAGGAGCGGAGATATTAAGGAAAGCGCCAGGAGTTGAGCAAAGCCAAATTCAGGGATGGCGTATCTTGACGCTTTTTCGTTCCTTACCGACTTTATTACTCTGGAAATTAGAGGAAGTATCGGTTATGTCAGCTCATAAACTAAATCTTGAAGGGCAGCAAATCCGGCGGCGGGCGGCGGCTCTGTCCAACGCTGCTTTGTCCAGCAAGGAAAAAATCACCCTCGCCGAGGAACTACTCAAAGAGATTGACGATCTGGCCTTGCTGCTGGATCAGGTAAAAAAACAAAGTGACCGGATTCAGGCAATGGCCGATGCCATCGGCGATTCGATCATCGACACCGCAAATCCCGACTCCTCTGCCCTCGCACGAAGCGGGAGCAAGTCGGGATGGACCGCTGCGGCGAAGACGCGCCTGCGTCTCCGCCTTGAGCCCTCTTCGACAGTATCTTCCGCTGATCGGGCCGACAGTTAAGTATTCGAAGGCATTTTCGACCTGTTTGTAAATTACCTCTCCGCTAACTTGGCCGTTATAACGTCCTACATATTTCGATGTATTGTCCGTTAGCCAAGGTCATCGTTTACTAATGCCCTCGCGAATAGTTTGTGTCGCCCTCGCCATGTCAGATCTTAAAGCAGTTTCGCGGATTCGAACCAAGCCATCCGGCTAGTACCAAGTCTACTTCGCGGCGCTGACCGAGCCCGATAGCGATCGCGCTCTCCTCAAAATCTATGAGGCGCAGGACGCAATGCAAGACAGGCTCGTCAAATTATGCCGGTCATCGTCCGACACCCGCGAGTTGCAAGACCTGAAAAGCGCGTTAACCTACCTTCAAATCCTGCTTCCCTTCCTCCACTCCACAGGAGAAAGAACAAAATGGCAATAAACAGTTCTGGAGCGTTCTCGCATTTTCCGACCAACGAAGGACCGGTCGACCTTCCTCACCGGCTCCAACCCTGGTACGACGCTTACATGTCAGCCCTCTTCGAACCAGATCGCCGGCAGATCGGCCACCGCATCCGGCACGCTGAACAGCTGATCCTCAAGCGAGAACAGGAATTGTGTCGGCAGCGCAACCAGCTTGCCGAACAGCGGGCGCTGAATCACGCCCTGCACGCGCTGAAGGCATTGCGATCCTGCCTTGGCGTGTAAAGTCGAGCCAACCTTCAGACTCGAAATCTCGCCTAATCCTTATACCTTCCGGAGCATGTCTCTCCGCCGGCTCCGGCCAACCGAACAGAAACCGACCCCGGTTTCCCTGCCATCGATGAGGACATCATGTATCACCACATCAAAAAGCTAATGTACACCGTGAATGTCGGCACTCCTGATCCCCGCTTCGGCAAAATGCTGCTCGAGCAATTCGCCGGGGCCAACGGCGAACTCGCTGCCGCCATGCAATATTCCATTCAAGGACTGAACTGCGACGATATGGAACGCAAAGACCTGCTCATGGACATCGGCACCGAGGAACTCAGTCACCTCGAGGTCGTGGGAACACTCGCTCGTATGCATCTGAAGCCAACCAAGAAGGATCGCGAAGCCGTCGAAGTCGATCCTCTGATCGCCATCGCCGGCGGCGGCGGGGTCAGTCTCTTCAACTCGGCCGGAGATGCCTGGACCGCCGACTACTTGAAGATCACCGGCGAACTGGATGTCGATCTCCGCAGCAACATCGCCGCCGAAGCCCGCGCCAAAATTGTCTACGAGCGGCTCATCGACTTTTGCGATGATCCCGGTTCCAAGGATGCTTTGCAGTTCCTCATGACCCGCGAAATTACCCACATGAAGGCGTTTTCGGCAGCCCTCGACAGCCTCGGCAAAGATCGCTTTTCCATCGGTCAAATCCCGCCGACCCGCGGATTGGTCGACGAGTACTTCAATGATTCCACCGGCCAAGGCGACCTAGGGGAAACGGACGCGACTGGCCCATGGAATCAGGGCGGAGCCTGGAAGGTGCGGGATTTCCAGGATATCGAACAGGGCGTCGAAAAAATGGACAGCTCCCGCTTCGGCGAGTCCGATACAAAGCACACTGAACGCGTCTCCCCGAAAAGGAAAACCGCTTAAACCTGACCGCGAATTGGAGGCGAGGGGAGAGATCCGTTTCGGAAGTCGATATCTGAGGAGGGCCCGCTCGCCCTCAGCCGCCGCGCGTTACTGAGCGCGGCTGCGATACTCCTCGGTTCCTCCACTCTCGGTTCGAATCTCTCATCCGCCCTGAGTTTTCCGCAGTCAGACTATTTCAGAGCGGCGTAACCATCGTGAATTTTCATACCGGTCAGGCCAACCAGGAACGCGTGATCGAATTCTACGGAAAGGAAGTTCTGCCAAAAGTAAACCGTCAGCTCTTAAAAGCCGCTTGATCGGCCGATGCAATGGATTTACTGGCCTGCCGAACCGGCCGTGTTCCCGCCTCCGAACGTCTCCGGCGGATCGAAAAAGCAGCCTTGCCAGAAGCCCGAGTCCGACAGCGCTCCCGTCTTCCACTTTGCGAGGACCGATTGCGGAACCGCGATCATGCCGCCATCCGCAGAGTCGAAAATCAGCACAATGCCCGCTAAGTCCGCGGATTTCTGCGCCATCTCTGCATAGCTCTTCTCGAACACAGACTTGGCAAACTGGAGTTTGAGCTGAGGACCGGATTCCTTGGCCGATTCGTCAATCTTCTGCACCGTGATCAGCTTCACGTTCTTGCTCCGAAGCGGCTCCCAGTCGCCTGGAAATGGCGCCGTCTCCTCTCGCACTACGTGAAAGAAATTCGCGGCTTCCCCGGCTGCAGGCGCAGCCTGAGTGTCGGGAACCGAGTCAGGCATCTCGAGATCATTGCGCCAGATCCAACCTCGCGACAACCCTGAAATACGAACGTGCACCCAATCCTGGTTATAGTTCAAAATCTCGAATTCATCGTGAGCCGTCGCCAGAAACATCGGCTTGGCGCTCAAACTCGGATTAGACACCACGGCCGTACCTGACTTTTTGACGGCCACCATATTCTTCGGATGCGCCTGATTTTTGACACTCTCTTGCAGTCCCGCCAACTCTGCTTCCAGCCGACTTCGCTCGGGATCAGCGGCCGTCTTCTCGGGCTCCGGAGAACTTGCCGCAGCGGCTAAGCCACGTGATAAAGAGGCTGTAGGGTTGGACGGTGCGTCGAAAAGATGCGGCTGCGGTGCGGAAACCTGCTTTGCGGTATCCTTTGGCTGATCCGGCTGGCTTATTTGAGCGGATTCTTTGGGTAAAGCCGGTTGTGTTGCTGGCTCCGATCGGACAACTTGCGATGCACCGGTATCCGGCTTGGCGGAACCCACCGCCGCCAGCTGCTCCGACAATTGGTCGAGAATGTCGGTTTCGATGCGGCCGTTTGAAGGCAGCAATTCATACCCGGAATGAGCCTTCTGCGGATCCGAATACCAGGCGGTGACTTTAACCGTAACTCGCACCGCAGCGTCCCCGCCCGCTAGTGAACCTACCTGTACGCTCGCTTGAAAATACGCGCGCTCGTACCGATCAAATGGGTGCTCCCCGCCATCCGCGAATCCATCCAGCGTCGGCAAGTGCCCCGAGAGCACTCCCTGCATCTGCTGCAGAGATTTCCGGACCGCAGCGGCGGACTGATGGTATGTGCGCTCGTAGGTTTTCGACTGCGCATGTGCACTAAAACCACCAAGAGACACGAGAACGACTGCGACCCCAATCACGGGAAACCTGAGCCTGTGAGTCTTGCAATTCACGGCACATCCTCCAAATCATCACGCAATAGCCAGCCGTGCTGCCCGTCGCGAGTTTCCACGCCATACCAGTAAGGTGTCGAAATGACGATCAGGACCTCAGATCCGGAAGTTAGTGTCCTCAGGGTTGCGGCGGTGTGAAACGGCGCAGATTTAAGTGTTGTTCCAGCCTTCACCTTCTTCTGGATTTGCTGCTGCAATTCGTGAATCTTTTTTTGGATTTCCTCAATGGAGGCGGTATCTGCAACCCGCGTTTCTCGCTTTTCCGTTACTGTCTCAGGAACAGGCTCTGGCGCTGGTCCAGACATCTGTGAACCATCATTTGCGTCAAATTTTGCTTGTGCGGCTTTTTGTCTCTCTCGTTCCGCCTCCGCTGTCCGATCTCTCATCAACTGCATTGCCTCGACGCGATCGTGGATGTCCTTGTACTCAGCGTTCTCCACGGAACCGTCTGACGCGTGCGCCCGGCGGCGGAAATCCTCAACAAAGACCGCGTCGATTCGCAAGACTGTATTTTTTTCGCCCTGGGCGATGACAACGTAGCGGACTGTAATCGTCCCCACATCGTTGGTGTCCTTGAAATTCCGCGGATCGAGTGCGTTTTGGCGCACCTTGTAAAAAACCTTTCCCCCTTCCGTCCACGCCGGAAACGCCGTCGATGATTCTACGGACACAGCACCGCCGACAAACTCGTCTTTGCTGTATTCCTTGGTTCCGTGAATCATTCCGCTCTTCACCACTTCGTGGACGGCCTTCAGCACGTCCGATTCTGAGGCTGGTATGTTGACGGTAAGACCCAGACCGTAGCGCGCGGCATCATTCTTAGCGCGCGCCGCCCAGCCAGACGGAGAGCAGCTGAATAAAAGCATGATAGAGATTGCGAGAAACTCGAACCAGAGGAGACGAGAAGAGCCCATACGAGATGTCGGATTAGTATTAAGGACTTCGGTGCAAAGTGTAGCATCAACCGGCATGGCTTACGCAACAGCACGCCAGAAGCTTTTTTCTCTTCAAAATCAACAAACCCACGAAATTGCACGGAGACATTGTAAAAAAAATGTAAAAAAACACTTGCAAAGGATCAAATGAGTAATATAAATTTTGTCCCGGTACGGTGGTAGGACCTCCTGGGGATTTTTTGGGTTCTACTACTCGGGGCAAGCGTGGGCTTCTGGCACTTCCAAGAATGCCAACCACCTTTGCTGATTTGGGGATAGTACAAAATCAACTTTTGGTGGAGGCATGCGTATGCGCGCCAAGCCGCGCCGTTATCGCAGGTTCGCTGTTCTCGCGCCTTGCCTATCTGCAGCTCTAACCCTAATCGTTCTACTTCCAAGCCTGAGTCAACCGGCGCAAGCGATTCCTGCTTTCGCCAGGAAGTACGGCTTGCGCTGTTCTGCCTGCCATGAAGCTTGGCCGATGCTCAACTACTTCGGTCAAAAATTTAAAGACAACGGTTATCAGTTGATGAATGATCGTGATTCGCCGGTCTGGCAGAACCCGTCTTACTGGCCTGTCACCTTCCGCATCACGCCGTACTGGCACCGAGAAAGCTCCGACAAGGTAGCTG
>CAVQDY010000018.1:0-448192 GCA_963711365.1 Terriglobia bacterium | reverse complement strand
CATCGTTTTCTTAGGGTCAGGGCCGAACGGATGGAACAGCGACCTCTTTGGCAGCCGCAAGCGCGATTGATGACACATTCCCGCCCGCCCGCGACTTGCCCCGCAGATAGCGATTCGCCGGTTCAGAATAAAAATTCGCCACCGCAGCGCCTAACAATCCTGAAACCAGAATGGCGGAGACGAACAAAAAGGGCACGCCACGCATGGGCTTACCGGCATCAAGAAACAGACCAAAAAACGTGAACACCACAAACATGTGCGTGAGATAAATTTCGTAACTGTAGCGCCCCATCCGCAACAGAGGAGCCAACATGCGCGGACTCTTCCATTCGCTCTGGGCCGTGGCAATGATGAACAGGCATGTTCCTATCCCGAGAACAGTGAAATTCAGTCCTGTCTTTCCAAGCCAGTCGCGATACGCCTGCCATGAAAATATGAGGCTCGCAGAAACGATCGCGCTCCCCGCGATGCCAAGAATCCAGAGCGCGCGCCGCGAGAAGCGTCTCCTCGAAGCGACCATGGCTGTGAGGCAGCCCAACGAGATTCCTTCCATGCCCCCAAGATAGGAATAGTCTTCTGCGATCTCGTTGCCATGAGCGAATAGAGTTCGCCCAAAGGGACCAAGAATTACAAAGACGAAGAGTAGGGCGGGGAAAACCATCCTGCGGCCGAACAACCTTTTGCCGCCAAACAGCAAACAGGTCAAAGGGAAGAACAGATAGAACATTTCCTCAATCGAGAGAGACCAGAGGATGTCCCAATTGCCAGGCAGGTATCCACGATGAATCTGCAATTCGTTCACATGAAAGGTCAGGACGGCGAGCAGGGCGCGGCCAAGTCCCCCGGTCTTTGCCGTGACCACATATCTGTGAACATGGAAGAAATGCAGACTGCAGAGAACTGCAAGCAGGAGAAACAACAATGGTGCGATACGGGCAAAGCGAAAAAGATAGAAACCGCGCAGAGAAACCTGAGGCAGCGAACCCCAACGCCGGATCGTGATGGAAGTGATCAGGAATCCGGAGACGACAAAAAACATCTGCACGCCCAATTGCGCGTTCCAAACGAGAACGTGAACGAGTTGCGCAGGAATAAACCCGGTGTAGGGTACGTCCGCCCCGAGCAATCGGATATTAATGTGATTCATCAGAACGAAAAAAATCGAAAGCCCGCGGAGCAAGTCGATGCCATCGAGACGCTTCCCGGCGCGGGTCGAAGACTTGGAGTCGGACGGAGTCACGTCTCATTGTTGCATCAAAAACCGTAATGGCAAGTCGCACCTTGGAGGGTGCCACGACCGTATGCGCAAACGGGTTTTGTGTCGAACGCACAAAAGTTGCGACGCCAGCGTTCGCTATCCGCGGGTAGCGTGGAGCGGTCCTCAGAGGCCAGGGTTCTGGGTGGGCTCGTCGACTCCATCGAGGATGCACGCGGTCGTAAGGTCCCTCGGAGCGCTGAGCGCGCTCCTCAGGATGACAAGGATGGGGAGGGTATCAAAAGATCACAGCAGGTAAGGCACCAGCGCGGCGGTCCGTCGGGCATACGCGGCATATGTCTCCCCAAACTGGGAACGCATCCACTTCTCCTCCATGCGGAACTTGATCCAGAACACGACGAAGATGAGAACGAGAACGACGAAGCCGCGCACCTGGGATATCGCAATTGCCATGCCCAGAAATCCGGCCAGCATGCCGGTGTAGATGGGATGGCGCACCACGGCATAGGGACCGGTGGTGATCAGCTCGTGGCCCTCTTTAATAGTGACGGAGCGGCTCCAGTTCCTGCCGAGATGCTCGCGCGCCCAGACGGCGAAGAGAAGGCCGGCAACGGTGACGGCGGCTCCCAGCCAGAACGGCCAATAACCCTGCGGCCAGAGCTGGACGTAGAGCCAGCGCAGCGGGATGCGCGGTATCGAGAGTAAGGCGATCGCGATCACGAAGATGAGGACGCGGAAGATGCGCGAGGCCGCAGGCTCGAGACGCTGCGTGGCTTTGGTGTCCGCAGCTTTGATCTGCCAGTAGAGAACGAAAACGATCCAGACTACGGGAAAGAACAATTCGTAAAACCACATGCGGACCTCCGCGCGCTAAAAGTACCACGTAATGAGGCCAAAAGAATGGAGTAGTTGTCGATTTCCGCTCTCCCGAACGACTATCTGATAAGAGAACGATGAGCTACGGCTCCGTGAGTCGATGGCGTCATCCTGAGCGTAGCCGTTCTTCAGGCGGAGCGAAGGATCTCCCGCTACGACACTGTGAGCCACGGGAGATCCCTCGGCCCGCTCGCTTCGCGAGCCCCCGGCTGAAGCCGAGGGTCTACCAGAAAGCGCGGGCTCTTCGCGATGATGCCCTATTAAATAAGGAGGACCAATGAAATACATCTGCTTGGGATACCTCGAGCCGGGAAAATTCGCAGGGATGACCGAGGACGAGCGACACGCAGTGCTCGACGAATGCTTTGAGCACAACGATCATCTGCGGGCCAACGGACATCTGGTCGCCGAAGTAGCTCTTCAACCTCCGGATACTGCGCTGACCCTGTACTGGAAAAACGGCAAGGTCGCGACGACCGACGGCCCCTATGCGGAAACCAAGGAGCAACTTGGCGGCATTCAGATCCTTGAGGCGCGAGACCTCAATCACGCCGTCCAGTTGGTCTCACAGCTTCCCAGCTTTAAGTATGGACTGGGATCGATTGAGATACGTCCGGTTGCGGATTTGGACGAAATGATAAAGAAGAGCGAGCAGCGACGGCTCCGAAAGCAGACCTCGCGATGAGCGCGGCCGCGAGCAGACTGCTGAAAAACTCCGATCAGGTTTTGGAAAGAGCACGACTTCAGTCGTGCCGTTAAACCCTCCCACACCAACCGCGCCTTAAGGTGGCGGCATCTCCGATGTACCGCGCGTGGTGGTCAGCCCTCCGGGCCACCAGTTCCAATCGCCGGCAACGCGAAGAAGCGCCGGTCCAATCACAATGCGAACCAGGGTTGCGTCAATGAACACCGCTACAGCCAGCGTAAATCCCAGCATCTTAATCACCAGGAAGCTGCCAAAGGTGAATGCAGCGAACACGACAATCATGATCGCCGCGGCGCTCGTAATCAGACCCGCGGTTCTCGCCAGGCCCTCGGGGATTGCCTCCCCTTCCGCCATCCCGCTTCTCCTCTCTTCGAGCACGCGCGCGACCAGGAACACTTCGTAATCCATGCTGAGCCCGAAAACGATGGCAAAAGCGACGACCGGCACAATGGGAAATATGCTGCCCGTGCCTTCAGAAATTCCGAACAAACGACTTCCGTGTCCGTCCTGGAATACCAAAACCAGCGCTCCGAACGAGGCCGCAACCGAAAGCAAGTTGAGAGCAATGGCCTTCACCGCGGCGAAAAGCGATCGGAACCCGGCGAGAAGCGCGATCAGAGTCCCCACCACCACCAGCGCGATTACCGAAAAAAAACGCTCCCTGACGATCGTCTGATAATCCGCGGTGAGCGCCGCAATGCCCCCAATGCGCAACCGAGCGCCGGGGAGTCCGCTCAGAACTGCCGCTCCGGTCTTCCGCAGTTCTCGCGTCCAGTAGACCTGATCGTTCACGGAAACGGAAGTCGCAGGAAGCACTTCGATCAGCGCCGCCCGCCCGTCGCGGCTCAGGAAGGTTCGACGGGTTTCACGCGGAAGGTTATCGAGGCCGGAACGGTCACTGTCCGCCAGCGTTGTAAGAGAAATTACGCGCTGCGAACGAGGATCACTCGCCAGTCGCTTGGTGAAACGATCCAGTGCATTCCAGCCCGCGTCGGTTTGCGCAATGGGATCAGGCAGTTCGAGAATCACGCGCAACGAATACACAATGCCAACCCGATCCATTTTTTCAAGGGTGTGAAGCGCGCGCACCGATTCGGCCGCTGACGGCAACCAATCTCCCCGGGGCACGTCGGTATTGAGCCGCGCCGCCTGCGAGGCGAGCAGCAGCAAGGGGACGCCCGCTAGAACGATCGCACGCCAGGGATGGGCGACAATGACCTTGCCCCATCGCCTCCAGCGGTGGGCCGTGCGCTCTGCCCGATGTTCATCCCAATTTGCAATGAAAGCGACCCGTCCGGAATTGATTCGGCGACCGAGAATTCCCAGAAAAGCCGGAACCAGAGTATCCGCCAGCAGCACACTCATCCCCGCCACCAACACTCCAGCCAACCCGATGGAACTGATTTCGCTGATGGGCACGGTCAAGAGCGCTAGAAATCCGATGGCCACGGTCGAGGCAGAAATGAGTAGAGTACGACCTGCCTGGCGTGCGGCGATGACGGCGGCTTTCAGTCCGTCGGGCTCAACCGCGATGGCTTCCCGGAAGCGGCTGACCATGAGAAGCGCATAATCAATTCCCAATCCCAGGCCAAGCATCGTGGATAAATTCTGAACCAGGATGGACAAGTGCCAATGCAGAGCCAGGAATCCGGCAATCGCCAGAGCGCTCGCGATGGCAAGTTGGCCAACCGCAACTGGAATCAGGGCCGCCATCAGGCTTCCGAACGCCACCAGCAAAAGGGCGAGGGTGGCAGGAATCGCAAGCGTTTCGGCGTGCCGCACATCGTCGGAACTGGCTTTCCGAATGTCGAAATTGAGCGGCGTCTCTCCCGTCAGTTCGAGCTTTATCCCGGGGTAGCGGCTCCGCAATTGATTTTGCAGAGAGTCCTCCAGTTCGTGAAGCTTGGGGACCAGTGATTCCACCGGCCCCTCGCTCGAACTGAGTCCTATCAGAATAAAAGTTCCTCCTCCTTTGCCCAGGAAGATTGGATCTCGAAGATCCAGATAGGAAACGACTCCGGACACACCGGGTGCTTCTTGCAGCCGCTTTTCAATCGTTGCTAACGCGTGCCCGCCCTCATCCGAATCGGCGGGAGGTAGACCCTGAATCACCAGGACGACGCGGTCCACGAACGGCGAATGAAAGCGAGTGGCTAACTCCTGCGGGACTTTTCCCGCTTCGCTGCCTTCGATGCGGGTTGCGGTTTCCAGATGCCGCTCAGCGTGAAAGGAAAATGGGAGCAGCACGAGCACTGCGACAAGAACTACCCCGGCCAACCAGAAACCGCGCATATGTATAAGATTTTTCATTCCGCGCAAAATGGGATTGGATCGTTCCTCTTCATTGGGATCGTCGTAATTCGCAATCCTAGAGGATGGGCGGAGAGATCACCAATACGGAATTGAGCCGCTACCCAAAATCGTTACCGTAAGCAGCCCCACATCACGCGCGAAGGCCTTCAGGCTTCGGACCCATCACGATCGCAGTTCTTATTTCCGACGGCATGATGCGCGCCGGTTCGCATTCCGCATGCGTTCGTATTACTTTAATCTATGGTCAGAATACACGGCTCCCAGGAGGACCATTGCACAAACTCGCGTTGCTCGGGTTGTTTGCCGCACTTCAAATCGGTGCCGCAGATCCCCGCATCGGCTCATGGACGCTCATCTCAGCGCAGTCTTCCCTGGATCCTCCCAACAAACTTTCCATCACCTCGGTGCACGGTGCCGTGCACGTAGCGATTTCAGGCGAGAAGCACCTCGACTTCACGGCCAAGGTGGGCGGCCATGAAACGGTGGTGCAAGGCAATCCCGCGTTTAATCAAATTGAGCTGCGAAAGATCGATCGGCATCAAGTCGAACTCATACAGAAAAAGGATGGAGCTGTAGTGGCAACCATCCGTGACAAACTGTCGAAAGATAATAACGAACTAACCAGCACTACTTCACAGAACAACCACGCTGACCAGATCTCCGTGTGGACCCGGAGCGGAGGAAAGAAGTCGGCTACTGACTTGTTCGCCGGCGAATGGACCGAGGATCTGAGCAAGACTCGAATGCGGCAAGGGTTGAAGCTCAAGATCGAGCCCGACGGAAAGGATGGAGTTCACTTTTTGGGTGACTTCAGCTACACAGCTCGCTTTGACGGCAAGCAATATGACCTGCAAAACTCCCGCAACGACACCGTATCCCTCCAACTTGTCGACTCTCACACGGTCGACGCCACTTACCGGCGAGATGATCAGATTACGCAACGGGATCGATGGGTGGTTTCGGTCAATGGAGCAGAGATGACGCTAACCACAAGCGGCACCTTGGAGACGGGTCAGCAAATTAAAGAGACTCTTGTGTTCCGGAAACAATGAATTCTCGGCGCTACGCTATAGGGGCAACGGGGCTGTCTAGCGGCTAGCCACCGCGTTGAACTCACGAGCTTCGACCGAGATGATTCCTTTTCGGTGCATAAATTTCAGGATGCCATTGACCGTGTCTTCGAGCGACGGATCCGGCTTGCCCCATTCCGAAGCGTCTCGAGCGGCCTGATAGCAGGAACTTTCGTAGCGTTTGAACTCCATCGCCGAGATGTTATCCACCGATCCCACCAGAAAATCCAGCAATGGAAAAAGCAGATCTTCTTTTCTGCATCTCCGGATCAATTCTGGAATGAAGTCGGGGAGACTGAACACTTCAAATTGCCGGCCGGTCGCTTTTGTAATGAGTCCGGTAATATCCAGCATGTTGGCGTAGTCGTCTCTCACTACGTGATATGTCTTGTTCTCTGTGCCGGGAGTCGCGGAGATCGCAACGATATTGTTCGCCGTGATGTCAGCGGGAACGAAACTGACCTGGTTCAGAGCGTCGACGCCAATCCCGTGATTCACCATGAACGCCACTAAGCGAACGGCGATATCGAAATTGTTGCCGCCGCCGCTAATCGAGGGACTCACCAGAGCCGGGCGGAAGATTCGCGTCGTCAGGCCGCGGCGGCGCGCATCCATGACCACTTGCTCCGAGACCCACTTCGATTGGCTGTATCCAAAATCGAGCAGCTCCATGTTCTCGTTGAAGTCGGTCTCATAGAGAACTTTCTTGACCGCCCAGCCAAAGATGAAGGTCGTCGAGACGTAATTGAAACTTTTGCGCTGTCCTTCGAACGCCAGCCTCAAAATTTCATTCGTCCCAAGCACGTTCGCATCCCGCATCCGGTCGTAGTTGAGCAGGTAGTTTACGGTCGCGCCGTTGTGGAACACCGTATCGATTTCACTTGCCAGGAAGTCCCAGACCTCGCGCGCCAGTCCAAGATCCTTCTGGCCAAGATCTCCGCAAACCGGAAGCACGCGAGTCTCGAACATCTCCATCAGTTCGGCGGGACAGGGCCCCATCGACTCCATCGCCGCTCTCAGTCTCTCCTTGCCCTGACCCTCGTCCGAAGCCCTCACCAGAACGTGGACATTTGCCAGCGTCTGTTCCAGCAGACTTTTCACCAGGAACGGTCCGATGAAGCCTGTGCCACCGGTGAGTAGGACATTATTCAGGACCGGGATTTCGGGCAATATCACCGGCGCCGGCGGCTCGAAGATGAGCTGTCGGTCGTTCTTCATCATCTGCTGTTCCACCGCGCGCTGTTCTTCGCGAAAGGCCGCGAGCGACTGCCGCAGGGGAGCCAGCGCTTCTTCGGGAGCACGCTCCAGCTGTTCAGCCAACTGAAACAACTCCGCGACGCTCACCCGCTGAATCAAGCCGATGTCCACCTGCCTCGCCAGCATGTCGGCGTCTTTATTCTTCAGGAGTTCCTTGATCTCGTGCATGAACACAACCAGATCCAGGGAGTCCAGTCCGGCTTCGACCAGGTTGTACGATTCGTTGCCCGTCAGGTTGTAACGGGCTTTCAACACGTCGAAGGGCGATTGACCAACAGAAGAGCAGTCGGAGGCTTCAGCGTCTTTTTCCCGCGAAAATTCCGACAGAACGGTGAATTGACCTTGCAGCCACATGTGCTTGGTTTTGTGGCGCATGATCTTGCCCGAACTGGTCCTCGGTATGGCTCGTGGAGCGATAAAAGAAATCAGCGCCACTTCCACATTCAGGTAATTTCGCACGGCGGCTGCGATCTTTAGCGCGTCGGGTAGCGCTTTCGGATTTTTTACCTCGGCCACGATCGCCAGCGCGGGCTCGCTGTCTTCATTAATCTGGAACGCGGCAACGCAATTCCCTCGGACCAGGCCCGACGCCTTCTCCACCACGGCTTCGATATCCTGCGGATAATAGTTTTGCCCCCGCAGAATAATCATGTCCTTGATGCGGCCGCAGACAAAGAGTTCGCCGTCGTGGAGGAAGCCCATATCGCCGGTGCGAAGATAACCATCGTCATACGGGCTGTCATCGACCAGCCGGGCGTGAAACAGCTTCATCGTCAGTTCCGGATTATTCCAGAAGCCCGGGCACTTACTCCCTCCAGCGATCCAAATCTCACCGATTCGGCCAGGCTCCAGAGCGACATGCTTTTCCGCATCCACGATCTTTACCGTGAGGCCGGGCAGCGGAGTTCCGCAACTGACGATCTGAGCCGCCGCGCCGATTTCGGAAACTTCCTTGGTCATGCGCGCCTTCCCCAGCGCGACAGCGTTCTTGTTCACCGAAATTATGTTGCGGCCACCCAGCGAAACCGCCAGAGTATTTTCCGCCAGCCCGTAGGCGACAAAAAAGCTTTCCGATCGAAGTCCGTAGGGCTGAAAAGCCTCCAAAAAACGGGTATAAGTGTCCGGCTTGACGGGTTCCGCGGCAACCAACAACTGCCTTAGCGAGCTAAGGTCGCAGGTCTCCAAACTCTCCTGCGAAATACGCCCGGCGCGCAAGCAATAGTCATAAGCGAAGTTGGGCGCCGCCGAAGCGCTGGCCCCATAAGTCTTGATGGCGTCGAACCACAGGGTGGGGCGCTGAATGAAATCCGTGGGAGCAAAACCGTAAGTTGTGCCTCCAGTGAGCGCGGGATAAAGGTAGCACCCGATCAGTCCCATATCGTGATACTGCGGAAGCCACGACACTACGACCGGCGCATCATGATCGATCACCAGCGGGCAGTTATGCAGTATGTTCTCGTGGGTGACCATCACGCCTTTTGGATCGCGAGTCGATCCCGACGTGTATTGCAGAAACAGAACCTTGGAAGCGCCGTTGAAAGTTTCGTCCGAAACCCGGTCGACAAAGTCTTCGGTGACAATCCAAGGGAGACCGGAAATGTAATCGACGTCGACTCCGGATGCCGAGACTCCGCTGCGCGCCAGATTTGTCTTCAGGGATCCGACGTATTCTTTGCTGGTTAAGATGCCAGCCGCCTGGCAATCTTTTGCAATGTGGATCATTTTGTACAGCGCTCCCTGGAAGCCACGGGAGTTGGGGGGATAGACAGGCACTGGGATCAACCCGGCGCGCACACAGCCAAAAAACGCGCAAATCATTTCGAGCCCTGGCGGGTAGGCGAGCAGAAGCCGGTCCTGCGATGCGAAGCCGTGCTGCTTGCGCAAATGTCCGGCGATTACTTTCGTGCGGTGGAGAAACGACTCGTAAGAGTACCCTCCAATCGGCGTGCCGTTGACATCAATATACGAGTAGAGAAGCCTTTGCGGATGCTGATCCCCTAGACTATCCAGCTTGCCCAAAATCGAAGCTATCATAGATTCGGATCGGTCTCATGGCGGTGACACCGCCATTCGTTAACCCCCTGTGTTGAGTGAGAAGATTCCGTTATAAAAATTACGCCGCGCCCCTGAACAGCGGGCCAGCCGCTGTTCGAGAATCGAGACACAGCTATCTTAAGTTCATTCAGCTCCAGGGTCCACCGAAGACGCCCCCGCCTTGGCCATAACCCACAGAGCGGTGATGGTAACAGAGATTTGCAAAGCTGGAAAGGATTTCCCGCCTCTGTCCCTTCCGAGAACATGCTTCGTTACACTGGTTCCGCCGACCTTAGGTAATGAGTACAGTCTGAAATTGCCCCACTCCCTGATCTTAAATTCCCTTGATCTTCTGCGAGTTTTCGAGCTAGCATTCATGTCTAACACTCATTGATAACTCTTCCTGGAAGTGGTGTGTGCCGCTGGCGGCAAGCCGGACCGGGAATGCGTCGGTCCAACCTAATATCATGGCTCGGATGCCATCCGAGATGAGGTCGTTATTACTCTGAACCCGGAGATTGATGATCTTGTGCCCTCGGAGGCTGCGCAGCGGCACTCCGTGATCGACGCCGCGTCTGCGTCTACCTTCCCCAAAGTCTTGCGCCGCCGGCTCGACGATTTCTTTTCCCAGGGAAATATTTCTCCCAAAGCCAATCGCGCCATGTGGATCAAAATCGCGGTCGGGCTGGCCGTGCTGGCGGGCAGCTGGATTGCCCTTTTCACGCTCAAACCGGATTCCTGGAAGTTTGTAGGCATCTATCTTCTCAATGCCGTCGCCCAGACGTTTCTTTTGCTGAACATCGCGCACGACAGCAACCACAACGCCATCTCATCGCGGCGCAGCGTAAACAAAGCCCTGAATTATGTTTTCGATGTCTGCGGCATCAGCTCATATATGTGGCGGATCCTGCATCATCGAGGCCACCACTCCTGCATCAATCTCCACGGGGAAGACGACGCACTAACCGGACGCGGCATCCTTCGCTTTACCCCTCACGAACCCCGGGCGCCTCTGCAGCGCTTTCAGCACATCTACGCGCTATTTCTGTATGCCGTGTTTTCTCTCGATTATGTATTCGTGAGGGACTTTGAGTGCTTTTTCTTCCCCTCCCACGATTATTTGAAACAGACGAAACATCCGGCGCGGGAATACGTCACCCTCATTGCCGGCAAAGCATTCTATGTCTCCTACATGCTCATTTTGCCGGTCGTCTGGCTGGGGAAATCGCCTCTCCTGGTCGGCTTATCTTTCTTACTCGCTCATTTGATTATCGGATTAAGCGTGGCCCTCGTATTCCAGACCACGCACTGTGTCGACGGCACTTACTTTCCCTCGAGCCGCGACGAGTTTGACAATGGCATCTACCACATCTTCGCCACGACGGCCGATTATGCGACCACAAACCCGCTCGTCGCTTGGCTGGTGGGCGGACTCAACCACCATATCGTCCATCACCTGTGCCCTTATGTATGCCACACTCACTATGCGTCGCTCACCAGGATTGTGAAGGAGACCGCCGAGGAATATGGCATACCTTATCGGCAACATCCCACCATGAGCCGGGCGATCCAACATCATCTGCTACTCTTGAAACAATTGGGCAACCAGGATCAATTCCTGCCCGTGAATACCGAGGCGTAACCTTGCCGCAAAGCATACCCGCCGTCTCCCGATCCCAATCCTTCCTCGATTCGCGCGCCATGGCCCTTAATCCTGTGCGAGTCCTCACCAAGTACATCGATCTCCACGGCGACACCTTCCGCTTCTATTTTGGCGGCGTCAAGGAAGCCATCGTCACCACCAATCCCGTGCTCATTCAGCACGTGCTGAAAACGAATTCCGAGAACTACCACAAGTCGCATATCCAGAAGAAGCGGATGGGCCATTTCCTGGGCAAGGGTCTGCTTACGACCGAGGGGGAAGCCTGGCGCACGCAGCGCCGCCTCATCCAATCGGGCTTTGAACGAAAACAGCTCGATGTTCTGTCTTCCATCATGCAGAACTCGCTCGCCGATTCGCTGCGAGACTTCGACCGGCAAGCTCGGACCGGTCCTGTCGACATTTACCCGCTGATGATGAAGATTACTTTCGCGATGGTAGGCCGATCGCTGTTTGGCGCCCGATTGAAACACGAAGACATCGAACTCATCAGCCTGGCCATCTCCACGGTCCAGGAATTTATGGTTCGCCAAACCATTCAGCCCTATCTGAATCCCTGGTTTGCGGTCTCGGGCGAATTACGCCGAAACTGGGAAATGCGAACCCGCGCCTTCGACGTTCTGCGCGAATACCTTCAGCGGCGGCGCCAAGAGGCTCCCGGGCACGATCTGCTGCAGATCCTGATGGATGCCCGCTACAGCGACGGCCATGGCATGGACGACGACTTAATCGTCAGCGAGAGCATGCAACTGCTGGTCGCCGGCCATGAGACCTCGTCGAATGCTTTGTCGTGGCTTATCTACCTGCTCAGTTCGCATCCGGATTGTGTCGAAAAGATTCGAGAGGAGTTCGATGCTGCGCTGGGCGACAAGCCTCTCAGCTACTCGGATGTTCCCAAGTTCCAGTTTACGACTCAGGTCATTCTGGAAGCCCTGCGGCTCTATCCCCCGTTCTGGATGGTTGATCGTATGGCTCTCGCCGATGATCGTGCCGGGGACTTCGATATACCCAGCGGGTCTACGGTCGTGGTATTCATTTACGGCACACATCATTCCCCACGGCACTGGCCCAACCCGGAGACTTTCGATCCGGAGCGCTTCTCCAAAGCCAACCAGAATCTTCACACGCCGTTCGCCCATTTGCCCTTCGGAGCTGGCCCTCGCGGATGTATCGGCGGCAATTACGCCGTGTTGCAGATGCTGATGATTCTGAGTGTTCTGCTCAGAAAATATGATTTCAGCCTGGTTCCCGGCCAGACCATCCAAGCTCGCCCCATGGTGATCTTGCGACCCGAGCATGGAATCCGCATGACCTTCACCGAGGCAGTCCCACGCGGCGTAGGCAGATTGTCCGACTGTTCCGCCTAGTCTTTCTTATTCTGAGGAAGCCTCGGCCGCTGGTGCCGGGAGGGGGAATCGAACCCCCACAGTCCTTTCGGACCTGCGGATTTTAAGTCCGCTGCGCGCGTTTTGCTCGTCCTTACCTTTGTTGTGTTTGCAACGAGTTGCGCGGTTTCATGTGCGGCAAATCACGTCCTTTTGTGCCCACCTGCGCCCGTCGAAAGTACCAATGCTGTACCAATGATTCTCTTGCGAGGCGAACGCTGCCGATTTTCTCGCGGGGAATGAGCGACAATCTGAGTAGGTTGTCGCGTTTCTGCTGCGGTGGGCTCTGCCCTGACCATGAGGCCCACCTATTTCTCTCCTAGGGGGGATCCGCACCACGCGTGCTACCGTTCTCGTATGAGCGTGCAGTGTGTGCAGTGCATCGGGATCCATGGTTACGGGTGCGCTGCTTCTTACCGGGACAAGGAAGGCCGGGAGTTGTGCGTCTTGTGCTACGACGGGCTGGTGTGTCCCATCCAGAAAAGAATTCTGGTAAAGGCAGCAGCCGCCGGGTCGTCCTCGATCGCAACAAGGCCCGCCATGGTCGGCGCGCCGGCCGTGGAAAACGCGATCGCGCTGGCGGGCGTGCTGCTGCATCGCCGCCGGATGATCGGTAGTACAGCAAGCGCTGAGAGCGAGGAGGACACGATGGAAAAGGCGATCCGCATATGTTCGGAACCGGGCTGCGATAAGAAGTTAGCCAACAACAACGCTACTGGAAAGTGCCAAGCCCACGGCGGAGGCTCGCACCGTGCAATGCCCGCGGAGCACGGCACGTGCACCCTGCCGGGATGTGGTGCGAAATTGGCGCATAATAACACCACGGGAAAATGCCGAGTTCACGCTGGCGACGAAGGCAACGCCCAGCGCGCGCGTTCCCGCGGTTCGGCGCCGGCGCCCAGCAACGGCGGCGACCTCGCGATCGAGGCGCGCCTTGAGCTGGTAATGAGTAAGATACCTCTCGCCGAGAAATTAGCGTTTGTGAACCGGTGGATTTCGGGCGAGTACTGATGGCCCTTTCTGATCGGGCCGCCCAAGGCTTCGCCCGACGCAACGCTTCAACTTTGGCGACAAGCGAACCTTCCGGTTCGCGGTAGGGAGACGCGAGCGGATGCGGCTCCGGAATCGGTTCCGGCGAGGTTATGAGCCCAACAGGACACTTTCCAAGAACCCGCATTTTCAGCGTCTTTCCCGCACTCGTCCGCCACCAGCCACCCCTTCTTTGGACGTGGACAAGTGGACTCAAGTTGTTTGACTATCTGCGCGACCGAAGCTGCCGATTTCTCGCCCAGGAAAAAGAGACCATCTGATGAGACTGTCGCATTTTTCGCAGCCACCGTCACGAGCACTGCGCCATTGGGTCTAATCGGGATTCGTCATGGGGCTCTTTGCGCTGATTCGTGACGTTTGCTACCCAAGGGTGCGGAACCAAATTCATTCCCACATCCCACGTGATCCTAGGCTTTTCTTAAACTGCAGCCCCTGTGGCGAAGGAGGATAAGGGAGCATTAAGAAGCTCGCAACAATTGATCCACGGAACGGAACGAGATTGGACGCCGATCAGGCTGCGCGTTTCGGAATCGTCGCGCTCTGTTGCAGGGTGAAGTCCAGCAAGGTCTCGCTCGGGATCTTCACCTGATCACCCTTGGTGATGATTTCCGAGCCCGCTCCAACTCCTGCCCCTGTTCCCGCCCCGATAGCCGCCCCTTTTCCGCCTCCTGCAATCGCACCAATGATGCTTCCAATAGCGGCTCCCCCGACCGTTCTTTTCGCGGTACTCTCGCCCTTGGATTTGCCCGAGACTTCGTATTCTCCGGTGACTAGCGGCACAGTCTGGCCGTGGACGACGATTCCCGTCAGCTCGAGTTTTAGTTCGGACCTTCCAGTGAAAGTTCCGGTCTCTTTCGACGCTTCCAACCGGCCGTAAACGTCCGCGCCCTTCGGAACCACCATATTGCCGTCTACCCAGATAGGTTGTTCGAGCGAAGCCTGAAAACGATCTCCCACGTGATTCTTGGCGGAGTCAATGGAATCGATGGTACGAACCGAAATCCGTGTACCTGCAGGAATGGTGATCGGCGACGGAGACTTTGCGCCATCATTGTTTTCTATGGACGAAGGCACACTCGGCTGCTTCGAGGGAGCCGCGGACGAGGCACCCTGCCCGTCGGAATCGAAGCGAAGCGAACGGACATCGCCGATATCATAGTTCTGCACTGACGACCCTACCTGAAAGCTGATGCTGGTCTGGGTCCCACCCATGAATTCACCTTTGATCAGACTTCCATTCTTCAATTCCAAAGAGTCCGCGCGGGCACCTACGGCTGCCACACACAGAGCGACAATCACTCCCCAAATCTGCTTCGCGTTCATTACGAGTTCTCCTGTGGATTCGTGCTGTTACGTTGCCTTGAGGCCGGGCAGCTGACTATTTGCCGCGTCCCGGAGGAAAGTCCTTCAAAAGTTTTTGCGCTCCTTTATTGAGCCTTTCCTGATTTTTCTCCAGTTTTTTGCTGGGTTCAATCGCATGTTGGGCGGCGCCTATCCAAACGAGCTTCTTTTAGGCGGGGTCATACATACCAACGACGAAAGTCCCGATGTTGATGGTTGAAGTGCTGGCCGAAAATGAATCGAGGCCGCCTCCCCACGGACCCCAGCCGCCCATGCCGCCCCAGCCACCGATGCCGGAGGCGAAGCCGTTTATCTGCTTCTCCCGATCGATCGCGAGCTGGTAGCCAAGGAGTAAATCGGGTTTACCGCCGTCCACCACCTTGGTGAGGCCCTTGCCCGCCATTCTTGAATCGACCGCCTGCTTGACCTGGGTGTCCAGGATCTGGTCGGGATGGCCACCTACCGCAGGTACGCCTTGTACCTCGTCGACCCATGCATAGGTGTGGTATTTTGAAAATCAGTTCCTGGCATATAGTTGGTTCTGACGTCCTGGGCGAATGTCACGGAGCACGCGACGAGCGCCAGGACCAATGCCGGACCAAACTTCGCACGTCGCGGAAACATAATTGCCTTTGTAAATTTCACTGCAGTCTCCATTCTTGTTGTTCTTTGTGCTGCGTCCTCTTTTTACGTTTTGTCTGGTATTGGACATGGCTGTACATGCCAGATTTCTGCTGCATATTCCGCAATGGTGCGGTCGCTGGAGAACTTCCCCGAGCTCGCCACATTCAAGATGGCCTTGCGCGCCCACTGGTCGGGATCGGCGTATGACGCGCATAGCCGCTCGTCTGCCTCGAGGTACGACTTCAGGTCCGCCAGGTCCATAAAAGGGTCGCCGCGGGTTAGCAACATGTCGCGTAAAGGCTCGAAGATACCCGGCTCATAGCGGCTGAAATAATCGGAGAAGATCAAGTCCAGGGCTTCGCGGGTCTCAGGCTCGTGTTCGTAGTGCCCGTGCGGGTTGTACCACCCGCGGCTGCCAATCACTTGCTCGGCTGTCAGACCGAAAAAAAAGAAATTTTCCTCGCCCGCTTCTGCAGCCATCTCAATCGTCGCGCCGTCGCGTGTGCCGATCGTCAAGGCACCGTTCATCATGAACTTCATGTTGCTTGTGCCGCTGGCTTCGTAGCCTGCCGTGGAGATCTGGTTGGAGACGTCACTGGCGGGGATAAGGCGTTCCGCAAGGGAGACGCAGTACTCGGGCAGGAATATAACCTTCAGCCGCCCGCGTACGGCGGGGTCGCCGTCGATGGTCGCAGCCAGATTGTTAATGAATTTGATAATCACTTTCGCGAGCCGGTACGCAGGTGCAGCCTTGCCCGCAAAAAAGAACGTTCGTGGATGCATGTCCAGCCCAGGGTTTTCCCGGAGCCGGTTGTAGAGCACAACGATCCGCAGTGCATTCAGGAATTGGCGTTTGTACTCGTGAATGCGTTTGATCTGGCAATCGAAGATCGCCTCCGGATCAACGGTCTGCCCTGTCGACCAGTGGAGCCAATCACAGAATTGTCGCTTGGCATTTCGCTTGGCTTTGCGGAAGTCATCACGGAAACCTTTGTCCTCGGTGAATGCTTTGAGCTTGCTCAATTCGCTTAAATCACGAATCCAAGAGTCTCCGATAGCATCAGTGATGAGTCCTGAAAGTCCGGGATTGCATAATTGCAACCAGCGACGGGGTGTGACTCCATTCGTTTTGTTGTTAAAACGTTCCGGAAAGATTTCTGCGAGGTCTTTCAGCGTTGTCTCGCGCAACAGCTTGGAGTGAATCTCTGCCACCCCGTTCGTGCTGTGCGAACCTACGACCGCCAGATTGGCCATCCGAAGCTTCTTGGCTCGGCCGTCCCCCTCATCAATAAGGCTCAGGCGCTGAATCCGTTCTTCGTCGCCGGGAAAACGTCCTCGCACAACGCCTAGAAAACGGCGGTTGATTTCATAGATGATCTCGAGCTGCCGAGGCAGCATGTCTTCAAACCACGCTACCGGCCATTTTTCGAGGGCTTCGGGCAACAAGGTGTGATTTGTATATCCCAGCGTGTTCTGCGTGATGTGCCAGGCTTCATCCCATTCAAGGTGCACCTGATCAACCAAGATTCGCATGAGTTCCGGCACGGCCAGAGCGGGGTGCGTATCATTCATCTGAATCGCGACTTTGTCTGCAAATGAGCTCCAATCTGAGTTGCAGCGTTGAAAGCGGCGCACCGCATCTGCCAGGGAGCAGGCGACGAGAAAGTACTCTTGCAGTAGGCGTAGCCCTTGCCCCATAACTCTTGAATCGTCGGGATAAAGGACGCGCGTCAGGGTTTCGGCCCCGAGCGTTTGCGTGAATGCTTCTACGAAATCACCATGAGAGAACTCTCCAAAGTTGAAGAAGTCGGGTGCGGCGGCAGCCCACAACCGTAACGTGTTGATCGTGGAACCGCCATACCCGATCACAGGACGGTCGAACGGGATGCCGATCAGAGTGGACGGACGCCCTGGAACGGGACGCAGACTGCCCCCGCTGAGCTCGAAGGAGCAGCCCAGGCTGACTTCCACTTTCTCGTTCGGGCGGGCGATTTCCCATGGATCGGGAGAACGTAGCCAGTTGTCCGGCATTTCCTGCTGCCATCCATTCTGGATGGATTGTTTAAAAATTCCATATTCATAGCGCAATCCATATCCGATTGCTGGCAGCTGCATCGTGGCGGCAGATTCAATGAAGCAAGCGGCTAAACGTCCAAGGCCGCCGTTGCCGAGTCCCGCATCGGGTTCCTGTTCCAACATTTCGAGGAGATTGAGTTTCTTGTCCTCGATGAACTGGTTCGTGAGCGGAGCGAGCAGAAGATTCGTAACGTTGTTTGCCAATGAGCGGCCGATAAGAAACTCCATCGAAAGGTAATAAAGGCGCTTGGGATTCTTCTTCTCGTAAGTCTTTTCAGTTAACAGCCAGCGCTGAGACAGAATGTCTCGCACCGACCTGGCAAGGGCCTCGAACCGGTCGCGTGCCGTCGCCGCTGCAAGATCGACGCCACTGTCGAACAACAAGTGCCGTTCATACAGTGCTTCGTCCGTTCCGGAGAAGTGCACGGGACCACATCCGTACTTACTCGCGATGCGCTTCGCAATCTCTGGCAATTCCTTCCTTTTGGCTGTTGCATTACTGATCATTTTCACACTCCTCTAGTAATCCCGCGTATACGAGTGAAACTCATACTCATTGAATCTAGTGATGTGATCCCCACGGCTTAACTTAAGTGGATGGCCGATTTCAGTGATTCTCGGAGGGCCACTTCCAACCGCTAATCTCAGAACTGTCGATTCCGTGCTCGTAAGCGTGATGCCGGCATGCGATCTGAAGACCGCGGAATTCCTCTTTGGCGTGCGCTCCGATGCGCTGCAGTTTGGGGAGGCGGTCAATCGCATCGATCGCAAGGCTGAACCGGTCCGTCTGGTTGTTGATGGCCAACTCCATCGGCGTGTTGATGTTGCCTTTCTCCTTGTAACCGCGCACATGCAGGTTGCGGTGGTTGGCGCGGCGATAGGCGAGACGGTGAATTAGCCAGGGATATCCATGGAAGTTGAAGATAATTGGCTTATCGGTCGTAAACAGAGAATCGAAATCGCGATCCGTCAGGCCATGTGGATGTTCGTTGTGAGGTTGCAGCTTGAACAGGTCAACCACGTTAATGAATCGGATCTTCAAGTCCGCGAATCGTTCGCGGAGCAGTGCGGACGCGGCCAATGCTTCCTGCGTGGGAATGTCGCCGGCTGCAGCAAACACAACATCGGGTTCCTCGCCTTGATCATTGCTAGCCCAATCCCAGATGCCAATTCCTTTTGTACAGTGGGTAATCGCCGCATCGATGTCGAGGTACTGCAGATGCTTCTGTTTGTCCGATACAATGACGTTGATATAGTTTTCCGATCGTAAGCAATGATCGGCTACAGAGAGCAGACAATTGGCATCCGGCGGAAGATAGATGCGCGTGACGGCGGCGCTCTTGTTGAGTACTACATCCAGGAAGCCAGGATCCTGATGGGTGAAGCCATTGTGATCCTGACGCCACACGGTTGAAGTAATAAGAAGGTTCAACGAGGCGATCTTGCGGCGCCAGGACAATTGGTTGCAGATGGACAACCACTTGGCGTGCTGATTGAACATCGAGTCGATCACGTGCACGAAGGCTTCATAAGACGAGAGAAAGCCGTTGCGACCGGTAAGTAAATAGCCCTCGAGCATGCCCTCCATCGTGTGCTCGCTCAACATTTCGACAACACGCCCGTCCGAAGACAGTTCCGTTCCATCACGGTCCTCGGGGAAACTTTCAGCGATCCAGAATTTCTTCGAGACCTCATAGATCGCATCAAGCTTGTTGGACGTGTTCTCGTCGGGCGCAAACACTCGGAAGCTGTCCATATTTCGCTTCATGACATCGCGCAGGAAACGTCCCAGCGGCGGAACGTTCTCTACCTCAGTGTTTCCGGGGCGGTCGATCTTGACGGCATAATCGCGAAACTCGGGCAACCGCAGTTTTTTTCGTAGCTCTGCATTCGCGTGCGGACTGGCGCTCATGCGGCGCTGCCCTTTCGGCGCAAATGCGGCTATTTCTGGTCGCACCCTCCCACGTTCATCGAAGAACTCTTCCGGCTTGAACGACCGCAGCCAGTTCTCGAGTAGGCGTAGATGTTCTGGGTTCGTCTTCACATCAGCTAGGGGAACTTGATGCGAACGCCAGAAGGCTTCAATGTGATGACCGTCTACCAGGATCGGTGCGCTCCATCCCTTTGGGGAGCGTAATACCACCATCGGCCAGCGCGGCCGCGTGGCAAGTCCGCTCTTCCGGCACTCCTGCTGATGGCCTTTGATTTCCGCGATGCACTGCTCAAGCGTCGCGGCCATCGCCTGATGCATGCTTTCGGGATCGGATCCCTCGACGAAGTAAGGATTCCAGCCGTACCCGCGTAACAAGTCTTCCAGTTCTTCGTGAGTGATCCGCGCAAGCAGAGTGGGATTGTTGATCTTGTATCCGTTGAGGTGAAGTATAGGTAACACGGCCCCATCGCGGATTGGATTCAGAAACTTGCTGATGTGCCATGAGGTGGCCAGTGGTCCAGTCTCAGCTTCGCCGTCACCCACGACCGCCGCCACGATCAGGTTGGGATTGTCAAACGCGGCCCCGCAAGCGTGTGACAGGACATATCCCAGTTCCCCTCCCTCATGAATCGAGCCCGGTGTTTCTGGAGTGCAGTGGCTGCCAATGCCACCGGGGAATGAGAACTGCTTGAAGAACTCTCGCAGTCCTTTCTCGTCCTGGCTTTTCTCGGGATAGATTTCACTGTACGTGCCCTCCAGATATATCGGCGCTAAAACTCCCGGCGCCCCATGTCCTGGGCCTGCGAGAAAAATCATCTCAAGGTCATCTCTCTTTATAAGACGACTCAGATGGGTGTAGAGGAAGGCGAGTCCTGGGCTTGAGCCCCAATGGCCGAGCAGCCGGCTCTTGATGTGTTCTGGTTTTAGAGATTCTCTTAAGAGAGGATTCGATTGAAGGTAGATCATTCCCAGAGCCAGATACTTGCACGCACGCCAATACGCATCGATCCTGCTCAGTTCATCTGGGCTGAGCGGTGCACCCGCAACGGTTGATCGTGCTTTGCCTTCAGCGCTCAGAGATCCGGTTAATTCTTCAATTCCCGTTAGCGATGCCATTTTTCAAGCTCCTCACTCCGCGTTGCGCAACTCCGAGATTTTTGGCTTCATAGAACGCCCGCCTTCGTCCGTCAAACACTCATCCAAGAACTGATTGCACACTTGTCTCAGTTAATAGTTTGAAGGCTCCAGCATTGCTCCTCGCCTCTACGTTGCAACTCGCGTTGAATCTGTTCGATTTCCGCAGCATCGCTGGCACTGATGGCGACTTGTTCGGCGAGGATTATGTACAGCATGTCAATGAGTGCGTCAGTGGGGATCCCTGTCAGTTCTCCCAGCATGGGCAACTCCCTGGAGCGAATTTGAAGGTCACACTTTGCATTCGCAATCGGGCTGCCAGACTTCAGTCCGCGGAAGTGCGTTGACACGACGTGGGATCAACTAGATAGGAATCTTCACAGCAGGCCTTGCATGACATGCCAAGGGCACTGACCGAATTCGGGCAGCGAGGCAGCGCTTCTTCCAAGCCGCGTGGCTGTACTCTTGGCGATACACATCGATGAGTGTTGAACTATTTCGCTTGCTCGGAGGGCGTTTGCTGAATTTCAATGGTGGGAACCCAATACGACTTTGTCGTATCAACGGAGACGATTCCAAACTTCCCGTTCGAATCGCGCGCTCGAATGGTTACGGTGGACTGTTCTCCAGAAGGTCCGGGACCGATCTCGCCGTCGACCAATACGGACACGCGGAGACCCGAGCCGGGATCACCCGGATTGGTCTGTTCGACTCTTTGATCGGTTGCTCGCTCACCAGTAAAACTCGAGCTCCCGGTACTGGTTCTGCGCTCAACGAGGTGCAGTTCACCGTCCCGCGTGGTACCCGGAACATCGATGGAATAGGTTTCCACGACGCTGCGTTTTTCCCCGGAAGGGCTCTCGGACTCTTGGCTCACCACACGAGAGACTTGACCTAGCTTTCCCTCCGCATCGGGCCGGAAGACTCTCTCCTCGATCTTGCGGTCTTCGGCTTCTTGCGTCGCAGTATTTTGCCGTATCTCGCTTAGCTGCCACTTTCCGTTAATATCCGGGAGCCATGCAGTTTTTTCCGTTTCCACGGTATCGTTCGCGCCTCGCTTGCGGAGCTCGTGCGTCTTGAAAGCTGGGGCTAAACCGCCATTGATACTTGTGAGCATCACCGTCGTGTTCGTTTCCTCCACGTCCTTACTGATCACCTTCGTCTCCACCGTTTCGCGCTGAACAGGCTGCAGTTTGCCGTTCACATCGGGATTGAAAGTGATGCGTTGCAGATTCGATCCACCACCCGGCAGAGTGTGTTTTTCTTCTTCTGTTACCTGGATAAGCGATCTTGCTCCATTCACGTCTCGGCCGAACGTGCGCATTGTGGTCCGCACCGTAGTGGCGTCCACTTGTAAAGTCTCCGTTTCGATCTCCTGGTACGGTGCTAGGCCTCCGTCCACTCCCTGAATTTGAACAGATCGTTTTTCAAATGTCCGATTGCCATCCTGTCTGTGGCTTTCGATGATTTGCACGGGAATACGTGTGGGAAGCAGATCGTCGCTCTTTAAGTCTGTTGTCGCTGTGGACGACTTGTTCGGCTGGTCTGGGGTTGTGGAATCGGACGTCTGCGCGACCAAGCTCAGAGCACAGCAACAAAGCCCGGCGATCATCAGAAGCACACGTCCCATGCGATGAGCGGTGCCGCGGCAACCACATGCAACTGATTGACGCGCAAACCTCAAAGAGCGGACGTGAAAATGAAGCATTGGCGTGCCTAGTCGAACAGCCAATGCATTCGCGGCCGGGGATGTCCCTTTTTGTCAGCGACCAGTACCCAGTCCATGTGTAGGTGATGAAATTCGGCCTCGTCCTTTTCGCGAGACCAAATGTCAGAGGAAGCAACTTGGACAGGTGAACTTGTCCTCGCTGCTGTCTGCCGGATTAGCGTCGGGGAGTACATATGTGTCCCTACTTTCTGAGTTGCCGTCGGACATTTCTTTCTGCTTCTTCGTCAATGGGTCGACCCACGAACTGGAGAAGTCGCCTTCATCTTTGGTCCTGTTTCACGAGGAGCGAGGTCGAAGGCAAGGATGCTTCCACCATTGAGGTGGCTTTGAACAGCTCGGAGTCGATCATCGAGGCAATCTGTTCCCACACCAGGGGATCATTCTCGATTTCGTGATGTGGCTTGTTCAGGTGGCGCGCAATCCAGGGATAGTTGTCGCAATTGATTCGACGGCCCTGATACGTCATTTGAAAGTTGCCGATGATCTTCGTGCGGCTAGCGTCGGCTGCACGAATACTCGACCGCCCGTGGATAAGACCCTTTGTCTGGTAGAGATTGACGGCATTCCGAACGTTCGGCGGAATCACCACATCGGCGTGGCCTGGTTTATGGACGCTGTCCACCTGAATAGTCAACAACACTGGGACGCCCTTCCGCTCTAGTTGCCGTGCCAACGTGACAGCCTGCGAACCACCCCAACTATGCCCATAGATGATGATGGCTGCTTGTTCCTTCTCCCCGGCTGTGAGGACGCCATCGCCGTCGGTATCCAATAGGTGCAGTACACGGCCAAGAGCATTCTGTCCGTCGTGGTTGGCAAAGACTTCGGCGTGAACAATTGAGGGATATCGCTCACGAAGCAAAGCTGCGAACTGCACTTCGGGGTGCTTCACATCATCGGGTTTTACGAATCCACCAACGAAGCCGATCACAATAGCGTTCCTCACGACCTTTTTCGTTCCGGGGACGTCTCGAAGACAGACGAGCTGAAGTGCAGCCTCAACGCGTAGGTCAGCGTTATATTCCTCGCACACCGTACGCTGCGTAGCATTGCCGAAACGGAGATCGGCCTCTTCGCTCAACGCATTCACCTGCCCTCGGGCCGACCCCGGATAAGCTAGACGTATCGCAGCCAAGATCAGAAGTAACGCTGCGCTTTTCCTGTATCCACTCACATAATCTCCCTGTCCGGCCGTTAGTTCTTACGTGAGAGCACTTCCACGAAATACCGGTTCCCTGCAGAAGTGCAAGGCGGGCGCCAAAGAAGAATCGTGGTAAATAGCTTTGCGTGAAGGAGATGAACGATGGCATGCCTTGGCAGTGTGCCCATATTCGGGCGTTGACCTGAACTGGGCACAGCACGGGTCATAAAGAGGGTCGTCGAGTAAGGGTGTGAGGCACTTGGCAGAAACACAGAGTGGCATGCGACCTGCAGCGTCTTGGATGTTAATCACCAGGGCGTCGGTTATGTTCAAGATCACGCAAAACACGCTCCGCGGCTTCACTCTTGCCGAAGTTCTACTCATGGCCGCGATGAATCAACTCGAAGCTAAGCGGAAGGCTTTCGGAAATGAGGGACGCCAGCTTAATCGTTGCCGTTACCGTGCGGAAGCGGCTTAGTTTTCCTGATTGGTCTGGCTTGGCAGATTCTTCTCGCGGACGCGGCACAAAAGCATGAGTCATCAGTTTAGGAGTTAGCGATGATTACTGACGAAGAAGACGACGTTCGAGCAAGGGCTGTACTTCTGGAAATCGTGTGGCGAAATCCACGGTGTCCGGTACTTTCAAAGCTGAGACTTAGAGAAGCAAGTAATCTCTATTACGGATGGGCAGAACAAGCCAGAAAGATTCGTGCGCGTCGCACGAATTGGGATGCTAATCACAACTGGGCTTGAACAGTAACTGACGGTCACAACTCTTGTCGTTTTGTTTCCTACACCATCACTCCGCTTTCAACATTCCAACAGCTCTTCATCGATGGCGCAGTATTCTCTTTGAGCTCTCAGTCGTCAAAACTGCGAGCGCCGCCCTTCAATCGGTTCTTTACGAGCTGCGTCCAGACGAATTTGATGACGCGCGCGTCGTCATAGCAATACGCGAGGTTGTGATTCAAGGTGGAGAAACAATGCCGCTGGCAAGACTTTTTCATCTCAGCCAACTGGGCGTCGTCGAAGTTCGGATGATCGACATTGCCCCAGTCGAAGGGCGAAGCATACATCGGGAAACAGGGCGCTACAGTGCCATCGGTCCGGATGATCACGTTATTCTGGCCCGCCCGGCAACTCCACTCGGCGAAATGCAGATCCCCCGAGGGATCCTGCACGATGCCCGGCATGTTTGCAATTTGCTTCGCCGTTCCATTGCCGCTACCATCGCCGTTCCAGCCAAAAGTCTTCAACTCGGAGGCGTTGCCGCCCATCCTCATGAACGCCTTGATCTCTTCGAGCCGCTGCACGGAGTTCACCATCTGGTAGCCGGCTTTGTTCTTCTCAATGAGCCAATCGATCAGTTCATCCGTTCGGCCCCAGTCTGTTGGATGTATGTAGGTGGGATTGTCGGATAGATGTTTGAAGTGGTCGTCTTGTTCAAGCATCGGCGTTTCATTGATGTGGTAGTCGGTGGCAATGCGGTGGGCGTGCGCGTACTCCGTAAGCTGACGGACATCTTCCGTATTGTTGCGGCAGATGTTGATATTCAAGAAAACCATGTAGCCGTACGCATATTGCTTCCGCATGAGGCGTTCAAGATTCGACTGGATCGGAACCAGAGCCTTGGGAAGGCCCGGCTTTACGTCCCAGGCGTCGTCTGCCACATTGAAGACCGACACTCCCGCGTCAGCTAGACGATCGGCAACGTCAGGCCTTAAAAGGCGAGCGTTCGTGCCGATGTAAATCCAGAATCCTTTCTTTGCCGCATAGTACACCACCTTTTGCGCAAACTGTGGGCGCAGGAGTGGCTCGCCTCCCATCAATGCCAATACGCGGCATCCACGGTCGTGAAGCCAATCGATGGCTCGGCGAGCGGTATCTTCGGTCATACCTTTGACTTTGTTGTTGAAGGCCCAGCAGTACCAGCAATCGACGTTGCACTTATATTCCACGAACAAGTACGCGATGATCGGGTGGAACTCTCCCGGTAATACTCGAGAGCGGATGTAGGGGAAGAGCCAACCTTTCATCTTGTGATAGGCCTGGGGCAGCGTCCATTCGCGGTGGTCCGGAGGTGTCTCAGGTCCGGGATCTGACAGCTTTTCAGGGAACCGGGGATAGACCGGTTCCGGCAAGCTCAGGCCTCTATCTACGGGAAGTTCAGGGCCTTTGGACTCCGACTTCATCAATAGACTGTGGACATCTACATCAATACGAAACTTCGGAACTGTGGACATAGCGTTTCCTCAGAGAAGACGTGATTTATCCGAAAACCTGCCTGGCGATCAACTCCCAGAATGCACATTCGCTGCCAAACGTGAGACACGGCCAAGGGTCTGGCGTGGGCGTGTGTTTCGCGAGTCTGCATCTACGTGCGTCTGCCCTTTTACGAGCACTGCCCAGATGCGGGCAGGTGGAAAGTATCGTTATCACGGGTGGCTATCGACTTACGGCCGCAGAGCTTTGGTAAATGGTTTGCATCGTTCTCTAGCAGAGAGGAAGGCGATGAGTACACTTGAAGTGAAAGAACAGATCCCTGTAGGGAGCGCGGGCATTAGCAAGGGCACGATCTTGCGTTACGTGCTACCGATGGTAGCGGCGCTTTATGTGGTCGTGTCGTTATACCTCATCTTCGAGGCACGGAGCCGTTTGACCTCAGCCATAGTTGCACAGGATGCGGCAATTGAAAGACTGCAGCAACGCCTAGGTGCGACAGAAGCCGACCTGAAGACGTCCAACCAGGCCTTGTCGCAGCAGTTAGGCATCACCGAGAGAGGACTGCAAGCGGCGTACGCGGGCACGACGGCGGAGCTACGGCAAAACCAAAAAGTCTTCGAGAGACGCATGCAGGACCAGCAGAATGCGGCAGCCGATCAGGTCATCTTTGAGGTAGCCGATGTGCAAACCGAACTGAACGGCGCTAAGAAGGAAATCGCCGCTACCCGTACGGACCTTGAGTCCACGAAGGTGAAGCTCGACCGCGCGATCGGCGATCTGACCGGGCAAAGCAGCCTGATAGCTCACACCCGCGAGGATCTGGAGGAACTCAGGCACCGCGGCGATCGCAACTACTATGAGTTCACCTTGAATAAGGGCGAGCGCCCGACCCAGCTCTCAACCATCAGCCTGCAGTTGAAGAAAGCTGATACCAAGAAAAACAAGTTCACGCTGAGCGTGATTGCTGACGATCGAGTCATCGAGAAGAAGGATCGTGGCGCGGCCGAACCGTTGCAGTTTTACACAGGCCGCAACCGGCAGCTCTACGAAGTGGTTATCTTTACCGTCGATAAGAACAGGGTGACCGGTTATCTGAGCACACCGAAAACTACTGGCCTGACGGCCTCGAGATAGTTGTGGCTTACCTTCTGAATACGCTCCGGACTCGCACGATTGGTGACCATATGCCTGTTTCGTTAACCCAAGATGAGCGCTCAAGGCTACTGCGAGGCACACGAAATGCACTCCTACTTGCCTCGCCGTTCTGGGCTGGGCTCATTTACTGGCTAACAAGATAGGCACAATTCGGCGCCGTGAGGTGACTAAACGGATTTCGGCACTTCTGTCAAATGGTTGAATAGAAGTGCCATAAGTCTCCCAGAACTAGTTCATTGAGGGTCGTAATGATGGACATAACACTGATCATTACATTGAGTGCAGCTGTTATGCTCAGCGAATCCGCCGATCACTCCGCGTCTGCCATCCCGACGCTCAGTGACAGTGGAATATGGCTACATATCCAGCGGTGCGTAATGTTCGATCGGCTATTGTGTGATGTATTTGCTCACCAGGCCAAAGCCCCCTGCTGCTCGATGAGGTTCTGCTGTACCGCTCACTTGGGCAAGACACCGGCATGTGAAACTCGCGCCTCGTTCGGCGTCAGACTATCCGGTTCTCAAAGGCAAGGCTGGCACGCTCATCATCTTCCAACATGGTTAGCACATGTCCAAGTTCACCAAGGCCGCTTGTAAGCTCATCGCCCCACTCGTCCGCGATAAATACTGCTAACGACGGTTGCAATCCTTGCGCCTTAGCCGTAAAGTTTCGCATGTCCAGCGTATCCTGGGCACAATCAATTACGAGGGCGTCAAAGATTTGTCTGCGCATCAGTACGAATGCGTCGACAGCGGAGCTCGCGGTCGCTACATCATGTCCTCGCCGCCAGATGATGGCGAGGTATTTGCCTTGGATAGATTCGGGATTGAAATAGAGAATCTTCGTACGAACGCCTCCTGCAGGCTTTCGAGCGGAATCGCTTCGGCCTTAGATCCGTCGGAGGGGCGTGCGATGCGTGTGGCCTCTTGGCGCGATGGGGGAGAGCCCAAGCCAACGCGCATCGCAATTTTCGCCCCTTATCACCGCTTCCGGCGGGGCCGGCCTAAACACGTTCCGGTGGTTCGATTAGTAATCGCCGACTAGCCTTTGCCAGTCACTTCCGACTCGGCTTTGAGCCAGTCATCGAGACCGCGACCATCCTCCTGGCCATGAAACACGAAGAACTCATAAGCCCATTTCCGAATCTTCTCTCGAACTTGTCCAGCAGACTCGGCCAATTCTCGTTTTTCGCCTGGTTCTGTTCAGCTGCTTTTTCATTCCGTCGTCCTTACCTCCCCTGAACGCTTGGCGATGGGTGTGCACAATCGCATAGCCTACGCGCGAAGTGTCCTTCTCCATACAATCTCGCGCCGTGATCTCGCAACCAGACAAGCGTCCGCTCACCGTCGTAATCAATGGACGTTACACCACTAAGATCTATATCCAGCGCACTTGGGGGGCATGCTGCGAGTCTCAAATCCTCTGCAGACAAACCCTCAAGCCGTCCGCTCAATCTGACCGTCAGCCGCTCGTCGTGACGAATTATCGAAAGCATCAGCATAATTTCCGTAATTGCAAGTGCACTGCCAAATTCGGTGTTGCAAGTTCCTTGAAACTCAAGATGTCAGCTAGAGCCGGACTCAGCAACTCGAGAAGTGTACGACCGCATGTGGACAGCCGACCGAATCTGGGCACAGCCGCTTCACTGCTGGATCGAATTGCAGGGACTTTGAGATAAAAGCAGATCGGATGCATTCGTCCGTCCGGTCGTGTCGCTGCACGCTGGCTCGAGCCGGCCGGTCGCCTTCGACATCACTATGAGGCATAACGCGCCAATGGCCGCCCAGAATAGGATTCGCGCCCGCCGGCAAAGTGCCATTGTCAATCCTGCCGCACTGGAGATATGGAGCAGCCGGAAAATCATCATATTTCCCCCTTCGTAAGTTCCGACGTTCCCAGGATTGAATGTCCCGACAATGTTGATCAATTTAGTGAGTGCTTCCAGCACCAGAGCCAAGAACAGCCCGCTCTTCCCGCCCATGAAGTACAAAAGAACGTAAACCTCCAATATCGCCGTTCCGTGACACGCGATGTTGAGAGCCATGCTCTGCCAGAAGGCGCGTGGGTTTTTGTAATAAAAATCGAAAAACTTTCTCTCCGCGGACTCGATAACGGAATGCTTGCCATCCAACCAGATCTTGAACCATGTAATTCGCGCGATCGCTCGCGCTCCACGGGAGAATACCGGCCAACACTTTCGTAGTGCCAATGCGCTCGCAGCGAGCATTGTCGCTGCCCCCAACGCGAACAGGAGCGCATACAACCGCCACATTCGAGAGAATGACACTAAAAGCAACGCGGCAATCATTCCTGTGAAAGTCACGATCGCAGAGGTCACGATGTAGAGCCCGCGATCCAAAGTGACAGAGGAGATGCTGTTGGCTATCGGGACGTCCGAACCTAATAGAGACACTCGCGCGGCTTCTCCGATGACTTGACCAGGGAGCCCGAGAACAGCGATGGCCTCTGATACGAGGCGAAGGGCAAACATGCGTGCAAAGGAAATACTCTTGATCTCACATGCGAATGTAAGGCGCCATGCCCAGGTTTTGATGAGATGACCTATTCCACCTAAAAGGAGAATTAGAGCGAATCCCCAGCCAATCGTTTTGACTTGTTGGATCACCGTGCCTGTTCCCGTGCGACGTACAAGAACGACCAGCAACGCGATTCCCAAGAGAGTGGCTAGGTAATGCAGTGCTTGCCGAACTCTCATGCGGTTCACAGGTGCTTTCCTTCAAGAAACTTCTCTTAAGAAATGGATCTCGAACTTGCCGCCAAACGAAGCTCCGCCCATGTGGAGCTCGAACTCAGTGCTTCCCACGGCTCGTAAATTTGCCAAAGATAAACTCCTGAGCCAGACTGCCGACGACATGCAGACCCATGTCTATTCCAAAAGTCTGGAATACATGCCCGGCAGTACGATCTGAACTAGGGTAGTAAGCGGCTGAAATGGAATAACTAATCAGACTACCTCCCAATTGAGAGTAATTCGGTTGCCACGCCCCGTTATCTCCCTTGCAGACAAATGGAGCCCACATGGCATGAAGAGCCCTAGACTTCTTCGTACCGGAGCCTTGGTAGAAATAACGAGGATCTTGATGCAGAAGCGATGGCAGAATAGCGTTGCTGATCAAGCTTCCGATAACGCCGTCCGCGAAGCCAGCTCCCAACCGCTTGCTATATCCTTCCGCACCTTGATGCCATTCGCTCGGATCGTCGCGAGCCTGTTGGACGCCAGCCCACGCGGCCGTGCGTCCGGCAAAAAAAGGATTGGTGAGACTCTTGTATGCCAGGTGAAACTTCATCCCCGTAGTCAAGGGCTCGGCGTGAGGTTCGTACACCACATACATATTTGGTATGAACCTTAAAATGCGCTGTTGTTCTTCAACTTTGAGCTGTTGCGTAGCAACTTCCTTCGAGGAGTAACTCACCGTGACCGCGCGCTGCACAGCCAGGATGCGAAGTTTGATTTCGGGTAGCGCCTTGTTCTGACCTGGTTCGACCGTAATGGACGAGTTCCAGTCCGCAAACCCTTCGGCAGTGACGGTGACCTGATAGGAGATGCCTGCCGGGGCCTGGTCGAATGCAAAGCCTCCGTCGTCTTTTGTCACAGCCGTCAGACGCTCGCCAGCCGTTCCTTGAAGAACAACTTTGGCGCCAGGAATCGGATCGTCACTGGTATCGGCGACCGTACCGAGGATGCTTCCTGTTGTCGAATTTGCCGTTTCAAAAGACTGGGCCGACATCGGTGCTACGAGGATTACTCCACTGAGTACGAGCAGCAGCAATGGATGCGCTCGCTTCAGGAGCGATGCCAAACGTTGGTTGGGCGAGGTGTGGGTAATTTTCTGCATGGTCGACACTCCTAAGCTCCCGACAGCGTGAAATTAATTGTGATTCGGGAGTCAACTTCAACGGGTTCCCCGTCCATCAGGTATGGCCTGTAACGCCATTGCTTCACCGCGTCGATAGCGGCTTGCGCGAGTATCGGTAAACCACTCTCCACTCGCACATCCTTAACGGTGCCATCCTTATCGATCAGCGCCATCAGCACGACTGTCCCTTCAATGCGGGCCCTGCCGGCCTCCTGCGGATATTGCGGAGGAACGTCGTGGATCAGGTTTGCTTCGACCACCCGTGCAGCGACACGGATTCTCTTTACCGGCGTCGGCACGGGCAATTTCGCAAGCTCTGGAACGCTTGGCGCGCTATTCGGCATTGCGCTAGACATTCCGATGGGAAGTCCGCCGACAATCCCGCCGGGGACTCCGCCGGCCACTCCGCCTGTTGTGCCGACGGACGCTGGCGTCGCTTCTTGCACTTTATGCACCGGAGCTGGAGTGCTAAGGCTTGTCGGGGTAGATATCGACGGAGACTGAGGTGTGGGCGCTCGAAGCTTCGTGGCATTGCCAGCTGCGGCTGGCGGCTGTAGATACAGCATCGTGACCGTCTCCCTCTTGGGGAGCGGATCCGTGTGAAACAGAGGAGCAACAACTAGCGTCGCGAGGACAAGTGCCTGAAAGGTCACGGCCCCGACTCCGGCCCACCGACTTCGCGGTCGTAAATTCCCCGACGCGATGAGACTGTGAAATACGTCACCGGCTTCGATTCCTTGCAGGCCCGAAGAATCGGCGGGTCGCAGCCCATCTTCCGCCCGCAATACTATGCCGGGCCTGTCCTTTCGCAACCCAGGCCGCTGAAGGCTCGAATATGCAATCCGGTAAGCTAATTCCGATGGGTGGTCACAAGTCGCCATTTACATAATTCCTTTCCAAACAGATCGCTCTCTCCTGTTGTGAATTGCCACGCACGTCAGGTCAGAACGTCAGGTACCGGGGCTTGCCTCACGCGTCTCTAAGGGCATTTCAGAGACCAAGAGGAAATCATTCTAGGAGAACGACATAGACCATTGAAATGGCATCCCGGCCTGCCCAGATGAGGGCAGCTGCCTGAAAAAGGTCATCCGCAGATGCAGGTTTGGACACAGGGCAATTTCAGGTGTGATCCAATTCGGGTGTGATCCATGACACATCACGAAGGACAGCCAGACATTCGAGTCCGCGAACATCCGCCCAGAAGTGATCCATTGATCGACGTCGTTTTCAATCTTGGCTTCAGCAGAGAGATAGATAATCGCGCATTCTGGCTCCTCGCCAGTTCCCTGTCTCATTGCATGGCCGAAGATCACCTTATGCGCGGATCAACGAGGGGTTGCACGAACGTCCAGTGGGATGCTTTATGAAGGAAGGACTCTCTGTTGATCTAGGATCACCGAATCACAAATGCCACAAATGCAGCGCACGTCAATTTTCTTAAAACTTTTGGGCGACTGTAGCTGCTGGTGCTTCGCTGTGGGGCGAGGCTGCTGTTGCGCTTCCAGCCTGCGTGATCTGGTAATCGCGATATTCAATGCTTAGAACCGCCGTGCCGAAGACACGAACCTTGGTTTCGCTCTCGTTGGATTCAGGCAACCAGAAGTCACCAACTTTCTGGTAGCGACGTTTGAAATCAGTTTTGACAGTCCACCAGGAGGGGTTGACGGCCGGCTCGCCCTCGACTCGAGTTATCGCGAAGTCTATTGCACTCACCCAAATGTGCCCCCGAAACAGAAACTTGTTCTTGCTTCGCGGCTGGGCATCGAGCACGTAGAATTCGTCGATAGCCCCCTTCTCGTAATCAGACAGTTGAAATGTATAGTTCTCGGGCGTTATGGCCGAACGCTGCTGATTCTCATCCCGCATCGATTCCTGTTCCGCCTCCAGGAGTTTCTTGAACACACGATCCCGCACCGTGCCAGAGCCGCTCTCTGACACGATGGTGAATTCTTTCTTATTCGGTGCCTGGTAGTCGGTGCGTACGACCATGTCGGCCTTCTTGTGTGATAGACAATGGCACTCCAGGTGATAGCTGCGGACACTGGAATAGCTTTCGAGTGCCTTAGCACGCACCTCGTTCATCTCTACCACCCGTTCCATCACCTCATCAGCGGTCAGAGGCGCAGATACATTTGCCTGCTGTGCAACTGCTGGGATGCCGATAATCAACATAGCGAATGTGCGCACAAGCCAGTGCCCATCAGATTTCCTTGCTCGGTAAAACGGAGTCATTGTAAAAGTCTCCTGGTGAGATCTGAGAATCCAAACCTGCTCGTGTTTGTCGCTGCGGTTTCTTGAGGATTGTTCTCGAAACGAGGTGGTGCGCCCCGCAATTCGGTTACGGTGAACTCTTCCTTCCCGTTCTTTGGTCCCTGCACCGATGGATCGAAGAGATAAATCGTGCTCGCCACAACCGGTCCAACGCGGATTTCACTATGGGGCATCGCTGAGTTTCCCAAAGCATCGAAAAATCTCTGCGTCTCGAAGAACCGACGCGACGGCTCAAGCACAATCAGATCTCCGTCATGTGGTGCATAATGTGTGTCGTAAAGCGGCACGACCTGAAGGTCTGTGCGCCCGCAAGCATGGAGGTAATAGGCCATGCTCATCGGTCTTGCCGTTGCTACCGTCGTCGCAACGGGAGCGAATGGACATACGCTCTGCGCTACCTCGCTCGTGTCAAACTCGGACACCTCATCCGGTGCAAAGTAGCGTGTAATGTTCTTTTTCTCTCCGCCAATTGAGTTCAGGTAGAACGAATAGTAGGGTGCCCAGGCGTGCAATTCGAGGAGCGGCCATCCAAGCAAAATGACGGCGGCAAGACCTACAAGGGACCGGGACAGGATTTTTCCTTTGGCGACCTTCAGTGTTTGTTGAATCGCATACCCGCCTGCCAAGTAAAGGAAGGGCATGAGCGGGAGCGAATATCGGATCCACTTGGCTCCGCTGACAGACAGCCCGACTAATTGAACCACCCCGAGCGATAGAAAGAAACACGACGCGAGTGTCCGGCGGTTTCGAAAAAGCAGTACAGAGCCAATGATGACCGCCATGAGGATCGGAATCGGTGTCTTTACCAGCACCAGCCAGAGATAGTAAAACCACGGAACTCCAGCAAGCAGACGCGCTGGAAAATTCATGTAAAGCGTACCGTCGAAATCATAGCCGCTGTGCCGCACGCCATCATGACGAAGCCAATGTAGGATTGCGTTGAAGTTGGCCGGAGAGAGAATAACTGGGTCCACCACAACAAGGGTGAGAAACATCACAAGGAAGAATCGTCCGTAGCTGAATTGAGAGTGCTTGCGACTCAGCCCCATTTTTCCGGCAAGAAACCAGGCAAGTGCATTCAAGCCAAGAAGGTGAAGAATGTACTGGGAGGCAAGACCCAGGCCAAAGCCGATTGCGCTCAGGTCGTACCATCGCCGCGAACTCTTGTCCGAAGCTGCCTGTTGGGCGCGACAGTAGAAGTAACATGCGAGCAAGGTGAAAAAGGTGAGTGGTGTTTCCTCCTTCGTGAGTCGGTTTAGCGCCACTGGCAAAGGCGCTATAGCCCAGAAAAGACTCGCCGCAAAAGAGCCGGCAAGACCCATCATTCGACGGCAAAAAAAGAAAAGGATTGCAGTGGTGGCGGCACCAAATAGCACGTTGGGCAGACGAAGCCAGCCTTCCGGTTTCAGAGAAGGCCAGCCATGCACCGCTGCGACCCGACTCCAGCGTTCCCCAGCCGTCAGGCTCGCCCAAGCAAGCACTTTGGGCAACATCGGATGCTCGCTATTTACCCCGGCAAAGTGTCCGTGTCGATACTCTTGAATTGCCGTCCATTTGGCGACCTCGTCCTCGGACAGACTGTTGAAGTCAACCCGGTAGACGCGAACCGCGAATGCCAGGACCGTGAGCAGGAGTACAAGCGCCAGCTCCCGATACCGTCCAAGACAACGATATTGGGCTTCACTCAACACGCGCGTTCCCGCTTACGGCACGAAGGCGCTTGGATAATTCCGTTCTCGAAGGATCGAGCTTTCGCTACGATGTCGCTCAGCTTGGCATGGATTCCCAGTTCCGCCAGCGCCCGTTCGATTTGGAGCACAGTAACTCTCGAGTCCGGTTTGTCGCGAAAGACCGGGCCGGCAGAACCGATGGAGTTAACTCGTTTCGTATTTGTTGCACCTGCTCGCGTGCTCACGAATTGACCTCCGATGTGATCGCGGCGTGCTGATCGAGCACCACAGAGACAGCGTAAGGCCTGCGGTCGGACCGATTGAAATACTGCCAAACCTCCAACTCACCCAAAAGTCCAAGCGCTATTAGCTGGAGTCCCACCAATATCAGAACGGCCGCGAACACCAGCAATAGTCCGTGTTGCTGTAGAACATCGATTCCCGTGACGACTTTCCAGATCAGGAGCCAGAGTGCGATGGCCGAGCCCAAACCCATGTTGATCGCGCCCAGCCGGCCAAAGAAGTGGAGCGGGCGTGACATGTAGCGCAGAAGAAATCGAATCGTCATGAGATCGAAAAATACCCGGAACGTTCGAGAAATGTTGTAATGCGATTCGCCGTGCTTTCGATGGTTGTTTTGAATGGGTATTTCGCAGATCGACGCTCCGTAGAATGAGGCCAGAGCCGGGATGAACCGGTGCATTTCGCCATAGAGAGGCAATTGTCGTAGTAGGTCGCCCCGATACGCCTTGAACGTGGTCCCAAAGTCGTGAATGTTCACGCCGCTGAGCTTAGCCATCAGCCAATTGGCACAGCGCGAAGGGATCTTTCGAAGCAACAAATTGTCCAAGCGATGGCTGCGCCACCCGCTCACGATGTCGTAGCCCTCTTCGATTTTCTCGAGGAACCCAGGAATCTCCGCGGGATCATGCTGAAGGTCACCATCCATAGCGATCACGTAGTCGCCGGTGCTATGCGCAAATCCAGCGGCCAGAGCTCCGGTTTGACCGAAGTTTCGGCGCAAACGAACGACCGTCACGCAAGGATCGATCGTCGCAAGTTCCTTTAGCAGTTTGTACGTGAGGTCGGTACTCCCATCGTCTACAAAAACGAACTGGTAATTGCGGCCAAGAGAGTCCATAACGGCGTGCAGTCGCCCGTACATTTCGATGACGTTGGGTTCTTCGTTATGAAACGGCACAACAATGGAAACACCCACTGCAGTCTTGAGATCAGGCATGGTGCACCTTCCTGAAAGCCCGATCCATGGCCTTCAGCCACTTCCGGTCGTGCTCAGTAAGAAAGATGTGCGGATCGTCTTCCAAAGAATTGAGCAGATCGCAGATTTCATTCGCAAACTCCCAATTCTGATCCCACACACCCAGGATATTGTGTCCATCTCGCTGGATTGTAGGAACGCCATTCAGAGATGTTGTTGAGTACATCTCGACTCCTTCGTCGCTCTTGTGCTTCAGCACGGCAGCGGCTTGCGTAAAGGTTCGTACAGCCAGCTGTGTCAACGCACTTGGCTCGCCAAAGGCACAACGCGGCAAATCACTGAATTGAAGGAGCATGGACGAGCTTTAGGACCGAGATCGGTGCCCACATTGTGGCACTGCCCTTGAACGGTCAGGACAGCCGGAGGGCGGAAAAGACGGATTGCACCAAGGACCAATGACTTAGGACGATGCCGGAAATGGTTAGTCGCCTGCACTGTAACGGTGGAATTTTAGTTCAGCATCAAGGGAGTCGCACTTGTCCGTTGAAGTCACCCATCTATCGAGAACCAGCTATTCATCCTTCCCACGGGACAATCGCAGGAAAACAATTGCCCGCTCGCAGAGCGCGAGGTTTATGGAGATCCTTCTGGTTGTGCTTGAATTCCTTTTTGGGTGTCACCACGTTCACCTCAGCCGTGTGTTCACTCTGAAAGGCGAGACATACAAGGTGTGCTGTGAGTGCGGCGCTAAATTTTCCTATTCACTGGAAACTATGTCGATTGAGCGCCGGCTGCCACTCACGCCTGTTTTGACTCGGTTTCGAATTGCCTGAGACATAAAAGGAAGGAGCGCACGCACGGCAAATGAGAACCAGACAGTCAAGTCGACGCCACAATCGAGTTCAGGTCCCAGATCCAGAGCTGCTGGTGAAATGTCAAAAAGGAATGCACACAGCTCGATAGACGCATCCGAGGGCGACGAGTAATGGATTCCAATGCAAATTCGACAGCACTTCGAGTTCACGGAGAAGTAATCGTACTCCATTGTTGGGCATGCGGAACTGCCCACTGCGTGCATCTGGAGTTATGCGTTCCTGGGGAGCTATCCCATATGGTATGCAGCAACAGGAATTGCAGGATGAGCATGTTTCTCCTAAATGAGCTGGTAGTCGACGACACGACCGGCAAACAAATGATTAAGCGGGATCTAAACGAACGAACAACTTATTCGAGGTTCTGGAAATGAAAAGAAGCAAGCCAGCCACGGAGTTTTGGACGGTGTTAGCCGTAGTGAATGTTCTAGCTCTGATTTACCCAATCAACCTCATACTTCGCGCCAACAGCGTCGATGAGAACCTTCTCGCGAGCGGTGTGCTCATAGGCTCGCTTTTTCTGCTGGTGGTGGTTGATGCAGTAAGCATCGTCGTTACGGAAGCAGTCGGCACTGGTAAACGCTGAGAGGCCAGGGAATCAGGTAACAGGTATCTTCCCGTTGAGTCAGTCTGCAACAAACGGATCGACCTGACTGACATGCCGGAACATATCAGACATCGCGACGCTCTGTATTTATTTGATTGCCATTTGGAGTGGCACACCAGACGGAACTTAGCCGCTTACCACGAGCTCATTGCGGCGCTCGACGATCACGACGATGACATTCGCTGTCTTGCAGAATCTCTCCTGCAGCGACACTCCCCAAGGCCTGAGCGAACTGCGACCGTTGTCGAATCCTGGTGAAGGAGCAGCCGATCGGAGTCGAAAAACAAGCGATTTGCACTTTTGTGGACAGGGCACACACCAAAATATCTGAACGACCACATTTGGACAGATGCCCGAATTGCGGCACTTGTTTGAGTGGTATTCCTTTTTCCGTTGCATTGGAGCTGATTTAGGTTGTCAACAACTGCCATAGGAAATGATAGGTTCTCGAACTCGGAGTCATCTGCCAATTTGACATAGATACTCTTCGTTTGAGCGAGCATGAAATATAGCGCTAGTGCCGACGCCTATTTTGCGGTTGGCAATTCAGATGCTCATCCCAGCGCATGATCTCTTCAATTGAATCTCACACAAGCAATTCTCTTGATGGCGTGCTTCGCGCCCGCCACCTTCCTCATCTGATGTGTGTTCTCATCGGCGCGTTTTTCTTCGTCAGTTCCGCATGTGCTCAAGATCGACCGGCGCTCAATGAGTTCACGACCTGGTTCGGTGGCCAGTTTGCCAATAAGCACGCGTTCTCTGATACCGTGAATGGTCGCCTGTACCAGTTAGAAAACCGCTATAGTCGGCTGGTTTATTCCAAGGGGCCATTCGCCGTTCGCTGGGTTGCCGACATCGTCCCAATGACGCTCGTCGGAGACCCGTGGCATACGAAGGGACGTCAGTATGCCTATGGCGGAGGTGGAAGCCCCATCGGTGCGCAGGTGAATTGGGTGCATTACCGACGCATCGAGCCATTCCTCACTTCCGGCGGCGGATTCCTTTATTTTAACCGGAGCATGTTTGAGGCAACTCACTTCAACTTCACGGCCCAACTTGGAGGCGGTGTTCAGGTGTTCAGTTCCAATCGGCGCCGGTCGCTCGATGTGGGCTGCAAATACCACCATATTTCTAACGCCAACCTGGGCGATGTAAACCATGGCATGGACTCACTTATGCTATTCGTCGGAGTTTCATTCTTCCGACGATAGTGGGAAGAACAGGCTCTCCTGCGACAAAGTCGCCGAACCTTCGTTCGCGTAATTTTGCTCGAAGCTGCGTCCAAAGGGCAGGCTTTAGCCTGCGGTGCGTGCCCGCATGCGGACAATGACCGCATTGCGGCAATTCAGAAGAACCAGTCTTTTTCCCGAGGCAAATTCATCAATTACTTAGCACCAGCGGCATTGGTCCGAAACGTGCGCTCTAGGGAACAGGGAGCGCAGGAAAAAGTTTTTCGAGGATCAACCCAATGTTTCGTGCAGAGATCCAGTGGTTAGCAAGTGGTCCGACCCTGAAGTTGGAAGGCAAGCTCGTCGCCGCTTGGGCAGAGCAGGCCAGATGTCTGGTCACAAAGGACGTACTGCCTAAGGATTTGATTGTCGACCTCACCGAGGTGAGCTATGTCGATTCGGTGGGTGAACAGTTGTTGAAGTGGCTGGATAGTGTCGGCGCAGTGTTTATCGGGGGCAGTGTCTACGCATTTGCCGTATGCGATCGACTGCGTTTACCGCTTAGCCAGAGAATAACTGAGCGCAAGTGGCGGCATGGTAGGAGCGAGGAGAGTACCTCCATTAAGCACTCCCATCCAGTTGAGGCCTTTTGACGGCGTTAGAGAAAGAGAAGAATTATGTCCTGGTTTCACTCGAGCACAGCCCCAGTCGATGCCCGCAATCATGCATCACCAGCCGAAGTCGTTGCCTGCTTCCAGGATCAAAGAAATGTTCTAGGTAGGCTCGCGTTCTTGATCACTGGGGATCACGCAACGGCGGACCAGGCAGTTGTCCAAGCTTGTGAGATCACGCTCCAAGGAAACAGTCCTTTCCGCGATTGGCTTCTCGAGTGGGCCAAGGCTGCGACCCTCACCAGTGCTATATCAGGAGGAACGAAAGAGATTCGGATTTGTGAAGCCGCGTACCAGGATCGGCGATGTCCACACGTCGAGCATTTATCGCAGGGTGACGCGGAAGAACGAGCGGCCAGTCTTGGCCTCATTCTTGGAGCCGACACCCAAACCCTGCTTACGGAGTTGGATGCGCTGTGCCGGGCAGTCCTGGTACTAAGAGTTGCAATCCGATCATCGATTCAAGATTGCGCTTTGCGCCTGAACGTGTCCCGCGCAGCAGTGCTCGGCGCCAATTGTCATGCCATGACATGGCTTCAAAAGAGACAGGGTAAGCGAGTCGAGGAAAATTTTGGCGCTTCGCACGCTATGTAGAGACGCGGGAACCGGAGCGAAATGGACGCCTGCAGTTTGTCTTATTGGCCGACAAGCACGATTCCAGTCGCCGGCCGACCCATTTTAAGAAGATCTAATGATTATCGAACTTAACGACGACGACACTCAATTGCTGTATACAGTCCTTCTCGCACAAGCGCAGGAACATTTGAGCTATGCGGATAACTCCGAGGTAGCCGAGAGACTGTACAGACTCGCAACCAGGTTCGAGGGCCGTGTTGGAGAAGTACGAACCATGATGACTGCATGAGTGCGAAATTGACGATAGACCCGGACGATGTTGTCATCAATGATGACCTAACAAGATACCGTGCGCTCCTAAAGATTGCCGGCACTGTCGGAGCGCAGCCCACGGTTGATGCGGTTCTTCAGAGCCTGGCTGTCTTATTGTCCAACGTGGTCGCATTCGACCACATGGCACTGCTCTTGTTCGACTCTTCGGGCCAACATCTAATTCTTCGGGCGTTCGAGAGTGGTTACGATCATCCCGCAATCGAGGTTGGTACTGAAATCAGATACGCCAGCACAGGCTTAGGACGCGCCCTTAAAGAGCAAATCCCCGTATTCGTTCCCAACGTGAAGCAAGAGCTAGCAATCTATCCGGAGCTCGCTTCGCGCCTTAATCAACCGGACAATGCATACATTCTCCCGGTCTCCACCCCCCGGACAAGGCTTGGCGCCTTGGTTTTCGTCCGGAAGGAAATGCTTCAATTCAGCCCGGCTGACATCGAACTCATGCGGTCTATCGCCGGACACATTGCCGTAGCACTGGAGAACGCCCTGGCAATCAGTTGCATCGAAGCGTATCAGCGGGACCTGACACGCGAGCGCGATCGCCTCAGCCTTCTGTTGGAGATCAATAACCACGTAGTCACAATTCTCAATATCAACGACCTTTTCCGGGCTGCATCAGCATCAATCCGCAAGCATTTCGCAAATGACTTTACCCGCTTCATGCTGTTCGATGGGCGTTCTGATCGTTTGGAAGTTGTAGTTCTGGATTTTCCTGCCAGCCGGGGGTTCATGAGCGATATACCGGTGCACATCGAGCAGGAAGATGTGGAGCGGTTGCGAGACCGCCAGCCGAAGCTGCTGACACCCTCCGACAAAATGCCACCGGTGATCGCGCAGATGCTCCGGGCAGAGTCCATTGCCTCAGTCACGGCACTGCCACTGGTGGGTGGAAGTGGCGCGATTGGGGCCATGGTGCTCGGGAGCCGGAAAGAGAAGAACTTGACCCAGGCAGATCTGGATTTGCTCTCTCAGGTTAGCGGACAGATATCTCTGGCGATCGACAATGCAGTGGCCTATGGGCGTCTCAGCGCATCGCGAGATCATCTCGAAGAACAGCGAGTATATCTAGAATCTGAAATCAGCTCCGAATACAACTTTGAAGATATCGTTGGCAGAAGTTCGGCCTTCCAAAAAGTACTCGAGCAAGTGACTATCGTTGCACCAACGGATTCAACAGTTTTGCTTCACGGCGAAACCGGTACCGGTAAGGAGCTTATTGCACGTGCGATCCACAATCTCAGTTCCAGGCGCGAGCGGATGTTCGTGAGACTAAACTGCGCGGCCATTCCCTCCGGGTTGCTCGAGAGTGAACTATTTGGGCATGAAAAGGGTGCCTTTACTGGCGCTCTCATGCAAAAGAAAGGAAGATTTGAACTCGCCGACCGCGGCTCGCTATTTCTGGACGAGATCGGCGACATCAATCTCGAACTGCAGCCAAAATTGCTGCGTGCTGTGCAGGAGCGGGAATTCGAACGGCTGGGAAGCACCAGAACGATGCGAGTTGACGTGCGTCTGATCGCCGCGTCCCATCGGGATCTCCCCGAAATGATTCGACAGGGTAATTTTCGCGAAGATCTCTTTTATCGACTCAGCGTTTTTCCCATCGAGATCCCACCACTGCGGGAGCGGCCTGAGGATATTCCACTACTGGTCAATTATTTTGTTGCGAAACTATCAAAGAGAATGCGGAAAAACATCAAGTCGATCCCAAGGCAGGCGATGGAGGTCCTGACGAACTCTCCATGGAAAGGCAACGTGAGAGAACTGGCCAACTACATCGAGCGCGCAGTTATACTCTCGCAGGGTGAAGAACTAAAAATGCCAATCGCCGAGCTTCAAGTCTCTCATTTTCACACCGCTTCGAGCCCAGCCTCTACCTTCCATGAAGCCGAGCGAAAAGTCATCCTCGAAGCATTGAAAGCGGCGTCCGGGCAAATCTCGGGTCACGGCGGAGCGGCCGAACGTCTGGGTCTTAAGCGTACGACCCTGCAGAACAAGATGAGACGGCTCGGAATCTGTAAGGGGGACTATCAGACGCACCGTTGAGAAGTTGCGATTTGCATTTCCCCCTTGGCCGTACCATCCGTGGAAATGGGAGTTAACGCTACAGCGGGACATTGCCGCCTAATCGAACCGGGGAGGCCGAGACGCGACTCTGTCGCGCTCTCCGGAACGAAGGAATGCTGGAGCAAGCTGCCTGCAATGAAATCCTCGGCCGCCTGCATCATGTGCTTCCACATCTCAAACGCTCGCCCCTCCTGATTGAGAAATGTGAGAGCCTGCTGCCGGCTCACAGGACAGCCCTGCTCGTTCCCCAGTCGTATCAGATGCGAAAGTGTGATTTCAGCGATCACGCGTTCTCTGTCTTTCTTATCTGTCATTGCCTTGACCCCCACTGTTTTATTGATCTTCAGGTACTTCTGAAGCCACCGTCGGAAGTTGCACACTGGACGCATGGAATCAACCTACTGGCAATAATTCGCCTTCGAAATTCCCAGTCGGCGAATCTTGTTTTGCAAGGTCGTGCGTTTCAATCCGAGACGCTCCGCGGCTCCCCCCTTGCCAGCGATTCGTCCCGATGCGGCTCTCAAAGCATCGACAATCACAGAAGACTCTGCTTGTCGAAATGTAGAACGCGTTCCAGTAGCAACACCAATCTCGGATGACGTGGGAAGTTCGCAAACCGGTACGTCCAGCTCATGACCACGGGAGAGAATGACAGCGCGTTCGATAAAGTTTGCCAATTCTCTGATGTTTCCCTTCCATGGACAATTCATCAGCATTTCCATAGTACGGCTGGGAATGGACGTTATCTGTCTCCCCATCCGGGCGGACATCTTCGACACAAAGTAATTCACGAGCAGAGGAATGTCCTCGCGCCGTTCCCGCAATGGCGGTATTTCAATGGGAAAGACATTGAAACGATAGAAAAGATCCTCGCGGAACTTCTCTTCCCGAATCATGGCTCGCAGATCGCGATGCGTTGCAGCTATGAGACGCACGTTGACGCAGATCGTCCTCGAGCTACCAAGCCGCTCGAACTCCTGCTCCTGGATGGCGCGCAATAGTTTCGGCTGAAGTTCCAGGCTAATGTCACCGATCTCATCCAGAAACAGCGAACCTCCGTCCGCCAACTCGAATCGACCCTTTCTCTGTATCAACGCTCCTGTGAAGGCACCCTTCTCGTGCCCGAACAGTTCGCTTTCCAGCAGTCCCGAAGGGATCGCGGCGCAGTTCATCCGCACATAGGGGCGGTCACGCCGAGAGCTGAGCTTGTGGATCGCGCGCGCAATCAATTCCTTGCCGGTGCCTGTTTCTCCGTGAAGCAGGACGGTGGAATCGGTCGGCGCAACGATCATCACCTGCTGTATCACTTGCTGCAAGGCCGGGCTTCTGCCCACGATATCTTCGAAGCAGGGTTCAGAGCTGATTCGCGTATCGAGATTCATCTCATCGCCTTCGAATTCGCTCATGTTGGCGAAACCTGTTCCTTCTCGGTTTTCGAGGTCGCTGAAAGCAACGCTTGCGTGTGCCATGATCTCCTCCGTCCTACCGGTCACAATTGCGGTGCCTTGGGAATCCCTGTACGAACAACGTGGCGAACATATTTGCTCTGCGCTGCCGCACTATTAGCGCGGACGCAGCCTTCAGAGCCGCACCGCACGCTCTCGAGGTTCATCGCTGCCATGATAAGAACTTCTGCGAATGTGAAGGCTCGGCAAGTTCCCGCAGTGATCTGAAACATGGCTAGTTGCTCCGATCTGGCCTGCGTCGGTCAATCGGTTCAACACGCGGGCCGCGATGACAAGGTTCCAGGCTGGGATAGTTTGGGAAGATAAGCCGTAACAACTTTTCGGAATCCTCCAGATTCATAAAGCCATTTTGTGTGGGAATGTACGTCATATTTGCTCTCCCCGTGAGGCCTTGCTTACGGGATGAGTCTGCAACAGCCTGCCTTTGGTTCACAACGGTAAATCGGGTGATTGTGGTCTTGGTATATGGAGGGGGCCGCAGGTTGTACTGCAGGACAGGAGAGCGATAGTACTTTTGGGAGGTCGAACGCCGGTCTAGTGTCGCGGGTCTTGCAGATGTTTTCGGCCGTAGAGCCGAGCATCGATGGACCAGATGCCAGGCCCGATCATCGAAACCGTGGCTCCAAGGATCGCCACTATGATTGCGGTCAGCGAATGCGCTGAGCACGCAAAGTACACCCAGACGCCAACGATGGCAACCGTGATTCCGGCGACTGGCGTCCAAAGGCCGAGAAACAGAAATACGCCCGCGATCGCCGCAATTAGATAAAGGAGGCTCGGCGCGAATTTCGCGCTTCCAAGGAGATGCGACGCCCCGTAATAGACCAGAATCGCGCCCGTCAGCGCGCGCTGAAGCAAAAGACCAGCTCCGGGCCAGCCCTCCGCAAATGTGGAAAACAGACGTTGCAGACGCGTCCTCCGATTGCTGGTCTCATGCTAGTGATCCTGGAAAGGCATCGAAAGGGTCAAAAGTAGGATTTTCGAGTCCTACCTTTGGCGGACATCCAATTCGATAATCCCCCGCTTCAGCCCAATGGTGACCGCGTGAGCCCGATCATTTGCGCCTAGCTTCGAGAGAATACTCGAGATGTGGTTTTTGACTGTTGTTTCTTCGATTAAGAGCTTGTCAGCGATTTGCTTATTGGCATTGCCTGCGCCAACTAAGCGAAGCACGTCAATCTCACGGGAGCTCAGCTGATCGTCGGCGGCGTGCTCAGCCAACTCCGCCGCAATTTCGGGCGGGATTCGCTTGTGTCCGGCATGGACGGTCCGAATCGCCTCCAACAGCTCTCTATGCACGTGTCCCTTGACTATGTACCCACGAGCACCTGCTTTGATGGCTCTCAGCACCTGGACATCACCGGCATAGGTCGACAGAACTATGATCTTGGCATCGGGAAATTCGTTCTTGATGCGACTAATTGCCTCCGTACCATTCAAATTTGGCATTCGAAGATCCATCAATGTGACGTCCGGGCGGTGCCGGCGAAATTGTTCGATGGCCTCCTCCCCGTCGGAGGCCTCGGCAACCAGCTCCATGTCTTGCTGAGTCTTTACCAGGAACGCGATCCCTTCGCGCAACAAGGGATGATCATCAACAGTTAGGATCCGAATCGAATTAGGGCTGCTGCCCATTTGTCCTCCCGTTCCGGAGACCCCTAGTCGAGCGCCACTCCGCCACCTTCATAAGCAAGGGGTGCAGGAATCTTCAGTCGAACTTCCGTACCTGCTCCAGCTTCGCTCCAGAATTCCAGTTGAGCTCCTATTCCATGGGCGCGCTCATACACACCCGGCAACCCCCAATGCCCAGCACATCCACCTTCTCTCAGAATCTCCGGGGCGATGCCCTTGCCATCGTCCCGTACAAGCAGGCGGAAAAAGTCAGCTTCATAGCGTAACTCAGCCTCAATCTTATGCGCGCGTGCGTGCCGGAAAGCATTGCGGATCAGCTCTCGCGCAATTTGACCGATTTCCTCCTTGATGATTGGATAAAGACTTTGCCGCTCGCCCTCCACGAATACTCTGAACTGCGGCGAGCCGTCCTCGCCAGTATGTGACGCTAGTTCATCGCTGGTAGCAATCAACATCTGATCCAGCTCGCTTTCAGCGGGAAGGCCTAAACGTAATCCTTGAATCGAGTTCCGGCTTTCCTCCAACGCCTGCTCTGTACGAATCAGTGCGGCATCGAGGGATTGAATTCCTTCCTCCATTCGCTCAGGAAACATAAAGCGAGCTGCCTGGAAGCGGTACAACAGTCCGTGGAAACTTTGCAGCAGGGTGTCATGAAGGTTCCGCGCGATCCGCGTGCGCTCGGCAACCCGCACTTCCAGAGTCGTCTCGAACTGATTATTGAGTTGCCGGGCCGCATGGTTGAATGCTTCTCCAAGGACGGCCAACTCGTCATTTCCAGCGACATTGACTTGATGCCGAAAATCGCGGCGCGCCAGAGCCTCTGCGCCGAGCGTGAGTTCGGACAGCGGTACAGTGATAGTCCTGGTGACATACCAGCCCAACACAGCAGCGACAAACAAGGTCAGCATCCAGGCGGCTGGGACTACTATAAAAAGACGATGGCGCACCTGCTCGGTCTGTTCGTTCACTCTCGCCCGTTGTTGAAATGTTCGCTCCTCGACGCCCTCCACGAGCGAAGAACTGAGATCGATCAGATCCTGGATTTGTCCTGTCAATCGGAGCTGAATTGCAGGCCAATCGCCCGCATTTGCCAGTTCGATCTCACTCTCAATTTGAGTGGGCAAGGTCGCCTTAAGAACCTCCAGGGTGCTTGAGGTGAAGGCGTCTTGCGCGATTCCCGACGAAGAGTTGAGTATTTGTTCCGCCTCTCGGACATGCCGCTGAAACGTCTCTCGGAGCACAGCCGCTTCTTTTGCGAATTGACGAGCGTCGTGGCCTCGCGTCAGTACGGCCACCCTGCCGCTAAAGCTATTCACGTCCAAATGGAGACGTACAATAGCCGACGATGCCATATCCGCTGTTTTCAGCATTTGCGTGTGGGCTTCAAGTTGACGGAGTTGCCAGATGGACACGGCATCCCCAGCGATCATCAACACGACAATCGTCAGGAAACACGTAGTGAGACGTACACCGATCTTCCGATCGCTTCCGCGGAACACGTTCGCGAGTGTGTGCCACCCTGCTCTCATTGTTCTAACGAATCGGCCACGCTGATTGCCTAAACATTTATCCTCGGATTTCACATAGGGCAACAGCAGGGCTAAGGAACATTCGCTTGTGTGGTACCGCTTCCTTTTTCGAGTATCTGGCCTAACTCCTGTTGCAAATCAGCTGCAGCTTGTGGTGCCAATTTCTTACGGCTGAGCACGGCATGCACAGCTTCAAAATAGGCGCGCGATAGGTCCGGATACCTTCTGCCAGAAACCGTAGACGGCCTCACCGCTGCACCTTGGCGGTAAGCCAGCAATATCGTAGAGAAATAAGGGTTATGCGCCAGAATTTCGGGATCTTTGTATAGCTCAGGTATGACCGGCGGATTAGAGGACTCGCGGGATCTCCTAGCTTGCTCATTGGGACTACTCAAAAAACGAACCAACATCGCCGCCTCTCGTGTGTGCAACGAATAGCGGGAAACTCCATACCCTTGTCCTCCCAAAGTTGAGGCCGAACCAGCCCTCCCCGCCGGCAGAGGCGCGATATCGAACTGGTCTCTGGTGGGCGAGTTTTCATCGCGGGCAGCCACGTACGCGTTCGGCCAATTGCGCATGAAGGCAGCCTTTCCCGTTTGCCAAACGTTGAACGCGTCCCCCTCCTGGTAAGCGGTGACTCCCGGCGGCGAAATTGATCCGACCCACCGCGCGGCTCTCTCCCAGGCAGAAATGGCCTGGGGATTGTTCACTGTAATCCTGCCGTTCTCATCGAGAATAGTCCCACCACCCTCCGAGACCTGCCATTCCAGAGCATTGCAGGTCAGAGCCTCAGAAGGTGCGCCCTGCCACACATAGCCCCAAAAATCTTTATTCCCCTTAGCGCGCTCACCAGCCTGAATGCGCTTCGCCATCTTCTCAAGCTCGTCCCATGTTTTTGGCGGCACAGTGTATCCATACTTATGCAGCAGATCGGCCCGATAAAAAAGCAAACCTTCACCGAGGTTGTACGGCAAAGCCACAAGCCTGCCGTTGACGGTATTGTTCCTGATAAGTTCCGGGAAGTGCGCTGCGATTTCCTGCTCAGGCACGTAGGCTTTGAGATCAACGAGATTGCTGGCCAGAATCCCCGGCCAGATGACGTCGATGCCATAAACGTCCGGGACCTTCGCTCCGCTTTCCAGCAGATTACGCCATGTGTCCAGTTGCTCAAGTGCCACTTCAGGGGCTGGCAGGACCTGAACACGAATCCCAGTCTCTCGGGTGAACTGCTTCAGTTCCTCGCTGAGAAGCGCTTGAGATGGCTTATCGAGCCAGGACTGGTCGATGATTGTGAGCACCATTTCCGGAGCAGCCTGGTTCCTCTTGTTGCAAGCTTCGGCTGACGAAAGAACGAGGAGACATATTGCCCCGAGGATGACGTAGCCAGTCCACGCAAGGCAAAGCAGAAGAAATCGGCGGGAAGCCATTCTTACACCCTCAAAGCCAAAGACCATTAAAGGTAATGGTCTCGTTCGTATGCGCTCGCGTGTACCTCGCGAGGAAGTGCGAGATGATCCCGGTCACGAACTTGGAACGATGGCTAGTCTCGACACCACTAGTTTGTTCTCCCATTGCTGGCCTCACGCTAGTTGATCCTCAAAAGACACCGAAAGGGTTAAGAGTAGCGTTGCTGAGTGCTACTTTTTGGGCACCTCTAGCTCGATAATCCCGCGCTGGAGCGCAATGGTGACCGCGTGGGCGCGATCGTTTGCACCCAGCTTGGAGAGTATGTTCGATACGTGATTCTTGACTGTGGTTTCTGCGATCGAGAGCTTGTCCGCGATTTGCTTATTGGCATTGCCTTCGCCAATCAAACGAAGCACATCAATTTCGCGCGAACTCAGCTGATCGTCGGCAGCGTGGTCGGCCAGCTCCGCTGCAATCTCGGGCGGTATTCGCTTGCGCCCGGCATGGACCGTGCGGATCGCCTCCAGCAGTTCTGTGCGGACGTTTCCTTTCAGCAGGTAGCCGCGCGCACCCGCCTTGATCGCCTGTAGGACTTGAACATCACCGGCATAGGTCGACAAAACCAGTATCTTCGCGTCGGGAAATTCGCTTCTGATCCGGCTGATCGCTTCGGTGCCGTTCACATTCGGCATTTGAATATCCATCAGGGTCACGTCGGGCCGGTGCAGGCGAAATTGCGCGACGCCCTCCTCCCCGTCACGCGCCTCTGCGACCAATTCCATATCGGGCTGAGTGTTGATGAGGGCCGCGATGCCCTGACGCAAGAGAGGATGATCATCCACAGTCATGATCCGGATGGCACTAGGACCGGTGTTCATAAATCCTCTTCTTTCGGAACAGCTTAAATCTACCGTTATCGCCGGTTTTTTCATAGGCGATAGTCTCTGGAACTGTCAACCGGACTTCTGTACCGGCGCCTTCCTCGCTCCAGATCTCCAATCGGGCTCCAATTCCCTCTGCCCGTTCATACATGCCAGGAAGTCCCCAATGGCCGGCCCGACCACGATCTTTCAGCACTTTTGAATCAATGCCCTTCCCGTCATCTCGTACGATTAACAGAAATGCAGCATTCTCGTAGCGCAGCTCGGCTTCAATGCTCTGAGCGTGCGCGTGGCGGTAAGCATTTCGGAGGAGCTCTCGCGCGATTCGATAGATCTCCTCTCTGATCATCGCCCGCTCCACTCGGCGCCTACCTTCTACAATGACCCGTAGAGGCGGGGCGCTGCCACCATTCTGTGACGATGCTAGTTCGCGCGCTGTCGCTAGCAGCATCTGCTCAAGATTACTTTCCTCGGATGATCCCGAACGTAGTTCCTGAATCGCACTACGGCCCTCCGCGATTGCCTGATCGGCGGAAACCAGAGCGCTATCGAGAGTCTTGGATGCCTCTTCGGGACGATTCGGGAGCTGATACCGAGCCGCCTGAAAGCGGAAGACCAAACCCTGAAAACTTTGCAATAGGGTGTCATGCAGATCTCGAGCAATCCGTGAGCGTTCGCTTACGCGCTCTTCCAGACGCATATTGAACTGGTCCGCCAATTGCCGGACGCGAAACTGGTAGGCACCCCACAGCAGTATCAGCACAATCCCCGCACATGCGGCACGAAACCAGTTTGTCTGGTAAAAGTGCGGCTGCAGCACGAAGCGCACGCTGGCTTCCTGATCACTCCATATTCCGTAGCTGTTTGCTGCTACCACGTGGAATGAGTACTCCCCCGGATCCATGTTCGTATAGTGCGCAGTGCGGTGGGTACCAGCGTCCACCCAGTCCTTCTCAAAAGGTTCGAGACGGTATTTGAATCGCAGTTTGTCCGAAGCGGAGAAGCTTAGGGCCGTGAAGCGGAAATCGAATGTGCTGTTACCGGGCGGTGCGGAAGTCCGGCCATCGCGCGCCAGCCTCAACGTGTTTGCCCATGCCTCCTCGATCATAACGGGCGGGGGCAGGCGATCCCCCGCAGCAGGGTCGATAACCACTACGCCGCGCATGGTAGGAAACCATAAGCGACCGTCGTTCGTTTCCCAGCCTGCCGGGCTCCCTACGTCGGATTCGCTACTCCTCATGCCTTCGGCAACTCCGTAGGAGACCGGCAAAATGGAAGCGATTCTCCCATCTGCAAAATCGTTTAACTGCTTCAGACTGATACGGAAAATATTCTGAGTGGAGGTTATCCAAAGATTGCCTCTGCTGTCCTCCAGCAGGCCTGCAAGCATATTGTTGGGCAAGCCGTTTTTGGTTGTGATCGCCTTCAACTGGCCGTCACGCAAACGGGTCAATCCTCCACCGTAGCTCGCAATCCACAGAGTTCCGGTGGAATCTAGATTGATATCCACGCTGCGATCAGGCAGACCTTGTCTCGCGCCGTACCGGACAATTTTGCCGCCGCGCATATAGATGAGCTCTTTGATACCGGCCACCCATAAGCCACCGTCCCCGTCCTCGATAATCTGATTTACGTCGGAGATTTCAGGGATCTGATCCAGTTTTCCTTCACGGAAACGGTAAAGCCCGCCGGGATGCTCCTCCATGAGAGCGCCAATCCAGAGCGTGCCCTCCCGATCCTGATAAATGGCTCTCACGTCAGGGGCTTCAACCTTTAAATTACTCAGGACTCCCGAACTGTAGCGATGCAGGCCGCCGTATCCGCCGAACCACAGGTCACCATCACGGGTCTGGGCAATGACGCGAACGTTCGCTACTCCCGGAAGCTGATGAAACCCCTCGCCATCCAACCAGTACAGCGAATCTCCTCCCAGCCAAATGCGTCCTTCCCGATCCTGAAAGACAGCATTGAAACCTGAGTCAGAGAGGCCTTCATTCTTTCCATATGCTGTCAACGGCGCTCGCCGGAGGCGAATCAGCCCCATGCCATTCGTACCCACCCATAAATCGCCTTCGCGGTCTACCAGGAGGCTCCGTACCTTGAGCAGCTCCCGGCCATTCGAAGGCAAGGCCAATGGCTCTGGAGGACCGAGACGTCCGTCCGCAATCCGGCAGAGTCCCGCTGGCGTGAGCAGCAGTAATTCCCCGTTCGCATCCTCCGCCATGCTAATGGTGTAGACGAGGTAGTCGCCCCCCAATTCGCGCCGCATCAATTCTTGACCCCTAATCGTCGGTAACCGTACATCCGAGAATACCCCCTGGTGATAGCGCACCAGCCGATACCGGTCGCGAAAAGCAATCCAGACGCTTCCATCGCGAGCTTCGTGGACGAGAAACGCGGTCGGTTTGAGGCTATTCAGGGTTGCAATGGAACCGCCGGTTCCGAAACGTAGAACGTCTTGACCAGAGCGGAACCACATGCTTCCGTCTCGCGCCTGCAGAAGAAATTCTCGGACCGGATTTCCGCGATGAGTAGGGTAAGCCTGCGGCTTCGTGCCTACAAAATATGCGACTCCCTCGGAGGTATTGAACCAGAGTTTCCCTTCGGCATCCTCGCGGATGGAGCTGATGAATCTGCTTGGCAAGCCGTCGCGCTCGGTATATGTGGTGACAACACCGTTATCCAGTCGGATGAGACCACCGTTCAAAGTACCAATCCACACTACTTTGGAGCGACTTTCGTAGAGCGAAAGGACACCGTTATTGCCGAGAGGAAGCATCTCCGCCGATTCGAAAAGCGTAAAGCGCTGGCCATCAAAGCGTGCGAGGCCCCCGAATGTGCCGACCCAGAGATAGCCCTCGTGGTCCTGCAGCATTGCAGTAACAGAATTTTGCGGCAGACCTTGCTCCGCTTGCCAAACCGTCGCGACGTACTGCGGGTGAAGTGCTTGGGCATGCGCAGAAACTACTATCAAGCCAAGAAGGAAGCTTATCGAGCTTGCCCACAAAAACACCCAGGTGAGACAAGAAACCAATGCTGCTCGCTTCACGGCGCAAAGCAACTTGCAGCGATGAAGAAGCGCTAGGCGAGAAGTCATATAGCACTTTCGAAGCCGAGGCCACACTATGCGTTGATTTCGACAGTGCGCTCGGTAGCATGCACCTCACGAAGGATCCCAAGAATCCAACTCATGAACCTGGCTCGACGGCTACAGCTTCGGTGTGAGGCTTAACATACCCCTATTTCTTAACAATCTCAATGTGCTTGCGCCCGAAGAAGCGAGCGTCGACCGACCAGGCACCTGGTCCGATCATTGCCAGGCTGGCTGCTAATCCGGAAAGGATGATCGCGGTCCATGGATCAGCGGACCGCGTAAAAACAAGCCATAGCTGCGTAACTGAAACGAGAAGTCCGACGTATGGAGTGCCCAGTCCTATTATAAGAAGGACCGATACGATGAATGGCAGTGCGAGCAGCGCGGGATGAGGGTCTGCCCCCGGTTGCAGGAATGTCCCATGTAGGAGAATGGTGCCAATGAGGAATCGCTGGATAAGCAGGCCGGCACCGGGCCACCCGTCTGCGAACGTCGAGAATAAACGCTGCACAATCCAAGTTAAGATATTCGCGACCAAGGCGCTACGGGCAAAAGGGGGAAGTGGCTCTCCTCCTTTCAGGGGATTTGCAAGTCGATAATTCCGCGCCTTAACCCGAGGGTAACCGCGTGCGCCCGGTCGTTCGCACCAAGCTTCGAGAGTATGCTCGCAACATGGCTCTTGACGCTGGCCTCGCCGATTGAGAGTTGATCGGCAATCTGTTTGTTGGCGTTGCCGGCCGCAATCAGACGCAGCACATCGATCTCACGTGATGTCAATCTCTCATCCGCCAGATGTTCCGCGACTTCAGCCGCGATTTCTGGCGGGATTCGCTTTTGCCCGGCGTAAACGCCACGAATAATTTCCGGAAGCTCTCGATGGACGTGTGCTTTTAACAGGTAGGCCCGAGCCCCCGCCCTGAGAGCACCGATCACCTGGGAGTCGCCTGTGTACGTCGTAAGCACGATGATTTTAGCGTCGGGAAATTCACTGCGAATGCGAGCGATTGCGTCGATGCCACTCAACCCTGGCATCTGCAAATCCATCAGGGTGACATCCGGATGGTGCATTCGGAATTTTTCGACAGCTTCCTCGCCATTCGACGCCTCCGCGATCAGCTTAATGTCGGCTTCGGCGCTCAGCAGGGTCGCAACACCTTCGCGCAGGAGGGCATGATCGTCGCACAGGAGAATTCGGATCGTTTTAGTTGCGGTAGGCATAACCTTTTAAATTGCGAAGTAGTCGGAATGGAAGGCTATCACCAGACCGGTCGTAAGCGATGCGAGCAGGAACGGTTAACTGGAATTCGGTGCCTGCTCCGGCTTCGCTCCAAAGATCCAGTTTCGCTCCGATGCGCTCTGCACGCTCACGGACACCGCGTAGCCCCCAATGACCGCTGCTGCCTCCCTGCAATACCTTTAGGTCCATGCCCTTTCCATCATCACGAATACGCAGACGAAGCATTTCGTCATCGTATCGAACCTCGGCTTCAATGCGATGAGCCTTCGCGTGACGAAAGGCATTTCGCAACAGTTCGAGCGCAATGCGATACGTCTCTTCCCGAATGATTGGGGTGAGCGTCCGGCGCTCCCCCTCCACCGTCAGACCGAATGCAGGCACGTCCTGATCCGCTTGCGATTGAGCCAAATCACTTCCCGCTCTGGTCAACAACTCCGGCAAAGCATTCTGGGCAACAATGTCGGAACGTATGTCGCGAATAGCATCCCGGCTTTCGGCGATTGCCTGCTCGGTCCGCACAAGGCTGACATCGAGGACCTGCATCGCGCGTTCCGAGCCGGCCGAAAAAAGGTTACGTGCCGCCTGATATTGAAACAGCAGGGCCTGCAGACTTTGGAGCAACGTGTCATGGAGCTCGCGAGCGATACGCGTTCGTTCACTCACTCGTGCTTCAATGGCCATGTTGAATTCCCGCCGAAGCTGGCGCACACGCAACTGGTACGCCGCCCACACCAGCACCAAAAACACCGTCGCGCAGAGGGCGCGGAACCAGTTGGTCTGGTAATACGCCGGAGCGATGGAGAAATCAAACTTGGTGGCGCTTTCGTTCCAGACGCCATCGCTGTTGGAGGCCATCACGCGAAAAGAATACTCACCGGGAGGCAAATCCGTGTAGAACGCCTGTCGGCGAGTACCGGCATCTTTCCAATCACGGTCATAGTCGTCGAGACGGTAGCGAAACTTCACCTTCTGTGGAATCAGAAAAGTCGGAGAAGTGTAATCAATCTGCAAATCCCTGGGATTCGGCGGGACCTTGAGGTTGACCCTTGCTTTGAACTCCTGTCGGTCAGCGACGAGCGACTCGATGTATGCCTGCGCCGGAAGCGCTTTCGGCGAAAGCCTGGATGGGTCCACCATCTGGACGACAACTCCGCTGGTAAACCACACCCGCCCATCCGGGGAGCAAGCGTCTCCGTTAAAAGCAGGGATGTTAGGCTGAGCTCCATCGAATGTGTCATAGACTTGCTTCCGAACAATCGCGTCGGGGTTAGTCCACCAGCGCTGGAGCTCAGAATCTGAAAATTCGACGATGCCGCAACGCGTGTAGAGCCACCACCTCTTCTCCTTATCTTGAATAAAGGAGATGACGAAGTCGCAGGGCAGCCCGTTTTTCATCGTCATCCGCTGCACCTTGCCGTCACGGAACCCCAGCAGTCCGTCATCGAAGGCGGCGAGCACTGAGCCGTCCGCCTGTGCCACGATCTCATGGGGCGCCGGGTTCTTAGCATTCGGGTTCAGCGGAAAGCTTTTCTGAACACCCTGCCGGAACTGTACGAGGTCTCCTTTTCGAGTCGCTATCCAAATTCCTCCATTTGGATCCGGAGCCAGCATCCATGCAGGCGGAAACTGCGGCGCAGGAAATACTTCACGCACCTGGAAATCGCGGATCCGCACAAGCTTTCGTGGTTTGCTTGCACACTCTGCCCAGATATTCCCGTCGATGTCCTCGATCAATCCAATCACCATACCAAGCGGCTGATGATTCGGTTCGGGGAGGCGACGGAATCGCCCATCCTTGAACAAATACAGACGCTCGTCCACTCCCACCCACAGGTTGCCGGCCCGGTCTTCCAGTAATCGGGTGACTTGGTCACCCGGAAGACCCTTACCCGCGCGGATCGACGAGACGTTTCCGTTAACAATGTGATCAAGCGATCCGGCGTTTGCTACCCATATCGTGCCATCTCGGCTGGCCAGGATGCCCGCCGGTAAGTCCTTCCCCAATCCTTCCACATGCGAGAACGTGACGACAGACGGATCACGAAAGCTGTCTACTCCGCTTGTAGTTCCAGCCCAGACGATCCCCTCCCGGTCTTCAAAAAGAGCATACACGGAATCGCCGGACAGGCCATTCGTATGGTCGTAATGCTCCACCGCGTTTCCATGGATACGAAGAATCCCTTTTCCTACAGTGCCGACCCAAAGATTACCGTCATGGTCGAACATCAGGGTGCCAATGTCGAAGTTACTTCCGTTGAACGTGGGGGTCACAAACGGTTTTACGGCACCATCCTTTAATTGTTGAAGTCCGTGACCTGGGCCTTCTCCCGACATGCCCACCCATAAAGATCTATCGGAACCACGCGCCAAGCTAAAGACCTCGTTTCCTACGTTGTACTTCTCCGAAACGCCGGCATGCCAGTGGACAAGGCCCCCCGCCCGCCCGCCCAGCCAAAAGCCGCCGTTACCGTCCGCCAGAAGAGACTGGATGTCGGAAATCGGTATTCCATCTGCCTTTCCGAAGCACTTGACTGAATCGGTAACATGGCAAAGGGGCGCATCCGGGTTGCCGCCCAGCACCCACAAAGAACCGTCCGGCGCCTCGCTGACGCTTTGAAACATTCCCCCTTCCAACGGGAAGTGAGAACTGACAGCCGCGCCTTTCAGCCGAACGATGTCCCGCGTTCCTAGCACCCATAGCCCACCTGCGTGGTCGGCAAAGATGTTCATCGATCTATCGATAGGGACACCGGCAGGTAAACGCCAGGGCAGAAACCGGGCGCCATCGAACCTGTAGATATCGGCGGGAAGAGATAAGAACCATAGGAAACCGTCCGATGTTTGCGCAATATGATACATGCCGGCAGGCAGAGAACCATCTTGTGTTCGCCAAGCCGTGTGTATGTACTGGGTGACATGTTTCTTGGAATCGAGAGCGTGAACCGTGCCTGCCATTAGCAACACGCAAGCAACACAAAAGGCTAACGTGGCCGCAGTCATGGGGCGCGGCCAGCTAAAGCGAAGGCGAAGTGGGTGAGCTCTTTTTCCCATCTTGTACCCGAATAGCGTGAGACAACGGTTCATTCACCACGTCGTTCGATCGTCTATATCAAGAAAAATGACTACCCATCATACTGCTGACGGGGAGGCGTGATCTTTGAAAGGGAACGCGCTGCGAAGGAAATGTGTTAGTTCGCCCCCACGAACAGGTAAGAGACCGCAATCTTGTCCCAACAGCAACACATTCTTGTAGTCTGGGAATAGTCTAGCCGGCTCGGGCAGCGCGTCTGCGATCTCTTGTATTCGATTTCAAACAATTCTCCAAGGCTTGCAGGGCATAAAGGGCATTCTCGATATCCTCAGTTTCGCCGTCATAATTGGGAGAAGTCTTAAATAGCTCTCGGGATCGAAAGACCAGCGTCTTCCTGGCTTCATCGATGCGTGATGGTATTTTGCTGGTGTCGGTCTCGAACAGCGCAGCTTGGTACAATCCACGCCAGTTCCGGAGGTCTTCAGCGAATTGGCCCATGACTCACCCTCCCAAAAACTTCCTAGCACAAAAGGTCAACTGAAGTCAGTGACGAGAGACACAATTTGTGACGTCCAGGGTTCTTACGTTCGTGAGCGTCGCGGAAGTTCGACCAGTGATTAACCCCTTGGACTTGCGGGGAACTTCTCCAGGAGCCAATCGAAAACAGCTGCGTGATAAAGGGTTAAGGCTCCCCCCTGGCAGTGCCCAGCGCGACCCGATGGCCCATCGAAAATTCGTTTGGTCACGCTGCGTGCATTGACCAGTGCTTTCTCGAAGTCTGCGGTCTGGTGGAACGGAATGAAATGATCCTCCGTACCTGCCAGGATCAATACATCTTGCCGGATGCGATCAGCGACAGGCGCGAGAGTGTAAGCAGCGCATGCCTTAATGGTTTCGTCGGCGTCCTTGGTACCCATGGTCCACATCGCGTTGCGGTAGGCCCATGAAACACCAACATTTCTCATGGCGAGAGGATTTTTCGCTGCGACCAATAATGGATTCGCCACCTCGCCGAAATCGTAGCAGGCGTCGTACGCCACTACGCCGTCGATGCGTTCTTCGAAGGCGGCAGCGCGCGGCGCGAAATCCCCGCCGCCCATGGACTGCACTCGCATTCGTCATGGAATTTCTCCATTTGTTTCAATTTCTTACTTAGTTCGAACTAAGACAACAATGGATCGCGGAGCTACTTGGTATATCGCTCGCCGCAACGGCAAACGGTGCGCTAAGAAATCGTCCGGGCTCGGCAGGTCAGTGTCTACAATTCTTATCCAATCTTGAGTTGAACCTTCCTGGATCTGGAACTGTAGCTCTTGCCAATAAGCATTGATCATTACGTAGATATCGTCATCGTCCTGGGACGCGCCATGGAGACAGAAAGCCAGGCTGCGTGAGTCTGGTGACAGATCGACCGTGGGTCCAACGCCGTACCATGAAATGTCCTCGCGCCAGAACCTGCTGCGGCACAAAGAAGGATGAGACTTCCGGAACGCAATCATTCCTTTGAAGAAGCGGAATACGTCCTGATTCGCCTTGAGCTGATTCCAATCCAGCCAGCTGGTTTCGTTGTCCTGGTTGTAAGGATTGTTGTTTCCGAACTGCGTATTCAGGAACTCGTCTCCCGCGCGGAACATTGGGATACCGTTCGAGAGCATGAGGAGGCAGAAGAAGTTTTTCGCCTGTTTCCCGCGAAGTGCCAGTACTTCCCTCGCCGCGCCCTCGTCTCCTTCGTGTCCGCAGTTCCAACTGTAATTCGCGTCCATGCCGTCTTGATTGTCATGGCCGTTTTTCCAGTTGTGTTTGTGGTTATAAGAAACCAGATCGTAGAGTGTGAAGCCATCATGGCAATCAACATAGTTGACGGTCTGAAATGCATGATAGGCATGCTCGCGGCTGTCCGGAAATAAGTCATCGCTGCCATAGATACGACGCATAAGGTCTGGGACCATGCCCGCGTCGCCCCTCACAAAACGGCGGACGTCATCGCGATAACGTGCGTTCCATTGCAACCAGGTCGTGCCCGGAAATCCACGTCCCAACTGGTAACAACCGACGTCCCAAGGTTCAGCGATCAAGGCCAATCGACCCAACTCCGGGTCGGCGGCTATTTCACTGAATATCGGAGCGTCTCCCCAATTCAGCGATCCATCTGCGTTGCGGCTGAACACCGACGCAAGATCGAAACGGAACCCATCGATGTGCATCTCATTCTTCCAGTACCGCAAGCTGTCCATCACCATTTTCCGCACGTGAGGCTGACTGAAATTCAAGGTATTGCCGGTGCCTGAGTGATTTGCATAAGGGTTATTCGGATCGCCGGACATCATGTAATAACCCGCGGGATCGAAACCCTTGAGGCTATAGATTGGACCCTGGTGATCGCCTTCACAGGTATGGTTGTACACAACGTCGAGCACGACAGCGATTCTGGCATCGTGAAAAGCCTTGACCATACTCTTGAATTCGAGATGTTGCTCATCGTCGCCACGGGCGCCATACTCCGCGTGAGGCGCGAAGAAGTTTAAGGGCATGTAGCCCCAATAGTCTCCTTCTTGTGGATCGCGCTGAAAAACGGGCATCAGTTCGACAACAGTGATCCCAAGGTCCTTCAGATACGGAATCTTTTCGATCAAGCCGATGTATGTTCCGGCTTGGGATGGATGCACGCCGGAAGTGGGGTGGCGCGTAAATCCCTTGACGTGAAGTTCGTAGACAATCGCATCCGATTCGCGCCGAGGTGAAACATCACCTGCCCAATCAAATGCGCTATGAAGTTCAGGTAACACCCCGAGCGGTGCCTGGGCTTGATTGGGGCCTGGCGCTATCGCTCGCTTGCGATCAAACCCCGCCGAAAAGAACACTCTTTTCGCATAGGGATCGAGAAGAACCTTTTCATCGTCGAACCCGCGCAGACCAGCAACGGCCTGCCCTGAAACCGAGTAAGCGTAATAGCGGGCATCGCACATTCGATCTAGCGGGATTCTGCAGTGCCAGATCCGCCCTGACTTATTGCGGATAGGATCGAACTGAAATGTCAAAACTGGCTTGGCCAAATCGGTGGGGGAATAGACAAACAGTTTCACACTCTCGGCATGTTCAGCGCACGCCGCGAAATTGAAGGCCTGGTCTTCCTCGATCCAGGTGACCCCCAGCGGCAATGGAAGCCCCTCTGTGTATGCCCACGTCAGGCGTTTTTGCGGTGACGCTGCGGAGGTTGGCGCTACGTCAGATACGAGGTCGCCGACCGCAAAGGATTGGGGAAGTGAGTTTTTCACGCGTTGAGAAGCTAATGACAGACGGCATCATCCTGGAAAGTGCCGCCAGCGAACATCTGCGCTAGGAATTGACCACAACGGATGATCGTCTGGGCGTCCTCATCATCCTTAAGCGGGTTTTCCGATGTCGACAGGTCGGCCGTGCTCAACGAATTCCGAGCGTCAACAAAGTTCTCGGCCCAGGCCTGCACATTGTTGAACTCATTCCTCAGCAACGCGACCCCGCGGTGGTCATCATCCGTCGATGCAGCGGCTGAGGCTAGTGCGACGCTGTCGGCGGCTCGACCCTGGTAGGCGCGAATCGTGTTTCCTGCCATGGCCTTCCCCACGGGATACCCATTTTGAACGATCACCTGCAGCATCCCTCCCCACTCTCTTATCGAAGCCATAGACTCGATCGCGGCCTTGATAAACGTGGGGGAAAATCCCGGCTTGATGGCGCTGTCGCGGCCCGGCTCCGAAGCATCGCTCGGAGCGAGTGTCAGAATGATTCGGCCCTCCTCAAAGCTCAGAGAGCCTTTTGTGATTCGCGCCAGGTCCTCCACATCCACGAGCACACGCCCGTGATCTCGAACGACTGGCGCCTGACCTTCGTAGCCTTGCACCGAGAGCGTTTCTCTCTGGATCTGCGTTTGCGCCAGTGCCATGACTGCCGACATTAGCATTGCCCCGCCGATTGCGGGCCGCTTCATGATGCTGAACATCGAGTACTCCTTGGATGAGAATCGCGGTCGAAGCGCAGCCTGCCTCATTGCTGAGGCGGTTCTGCCACGATCACCTGCGGAGGTTTTGTCGCGCTACCACCCTGCACCGCAAACTGTGCCTGGGTGAGAGGTGGAAGTGAGGCTTCGACCTGCATATCCATCATCAGGTCGACGCGACGCTCCAACTGGAAGAACTTTGTCACTGTGAGCGCGGGAAGCACCTTGTTGAACTTCTTGAAATACTTTTTCTTCAGCTCTGCCAACTGCGAATCACAGTCCAACATCTGTGTTGCCATGGCTTTTGCTTCCGCGTCGGTCAGATTCGGATATTTTTGCGTGTACTCTTTGATAACGGCAACGCGACGGTCATCTAACCTCGATCGTTCGTACTCGTATTCGCGATAGATCGGCCAGAATGCCGCGCCATCTTTGTCGCTGAAATTCATTCCTGTTGTGATGAGAGTATTCCGGTCGGCCTGCATATTCGCCCTCACCAGCGCGATGGTTGAGTCCAGACTAGGCTCCTGATCTTGAGCACGGCCAAGAGGGCAAAATGCGAGCATCGCGAACGTAACTATGAGTAATGCAGAATTCTTAATCATTGAGTGAACTCCTAAGCCGCTTTCTTCGTCTCATTCGTCGGGCGCAGCGGCGCTGTGCGCTCGAAACATTTTTTGTGAACAGCTCCTTGAAAAGATCGGAAGTAGTACACCGGATGGTGTAGGCACGCCATTTGCCGAACTCATCTCAGAACGAAATCATTTCTTATGTTGTGGTTGCTGGAGTAACCTGGTGCCCGACGACAATCCCCTGCCCAGTAACGGGCACGCGGACCTTATCTGGTCATGCCCGGATCGATTCGAAGATCGCTGGTTCCCATGCATAAGAGCATTCGCGGAGCCCTATTCGGCGAGGGCCGACTCTTCCGCCGGATCTAGCGTCGCCGCAACTGTCCTCGCCCCCCCGGCCTTCTTCATAACAATCATGCACACGGCCCCAACTCCCGCCCAGAAAACGGTGCGCACGCGTCGGCACAATGCCAGCGTCAATCCAGCGGTACCGGTCACACCGAAAATCTTCGCAATCAGAATATTTCCGCCTTCATAGGTCCCAACGTTGCCGGGGTTGAGAGCGCCCACGAGGTTGATCACCTTGGTCAGCGCTTCGACAATGAAAGCCCCGCTAATGGCGATTTTCGCTCCCATAAATCGGAGAATGATGTAGACCTCCAGAATGGCCAGCATGTGCCATAGAAGATTGAAAATCAGTGTTGCCCAGAAGGCGGCCGGCGCTTCACCACGAAAGCTCAGGAGATTTTCTTCCGCCGAGTCAATGATCGGCTGTTTGCCCATCATCCATGTATGAAGCCGGGGCAACCGGCCAATTGCCCGGGTGGCACGGCCGATCAACTGCCAACGGTTTCTAACGGACACAACTGCCAGGATCATCGCTAATATGAGGGCTGCAACAAGCAGCACTGCGTAGACTCGCCATGTGTCGGAAAGTGGAGCAAGCAGCAAGGTGGCTGCGAGTCCTGAAACAGTGATGAGCACGGCAGTGAAGGTATGCAGAGCTCCGTCGATCGCACCCGCCGATAATGCATTCGACAAGGGTACTGCGCGACCTAGCAGCGATATGCGCGTTCCCTCGCCAACCACCTTTCCAGCGATACCAAATTGCCCGATCCCGTCCGATATCAATTGCGCGACGAAGCTACGGTACCAGGAAAGGCCTGTGATATCGCAGGTAAACGCCTTTCTCCAGGCGCATGTCTTGGCCAATTGCGAGAGCCCTCCCAAAAGGATAACGACGCCGAGTCCCCACCCCACGGCCTGCAATTGTTTCCAAACGGCGCCCGGCCCGCTTCGAAAGATCAAGTAGCCAAGGAGACCAAAGCCCAGCAGAACTGCGAAAAATCGGAGAGACCCCTGAATGAGAGACTGTGGTCTAGGCGCAGTACCTTTCTTGCGCGCCTGCTTGACCACACTTCTCCATTTCCTCGCCTTCTTCGGTTTGTGCGTCTGCCGGATCCCCAATAGCGCACATTCAATAATTGAGTTAACGGCTCCCAAGTTGCTCTCCCCCATTTTTCAGCTGATCTAACACACCTTGACATTGAGGAAGAGCAGGTGGATTGCCAATCGGATACCGCCTAAAGCCTTAATCCTGATTCTGTTCGAGGAGTGAACGTCAACTCGGCGTGACTTGCCCCGGGCAGTGCCTCAATGTGGGCATTGATGGAAGGACCCACGCGACGAACATTCTGGTATCCGCAATAATGTCGTGATCGCCATTTGGCCCGATGAGTGCAACGTGCCTGAGGTCCATGCCGAGACCCCACTGCGCGGGAATCTGAGGTGAAAACATGAAAGTTGGGATAGCCGCTGATCATGGTGGATACGAGATGAAACAGAAGATCCACATCCTGCTTAACGCGAAGGGCCATAAGGTTCTGGACTTCGGCAATTTGCAATACGATAGGGACGACGACTATCCCGACTTTGCAATCCCGCTTGCTCGCGCCGTCGCCGAAGGAGTCGTGGAACGGGGTGTTTTGCTCTGCGGCAGTGGCATCGGAGCGTCGATCGCTGCCAATAAGATTGAAGGGGTACGCGCGGCAGTCTGTCACGATGACTTCTCGGCACGCCAGGGCGTTGAGAATGACGATATGAACATCCTTTGCCTTGGCGGTTTGACGACAGGTGTTGCGGTGGCTTGGAACTGCGTAAAAAGCTTCCTTGCCGCGAAGTTCAGCGGAGCGGAACGGCACCGTCGTCGCCTTGCAAAAGTCAGTGCGATTCGCAGGAGTCCGAGCGTTGTCTACGACGTTCCGGCGGTTCCCTTAACGAGAGAAGCCTCGTTTGCAACTCCAACGAAACTGTGAGGCTAAAGGAATAGGAGATAGCAATGATGTTGCCTGAGTCTTTGAGACAATACACCACTGTAGGACTCTCATCGCTATGAATCGGGCTGTACTCTGGGACATGGATGGAACCCTCGTCGACTCCGCCGAATACCATTGGCGGGCTTGGCGCGACACGATGTCCCGCGAAGGTTTGCCGGTCACACGCGAACAATTCCTGGCCACCTTCGGACAGCGAAACGACTCCATTCTCCAGCAATGGCTCGGCGAAAAGGCAACGCGCGAGTTGATCGAGCGCATCGGTAACGCCAAAGAAATCCTTTACCGGCAACTCGTGCGCGAGCACGGCATCGCGCCGCTCCCCGGAGCCTTGGAGTGGGTATACCTGCTGCACCGAAAAGGTTGGGGACAGGCGATTGCATCGGCGGCTCCTCGCGCCAACGTCGAAACGATCCTGGATGCTTTACACGCGAGCGAATCTTTTGAAGCCATTGTGTCCGCTGAAGATGTACACCGCGGTAAGCCTGACCCGGAAGTGTTCCTGATCGCGGCCACCAAATTGGCTGTCGCGCCCAAGCATTGCATCGTTGTAGAAGATGCCGAGCACGGCATCGAAGCTGCGCGTGCTGCCGGAATGAAAAGCATTGGTGTGAGCCAGAACGGCAAGCATTTGCCGGCTGATATTGTGGTGCGATCTCTCGACCTGCTGGATGAGAACGCCTTCGACAATTTGTTGCAGGACGGGGCTTGATCAGCAGTTATCCACGTTTCTCCTTTTCATCCGTAGTGCGTAGTCCTGACATGGACTGAATGCGGATACGGAAAAAGAGCGGTTCAATGGAATTATCGCCTACTCTCATTTGCCGCTCGCCCAGTGCATTCAGCCACCAATGATAGCGTTTTGCCAGGAGCGAACGGGCATGCTGGCGGTCGGCTGTGTATTGCGGTGCGGGCAGTTCCTCATATTCGCCGTAAACAATCACGCTCATCCACTCGCCCTGATTCTGTATTTCGTCAGTCTGGACACATACTCTGGGATTCGTACGCATCCACTTTACTTTCTGGCCAAATGTCGAGAAACCGTACAGGTAAGTATCTTCGTAGGCAAAATGAATCGGAACTACATACGGCTGGTTCTCGGACGAGCAACCCAGGCGGCCCAGCGAGGCACGCTCCAGAAACGCGCTGCACTGTTCGGCGGTCATTTCATTGATTTCCATAAACTCTCCGTTTGGTGTCAGAGACCGAGAGCATTGCTGACAATCTCCTGGGCCTCGCGAATGATCCCATTCAGATGTGACTCGTCTTTGAAGCTTTCGGCATAGACCTTGTAGATGTTTTCCGTTCCGGATGGCCGCGCCGCAAACCAACCAGATCTCGTAACCACCTTCAATCCGCCAATAGGAGCATGGTTGCCCGGGGCGTTCGTTAATTTGGCAACGATGGATTCGCCCGCTAGGTCTGTTTCTTTCACCGAATCAGCTGAGAGCTTCTGCAGTTTCCGTTTTTGATCAGGCGAGGCGGGTGCATCAATCCGCGTGTAAAAAGGACTTCCGAACTGTGCGGTCAATTCACGGTAGTGCACTCCCGGATCTTTTCCCGTTCGAGCCGTGATCTCTGCGGCAAGAAGATCCATGATCGGACCATCTTTGTCGGTGGTCCATACCGTGCTGTTGCGGCAGAGGAAGCTCGCACCAGCGCTCTCCTCTCCACCGAAACACACAGAGCCATCGAGCAGCCCGGGGACAAACCACTTGAAGCCCACTGGCACCTCGTACAACTGACGGCCGAGTTTCTCGACAACACGGTCGATCATGCTGCTGCTTACTAGCGTTTTGCCGACTGCAGAGTGGGAGTTCCAACCCGGCCGATTCGTCAGCAGATAGCGGATCGCGACAGCCAGGAAGTGGTTCGGGTTCATCAAACCTGCGGATGGAGTCACAATGCCATGACGGTCGGAGTCGGGATCATTGGCGAAGGCCACTTGGTATTGGTCCTTCAGGTCGACGAGCCGGGCCATTGCGTATGGGCTCGAGCAATCCATGCGAATTTTGCCGTCATGATCGACAGGCATGAAGGAAAATGTTGGATCAATCGTGGGATTTACGACCGTGATATCCAATCGATAGATCTCGTTGATCGGTTCCCAATATCGAAGGGCGGCTCCGCCAAGAGGGTCAACTGCCAATCTGAGACCCGCATCGCGAATGGCATCCATATCGACGACGTTCTTCAGATCTCGCACGTAGGGCAACACCATATCTTTTCTGCGTGTAGAAGGTATTTTGATTGATTTCTCATATGGAATTCGATTCACGTCGCGATTGCCGGCTCGCAAGAGATTGTTGGCTCGATCCTGTACCCACCGCGTGACCTCCGTATCGGCGGGACCGCCATCGGGCGGGTTGTACTTGAAACCACCATCTTCGGGAGGATTGTGGGAAGGGGTGATGACAATGCCGTCCGCCCAACCACTTTGTCGAGTGCGGTTGTGCACCAGGATGGCATGTGAGATCACCGGCGTTGGTGTGACGCCATCGTCCTTCTGGATGATGGTCTCAACATCGTTCGCGGCGAGAACTTCCAGAGCAGAATACTGCGCAGGTGAGGACAGGGCGTGCGTGTCCTTCCCCATGTACAGGGGACCCGTAATACCTTGCGCCTTGCGGTAATCGCAGATCGCCTGGGTAATGGCAAGAACGTGCGCTTCAGTAAACGAGCCGTTTAGAGACGTCCCGCGGTGGCCACTTGTTCCAAACACAACGAGTTGGTTGGCATCTTCGACGTCCGGCGTGCGGTTAAAGTATTCCTTCTCCAACCTGGCCAGATCTACAAGCATTTCCCTCGGAGCGGTTTTCCCGGCCAGGGGTGAAATCCTGTCGTCGTTCAGCTTCGTTGCCGATTGTTTCTTTTCTAGCACCATGCACGTTGTCCAATCCTTTTAATTGTCACTCAAACGGTGGGAATCCTGTCCGACTTTGCCCCCTTTAACCAACACAACTCCGAATGAGCGCTTACTGATCCTGCAATGCAGATGGCTTGCCAATCCAATCATCCCTACAACAAGCCATCTTTCTTATGTCCACTGCACCTCCCTTCCCGATAGGCATGCCCTGACTCGGGCAGTGCCTCGATGTGGGCAGATGCTGAAAAAACGAAGATTGCCAACATCCCGTATTTACAGGCACGTGCCGTCAGTACGTTTGGAACATTGCATGCAAGCTGCAGAAGGTTCATGTGCGCACGAAAAAACCGTCGGCGAAATAGAGGTGCGCCGCAACCTGATCCAGCTCTCCCCAAGCAGACACGGATCAAGTGGGACGCACCTCACCGACGGTTTTTTAAACCGCCAGAGCGGCCTTCAATTCTCGAGTGTCCCCGCTCGCAGCGGATCTCGGACCAGGCCCGGCATTGATGGCAATCAACTTCTCCCACACTTATGAAAGGGCGCTACGCGATTCCCTGGCACTGGCTCGATTTTGTGACTTGAGATTTTGCCTGGCGCACATACGGTCCTCCCTGGTCTCGCCATGGCGGATCCTGGCGCAATCGCTGCCTGTGAGAAGGCAATATTGCGCGACGCCGCCGGGTTGTAGGCATAGCTTGTTCGCACCCGGCTCTCTCATTGGCATTTAATACAAATGCATAGCTAGGCAGGGGGAACGTGGCCAGAATTGCGAGAAACCATCCGAGAAGAAAGCCCGGATCTCATCGGCGTCGGCACACTTGGACCGCCGCCTTCATCGGATTCGGATCTCATCCGGATTCGTGGGGTCGGCGTGAAGTGGTAGACGGGATCGGGATTTGCCGTCAACCAGATGAGTAACCGCCGCGAATAGAAGTCCAATGGAGACCCCCGACATCAGCATGCCGACCATGCTTTCGAGTGGACCCAATAGGCGCCATTTCGACGCAAGGACCACATCCCCGTACCCAACTGTCGCATAGCTGCTCGCCGAGAAGTAGAACGAAGATTCCCAAGTTGGAAGGCAAAGCCAGCGATAGCAACTCGCCCACAGCAGAATGACGATTCCATGCAGAACGATGACGGCTACCGTGGTTTGCATGACGAGCGTGGCGCAGCGAAATACCCGTACTCTTTGACTCTCTTTCGGGATACTTCGTATCCAAAGGATGAGCGCAGCGGCGCCGCCACACTGCAGAGATAGTGTGACTAACAAAAGAAGTACGGCGGCACCAGCTTGTTGAAGCAAGGCCATTTTCGAGATCGCGCCTCTTAATTAAAGGCTTCGCGGCGAATCTGCTTCACTCATTTCCAGGGGCGCCCACGATAATGGTGCAAGCGCCCAACGAGGCGTTCACTTCGGAAGCAATTCTCTTAGCAGCGCACAATGTTATCGCCATGAATGCCTTTGGTCGCGTTGCGCGTATCGACCACCAAGGAAGCGTGCTGCGCGATCCAGGCGTAATCGTAATCTGAATGGTCTGTGACGATCACGACGCAGTCGTATTTGGAGATGTCGTCCACGGGTACGCATTTCATCTGCAGATCATAATGGCGCCCTTTACCGATACTCGGAAAATATGGGTCGTTGTAGCTGACTTGAGCGCCGTCCTTCTGCAGCAGCTCAATAATGGTCAGGGCCGGTGACTCGCGTAGATCATCGATGTCTTTCTTGTAGGCTACCCCGAGCACCAACACTTTGGCGCCGTTAAGAGCCTTCCGTTGTCCACTGAGAGCTCTGCTGACGGATGAGACCACGTGATACGGCATGGCACTGTTGATCTCTCCGGCCAGTTCGATGAAGCGCGTCTGGAAATCCCACGCCTTTGCCTTCCATGACAGATAATAAGGATCGACCGGAATGCAGTGTCCCCCCAAGCCCGGGCCGGGGTAGAAAGGCTGAAAGCCGAATGGCTTCGTTGACGCGGCGTTGATGACTTCCCAAATATCCAACCCCATGCGCAATGACAGAAGCTTGAGTTCGTTGACCAACGCGATGTTCACACACCGATAGATGTTTTCCAGCAGTTTCGTCATCTCGGCCACCGCGGGTGAAGATACCGGCACAACGCGGTTAAAGATTGATCCGTACAGGGCCCCGGCCAGCTCTGAGGCTTGGGAATTCAGGCCTCCTACGACCTTGGGGATGTCGCGACGCGCGACGCTGTCATTCCCTGGGTCTTCTCGTTCGGGAGAAAAAGCGACAAAAAGCTGATCCTCTCCGTTAGCCATTGCGTCGCGGGCGGCTTTCAAACCGCAGCCATTGCCTTCTTCCAGGATCGGAACAAGCACTTCCTCCGTGGTGCCGGGATAAGTCGTGCTCTCAAGCACCACCAATTGACCGGCACGGAGATGCGGTGCTATTGCCCTAGCAGTGTTAGTAATAAAACTGAGATCTGGCTCTCGATATTCGTCCAGAGGTGTGGGCACACAGATAATGATGGCATCCATCTCGCTCAGGCTCGAAAACTCTGCGGTCGCACAGAAGCCTTGCGAGCGCGCCGCCTGGATCTCTGTAGGTGGAATTCGACAAATGTAGGATCCACCCGAGGTGAGAGTTGCGACCTTATGCTGGTCGATGTCAAAACCCGTTACGCGAAACTTCGCCTCGGTGTAGAGCAAAGCAAGCGGCAGGCCCACATAACCGAGACCTATCACGCCTACCCGCGCTTGGCGGGTTTCCATTCTAGTTTTCAGCTCTGAGAATAGGCTGGCGACGCTGCTGCAAGTAATCATGCCGATCTCCTCTATGAACAATTACTTTCCATGGCTAATGCGAGTAATGAAACTCTGCGGTCGTTAGTTCAGCGGTCGCCGGCTCGACTGTTGCAGGGGTATCCCACTTAATCAGCTTCAGATCCAACACAAAGATCGAGTAGATGACCGGGACAAGCAGCAGCGTCACAAACGTCGCGATCGTGAGACCACCAATCTGGGCGTAGCAGAGAGGTTCCCAGAGGGGTCCGCCGTGAATGGCCAGAGGTATGAGCCCAAGCACAGTCGCTCCGACTGTGATCATCACGGGGCGCAATCGCACGATGCCGGCATCGAGCAGAGCTTCTCGTAAAGGTTCTCCTCTCTCGTGTGCTTCTTCGATGAAGTCGAACAGGACGATCACGTGACTGACAATCACCCCTACCAGGCTGGCGACTCCCAGGAATCCCATGAATCCGAAGGGCTGACCCATAACGACAAGGCCTGCGAGCGCTCCTGTCATTCCGTATGGAATTGCAGCGAAGACCAGAAGCGGCTTGACGGCGCTTCGGAACTGCACAACCAACGCAATGTAGATCAGCAGCACTGAGATCGCCATGACGACGCTAAGTTCCTTGAAACCTTTCTGCTGCTCGTCGTATTCGCCTCCAATCTCGAGGAAATAGCCGGGAGGCAGGTTCTTCTGGAACTCCTTAATCTTTGGCAGCAATGGTGTAAGGACCTGTGATGGCAATACGCCCGGGATCGGGAACGCAGATACCGTAACCGTCCGGAATTGATTGCGGCGCTTGATTTTCGACACCGCCATTTCCGTTGTCACATTGGAAACCTGCCGCAGAGGTACGCGCTGATTGCTGGTCAGCGAGTACACGTACGCATTTTGAATGTCAGAAAGCCCGGCGCGTTCCTCCATGCGCAAACGAACAGCAATGGGAATTTGCTTGTCGAGTTCTCGGTATGTGGACACCGGCAATCCGCTCTCCGCGGCCGCCGATGACAATGCTATGTCCAGATTCGTGACCCCGGAAAGATTCGCGCGGTCCGGATCAACTTTCAACCGGACGTTCATGGCAGGCTCTCCCCAGTCGTCCCGTACCCGAGTCGCATTGGGCTGAGCCCGAAAGACCGACTGGAGTTCGCCCGAGAGACGGTGCAAAACGTCCATGTCGGGCCCTGAAATTCGGATTGAAACGGGGATACCGACCGGCTTACCAGTTTCGAGCTGCCGTACGTCGACCCGGGCTCCCGGAACTTCGCGACTCAGCGCGGTCTGCATGGGCCCGACGAACTCATTCGTGAAGTGCTTGTCGGCAACCTCGACTAAGATCTGCGCGTAGTTTAGCTGTTGGCGCTCAGGGTCGACCGAGAACCAGAATCTGGGGCCGCCGCCGCCCACAAATGTGGTCAGCGATTTCAGAACGTCCTTCTTATGATGTTCCTTTCCAAATCGCTCGGCCTCTTCCCTGATTACACTTTCTGCCTTTTGTGCGACTGCATCCGTTGCTCCAAGCGGGGCATCGGGCGGAAGCCAGACGTCTATGTAAGACAGGTAGGAGAGGTCCTTGGGGAAGAACTGCGGTTTCAGCATTGAGAAAAAGACGCCGCCCAACGCAATCACAATCAGAGAAGCAGCAAACGTACCCCAACGATGTTCAAGCAAGAAATTCCCCACGCGATAGTAGAGCGCCGGGAACCCGTGCTTCCTCCGCTCGGACATGGGCTCCTCAAGCTGCTTGGGCGGTTTGATCATGTAGTAGGCAATCAATGGCATGAAGGTGAACGAAACAATGACGGACGCGACCAGCGTGCAAGTCATCACAACGGGCAGGCTGTAAAGGAAAAAGCCTGTATCGCCGCTCAGCATTAGGAACGGGAGATACGCGACGATGTTCGTGATCGTGGCAAATACAATCGCTTTTGCCAGTTTCGTTGGTCCAATCCATGATGCGAGCTCGCGCGGCGAACCGGAGCCCAATTCGCGCTTGATTGCGTCACCTGCGACAACGGGCATATCTACCAGCAGACCTAGCGCGATTATCAAAGTCGCAATAGAAACCTGCTGAATGTCTATACCAAGCACATGAACGATACCGAAGGCCATTGCCAGGCTCAGGGGAATGGAGGCAGCCATCAGCATGGCAGCACGCCAGTCCCAGAATCCGATAAGGGCGACGATTACGACCAGGGCAATCGCCTCATAGAGACTGCCCATCAACAAACTGACAAGCTCATTCACTTGCCGGGGCTGGTCTGAGGTGCGAGCAATCATAAGGTCGGCAGGCAGTTGCGGGCGGACGTTTGCGAGCGCCTTATCGACCGCTGCACCGAATTTGAAGATCTGCTCACCCGACCGCATTTGCACAGCCAGCGTGATGCCACGGTTTCGATGCCAGTTTCCATTTGCATCGCGAGCGACCAAATAGTTCAGGTACCGGGCAGGCGTCTGATAGGCACGCGATATATCGACAAGATCACGCAAGTAAAGCGGCGCCCCAGTGGACGATGATGCGAGGAGCACGTTTCCAATATCTTTCGTGCTTTTGAACTCAGCGGTCGCGTCTACTAGGACGTTTCGCGATTGTGTCTGGACGATACCACCTGGAGCCGTCACATTCCTTGTGTTCAGGATGTCTTTGATCTTCGTGGGCTGCAATTTCAAGGCTGCCAGCCGCGCATCCGAGTACTCCAGATAGATCTCCTCGGGCAGAACGCCCACGCGCTGGACCTTCGCCACCTCTGGTACGCGTTGGAGCGTACGCTGGATCAGATCGGTGAAGTCATCAAGCTGCCGATACGAATACCGGTTATTGGCTACTTCTGCGATTCGCTCTTTCGTGGATTGAGGATCACGAATGATAATGGGACCCCACGCGTCGGGATGAAAGTCGTACTCCTGAAGCTTCTTCTCAATGAAAAGCTGTCCATATGCGCGGATTTCCTCATCCGACTTCGCCGTCGCAAAGTCGATCCCGGAACAGCTTCCTACCGACATGGAACGAACATCACGCGCGAATCCATCCCGCTGGGCCTGCGCAGAGAGGATTACAAATGGACGTTCAATCACGGCAGGTGAGACCGATGCCGGGTAACAGTAGAGAACGGTCACGCGCCCACTGCTAACTCCTTGGCGCACTGTCTCAATCGCGTCCTGCACACCGCGGGCGCGCAAGGCGATTTCAAGGTCCGGAATGGTTGGACTGGCGACGGTCAGCATCAGCGCTGCCGTGTCTCCGAAATCGCTGATCCACGTAATAGGTCCGGCGCCGTCGGGAAGGTCCGTGATCTGGTTCAGTCGTTGTCCAATATCCTGAAACTCCTGCTGGGTGTTCTTGATGTTGTCCAAGAGTCTGACTTGCACGACAGAAATGTTGTCCTGTGTGGTGGACTCCACGCGGTCCACCTTGCTGTTTCCAGTGGCGGCTTGCTCAACCTTTCGCGTGACCAACTGTTCGACTTTGTCCGCGGAAATCCCTGGCCACGGGGTGATTGCCAATGCGATGCGCACAGGGATGTCGGGATCCTTGCGCTTGGGCATGTTTGTGTACCCGAACACGCCCCATGCCAGGGTTGCGAACAATGCGACCCAGGCAATCTGCCGGTTGTTGACGAAGAATCGTGCGACGTTACGGCTGTCGTTGGGGTTCTCAGATTTCATTGCAGGACCTCGATGCGCTGGCCATCCTTAAGCAGATTGGCGCCGTTGGTGATGATGCGTTCTCCGGGTTCGAGCCCGCTGATTACGGTGATTTCACTGCCATTGACCGCGCCGATGTCGACGTTGTGGAGGCGAGCGACTTCTCCTGCGTTGGAGTTTGAGACGATATACACGCCGTACTTCCCATCTTTCGCTTGTACGACTGCGGAAAGTGGCACCAGCAGCGCCGATGTTCGACTTGCGCCATCGGCATTCGCGAATTGCAAGGAGCCAATCATGCCCACCCTCAGCAAGTGATCGTGATTCGGGATAGCGACTTCGACTTCGAAATTACGCGTAATCGTGTCCGCCGCCGATGACATGCGAGTGATTCGTGCATGAAATGTACGCGTGGGGAACGCGTCAATGGCAACATCCACGGGCTGGCCTACCTTTACGGTACGGACAACCGTATCGGGCACTCCAACGACGATTTTGACGATATCGGTTTTGGCGAGCGCGAATGCGGGGACGCCAGGTCCGACGAACGCGCCCAGTTCGACAGCTTTTTTCACGATGTCGCCGTCGAAAGGTGCAATCAGTGAGGTGTCACGCAGGGCGATTTCCGCCTCGCTCGTCAGGGCCCGCGCGGATTTCAATTGCTCCTCGCTGCCGTCGTATTGCGCGCGAGCGGAATCGAAGTCGGGCTTCGTAATGCTCTGGCTATCGTATAGATGGGTAGCCCGGTCAAAGTCCAGCTTTGCTTTCTGAAAGACAGCTTCCGCGGCTGCTGCCTGCGAGGACGCCTGGTGCACCTTGTCCTCGTATTCGGACGATCGGATGCGGACGAGCACGGCGCCCCGGCTAACTCGATCGCCTTCGGCAACATCGCGCATCCTGCCATCCTGGCCGCGCACCTGTTTGAGCGCAATAACATATCCGGGAATTCTGAACGCCAGGGGAACTTCTGAATCAGCCGTCACGACGGCCGAGAAACGCAAGCCGTCCGTGCTGGAGCCCGCTTGCTTCTCAATGGCTTGAGCCTGGACTCCCTGAGGAGGCTGATTGAGTGGCTTATTCGAGCCACATCCGACCATGACGAGCATCAATGAAAAGATTGCGATTGTGGTTCTCACTTTTATTCCTCTCCCATCGCGCGGCGCAAATCTGCAAGGGAACTCCAATAAGAAGAGAGCGCCTGCTGATACTGAAAAGCGGTTTCTGAACTTTGAGCCTGAGCTTGTAACAGATCTCTTACGAGTGCTGCTTGTTCTTTGTATTTATTGCTAGTGACGCGGAATTCTTCGGCTGCGGCCTCATGACCGGTGCGGGTAGCCTTCAACAGCAACGCGGACTCTTTCCACTTTCGGTACTTCGCGGCAACTTCAACCCCGACCTGCGATTCGATTTCCTGTGCGCCGTTATGCGCCTGTGCCAGTGTGTTCGACTTGTCGCGCACTCGATTGTGGCGGCGTCCCCAATCGAATGGTTCCCAGGTCAACGCAAAACCGGCGACAGCAACATTCGTCGGAAGCACCTGCACGTTCTGAACCCCCATGTAGCTAACCGCGAGACCAAGGTCCGGAATGTATTCGGCCTTCGCAATCCGGCGATCGTACTCGGCTTGTTTTTCTTTGAGATGAGCCTGGCGGATCTCAGGCCGATTCTCTGATGCATGCTCTCGCGCCTCCGCCAAACTCAGAGTGGTCGTGTCCTCCTCAGGAATAGAATCAACCCGAAAGGGAGTTTCAAGGTCCCTTGCCAAGAGATGATTCAGGTGCTCATGCTGTGTGGCCAATCCGTTCTCCGCAACCGACAGGTCATACTGCGTCTTGGCCAAACGCGCGTCGACTTCCAACTCATCTGCCTTGAGCACGGTTTTCTCCGTGATGTAACGCAGCGTAACTCGCTGCGCCTCTTCCAGAGTCCGCACTCCTTCCCGTGTTGCCTCCACCGCAGCCTGCGTCGCTACAAGCTCGAAATACGCACTGCGCACTTCGGCCGCAATTTTCTGCTTCTCTGCGCGAACATCTTCTTTCGCGATCTCGCGACCAAGTTCTGTGGCGCGAATTCCCAATCCGATCTTGTACTGCTGCGTCAGGGGCTGATCGATGCTGCCATTCAAGAAAGCCGTCAATTTTGCCGGCGTGTGAACTTTGGCATCTGTTGACGGAATAGGACCAACTCCCGGATAGTTCCCGAAGGTCCCCTTCGCGAACGTGAAGTCAAACGGCTGCAACAGTTCGCCACCGAGTATCGAAAAATGAAAGTTCGGCAGCCGCTTGCTGCGCATCGTGCTCACCTGAAAATCGTACTTCTGCGCTTCCAATGCTGAGTTCTTCACAAGCCGATTATTCGACAGTGCAATGGAGACGGCGTCATCAAGCGTAAGAAGCGGAACGTCCTGCGTCGATTGTTGAGCAAACGACCCAATTGCTGATGCAAGAAAAACAATTGAAAGAAGCATTGCGAGATGGTTTGATTTCATCATTCTTCTACCTGGATTCAAGCTGAGGCCTGACGGCACTTTGAACTTTGAGCGAATCGTGTTGCCGCTCGTGTGCAACCAAGATTGCAGGTGCCGTACCAACTCGGACTTCCTCGCAAGTTCTTGAATCAGAAGCGCGGGCGTCCAACAATGCTGGAGAATGCCCGTATCCGGTCGATGGCCTCTGCCCTCATGCGGGCACTGGCCGCAGCGCGTTGGGTTTAATGCAATCGAAAACGACGGGAACGATGTTCCGCGTGCCACTCGAAGATAAATTCAGACTCGCAGTTGAGCGATTCTGCGGATGGGAGGTGGATTTAAGAAAATTACCGCGTTGTTTGGGAAGGAGGGATGGAAGAAATCGAAGGCAACGGCGAATCGAGCCCTTCGGGGGATAAGGCTGCATATTGAACATTGAGCAGCTTTGTAAAAGGTGAGGTGAAGAGTAAAGCAGAATGCCTGCGAGCGCTCCCCATTCAAGCTCGCCGGGATTGCGCTAGGGTTGCGCTCGATAGCCTGCTAAGTGTGCTTGATCATCGACGGCGAGGACGATGCCCGTTTCCATTCGCATTAACTGGTAATTGCATATTCGACTTACGCTTGCCAATAAACGGGAGTTCAAGCCGTTCGCAAACGTCTCTTGAATATGAAGTCTCGGCAACGAACTCAGCTCCGAGCCTCTTGACAAACAAAAGCACCTCTTCCCCAATGCCGTCGATAAACATCACGTCCGTAAGATCCACAACTAATTCCAGTTTGTTATCGCAGCGCGTAAGAAGCCTGCGGACTTCCTCCGCTCCCTCGCCGGTGAATCGGCCTTCGAGCCGGCAAATCAAAGCACCGTCTAGTTCTTGTTTCTCGACACGTAGCATTATGGCCCTCTACATTCGTTAGCAGCCTCAAAATGGATTGCTATAGACATCCCTGCATCTGTTTCGCCAAGGACGCGTGGCCCAACTTATTGACACTAAAAGCTCTTCCGCGGGTGTGCCGCCCTCCATAACGGGCACTGCCAGCATGAGGGCAGCCTGGAATGCGGTCTCTTCAAGGCGGCTGAAGCAGCCGCCTTGAAGAGTGGAGAAGAAGGAAGGAACCGGACTGAGCTAGAAGGTAAATACCACGCCGGCGGAGGGCACAGCGGAATGAGTGTATTTGTCGACCTTGAGGCTGGTCATCTCGAAGTCGGGAGTCTTATAGACGAACCCGCGATATTGTGCTCGCAGGAGGAAATGTTTTGACATCGGCACATCGAATCCACCGCCATAGACGAAGGCACCTCGCGTCTGCTCATTATTTATATATCCGCCACGTGGATCGAAGAACATGGCTCCGGCTCCGGCGAGTACGAATGGAGACACGATCTTGACGGCAGGCACCTTGAAGGACGGAAGCTTGACAATGGCAACACCAGTCGCGGCGTGAACATTCATTGGTATGGATGTAGTGCCACTGCTAGACGAGAACGTCTGATGATTTCTGAAATAATCGTAATCCCCTTCGACCGCGAGCCAGTTCTTGAGATTAAATCGGTATCCGGCCATCGCGCCGCCAGAGTTCGTTGCCTCATTGGTGATACCACCAGCAGTGGTCTGCTTCTGGAAGAAACCAGAGCCTTGGACCGTCACCTCATTTCTAACTTCCTGAGCCCAGCATGAGATTCCAAAAAGAACGAGAATAATAATTGCCAGTTCGGTCAACTTCTTCATTTATGAGTTCCCTCTGTGATTGCTTTAGTCCCCTTTATGTGGCCTCTTAGAGCGGGGCACTGAGGAAGGAGCACATCCATTGCCGAAACGCGACTCTGATCTATAAGTGCTTGGAAAACAATACACTAGGGCCGAACTGAGCCGTCACAACGGCACTGTTGACTTGCCCGTATGCTGGCGGGCGACCGTATGCCGTCAGGCCGAATAATCAGCGCGCGTAATGCTCAGCCTGCGCATCTTGTTCTGCAGCGTGGTTCTCTTAAGCCCGAGGCGTTCTGCCGCTCCGCCGTTGCCGGCTATTTTTCCGGATGCTCCTTTCAAAGCATCGACGATTGCCTGCCGCTCTGCTTGCTCGAAAGTAGACGTGGCCGCAACCACAGCGCGGCCAGCGGATCTATTCAGCTCTGCTCGCGGCACATTCAGTTCGTCCCCTTGCGTGAGTATCACGCAACGCTCGATGAAGTTTTCCAGCTCGCGGATATTTCCTGGCCAATCGGCATTCATTAAAGCCTCCATCGCAGGTCTCGGGACAGACCGGATGCGCTTCTGCATACGCCGGGAGAGGCGCGCCACAAAAAAATGAACCAGGAGTTGAATGTCTTCGCGCCGTTCGCGCAGCGGCGGGATTTCGATTGGAAACACCCTCAACCGATAAAAAAGGTCCTCGCGAAACTGATTGTTTCGGATCATGCTTTCCAGATCCCGATGTGTGGCAGCAATCAGACGAACATCGACGTGGATGGTTTTCGTACTTCCGAGACGTTCGAACTCCTGCTCCTGCAGGGCACGCAGAAGCTTTGGCTGCAAATCCATCGTAATGTCGCCGATTTCGTCGAGAAACAGAGTGCCGTGGTCCGCCAGCTCAAACCGCCCTCGCTTCTGGATCAGGGCGCCGGTGAAAGCACCCTTTTCGTGGCCGAACAGTTCACTTTCCACCAGACCCGAAGGAATAGCCGCACAATTCAGGCGCACAAACGTGCGCTCCCGCCGCGGGCTGAGATTATGAAGCGCTCGGGCCACCAGCTCCTTGCCCGTACCGGTCTCGCCGTGCAGTAACACGGTGGAACTGGTTGGAGCAACGATCGTGACCTGGTCCAACACTTTACGTATAGCGGCACTCTTGCCGACTATGTCTTCGAAGTTGAATTCAGATTCAATTTCCGACTCAAGGTAAAGCCTCTGCTCTTCCAGATCATCGCGCGAGGCCCGGAGCCGTCCGTAGGCCAGAGCATTCTCGAGCACCAAAGATGTCTGCGTGCCGATCTGCGACAGCAGGTCGCGGTCCGCCTCCTTCAAGCCATCAGCCCTGCGACTGCACATCGTCAACAGGCCCAAGGGGCCATCCGCCCCCTTCAGTGGCACCATGACGGCCGAGAGGAGGGATTCAGATCGGGATGCCTCGCGGAGGGCCGGAGGTATATCGGCTCCACAAGGTGAGTAATAATGGGGCGTCCGAAGCTGCGACCATTCACTCCATAGCTTCGTGGGCTCAACCATAACAATCTTCTCGAGAAAGCCTTTTCCAGTCGGAAAATCGAGAAATCTACGTTCCAAGCTGCCCGACTGCTTGTTAAAGAGCCACAATGACGTGAGATCGTTGCCCAAATGCTTGCGCATCGACCCTGCTACACCCTGAAACAGGTCATCCGCTTCCAGCTTATTGACAATATGGTTGTTGATTTCCAGCAACAAGCTGAGCCGATCTCGTTGCTGCACGACCTCTCGGTGGTAAAGCTGCGCGGTATCTCTTGCGATTGCACACTCGAGCGCGACGGCAACGTGGGACGCCAGGGCACTGAGCATCTCGACGTCTTCGGGAGCAAACTGCTGGCCCTGCAACTTTGGCGTTGACAGAATTCCGTAGCGTTTTTGCGCGGTCGATACTGGGAACAAGTAGGTGCTCCGTCCGGCAACTTCGGCCGCAAAAGGAGCCATGTCAGGGTGCTCCAACATTACCCGCGATAGGTCCTGGACAAACACCGGCTTCTGTTCATCCAGCACCTGCGCGACCAGGCCGGTGAGCAACAATTTCGCTCCACGTTTGATTGCCGGAGCATCCGGATCGCGATCAAATTCGAAGCTGGATAAGCTGTCCCCGTCATCGGTAAGCACATAGAGTTCGGCCCCGTGTAACCGGGAAGTACTGGCCAGAACACCCCGCAGGCTTTGCAGAACAGCTTTTACCGTGGGCTGATCAGCAAGAGCGCTGGAAGCACCTAGCAGCATTCGATATCGATCTTCGGTGATTGTCATGGCACCTGAACTCCCGCAATTCTCGTTTTACACCGGATCTTCGTACAGGACTGCAATCTACAGGTCCGAGGATCGAACTGACCAAACCTCGGTCACGGCACAGCACTACGTCCGCGAAATCCATGTAACGCCTTGGGCGAATGCTGAAACTCTCGCCGAATGGCTGCGTCTTGATTTTGTGCTTTCGAGTATCTGCTCAAGCACCTTCCACTGCAATCGAGATCCGGATGATTCCGGACGACGGTCAAACCTCGGCCGCTCCCGGTTCCGCTTGAAATTCCTATCGTTCACTACCCAGTGACTGTGGAACCGTAGAAAGCAGTTTGTTGATGGCTAGCTCCATAGTCCGATTCATCTGGGACACGACGCCGGGTACATTTCGTTGAGACACTGGTCGAGTTTCAGAAACCGCATTGCTCCAGACCGTTGCGCCGGTCGCGACTCGAGTGATTTGGGCAGAGAGTGCAACCTCGACCTTGACTCCCGTTTCATAATCGACTTCTTCGAGCTTTTCCAGTTTTCCACTGAAGACGTAGTTGATGTCAGTTCGACCGTTATACATGGAGACGGCGGAGAACTGACCGCCGGCGCGCAGATGGTCGACCACCGCGCTGGTCACGAGCATACGGGGATCCGCCGCCCACCGGTGGTATTCGTAGAATCCGATTTCCTCCGGCGTTGTCCGGTACACAATAGGTCCTTGCCTTAGATAAGTGGGAGATTGGAATTCCCGTACCGCGATTGAGGTTCGGACGTTTTCCGCCGCGGGCGGATCCGGCGGAGCTGGCAAATTCAATGTGTAATATGCGGGATATCTTACTCTGCCGCATCCGGACAGAGCGGGTAACAGCGTCACCATCAATACCAGCGCCATCGTAAGCTTTTTCATTGTCGAGTCTCCTCTGGCGGCCTTATCTCGGAACCTGCCGGTCCCCGGGTTGCTTGGTGCGGATCAGGCTCCAGGGGCGCTGCTTTAGTGAATTTGTGAATTGATTCAGGTTGTCGGTAGCATCGCGCAGATTTTCTACCGTGTCGCCGATCTTGGAGTCATTGGCCCGCACTATGACCTGCATGGACTGCAACAAACTTTTGGCCTCTTCCAGCGTTGTCTGTAATTCAACCAAATCTTTCCGCATGGGAGCGCGCAAATCCGTCACCGTGCCATTCACATTCTGAATGGTATCGTCGGCATGCTCGCTAACCTTAGCCAGCTGGTCTGTGAGGCGATCAATCTTTGGCCGCTCGTCCGCCACCAAGCGATCAATATTGTTCAGAATGGCTTGGACTTTTTTCTGATTTCCGGGTCCGGTCATCGTGTCCAGGTTTGCAATCAGATGGTTCATGTTGCCGCTAATATCGTTGAGTTCCCCCTGTGCCTGCGTGATCAGCGTATTCGCGCTGTCCGCAACGGTTGCCAGTTTCCCGGCAATCTCATCCAGGCTGGCCGCTTCTTGCGAGGCCACGGTTGAGTCTGGAGGAAGACGCTTGGCATCAATGGTGCCAGTGGTGATTGATAAGGCAGCGCTGTTCATGACGCTGGTGAAGCCCAGCTTGGCCACTGATTTCTCGTTCAGCGGAGTATCTCTCTTGACGTCCAGGAGAATCTCGATTCGGGTCGGATCCGTCGCCCAGGGCCGCACGGCTGTGACTTTGCCCACGTTCATGCCGCCATAGAGCACGAAAGCTCCGGGCTCAAGCCCTCCGGCATATCGCAGGTAGGTGCGATACTGCACGGTGCCGCCAGTGTACTGCGCATTCAACAGGTAGATGACCGTGAACGCGAGTACAGCAAAACAGCCGAGAACAAAGGCACCAACCTTTGCTTCAGTGGTCATGGTTTTGCCTCCTGACTTTGCACATACCGCTCCAGATAAGAGGCCAATGCCGGCGTATGCATCGGATTGGCCGGCACACGGTTGAGGAACTGCCTCACGCGTGGATTCTGGTTTGCGCGTATTTCGTCTTTTGTGCCGACTGCAAGGAGCTTTCCGTCGAACAGCATCGCGATCCGGTCGGCGATGCGGAAGGCACTGTGCATCTCATGAGTGACAACAAGAGCGGTAATCTGAAAAGTCTCCTTCAGAAATACGATGAGTTCGTCCAACTCCGCCGCCACAATCGGATCAAGGCCAGCCGAAGGCTCGTCCAGCACCAGGATCTCGGGATCCATTGCAAGAGCGCGCGCAACTGCCGCACGCTTCTTCATGCCTCCCGAGAGCTCCTGCGGGTGCAGTTTGCCGAAATCCGCCAGGCCCACCACCGCCAACTTCAACCAGACGATCAGGTCGATCACTGAAGGCGCGAGTGCGGTGTGCTCCCGCAAGGTGAGCGCGACATTCTCTTCCAGCGACAGTGAATTGAACAAAGCAGCGCTCTGAAAGGCGACCCCAACCGACCGTCGGATGGTGTTCAAATCCGCTTGTGAGCAAGTGGTAATGTCTGTTCCTTTGATCGAGATGCTGCCCGATTTCGGATGTTCGAGACCAAGAATTTGCCGCAAGAGCGTACTCTTTCCTGAACCGCTGCCTCCCAGTAGCACCGTGATTTGGCCCGCTTCGATGTCAAGGTTCAAGCCATCGAGCACACGCCGGCCATCGTATTCCACCACCAGATCGCGCACTGAAATCAGAGACATTTAAGTCTTCCCTACGAAGTAAAAGATGGCGGTAAAGATCGCATCGGCAACAATGACCAGGAACGTTGATCGCACAACCGCTGAAGTCGTCGAGCGACCTACTGCGTCGGGCCCACCGCGGACACGAAGTCCTTCCAGGCATCCCACGTGAGCAATAATGGTGGCGAATGCCAAGCTCTTGATCATCGCAGCGAGCACATCCCGTAACTCAATCGAGGTCAGCACGTATCGGAAATAGAGCAGGAGATCAAGATGCGTGCTGAAGAACATAAAAACCCCCCCGGCGAGAATGCCGAAGAAGGCCGCCACGATACTGAGACACGGAACGGCCACCAGGGCCGCCAGGTACTTTGGCGCTAACACGAACTCCACCGGTTCGAAAGCCATGACCTTAAGCGCATCGATCTCTTCCGTGACCTTCATGGTGCCGATCTCGGCCGCAAATGCAGATCCCGAGCGTCCGCTGACAGCGATCGCAGTCAACAGCGGACCAAGTTCTCGGGTGAAGCCGACTGCGACCAGATCGATGACGAAGTGCAGGGCCCCGAATCGCCGTAACTCAGAGGCTCCCTGCATCGCCAGGATGAAGCCGCTGCACATAGCCATCAGGGCAACCATCGGCAGCGCGTCAACCCCAATCTCTAACATTTGGTGAACAGCTGCTCGCCACCGATGTCGATTTCCAACCAGGGGCAGAGCCGCACGCATCCCTCGCAGTGTCTGCCACCACTGAATGTTCAAGCTCCCAACGTAGTCCAGTTGGCTGAGAGTCTCCCTGCCGGCAATTTCGAGAAGATTGGCCATCAGACGGCCTCGCATCCAGAGTGGTTCATCTCCGAACGCCCTCATTGAACAGGGACAAAATGCCCGTCGCCTGAAACAGGCGATCTAAGCGATCATGCAATCCCTGCAGCCGAAGCTCAGTTTCACAGTTTCGTGCGATTTTCAACGCTTCAATTAGAGTGGCAATGCCTGAACTGTCGATATGGGTGACACCCGACAAGTCAATGCTCACTGTCCTCAGATGTGGTGCCCGCAACAGGGCGATAAGCTGGTCGCGCACGGCTGGAGAGGAATCAATATCGATCCGACCGTACAAGGATGCCAATGCCCCATTCTCGTTGGCGACGGTCTTCATTCCCGACTTCTCAATACTTTCGATGTTGTTGCTCAACACGGAATCAGGCCCTTCCAGCACGATGTTTATGCGCGAACGCTGTAAAGCGAATTCGGATCGATACTGGAGTCGCAATTCGAGTGCCGGACGTGAGCGCTTCTAAGTGTGTGAAAATCGACGATATATAAGTCGTCGGTGCCCCAACTCGGGCACCCGATAAAGATAGTGACCGTATGTGGGCAGATGAGGTCGGCTTCCCTTAGGCGAACTCATTACGTCGGCAGGTCATCCACTGAAACTGCGTCGAGGGGGGGCCTAAAGAGCGTATTTATTCTCATGACCGATCCATTCGGGCCAGGCATTTTGCCAGCTCAAGGAACTCGCGGAGAACTTTTCAGAACTGGTATCGGCTGCCACGTGGTGTTGATCGAGGGCGCACCGGCTCTGCGGTCGGCCTGTCCTTTCATTGACGCAATCAGATTTGGATGAGAAGGCCGGTCTCCTGACAGGATGCTGAGTACGCTCCGAAGTTATCGAGGTGCTCAAAGCGCAGATAAAGGAAACCGGCATTGAAAAAGGTGTCGCACTGTAGCCGCCCAGAGAGGCTTTAGGATACTGCTGCTGTTCCACATTGCTCCCCTCTTTACGCTCTGACGAATTTCTTTCCTTCGTGGTGTCATGGCGTTATGGTCCCGCTACAAATCGGCGGCGTGATGGAATAAAAGGACGCGGCCTCCGGTTTGGTTGCGGGAAGGGCTGGATTTTTCTGGTGTAGACGCCTGGGCGTGCAGGAGTTTCGTTCCGCTGGGCCTAGGCGGAGGAGCCCTCGCATTGCCTTCACCAGTTTCGCTCGCGCGCGGGCTGTCTGCGCTTTCACAGTTCCGGTGGGAACCCCCAGGACGCGAGCTGTTTCGAGGACGGAAAGATGATCCACAAACCGGAGATGAAATGTCTTCCGAAGAGTTGGTGATAGTTGTGCCGCTGCTTTCATCAACCGCGCATTCAGCGTAGATCTGTGGCACTCATCTTCGGGATTGGTTCGGTGGACCACCAAAATATCGGAAAGCGGATGCTCCTGGTCTTCTCCGATTCGTGAGTCGAGGGAAACGTGGATGTAGCGTGAACGCTTGCGCAAATGCATTCTCGCGCAATTGATAACAATAGTGGTCAGCCATGTCGAAAGTTGCGCGTCGCCTCTGAATTGGTTTAGATGCTTGTAAGCTGCTAATAGCGCGTCCTGCACCGCATCTTCGGCATCTGTTTTGTTTCCCAACAATCTGTATGCGTACCGATAAAGAGACGGTAAGCAATGTGACATAGCAGAGAGCATCTTCGTGGTTGGAGGCGAGGCCGCGTCTGGGGAAACGCGCTCTCCGCCCCTCACTAATTTTTCCGGGTATCCCATGCTATGTTTGCGCTCCTCTGTCCCCACCAAAGAACGTGAAGTTCTATCCGAACCTGGCAAGCATGAATCTCGATGTCACCTGGATGCAGGAGTGGAGTCCGGAAAAGGAACCACCAAAACCTCGGACCTTGTCGCTTTCAGCGACTGCTTTGCCTGCTGCCCTGCTGCTTCGTCGATGTCGTGCTTCAGAACGTCATGAAGCGCGCTAAGCACCTGATACTGCATCAGTGCCATCTGATATCTCTGCTGCAAAAGGTATTCGGCCTGTTCACGGGTAATTTGATTTGTTTGTTGGGCCTGCACGATTAAAGAGAAGTCGGCCGATGTCTTGTCTGCCACTAAGCTCATGGCGATTTCGTAGGATTTGAGAACATCCTCTGGGCCCAGGGGCATTTCAGGTTTTACCGCAATCAAGGCGGATAGGACAGGACTGGATGGCACGCTTGTACCCGCCAGAACGCTCTCCGGCCGAGGCGCATCGGGCTGTATGTTCCTTTTCTTCGGCTGGGCTGCGGCCGTGTGCCACACTGTGCTGAGAATCACAATAGCGGTAAGAATCTGTCGAAACTTCATCGGTCCTCCTGGTGCGACTTGCTGGATCCGGCTGCTGATTGGGTGATCAAGCGCTATTCTGTAACTCTTCTCCACGTTTCATCTTGTGCTTCCATCAAAAACCAGAACACGTCTGCCGTCCGTAATCTGAGTTGGCTAAATGGAGGATCTACTTCGTCTGCTTAGATTCGGTAACTGGTTTTTGGCTTTCTATCGGCACCTGATACGCCCGTCCCAACATGTCGTTGTAGGTAATGGTGGTCTTTCCTACTAAGACAAGGAGCTCGTGTCCGGTAGCGTATTTCGGGGCGATTTCTCCCGGCGGTGTTGTGTACCGTACCAGATAAATTGTGTCGCCCACTTTCACCGATATGTCATACGTGATGGGATCAGACTTGTCCTCTCCTGCGGCCGGATGCGGCTTAACCTCAGTAACGGCGGCTATTTGCCACTTCGATGTGGTCTGGGAAAAAGCGGGAAATGTGAGCAGACACAGAGTAAATACAGGTATTAGTTTCCGCAGCATTCAGTACTCCTATTGCTCCTTCTTGCTCCGCAGTCAAACGCAGTTACCACTCGTTCGCCACGTCAGGAGCTTGTCCTCGACATCTGAGTTGGAACGCAATCGATATGCCAATAGCGAAGCGCTTGTAGAGTTTCAAGGAGCCTGCTGTTTCATGTCTTTGCCGCGTGCCGTTTTGCGCGATCACCAGCTCAACGCAAAGTTGCGACCACATCCGGGCATAGATGCCTAACGCAGGGCAATCGTGGTGACGTTCGACACGCGGCGCACTCAGGGAACGCTGCGTTAACGGTCTTATTCGCGATTCGGCATTGGCATTGCACTTGCACTCTCGTGGCTGAGCGAGGCGGTAGGCATTGCGTGGCCGAGACGGACTCCGCAGCCAACCACTACGGGCAATTGAGAGCCGAAAACCCGCGGCACCATCTCCGTTTTTTGTGGCCCGTGTCTGCCCCTCGCGCACTTGTGGGATCTCTGGATAGGAGAGCGATTATGAAAACCTTTGACACGCTACCGGGCGAATCGAACACGAGCATCATCTCGTCGATCATTAACTTAGTCTGTCCACAATGCGGGGGAAGGATGTCGGAATTCCAATGTGAAGGTAGATGCCGCAGGAACTGGCTTGCTGAATGGGAATGGGCGAATCACGTGGCGAGAAGCTCTACCTCCCGTGTCTCGGGCCATCGCGCCCGGTCGATGCGTTGAGCTGGCTTGCAATGGTCGATCTGCGGCCGGGCCCTCAACTGTCTGCCAGGAATGGTTCCGACTAGTAGGTGGAATGTCTGATATGAATGCTGACGGCGTCTTGCATGCGTTCTATCGTGACGCTCCCTATCTGTTCTTAGGCGCAGCTTTCACCGCCGTAGGCATCGTATCCGCGGCTTTCGCCCTTCTCCGCCGACGACGCGACTCCCTCCTTATCTTCTTCGCCTTGTTTGCTGCGCTGTATGGACTTCGACTGTGGATTTCGTCACCGCTGCTTGCAATGACAGTGCCGAACTCGCTCCTTTACGCCCGAGTACGTGCAGGCTTTAACTACATCATCCTTATTCCTGCATTTTTGTTTTTCATCTCGCTCGGACTGCCAAGGCGAATTGAGAGGGTAGTTGGGTACGCCATGGTTGGGTTAGGCTGTGTCCTCGCCTTAGCCACTTTCCTGTTCGGTGATTCCGCCATCTATCAGCGAGCGAACAGCCTCCTGGTAATCAGCGCGTCGACGTTCTTTCTCATTCGCTTCATGGCCGTGAGTTCCGGCAGGAGTAGGAATCCTGAGGCCGCTGATTTTGCCGTGATTCGCTGGGGTTTGCTGATCTTCGTTGCTTTCGTGGTTTGGCAGAACGTGATGCAATTCTTTCCCACTTCTCTGCCCCAGCTCGAGCCCTTCGGATTCGCGGCCTTTCTCGGCACTCTGGGTTTTGTTGCGGCGCGTAGTACCTTACGGCGCGATCAACAATTAAAAGAAATCCAAAACGAACTGGAGGTAGCCCGTCGCATCCAGCTGTCTATTCTGCCAAGCGAATTTCCTGTTTCCATGAACTTCCAAGTAGCCGCCCGGTATGTGCCCATGAGCTCCGTGGCAGGCGATCTTTACGACTACATCATTGCGGATGACCACCAGGTGGGACTGCTCATCGCCGACGTGTCGGGACATGGTGTTCCCGCCGCCCTTATCGCATCGATGGTGAAGCTTGCGGCAGCTTCGCAGCGAGCGGTTGCTGGTAATCCCTCACGCTTCTTGTCTGGCATGAATTCGGCTCTCTTGGGTAATACGCAGAACCAGTTCGTTACCGCAGCGTATGTCCACCTGAACTCAGTGTCTGGAGAATTTCGATACTCCGCTGCGGCTCACCCGCCGCTCTTGCTCCTAAGAAATGGCCGCGTGACTCAAATTGAAAAAAATGGATTGATGCTTGCTGTCTTCGCTTCTGCATCCTACTCGACTGCCGTCCACAAGCTCGAAGCGGGTGATCGAATGGTGATGTACACGGACGGGATTTTGGAGGCCTCCAATACCGCGGGGGATTTCTTCGGACAAGAGGCTCTGTGCGATCTGCTGAAAGCGACTCGAGACCTATCCCCCGCGATGGCGGCGGACTCTATAGTCTCTTCAGTTCGAGAATGGTCGGAAAAACAGGACGACGACCTGACCGTTCTTATTTGCGACTACACTCCACGAATTGAGCAGTGTGATACCGATCTCCGCGCACGTTGCTAGCCGGCGGGCACTGGAGAGCGGCTTGTAAGCGGTTCGAGAAAACTACGGCTCCTGCCTGGCCGAGAGAACCACAACGCTATAGTGCTCGATTCGGTCCAGAGTGAACTCGCAGACGCCCCCGTGCATAATTAGGCCAGCCATCTGAGACTGGGTTGTGTCCGGCGATAGGACCTTTACCTCCCAGTGGCTCAAGTCCTGAACCAGCCCCCTCATGTCCAGCCGGACTTTCACGTTCTCTGCCGGGACTCGGTGATCGTAGTTGAGCAAGTGGAGAATGAATGTCCGACCATCGGGTTTCCGAGTTAAATGGCCCAACACGTGACCGCGTGGCTCCAGGGTCAGACCAAGCCCTCCCGCCGCGGCTTCGGCACGCGCCGCAATTCCTGGCTCGGCCTTTCGGGCCCTGATGATGACGCCCCCGCCGGAGGTAAAGGCATCCAACCGCGCCTTCTGTTCTTTGTTGAGCTTGGGGAGATCGGCCGGCATCACCAGTACCTTGAATCGCTCCAGGGGAACTCCCTTGTCTAGGTGCGCGAGCACTTTGGTCTCAAAGAAGACGCTCTCCTTGAGGAATTCGTCAGCCAGCCGGTTCTGTGGTTCCGCAGAGATCAATGCGATCCGCGCCACCGGCTCAGTTTGGTGATACAGATTCTGATGCTCGACCAGAAAATGGTTGTATTGAGCGATGGCTGTCCAGGCCTCGCGGGCTTCCGGCTTGCCCTTGATCAGCGCGGAGAGGAAGCGGCCCTCGATGTTGCGCGAGGTGGCGGCGCCGAACGCATAGGCCTCGGCGATGGAAAGCTTCTGCTCGGCCGGGCTCGGGATACAGCGCTCGCGCGGGCCACAGTGGTAGAGATCGTTCTCATATTTCAGGACCTGCCAAAGCTGTTTCTCGCCGCTCAGGAATTTAATCTTGCGCGCGTTGTCCACTTGCCATCTACCGTCCCACACCCCCGGAGTGTCCTTGCCGTCCTCCTCCCAGATCACCTCGTTCATGTCGTTCATGCCAAACCGGTCCGGCGGAATATGAATATTCGCTTCAACCATGACCTTGGGCCTGCCGGTCTCACGCGCTTTCCGCTCGGCCATTCGCTGGGTGTCATCGAGCAACTGGGCCAAGCCGTCGTTGTAACCGATCATGTTGTCCCAGACGATCGCATCCACGCCCGCGTCCACTGCCAACTCCGCCTTCTTCAAGACATAGGCTCGCCAGCCCGGCTTGCGCGCGTCGGCCAAACGGCGGTCCCAGGAAATCTGCAGATCGGTTTTGGTCGGGCCGGCATAGAACATAGGGATGCGATGCATCCACAGACCGTATTTCTTTGTTTCCGGGTCGTCGCGGAAGGCGCTCGTGCGGAACATGTTGGAGGCCGACAGGTAGGCTGAGACGTGGATCCCGTTCTCATGACAGCGGGCGATTACCCTTTTCAGGTTCTCCCGGTTCTCGTCCTCATCCTTAAGCGACCAGCCGCTGCTCCAAGTGACCCAGATCCAATTGAACTCCGCCTGCTTGAGCAAACCTAGCATTTGCTCGAAATCGCGGTCGTAAATGTGGCTCAGCACGTCCTTCTCTTCAGCGCTGAACTTTTTGCCCCACCAGGTCCGCTCCGCCTTCCAGCTCTCGATTTCTCCGCCGTCGATCCGGATGAAACGAAACTTTCCCTGCTCGGCCCAGGGCGGTATGTCCTCCGGCTTGGCGCGATACAGTTTTGGCGGCGGCTCAAACGCTTTCGCCGAACAAAGCACTAGACAGGTAGTGACAAAAACAACCAGCCGAATGTCTCTTACAATTCGGACAACTCGCATTCTTCCCTCTCTACGACGCGCCACATCTCAGGACTGCTCATGCACGCTTTCATCCCCCAGGTATCGCCCAACGGCAATCTCCAGATTGAAATGCATTCCGTTCCGGAGATCGTGGCCGGAATACGTTGGTCCCTGGCTTGCGGCGCAGCACATACACTGGCGGATCGGCTACCTGGCATGCCAGTGTGACTAGGGAAACGATGATCGCGACGATGATTCCCTTTAACGTGCCGAGGACCACGACAGCTGCGAAAGCCACGATCGCCCAGGAAAATTCGATCCTCCGAATTCGAAGAATGTCACGAAACTCGATCGGCTTGATCAGTCCGAAGGAATAGACAATCACCAGCGCTGCCAATGCAGCTTGCGGCAACATCGAGACGAATGGAGCGAGAAAGAACATGGTCACGAGCGTCATCGCCGCAGTCACCATCTCGGCTAACTGCGTGCGAGCTCCCGCCCTGACGTTTACTGCCGTTTGTGTGGTGCCGCCGCCCCCCGGCATCGCACCGACAAGTGCGCCTCCGATATTGGCGAGTCCTGTGGCAAGCAGCTCGCTGTTTGCTTGCGGCGCGTGCTCGTCTTTTCTCTTGAAGGCTTGCCCGGCCGCAATCGTCTCCGTGAAACTCATCAGAGCAATCCCGAGCGCCCCGGGCCATAGCACGCTTATCAATGAAAGGTCCGGCCTCATCACTGAGGGGAGTCCTTGCGGTATATGACCGACCAGTTCGACACCCCGATGCTGCAAGTTTAAGAAGTACACACCCGCGATCGCAGCAACTGCAGCCAGCAGTGGCGCTGGCACCTTTGGCAGGAAGCGTTCCATTCCCAACAGAAACACGATCATCGTGAGCCCAAGGGCGAGCGTTGCTAACGACATTTTCGGAAGGTAGTGGACGATTGAAAGGACGCTCTGAACGAATGTCCCTCTTGGGATGTGGATGCCAACGATTTTCGGGATTTGGTCTACGACGATGACCAGACCGATGCCTGCTTTGAAACCAACGAGTACGGGCTCGGAGATAAAGTTCGCGACGATTCCCAGACGGAGTAGGCACGCCAACAAAAGTGCGGCTCCTACCAGCAGCGTCAACGTGGCTGCGGCTCTCAGCAGGGCTGCGGGATTGCCGTTGGGCACGACCTGACCCAACTGAGCGGCGGTCAGGATCGCTATCGTTGTGGTCGTGCTGACGCTGAGCACGCGCGAGGTCCCGAGTACCGCGTAAATCACCATGGGCACGAGCGCGGTATAGAGACCTACCTGGACCGGTAGCCCGGCCATCATGGCATACGCCATCGCTTTGGGAATGATTACCGCACCGGTGGTTAGCCCCGCGACGATGTCGGGCCCCAGCCAGTCCTTATGGCACGAGACCAGCCACTCAGGTAAGAAACGGGGCCACTTATGATTTGACATGCTGTAAGGCCTACCAGAGCTGCGGGACCATTCGATGCTGATACTTCGGCTCTACGTACCCTTTCGGTTTTTGCCGTGGGGGAAGCTTGGGAGGTGTATAAGGAATCTCCTCGTACGGGATGCTGCTGAGTATGTGGGTCATGCAATTCAAGCGGGCGCGTTTTTTGTCATCCGACGGAACGATGAACCAGGGCGACGCTGGTGTATTGGTGGCTGCGAGCATGGCATCCCGGGCGCGGGAGTAGTCGTACCAACGGCGGTGCGACTCCAAGTCCATCGGACTAAGCTTCCAGCGCTTGGAAGGATCTTCAATGCGCGCGAGGAAGCGTTTGTGCTGTTCCTTTTTCGATACTTCGAGCCAATACTTCAGCAGGATGATGCCCTGGCTGACCAGAAAGCCCTCGAAGTTAGGACAATCCCTGAGAAATTGCCTGTGCTCTTCCTTGGTACAAAAGCCCATCACGTACTCAACCGCGGCGCGGTTATACCAGCTCCGGTCAAAGATGACAATTTCACCTCCGGCGGGGAGTTGTTCAACGTAGCGCTGAGCATGGAGCTGCGTCTTCTGCCTCTCGGTTGGCGCGGGGAGGGCTACCACGCGAAAGATGCGCGGGCTGACACGCTCCATGATGCGCTTGATCATCCCACCCTTGCCGGCAGCGTCTCGTCCTTCGAAAATGATCACAATGCGGGCGTTGGTCGCCCTGACCCAGTCCTGCAGCTTGACCAGTTCGACTTGTAGCTTGAAAATCTCTGCCTCGTACTCTTTTTTGCTGATCTTCGGTTGGCCGCTGGTGACGGAGATTTTAGTGTCGCTGTCCAGCGTGGATTTTGATTTCTTGTCTTTCTTGGATTTCTTGCTCGTCATCGTTTTTTCTGGTTCCTCGGTATCGGGGCGCCTGTTTTAGAAGCGCCTGTTTTCCTACGAGCTGAAGTACGGCCGCGTCACCAAGTGTTTGTGGCCATGCGTTCTAAGAAAGCAATATTTTGGCCACTGTGCACGCCTTCGAGCACAACAACTTAGCCACAATGACGCTCATTCCCGCGCCCAAATACGGGCGCAGTGGCATCGAGCACGGGCGCGAAAAACATCGATCATCGACCAACTTGTTGAAGAATGTTGCGCGAATACTATGGGTTACATATCCGAGTCGGATGGAATAGGATTGCGCTGCCTTTTCAGGTTGGGAGCAGGGGCGTTTCAGCTTGAGAGGAACGGGGCTGGCGGGAAGAAAGCAATGGAGATTTCGTGCCTGAGCGATGGGCGCAGTCGTGATGGTCGAGGGCGCCCCAGATTATTAGACGTTTCGCGTGGAAAACACTAGGGCACAGACTAGGCTGCATGTTCCTGACACACTGACAGGAAAAAATATCAGCAAAACTGCAGTTTTCGAGTAAGTAATAGTCAGCCCTCTAGGCGACAGCACGCGAAGCACCCCCATTCGGAACAAACTCCCCATTCGTTCACCCTAAGACCGCTTTAAACTGGATGACAAGAAAATGGAAATTGGCCAAGCTGCGCTTAGGGCCAACAGAGACATCGTCGAAGCCGTCATCGTTTTGAGGAGGTGGGTTCAGAACGATGACGAGGGCAAGACAGGGCAAACATAATTACATTCGCTGCTCTTTGAACGATGCGTTACTCTTTGCGCCGCGCATTTGTCTATGGGTGACGTTGATGGTGGCACTCATAACCCGACTATCTCCAGCCGCGATCGTATCCCGGCTCAGCCGGAGCAGAGGTCGGTTACTCTCATTCACTTCTTCGTTGCTCGCGAGCAGTTCGCGAAAATATCCCACTTTGTGAAGCTGCTGCTCGTTGTACGCCACCCCAGTTTCCATGAGCAGACCGGAAATCCGATTCTTCGTCTGCACCATCTGCCGTACCAGCAAACAGCGGTAGCCCAGCGTTCGCCGTCTGTCCCGAATCTCAGTCGAAGCCATGTGGCACTCGGGCAGGAAGTCACAGCGCAAGCAATCGGCGATCTTGCTAGCGTCGACCCGATCGTTCTTTTTCTTGGCAGCCGCGATCGCGCGCAGCATCAGGGGATGCTCCGGGTCAACCAACGGAATGGTTCGTGCCTGCCACCCAGCGGCAACATCCATTGCTGCAAACGGTTGTCTGCCATTCATGTACACTCGACGTGCATTTTAAATCCATAATTAATTGTTTTAATAGGGGCGATAACGTCATGATTTCCGGTTCTGACCCACGAGTCTCGCGTCGCATTTGGCTGTGTGCCATTGTCGCGGCGCTCGGGCTGGTAGCGGTGTCCATGCACTTTCCTCTGCGCGTCCATGCACAAACGGCTCAGGCACAGACGGCCCAGGCGCAAACGCCTCACCGACGACCGCGTCGGGAGGAGCTCCCGGCGGATTCAGTTGCAAAGGTGGGAACGCTTGATTCGGTTGCCACGGTCCACGTTGACGTTACGCCGGAGCACGTACTGAATACGATCTATCCCGACACCGCGACCGGCGCATGGATGGACGACCTGAGTAAGGCGCAGGTGGACAACCTGAGCAAGCCCGAGGTGATTCAGGGCGTCAAGAACTTGGGTTGGGGTTCCATCACCATGCGCAACAACAGCGAGTTGCGCCTTTCAGCGTGGCACTGGAACGAAAACGGCACATGGAGCGATCCCGCGACGAAGAGCGGCTATTACGTCGGCAGCGCTGATTTAGGCGAACCGATCCACTACGGCTACTCGTATTCGTTGCCCCACCGCGACTTCATGACCAGCGGCGATTCACCTCTGGTTGCCGGTTTTCAAAGTTACTGGAAGAGCAATCCTTACCTAACCAGCCACTTCACGGGCGAGAGCGATTCGCTGCACCCGCAATGGGTGGTAATCGATATGGGCACCGCCCGCGCTGTCAATGCGATCCATATCCAATGGACAAATCCGTATGCCGTGGTTTATGTGGTGCAGTACTGGGTCGGCGATAACAACGCAATGGACTGGGACATGGGTCCAAACGGCATGTGGAAAGCGTTCTCATCGGGCGCGGTGTTGAACGGCAGCGGCGGGGATGTCCGTTTGAAGCTTTCGGATGAGCCGGTCACGACGCGTTTCGTCCGCGTCTTGATGTCGAAGTCTTCGGGAACTTGCGATACGCACGGGGCGCAGGATATTCGAAACTGCGTCGGTTACGCCCTTCAGACGTTGTCCGCCGGTACGATCGATGCCGCCGCTAAATACGCGGTTGTTTATCCAGCTAACGGCATAGAGCCCGGACCGGGGGCGCCGCCAGTTCTAGAGGGCACTGGAGATCAGGAAGTGATCGCCGGTTCGGAGGCGGACCTGGCCGGATCGTTTTTCGCTTCTTCGATCGATCCCTGGCACCAGGCGAACAACCTGATCACTGGGGGCGGCGATCAGTACAACGGCATGGACAATTTCTTTACCAGTGGATTGACCATGGGCCATCCGGCACTGGTTGCATGTGCGGCCATTTATGACACTCCCGAAGATTGCGCTAATGAGGTCTCCTACATTCACAAGCGTGGTTATCCAGTGGTCGGAATTGAAGTCGGGGAGGAGTGCGACGGCAAGCACATGACGCCGGAAGATTATGGCGCGATCTATATTCAAGTGGCGGATGCGGTCCACAAGTTAACGCCCGGAGCCAGGTTGGGCGGTCCGATTTTCGAAGGCGTCGATAAAGACATCACACTGTGGGCTGACGATGAGGGACGCACTTCCTGGCTGGAGCGATTCGTCGACTACCTGAAAGCCCACGGGCATCTCAAGGATCTTTCATTTATGTCGTTCGAACACTATCCATTCATGATCAATGGATTCACTCCACCGAATGACTGGGCGACACTTTACATGGAACCCGGAATTATGAAGCACGTGCTGCACATGTGGCGTCAGGACGGCGTCCCCACGGAGGTGCCGCTCATTATTTCCGAGAGTGGAATCATAGCGGGGCGAAGCGGACCGGGCTACCTGGGCGTGACTGGCCGCTCTATCTGGGAGAGCGATGCGTTTGGCACATTCTTTGAGCAAGGCGGCACAGCGTTTTATCGTCCGGCAATCAATAATGGCGCCGCTGGTCACGGAAGCCTCAGCCCCGAAGGTGGCGCTGATGGGGGCGGGGCCTATGGCACGCCGGCATACACTCCCTTCTCTTCCCCACACATCATTAATTTCGAATGGTTGCAGCACGAGGCGGGAGCGAACAAGATTTTCCCGGCATCGGCCGACCTTAAGGACGCTGCCGGCCGAACTGTAGTTACCTCATACGTGGTCAAACGGCCGGACGGGAACTGGTCGTTGATGCTCATTAACCACGATCTGATCGCGGCGCATCCCGTTCATCTCGTCATCGATGATGCCAAGCACGTCAGCCATCCGTTCGTCGGATCTGTAGCTCTTGTGCAGTATTGCAACACTCCTTCTGACGATAGGAACATCACGATTGCCGCCACGCCCGATGGCATGTACACACTGCCGGCGGGGTCGATCACCGTGATTCGCGGGAAGCTGCGGTAGTTCAGCGATCTATCGTTCCCGATCCTGCCGGCGCCTCCTTGAACGAGCGCGGCAACAGAGACCTGCACACGTATAACGGACAAACCGGAGGGTAGCGAAGAACGACTGATCGGCCGTCATTCGCCAACGGTGTTCGCAAGCTTGGAGAATCGTCTCCGAAGAGGGACGAAGCGACATTCGTGGTGCCTCTTGGATCCCTAGATCTTCAATCCCACCTCTGGACGATGCTGCCATTCGTCTGGTCTCAATTAGCCTCGAAGCGGCGGAATCGGAGCCTCTCGGAAAACCCCGAAAAGTGAACTAAATGCCCGTCTGGCGCGGGTATAGCTGGTGCCGGGAGGGGGAATCGAACCCCCACAGTCCTTTCGGACCTGCGGATTTTAAGTCCGCTGCGTCTGCCAATTTCGCCATCCCGGCTCGCGATCCATTCTAAATGACTGGTTCTTGTCCGAGAATGATCGAACTCCTGCTCAGCTGTTTGAAAAGTATTTACCGCATCCCGCCAGATCACCGGCGGGAATTTTTTGCGGAATGAACTGAAAGGAAACTCTCGTGAGGAAATTGCTACGCGTGTGCCGCAGTCGCGTCGCGCTCCGCAGATCCCGGCACAGCGCGCTGTTTTTGTAGCGCTTCGTGAAATGCCTCGACCGTTAGAGGCTCGCCATAAAACAACTGCAGCAAAGGATCCTCCGCATCGTTCGCCGATCTTTGATGCGGCGCTGCGTCTGTCTCCAGTCCTTCTGCCTGAACCAGCAGTTCCGGCATCAGCGATCGATTTTCCGTCAGCAGCCCGAGAAACTTTTCCAAGGCAGCGCGGTGCTCGGCGGTGTTTTGCGTAAACTCGACGCCCATGCCCTTTTCCGGATGCATGATTCTCACAAGTCCCGGGACGCGCACTTCGATTCCAGCCGCGCGCATCGATAAAGTGACTCGGCTTGAGGCCGGAAAGGGAGACGATATCTCCAGATAACATCCGCCCAGGCTGAGATCGCTTAATTGGCAGCGAATCGGGGGATCGTCCTGTTCGGCCTCCGGAGAATTCTGTCGCAGCCACTCCTGCAATTGCTGCCGCGCCTGTTCGGTTGGCTGCACAAAGCGCAATCCGCCTTGCTTCTTAGCGCTCTCCCACGCGAACTCAGCCGGAATCTCCAGTTCCCTGCCTGTTCCCGGAAGGCTGAACGCGATTTCCCAGCGTCCCGTCGGACGATGACGGTTGGGCAGAGCGATCGCCATCCCTCCCTCGCTCAAATCAATCGTTGTGACCTTGATATTGCCGCCCGCCTGCGAACTGCGCATCACCACCGGAATCTCCACTGCTACGCGGATGTTCCGTCGGCGTTCGCTCTTCATCAGGGCACGCGCCGCTCGGAAGCTCGACTTCGCCCGCTCGCTCGAAACTGGCTTGTAGAGCACGAAGTGTGCTCCCACCTGAAACACCGCCTTCAGTCCGACGATTGGCTCAACTATCGCTACCGCGACAGCCTGCTTGTTGCACGGTGCGTTGCGGGCGCTGCTTAATACCTCTGACGCACCGTCATCCGACAGATCCGCGATAATCGCTTCGAACCTTTGCCGGGTCAATTTGCGCAGGGCGGTCTCGGCCCTCAAGCACAACTCCACTTCAATTTCCAGATCGCCCAGCACTCGGCGCAAGACGCGCACGATCTTTTCATCCGAGCACAATAATAAGGATTTCAGCGCCATGGGAACCCTAACGAAAACGATCGCCGTCGTGGGCCGGAGCGGCCACTATTCGTATGTACGGATCCGCACGCGGCTTGATCTACTTGCACTCTAAGTCCATCGACCGTGTCGGGCAATGGCCCACTCGCAGTGTTCATTACGTCCGTAACGCAAAACTTCCATAATTTTCATGGGGTTGCAAGGAATTGCACTCGCCTCCACAACCCCGGTTTACCCCTGCTGTCGCCGGCTTTCGTTACTACGCTAAGCTTCTTTTTTTCTTGCACTTACAATGATAGTCAGAAGCTTTGGCTAGGCAGATTTTCGTTGACTTTAGGGCGCGTTCTCCGTAAGATACTGAGTTTCCAGACTACCTTTGGCAGCGTCGGGCGCACACTCCGGAGTCTTGTCTGCTCAAAGTCGGTGGTTTCGCGGAATCCTCATGCGGGCTCCGAGAATCATATAGATATAGAGTTTTGTGTTTTCATTCCCCTAAGTGGAAAGGCACTGGTTCATGGCGAAACGACGCGGAAATCCAAACTGGGGTAAGCCCGAGCCGATCGGCCCCATCACCCCCACCATTACTGAGTTTGAGCAGGTTGTGCGCGAATATAAGCTCTCTCCCGACCAGTATTTGCGGTCAACGCGTCTGCGGGAGTGGGCGCGCCGCAACAAAAACTCGAAGTACATCCCTGAGCCACTTCTTGAGGCTTGGGGCTTCGAGATCGAGTCCACGCTCTAACTGCGGGACTTAGCAGGTTTTTCAGGGTCGCTCTTCGGAGCGGCCCTTTCTGTTTTGCACGCGTTTCACACGTGCCGTTTAGGATAGTGAGGCGTTTCTCACTTAATCTGGGGACAGCCGCTATCGCCTGTACTTTGCCACTGAGTCTGCGAAGTAACTTCGCTGGTGAATATGCCGTTTCCGATCACGAAGACTCATCCAGCTGCGTGGAAGAGCGGCCCTTTAGGGCCGCGTCAGGGCTTGATTTAAACTGAGCTTTCGCCCCCGTGCTCTCTCATGCTCGACGTGCTGAAAATTCCGCCGACGGAACTCTTCGCTCTGCTCGTGGCCATCGGATTCGCCGCCGGACTCAACCTCTATGCCACCGTCGCCGTCCTCGGACTTCTCGCCCGCTTCGGCCATCTTCCTTTGCCCGCCGGATTGCAATTGCTGGAAAGCTGGACCGTCATCGGCGCCAGCACCGCTCTCTTCGTGATCGAATTTTTCGCCGACAAAATTCCTGCTTTCGATCTGATCTGGAACGCGCTCCACACCTTCATCCGCGTCCCCATCGCCGGACTCCTCGCCTACCGCGCAACCAGTCAACTGTCTCCGGAGCACCAGCTATTGGCCGCCCTGCTCGGAGCGGGGGTCGCACTCATCGCCCACGGCGGCAAAACAGCCGCTCGCGCCGCCGTAACGCCTTCCCCAGAACCATTTTCAAATATCAGCCTGAGTCTCGGAGAAGACATCCTCGCCATCGGCCTCACCTGGCTTGCAACGCGACATCCTTACGTGGCCGGAAGCTTTGCTTTAACGTTGGTGCTGATCATTATCCTGCTCGCGCGCCTGGTCATCCGCGCTATGCGCGCACTCTTCCTCGGCGCCGAACATCAAGTCGCCGGCTGACTCGTAGAAAAATAGAATCATGTGGGGACAGCCGCCCTCGGCTGTCCGGCCGAGCGAAGCTCGGCAGCACATTTGACGCTGTTCGCCGTCATGTTCAGGCATCATCCCGAAGCCCCGTGCCTTCACCAGCGGGGCGAGGGATCTCGCGGCAACCAAATCGAATTCGCCACACCGGACGCCGTCGACTCCGGGCGTTTGCCTTCCTGCCATCATCTCTTCCCCAAGAACACTCTCACCCGGTCCAACTCCGCCTCCAGTTCCTGCTTGAACACCCGATCCCTGGGCTGCGCTTCAACATATCCACATTCTGCCATCAACTCTCCATTCTTAATCGATAGATTTGCCCAGCCGATCACCCGATCGCGCCACAGCATCGGCAGCGCATAATATCCGCGCACCCGTTTCGCTGCGGGTGTGTAAGCTTCAAACCGGTACGTCCATCCCCATAGCAGCTCAAACCGGGCACGGTCCCACACCACCGGATCAAAGGGCGCCAGCAGCCGCACTTTTTCTTCCACGATGGCACGCGCAGGATCCTCATTCGCCGGCCACCACCACCGCACGCCCTCGATCTCCGCATGCGCAAGTCTCTCCTGCGCGCGCTTGAAAGTATTCGTCAGTTCGTCTTCCCACTGCGGAGCCGCATATCTCAATCGCCGCAGCAGCGACCGCAGGCTGGCCAACGGCATCGGAGCGTAGATGCGGATCGCGACGTCGGCAGGCGCGTCCAGCCGCGCCCGGCAGGCTGCCTCGTCGATCGGCACGTCTGCGTGCTCGTGCGCGGCATACAAGCGAATCCCCGACTCGCGCCGCACCACCCGCAGCAATCCCTGATAATGCATCGCATCCAGCAGGTGCGTGGTCGCGTTCGAGTTTCCTCCCCAGTAGTTCTTCACCTTGCCGTGGGCAAAACGCGCATCGACCTCCTGCGGATGCACCACTCCCCGTTCGCGCACAAAATCCAGTATTTGCTGTGCACGCTTGCGCCGCCCACCCGGCCAAGGCAAGTTAGTCCCGACCGGAACCCGGCAATCCGCCCGCGGATGCATCAACCCCTGCAGCTCGCGTGTAACAAACCCATAGTTGATGAAGAAATCTTCTTCCACACCGAGCTTGGTATAACGCCGTTCCAGATCGCCGGCACGATATTGTTTGACTCGGTGCCGCAGGATCAGGTCCTGCGCTCGCGCCGGCGCACGAATCGGATCCGCCTGCACGAATTCCATCCGATGCAGCGCGCCTTTCAGCTTAGTAGGTGAGAACAAGCTTCGCGCTACGGCATAGCGGCGCATATCGTCCAGCGTGAGCGGCATAGGGAAATATTACCGAATACCTTGCGTCGATTCGGAATACCTCATCCGAAGGCCCCGTGCTTCCCCCAGGCGGGGCGAGAGATCTACCTGGCCGCGTTCTACCCACGGTCTTCCGTCTGGCCACATACGAAAGTAATTAGCCCTGCGCGCAATCCACTACAATAATTAAGGAGAGATGACCCCCAAAACTTTCCCCCTCCTCGCGCTCTTCTGTCTGTATGTCGGCTCCGCATTTTCCACCGACAAGCTCATCGCCCTGACCTTTGATGACGGCCCGCGGCCCTATGTCTTGCTCGGCACCAAAGGCGATCATCCGCGTCCCGGCCTCATCAATGTGCTCGACAGCAACGGGGTCAAAGCAACTTTCTTTGTTGTGGGATGGCGGCTCACCCCCAAGACCTGGGGAGATCGCCGTTATGAAGAAAACATCGGAGTGACTTGCATCGACGCCGCCGAGCAACTGGTCGAGCGCGGCTACGAATTAGAGGACCACACTTACAGCCATGTCGAACTCCGCACCGCCGAGCGCCAACGCGGCGAGCAGTGGGTCATCAACGACGTGAATCGCGGCGCGGCCGCCATCAAGGCCGTGAGCGGTTCGCAACCCCAGTACCTGCGGCCTCCCGACTGGATCATGCCCGATGATGCGCGCCACGAACTCGAGCGCCAAGGCTATCGCCTGCTGACCATCTCCAATGAAAATCCGATTGCACTGCGCGATATCAACTCGCTCGATTATCTTTGTGCTGGAAAAAATCCCGCCTGTCCCAAGCCTTCTCTCGCCGCCTCGGTGTTAACCCAGATCGAACGACGCGAAAAGCACGGTGTCTATACCCACATTCTTGCGTTTCACGAGCTCTCCACAACCACGGCTATGATGCCGGAACTGATCACCACGCTGAAAGCCCGCGGATACCGCTTCGTCACCCTCTCCGAATACATGCATCTGGTCGCGCCCGGCGGTCATGTCCCGGCAGAAAAAATGGCAACTCTCAAGCCGTCGACTAAGTAACGGTGCGTGACGGGAAGCGCGACTGTATCCATGCGACTCGTACAAGGGCGACTCACGGAAGCGTGTCTCACACATGCGCGTCTCGCATCGAGGTGCGATTCGTATCGCGGCACGCATTCATGCGTGCCGTAAGGGCCGCGAAATCAATTCGCCTTTAGGCGCTGGCCTCGGATTTCCGATTCAAATCCACGGATTTACTCCTCGTCCAGATATTCCTCGGGGACGTCATCCTCAGGCACTTCGTGCGTGTGAACTTCCCTTCCTTCCTCGTTCCCGGCAGCCTCCACGCCGCTCACCGCGTCGGCCTCGAAGGAATTGCCCTCTTCGAGCAATTCGTCGACGCTCTCCGAATCGGCGGATTCGCGACGCGACAGCCCCTGCAAATCACCGGCCTGATCGCCCGACCGCGATGCTCCACGTTCCGCCGGATGCTGCGTGACCCGAGCGCTCGGTTTGCGCGGCGGTTGCGGCGAACTCTGCGAACTCTGCTTCGAAGCCGGCTTGGGGCTCTTGCGGATGGCAGCGCTCTTTGCGGACAGCTTTTTCCCCGCAGTCTTTTTCTGCGCAGCCTTTTTCGGCGCAGTCTTTCTCTTCCGCGCATTTTTTTTCGCCGCAATCTTCTTGGGACGTTTGATTTTTTTCGCTGCCTTCTTGCCAGCGGTTTTCTTGCTCGTCGATTTTTTCTTGGATTTCTTTTGGGGGGCCATTCGCGCAGTCTAGCACCACTGCATGCGTTCAAACCAGCCTGACCTCACTAGCTTTTTTCAGGCCGATTTTTTGGCGGCCGGGCAGAATTCGATCACCTTCCCGGCGCCCTTCACTGGCTGTTTCGCCGGCTTCCGGAACGTCGCCGGTATGTAAAACTCAATTACGTTAGCCATTGCTCCCTCTCCTGTTTTCCTTCTTCCCCAACCGGCCTGCCCAAGTCCGGACGGTAAGTTCCATATCCCTGCCACTCCCATCCGCATTGACATCGAATTGAATCGCATAATCGCAGCTTCCTCAGGAGCGACTTGCATACCGCGCATGAACGCATCCACATTGTTTTCACTTCCCACTCCTATTGTGCGGATTCGATCACGAACGTTTCATTCCCCGTTCGAGGGAACCTGTGATCCTCGCCGCGCGGAATTCCGTTTACATGCAACAAGCCTGCGAGTCTGGCTGGATTTTCGTCATCGTTCCCGCCCTTGAGAGTCTCCGGTAATACGAACGCATGGTCAATCGTTCCACGTGTCAGTGCCTTCGCTGGAACATCTGCGGCGTCACCGCGTGCGATTGTGCACAAGGAGAGATCCCTCGGCCCGTTCGCAAAAAGCGCCGGCGCATCGGGATATTGCCCCTACCCCCCTCCCCCCTGTGAATCTTTGGAATCATGGGATTAGGGGAAAATTCGACTTTGATCTTAGGGCTGCAACAAGATGCGGGCAAAATCTTGGGAATAAAGGAGTTGCGAGTGGGTCAGGGGTCAGGGGTCAGGGGTCAGGGGTCAGGGGTCAGGGGTCAGGGGTCAGTGCTCAGGGTCAGCTGCCAGTGCCCCGTGGCGTCATCCTGAACGAAGCCGTTTTTCAGGCGGAGTGAAGGATCTCCCGCTTACCAACTGCTTGTGTAAAGGAGATCCCTTCGCAGGCTCGTAAAAGCGCGTGCGTTCGGGACGACGCCCTTCTAAAACGTTTTTCGATTTCAGCCAATGCTCCCGCCGGCCCCCGCCTCGGTGTGAATCGAGGAGCGAGCCGTCTTCCTACGCATCGGGTTTTCAAAGAACCTGTGATCTTCGGATTGGGTCTTCTGGGTACTCGGTACTGGGTACCAGCTACTGCTTCTAAGGCGCCAAAACGAAGCCCCCATCGGACTCTGGGTCCGTGGAGGCTAGCCGCACATCGCGGCTAAGTTACGCTCTCAAAAATGGGTGGGGATTTCGGTGAGGGTGGTCACGGGCGAGGGTGACGGGGAGCACGCGTAACTGGGGAATTTTGGATTTTCCGTCTGTTCTCGGATTTGGGGATAAGAACATGTCGCTTTGTGCTGAGCTAGGGTTACCCCTCTGCGCGGTTCCCTAGGCTTCTTGTCAATAGATCAAGGGCTCCGCTGCCGCGACGTAGGCGCATAAAAAATTGCGGTGGGCTGGAACGCAGATTTATGGCGCAAGCTTGCTAGTGTGACTGCTTTGGGAAGTCGCTTAACTTCCTCAAGGTAGATAGCCCACCCCAACGTAGCACCGGCAAAATAAGCGTCGAAGTCCTGCTTTGATATACCCGCGATGCCGCTGCACTTGCCCCACAGTGCCACTGGCGCTGCGCTGAATACGTCTCCGATCCTCGCGACCGCGGTTACCACGGCCTGCGGTGACTTGCTGTAGATCCATACGGTTGTTCCTCGCTGTACGCGGGGTGCCCTCCGTCTCAGTTCAACCTTCTTCAGTCCTGATAACATCCTCATGACGTAGCGATGCTCGACGGAAATGAGGATGTCTTCGCGTTCAATCAAGTCGGAATCCTTCCTTCAGTATCGCGACAAGTTGGTCGTGATCCAGCGGCCGAGCGCAGACGAGGTTGAGGCTGTCGACGCAACCAAGTTGTTGTAGTCGGTCGTAGCCCACGGGTCGCTCCAGGGGCAAAACATTATCGAACGTAGTAACTGCAATCTTATCCGAGGCCGTGAGCCCCCCAATGTCTTCGGAATCTAGCACTCCGTGTCGAAGCATCTCGGCAGATATCTCTCTCTTGAGGTGCATCTCGGTTCCTCGTATTCTCGCGACCGCCACGACGGACCCGCTACCGCCTCCTCCGGACGACTCGTAAAACAGTAGAGCACAATTAGCCGGCAGAAAACGGATGTTTCGGCTAGAACTAAAGTACACTCGCTCCGAAAACAGTGCAGCTTCCCGGTTTGGTTCGAGCAACAGTTGTGGAGAGGCCTGCAGCAGCCTCTCTGAGTACACTCGCCGGATTGGTGCGATGCTCCCGCCCCTTCCGGGTGGGGATGATTAGGGTCGGTGAAAGCAAGCTTTCCAACCTGGGTAGGCTCAATCCACCCATCGCGCCCCCGGGGGTTACAAAACTGATATCGGTATCCGCGGTCGTATAGTTCGGCGGGGTCTCGGGAAGTTCCAAGCCAGAGCACTGTTGGGCGGTCTTCCGCATCTTCGCCCAGTTCAGCGGCAGAATAGGCCGGCCAATGGAGAGTTTTTGCAAAACGTCGGTGCCTCCTCCGTCCGAGGGCTCCGGAGGACGAAATCCGTGGAGCACTGCGACCTTCTTCGAGATGACGTGGCTAGTTGGTGTGTACAGGCGCAATAGAACGGGGCCATTGCGGGTAGCGTCCCGGCAGAGCTTCCACATAACGCAGTTCAGAACTGTTTCAACAGCCGGATGTTCCTCGTCGGCAATCAGTCGTACATTCGCTCGAGCGTGGAGTCCGGCCCTTGAATCCCAAGAAGCTAAACACACGATCTGTCGATCGGACATCACTGCCACTCGTTTGCGGTTTGAGCCAAAGGCGCCGGAGGCAAGAAAGTCTTCGCGGAATTCCGGCGGTGCTGGAACAGCCTTGAAGAACGTCTCCACGACTGAGGTCTCGCCCGCCATCAGTTCTAGAATATCTATCGTGTTGCTGGATAGAAGAGCACGGAACGAGGGGACCAATTTCTGCGCCTCCTTGAGAACCCGAGCAAACTCTTCAACGTGCAGAATTTCGACGCCGAACTGCTCATAGATCGGTCCCTTCACTCTGAGCATCGCATGCTCGCTGGTTACAAAGGCGTTAGCGCCATGGTGAACGGCAATCGCCAAATGAACTAGATCAGACCGGTCTTGGACGGAAAGCGAAGAATTCTTTTCCTTTTCAGGAAAAACTAGCCGCGATAACTCGTTGACCAAAACATCAACTTTGGTTTCCTCTGGCTCGGGCAGAATCGGCAATTGGACCGCGAATTCTAAAGCCGGGTCTGTAGGCGAAGGCCGCGATGTCCTGTTCAGCTCCCGGATAAACTCCGGCGTTACGACGATTTGCACAAGCTGTCGCAGCGCTGCGCTCACCACCTCGGCTGCGTACGTTGACCTAGGACGTTTCCGAACTGCATCCCAGAAAACATTGAGATCGATTACATAGACTGGCTCGCCGGCCGCAAGACGGTCCATTAATCTGAGCTCTTGTGCGTCGGCGGCCGTCAAGCTGAAGAGCGTTCGTGTATTTAGTTGCCTTACCCGTACATTCAGAATGCGCTTCCGCGATGGCCCTCCTGGCCTCACGGCCGCCACCTCAAAACCCATTGCTTCATAGAAACCGTTCGCTGGTAGGTCGGCTGCTACTCTTGCGGAAACACTTAGGAAGCTAAACGACTCCGTCATACTCACCAGCTTTTCTACTAGTGCACGCCCAACATGCTTGCCGCGAAATTCTGGTAAGACAAAGGTCTGGTAGATTCTGGCGTGCGGAAATTTGCCTCCAAACAGGAGATGCCCCGCGTAAGCATTCACTTCTCCACGCTGGGTTATTGCGACCAGCAGGTTGTCGCTCTGCGCCGCCTCGTCGTACACTGCACTTGGTAGAAAGCCGAGGGCATCCTTGTCAGTATCCGCGTGGCGTTTCACGTCAGAAACAAAGAAAGCAACTTCGCTCAGAGCAGTTAGAACGCGAATTGCTGGATCTTCTGTCGAGTTAGTAAGTGGCATTGCAAGGAGCTATCAATTTCCGGCACGGGCATTCTACAGCAAGTACCCGCCGGCAGTGAGGTTAGACTCTCATGGCCTGTGGCCCATTCAATCCGGTTTTTGGCTTGAGTGGGAACTCTTCGCGAGTGCGTAGTCAGTTCCGTTCTGAAACAGCATGTCCCTCTCAACGTCGCTTTCACCTCTCCATCCATGCAACATGCAACTGGGGGAGAAGGACGAATCGAAATCGCGTCCAATACGCACAAGGTTTTCCACAGCCCCCCACACAAATATCCCGCCGATTTGTGACATGTAACCTTGACCCTCAATATCAAAAGCGCATAGTGGAACCGTGCGCGCACTCTCTCACCGAAAGGCCGACCGAATCACAACACTGACGCCGAACGTCAATACCTCGGACGCGGCCGCTAAGTCCTTATCGTGCAAGATTTTGCGTGTAAATTATTTGTTTTCAAGATTTTGCGAGGCACAGTTCCCGTCCAATCTCCGCAAATCATTCAAAACAATAGATCTTGGAGTCTCCGTGAGAGAACTGAGAAACCCTAGTATCCCGGCTAACTCTTTATTAATCAAGATTTTGCCGATAAATTACTTAGAATCAAGAATTTACGAGCCAAATGGTATACCAGAATCACGTAACTCAAAGAAAACAAGTATTTTGCTCGCCCTCACCGAAAAAATGACGATGTATACCCGGTCGCCGACTTTTCTTTTACATTTCGGGAGACCTGCCGCTTACACAATTGAGTACGGAACTTGCTAGAATCCCCGCTATGAGCCCCCAATCTCCGTTCACCGATGTTCCTGACGCGATTGAAGAAATTCGCGCTGGCCGCATGATCATCGTGGTCGACGACGAAGATCGCGAGAACGAAGGCGACCTCACGCTGGCCGCCGAGAAGGTCACGCCCGAGGCCATCAACTTCATGGCGAAATATGGACGTGGCCTGGTCTGCCTCGCCATGACCGAAGAACGGCTCGAGCACCTGAATCTCGGTCCCATGACGGCCGAGAATACTTCGCAATACGGCACTGCATTTTGCGAGGCCATCGACGCGCGCCAGGGCGTGACCACCGGCATTTCGGCGCACGACCGCGCGCGCACAATTCAGGTGGCGATTGATCCCGCGACCAGGCCGTCAGATCTGGCGCGTCCGGGACACATGTTCCCGCTTCGCGCCCGCAAAGGCGGAGTGCTCGTGCGCGCGGGACAGACGGAAGCGTCGGTCGATCTGGCGCGGCTCGCCGGCATGATTCCCGCCGGAGTCATCTGCGAAATCATGAAAGACGATGGCAGCATGGCCCGCGTCCCCGACCTGATCGAGTTCTGCCGCGAGCACAAGATGAAGATGCTCACCGTCGCCGAACTCATTCGCTATCGCATGGCGCATGAGCGTTACATCAATCGCGTCGGCGAGGCGCTGATCGATACGCGCTTCGGAGAGTTCCGCCTGATTGCTTACTCCAGTGAAGTGGATGGAGGCGAGTCACACGTGGCGCTCGTCCGCGGAGATATCGAGCACAGCGATGTTCCGGTGCTGGTTCGCATGCACGCCCATTGCCTGATGGGCGATGTTTTCGGCGCCACGGGATGTGAATGTCACGCTACGCTCGAAGGCGCGTTGCGTCGCATCGCTGACGAAGGCCTGGGTGCGCTGATCTATCTGCACCAGACCTCGCAGGGATTCTCGATCGAAAAAGTCGGAGACCGCAGCGCTCTCAGATTTCATGGCGGCCGCACGCTGCCGTCGCTCTACGATACCGAGAAGCATGTGCAGCGCGAGATCGGTATCGGCGCACAAATTCTGTCAGATCTGAATCTGCGGAGGATAAGGCTGCTGACCAATCGTCCAAAGAAAATCGCGGCACTCGAAGGATTCGGAATCGAGATCGTCGAGCAGGTTCCAGTGGCGCTCACCGAAGTGAGAAAGTGAAATGTGTGGGGCGGACATCTTGTCCGCGAAAACACGAAGATGCGAGATAAACAGGGCGGGGATCGAATGCGATCGATTTGAGGGCGACGCGCCGGGCGCGGTCTAGAACGGTTTGCGCACGACGACTTCCTGATCACGGATGAAGAACTGTGCTGAACAGCTCTCGGAGCCGCAAATCACGGGAAGAAATCCGTTGATCTGTTTGCGCGTGATCAGGCCCAGCATGCCGCAGGACGGGCACGAGAGCACCGCCCAATACGGATCTTCTTTTTCGCCGATCTCACCGGCATTTTCGAGCACAAAGACGGTACCGGGCTGCATCTGTTCCGGAATCCATTCATTCAGGACATCCAGCTCACCGACCATGTGTTCCTCCCCTAGTTCGTTTGTGCCCGATCAAAAAGCCTTACGAAGCCTTTCTAGCACGCTTCAGGTAATCCCGCGAAGTTACTGAGGTACTTACCTTTGCGGAGGTCACGCCAGCCCGCACCTGGCGCACGGCGTCGCTCAGACAAACCCCAAGAATCGGCTGATTCGAGTTCTTCAGGATGTCCACAATCTGCTTCGCTGACGTCTCTAAATAAAGATGATTGCCGTCGGTGAGGAGATGCACCTCGGAGCTGCGGTCGACGATCTCGGCCAGGCCTTTGCCGAATTCGCGGTCGAGGAAGCGCATGACCTTGCGCACTCCTTGCAGCGAGAAACCCTTGCGGCGCAGTTGGCAGATCACGGCCACTTCGGTGAGCTGGTTCAGTGAATAGACGCGGCGGTGACCTTCGCGCTGTGGCTTGACGACGCCGCGCTCGTCCCACCACTGCAACTGGCGTGGAGTGATGCCCGTCAGTGCGACGACTTCGTTCGATGTGAAGCGATCCTGCATGCGTCCTCGAAAACGTTTAAAACAGAATCCTGGAAAAATGTTTCAAACATTCTAGGCCCACGGGGGCGAGAGTCAAGTTAGCAGACGGTGGAAAAGGGGTGACTAGGAGAGTTCCTGCTTAGGTTCGAGCCGACCGCCGCCGACGAAGTGGACGATCTCCAAGTGGTCCCCATCCTTCAGAGCGATGTCGGACCAGCGATCTCGAGGGGCGATCTCGCGGTTCAGCTCGACAGCCACGCGATCTGACTTCATCGCCAGCGTTTCAATCAATGCAGCCAAGGTGAACGGTAGGGAAGCGTCGCCAAATTCACGAACATCCCCGTTGATTTGCAGTTTCATGGCGAAGTGATCGAGGAAAAGCTACTCGGCCTTGCGCAGCACGAACTTCTTGGTCGCGGTACGGCCTTCGAAGTTTGCCTGCACCAACAGAGAGGAGTCGGGCAACGCAGCCTCTTCTACTTCGATTTTAATCTCGGCTGCGCCTCCGGAGTCGGCCACCGCCTGCGTGTAAAACGGGGCTGCACCGGGACGGGCGAAGCGGAAGGTGAGGCGCGCACCGGAAGCCGCAGATCCACCTTCGGTTACGCGGAGCTGCATGGTGAGATTGTTATCGGCGTGTACCGACTCGGAGTTCAGCCATAGCACTTCGAGTTCCTTCACCGTCGCAAGAACCTCGGGCTCAGGCCGATCGAGGACGTCGTCGAGCTTTCCTTCCCGGATCGCATCGAGTACCAGACGGTGCTGTTCGCGGAGCTGCTGCTCTTTTTGAGAGTCGCCAAATTGAGCTTCCGCGCTCTTGGCGGCGTAGGAAGTGGCCTTCTTGCCGATACAGCGTCCGCGCACGAAAACCTGTGTCTGGAGCAGAAGTTCGCCTTCACGCGCCTCACTCTGCACGTGATAAATTGTGTCGCCGTGCTTAACGTCGGTATTGAAGCCGAAAATCATAAGATTTTGTAATCGGGTAATTGTGTAATTGAGAAATTGAAAAATCTGCAGACCCGCGTCATCACTGCGTTCCAGCAAATTATTCAATGACTCAATTACCAAATTACACAATTACGAAATTTGCTCCTCCGTTCGCTTGACACTCGCAAGTGTAACCCCATAATCTAGAACGTTTAAGCAATCATTGGCGCGAATTATATATACCCGATCCTATGCCAGACAATTACTTCGCTCGCTACCTCCCTTTTCTGATCCATATGATCATGGCGGGCGGCATTGCGGCTGCAATTGTCACGCTTTCATGGATCATCGGACAACGCAAACCGACTCGCGCCAAACTCTCCGCCTATGAATGCGGCATGACCCCGGTCGGAGATTCCCGGCAACGCTTCTCCGTTAAATTCTACCTGGTCGCTATGCTGTTCATTCTGTTCGACGTTGAAGCGGTGTTCATCTATCCGTGGGCCATCATTTTGCGCGATCTGAAGCGCTTCGGCCTCTGGGAAATGCTGGTATACATCGGAATCTTTCTGGTTGGCTTCTTCTACGCCTGGAAAAAGGGAGTGCTCGACTGGGGTGAGACTGCGACCGGGCGGGAGAGAAGCTGATGCCACTATCACCCGCGATTATAGATATTGAACAGTTGAAGAACCATCCGGCGGTGGCGCGGCTTTCTGGTTGGAACCCAGGGGCAGTGCAGGAAGTTAAGTTTGATCGGGACGAGATGACGATCGTTGTCGATCGCTCCGCGATTCGCGAAGCCTGCGCGCTGCTGAGAGAGGATGCGGCCTGCCCCTTCAACTTTCTTTCTGATGTGACCTGCGTGGATTGGTATCCAGCCGAGCCGAGGTTTGAGGTTGTCTATCACCTGCTCTCGATCCCCAAGAAGGAACGAGTTCGCTTAAAGGTTCGCCTGAACAGTTCCAGCCCGACCATTGATTCTTTGACGCCCGTTTGGCCCGGAGCAAACTTTTTCGAGCGCGAGGTTTTCGATCTGTTCGGAATACGTTTTGCCGGGCATCCTTATTTACGGCGAATCATGATGCCTGAGGACTGGGAAGGTCATCCACTACGTAAGGACTATCCGGTGGAGGGCTACCGCTGATCTCGAGATAAAGATGGCCCATTTGACACCCACTCCCGTGCTCGAACCTGGCCAGGATCGCACCATGATCCTGAACATGGGGCCGCAGCATCCGTCGACCCACGGCGTGCTGCGCGTGCTGCTCGAGATCGATGGCGAGACCATCGTGCGCCTGATGCCCGATATTGGTTACCTGCACACCGGAATCGAGAAGACTTGCGAGGCCAAGTTCTACCAGCAGGTTGTGCCGCTGACTGACCGCATCGATTATCTGTGCCCGATGACCAACAATCTCTGCTATGTGCTGGCCGTGGAAAAGTTGTTAGGCTTGGAGATTCCGCCGAAGGCGCAGTGGCTACGGGTGCTGCTCAACGAACTGACGCGCATCAATTCGCACCTGGTATGGCTGGGCACGCATGCCTTGGATATCGGAGCGATGACGGTCTTCTTATACTGTTTCCGTGAGCGCGAAGAGATTCTAAAGATCTTCGAGATGGTCAGCGGTCAGCGCATGATGACCTCGTATTTTCGCGTTGGCGGAATTGCGCTGGAACCGCCGCTGGGATTCTTTGATCGCGTGCGCGACTTCGCCGGATACTTCCCTGAGAAGGTCGACGAGTACGAGAACCTGCTAACGGGAAATCCGATCTGGGGGATGCGTACGAAGGGCGTCGCCAGAATGACCGCGGAAGATGCGATCGCGCTAGGCGCCACGGGGCCGACTCTTCGCGGCAGTGGCGTGGACATCGATCTGCGGCGCGATATGCCGTACTCCAGCTACGAGAAGTTCCAATTCAAAGTACCGGTCTCGCAGGAAGGCGACGTTTTCGCGCGGTACATGTGCCGCGTGCAGGAACTCCGGGAGTCGACGGCAATTGTTCGCCAGGCGCTCGACGGTATGCCGGAAGGGCCGATTAAGGCCGATGCTCCGGGCATAGTGCTGCCGGATCGCGAGAAGATGAAGACTCAGATGGAGTCTCTCATCTATCACTTCAAGATTATTACCGAAGGCTTTGCGGTGCCTGCAGGTGAGGTCTATCAGGCGGTCGAGTCGCCGCGCGGCGAGATGGGCTACTACATCGTCAGCGACGGCACGGCGAAGCCGTACCGGGTGCATATGCGTGCCGCCTGCTTCGCGAACCTGCAGACGCTGGCGAAGATGTGCGAAGGACACCTGCTGGCGGATGTGGTGGCGGCGATTGGAAGCATTGATATCGTTTTAGGGGAAATTGATCGATGAACTTGTGAACCTCTGCGTCCTCTGTGGTTAACGCTTTCTCTCACCACAGAGGACGCAGAGGTTCACAGGGGAACTTTAGAAATGAGATTTTCAGACGAGTTCGAAACGCGGTTTGCGGAGATGGTTCCGCATTATCCGACTAAGCGATCGGCGCTGGTGCCGACCCTGCTCTATGCGCAGGACGAAGTTGGATACTTGAGCGACGAAGTCATCGTCGAGATCGCCGGACGTCTCGATCTGACCGAACTCGAAGTGCGCAATGTGATCAGCTACTACTCCATGCTGACCACAAAACCACGGGGCAAATTTAATGTTCAGGTTTGCACCAATATCAGCTGCATGGTGCGAGGCGGAGAAGAGATTCTGCATTACTGCGCAAAGCGGCTGGGCGTCGGGCACAAGCAGACCACGCAGGACGGCATGTTCACGCTGGAAGAAGTGGAGTGCATCGGGGCCTGCAGCTGGGCTCCGGCGGCGCAGGTGAATTACGACTTTCACGAGAATCTGACGCCAGAAAAGATGGACAAGATTCTCGATGAGTACAAGAAGAAGGGAACGCAGTAAGAAAGATTTAGTCATTGTGCGATTGTGTGATTGGGCGAATGCAGAGCTTCCGGTTTTCAATCGCTCAATGACAAAATCGCACAATCACTCAATGTCATGGCTGACTTGGTCTCACATCCCGACGAGGTAAAGGTCGTATCCCGGCGCTTTGGCATGGGTGCGACCAATATCGACCGTTACCTCGAACTCGACGGCTACAAGGCCCTGCAAAAGGCCTTAGCCCTGGAGCCGGACGCCATTATTAATGAGGTGAAGAATTCCGGGCTTCGCGGACGCGGCGGCGCTGGGTTCTCGACCGGGATGAAGTGGTCGTTCGTTCCCAAGCAGTCGGCAAAACCCAAGTATGTTCTGTGCAACGGTGACGAGAGCGAACCAGGCACCTGCAAAGACCGGCTGATTTTCGAGCACGATCCGCATTCTGTTATTGAAGGCGTAATGATCGCGGCCTTGGCCGTGGGCGCGAAGAGTGGCTACATTTATATTCGCGGCGAATACCGGTACCTGTCGAACATCATGCAGAAGGCGATCAAAGACGCCTATGCCAAAGGATTTATTGGCAAGAACATCTTCGGCAGCGGGCGCGACCTGGATATCTACTGGCACGGCGGCGCCGGGGCGTATGAAGTTGGCGAAGAGTCGGCCTTGATGGAATCGCTTGAAGGCAAGCGCGGAATTCCGCGGATTCGGCCGCCCTTCCCTGCCGTGGTGGGACTCTGGGGCGGGCCAACGGTCATTAATAATGCCGAGACGCTGGCGAATGTTCCGCACATTATTCTTGGCGGCGCGGATTGGTTCGCGAAGCTGGGGACGCCGAAAAATGGCGGCACGCGCCTGTTCTGCCTCAGCGGAAACATCGCCAAGCCCGGCGTTTACGAACTGCCTATGGGATACAACCTCAAGAAGATGATCTATGAGGTTGGCGGCGGTATTCCGAATGGACGCCAATTGAAGGCGGTGGTGCCGGGCGGGGCTTCCTGTCCGTGCCTTACCGCGGAGGAAGTGGATGTCGCCATGGATTTCGATTCGGTCGCGAAGGCGGGATCGATGTTGGGATCGGGCGGTGTCGTCATGATCGACGACCAGCAGTGCATCGTGAAATTCGCGCTGCGGACGATGAAGTTCTACCAGCACGAGAGCTGCGGATGGTGTATCCCATGCCGTGAGGGAACGGATTGGCTGAAGAAGACGCTCATTCGTTTTCACAATCGCGGCGGGATGATGAAAGACATCGACAACATGCAATACCTGGCGGAGAACATGCTGGGACGGACATTCTGTCCGCTGGGCGATGCCGCGGCGATGCCGACCATCGGCTTCGTGAAAAAGTTCAGGAGAGAATTCGAAGACCATCTGGATGGCAGGCCGTGTCCGTACGAGAAGGAAGCATCGCTGGCCGAGACGGTTTTGCTCGCGCATTGATTGAGATTGAGTAATTGGGAAATTTGGTAATTGAGTAATTGAGAATCACATGAGTTCGCGACCTGAAGAGCTTCGCGATCGGACAAAAGCATTCGCTCTTCGAATTATTCGTCTGTATAGGTCAATGCCATACCGGACGGATATTCAGGTCTTGGGTAAGCAACTGCTTCGATGTGGCACTTCGGTAGCGGCGAATTATAGGGCAGTTTGCAGGGCTCGATCGAAGCCGGAGTTTATCGCGCGAATTGGCATTGTCGCGGAGGAAGCAGATGAGTCCGTTCTCTGGCTCGAACTTTTAAATGAATCCGGCATTACGAAGCCGGAGCTAACGGAGGATTTGCTGAAACAAGCGAAAGAGCTGACGGCGATACTAACCGCCTCGCAGCAAACGGCAAAACGGACAGCGTGACGGGTTCTAAATTACTCAATTTCCAAATTACACAATTACCCAATTTTCATGGCTGATGTAAATCTCACTGTCGACGGCAAGAAAGTTACCGCTCCCGCGGGAACGCTTCTGATTGAGGCCTGCAAGCGCGTAGGCATCGAAGTGCCATCGTTCTGCTATTACCCCAATCTTTCGCTGCAGGGCGCGTGCCGCATGTGCCTGGTAAAGATTGAAAAGATGCCTAAGCTGCAAACCGCCTGCACCACGGTCATCGGCGAAGGCATGATCGTCACCACCGAGAGCGAGGAAATCAAGCAGGCGCGCAAATCGATGCTCGAAATGCTGCTCGGGAACCATCCGCTGGATTGCCCGGTATGCGACGCGGGCGGCGAGTGCGAACTGCAGGACATGACGTTCTCTTACGGCGCCGCCGAATCGAAATACATGGAGGCGAAGACCCACAAGGACGAGCAGCAATGGTCTCCGGTGGTGTACTTCGACCGGCCGCGTTGCATTCTTTGCTATCGCTGCGTGCGGGTGTGCGGCGAGGGCATGGACGTGTGGGCTCTAGGGGTGCAGAACCGCGGTGTCAGTTCTCTGATCGCGCCGAACAAGGGCGATCATCTCGAATGCGAAGAATGCGGCATGTGCATCGACATCTGTCCGGTCGGCGCACTGACTTCCGGCGCCTACCGATATAAGACGCGTCCCTGGGAGATGAAGCACGTCGGAACGGTGTGCACGCACTGCGGGGACGGCTGCAAGACGACGCTCGGGGTGCGGCGCTCAGATACTGGCATGGAGATCGTCCGCGGCGACAACCGCGACAAGAGCGGGACCAACGGGGACTTTCTGTGCATCAAGGGGCGCTACGCGTTTGACTTCGCGAATCATGAAGAGCGACTCACGCAGCCACTGATCCGCAAGAATGGCAAGCTGACTCCGTCGACTTGGGAAGAAGCGTTCGAGCTGGTCGGCAAGAAGTTCGCCGAGATCCGAGACAAAGATGGTGGAGCGGCCATCGGTGTGATCGGGTCGAACCGCACTACGAATGAAGAAGCTTATCTGCTCTCGAAGTTCGCGCGCACCGTGCTGAAGACCAACAACGTCGACCATCACCGGACGGCGGACTTCCCTGCTTTCGCGGCGGCTTTGCGAGGCCAGCCAGACAAGACCGCGAGCATGGCGGAGGTCTTCACTGCGCCCGCAATCCTGCTGATCGGCAATGATCCGACGGAGCAGCATCCGCTGCTGGCATGGCAGATTCGTAATAATGTGCGGCTGCATCGGTCGAAGCTGTACGTCGTGAACTCGCGCTCGATCAAGCTTCGCCGGCAGGCGACCGTGTTTGCGCAGGTCAGCGAGGATCACGGGGAAGCAGCATTCGTCCGTTCTTGGCGGCATAACGATCCCGCAGTTGCAGGTGTTGGTGTAAGTGACACGAGCGCAGAGATATTGGGAAAGCTCCGCGAGACGTTACGCAACGAGCCGAATCTGGTTGTGGTTTTCGGGTCTGAGATCCAGAACGTTACGATTCAGCAACTTGTTTCCGCTTTGCCGAATGCGAAGTTCATCTGTCTAAGCGATTACGCCAACTCTCGCGGCGCGGCCGACATGGGGCTTTACCCGGATCTGCTGCCTGGGTATCACGCAGTGGACGGGACGAGCCCGTTCCACGAGGAATGGCAGGTGCCGCAAACGCTGGGTATGCACACTACGGAAATGGTGGTCGCGGCGCAGGCGGGCAAACTGAAGGCGCTTTACGTTGTCGGATCGAATCCGATCGGACGGATGCAGATCGATCCCTTTGCTTTCTCGAAGGGCTTTGTGGTTGTGCAGGACATGTTCCTGACCGAGACGGCTGTGATCGCTGACGTCGTTCTGCCTGCTGCGAACGCGTATGAAAAAGCCGGAACGATGACCAACACCTGCGGCGACATCCAACTGGTGAAGAAGGCTGGCGAGGTTTCGGGAACGAAGCCGGATTTCGAAATGATCGTCCGCATCGCTGACGCGATGGGCCACGAAATCGTGAAGCTTGTACCGTTCGGCGGCGGAGTTCGCGCCGATATGGGCCAGGCTCGCGGCGCACAATCCGGCGAAGTCGATCGGCACGCGGTGTGGCTTGAGAATCAGGGCCTCGAACCGAAGCTCAGCCCGCTCGATCCCATGGCGATTCTGGACGAGATTCAGCGGTTGGTGCCGGGCTACGACGTGTCACGCACAAATCTGCTGGCGGGAAATACCGAGCACACATTGCCTGCAGAAGACCGGCGGAGGAGTAACGCCAGCAGAAGAAAGATGCGCCGGTCGTGATCTCTCCTGCGAACGATACCCTGTTCACTTCAGGCACGCTTGGTCGCTACTCGCGGGCATTGAAGTCGGTCATGGAAGCGCACGAAGTGAAGCCGGCGGAAGTAGCGGCGGACTGAGTTTGAGCTTCGAGTTTTGAGCCACGAGCCTCGAGCAACCGCAGTTGGTTTTGCTAGCGGCTCGTAGCCCAGGACTCGCGGCTGGTTAAGAGAGAGGAAGCAGCAAGTTGCCAATCTGGGTTTATATCGTAGCTTCTGTCATCAAGTCAGCAATCGTTCTGGGCGTGCTGCTCACGGCCGTGGCATACACGGTCTGGCTGGAGCGCAAAGTTGTGGGCCACATGCAAAACCGCTGGGGACCTACGCGCGTGGGTCCGTTTGGCCTACTGCAACCGGCCGCCGATGGACTCAAGTTCCTCTTCAAAGAAGATCTGACGCCGCCGCACGTTTATAAGCCGCTCTTCCTGGCTGCGCCGGTGATCGCGGTCGTTTTCGCGCTGACCTCGATTGCGGTCATTCCCTTCGGGAATCCGGTCAAACTATTTGGCTACACCTTTCCGCTGCAGATCACGACCGACGTCAATACTGGTCTGCTGCTGATTCTCGGCGTGACTTCGATTGGAGTTTACGGCGTCGCGCTGGCGGGATGGTCGTCGAACAATAAGTATTCGCTGCTCGGCGGATTGCGCGCCAGCGCGCAGATGGTGAGCTACGAAATTTCTCTGGGACTGTCGCTGGTGGGCGTGCTGATTATGGCCGGCAGCTTCAGCCTGAACGACATTGTGGCGGCACAGCGCGGTCATTTCTGGGGATTCATTCCCCGCTGGAACATTTTTGGCGGCCAAATCATCGGCTTCTTTTGCTACCTGATGGCGGCGTATGCGGAAACCAACCGCATCCCGTTTGACTTGCCCGAAGCCGAAACCGAACTCGTCGCCGGCTATCACACCGAATACAGCGCCATGAAGTTCGCCATGTTTTTCATGGCTGAGTACGCGAACATGATCACGGTCGCCTGCGTGGCGACGCTGCTGTTCTTCGGGGGATGGAATGGCCCCATCGGCGGTCCGCCGATTGTGCAGGCGATTCTCCCCGTGTTCTGGTTCTGCGCCAAAGTTTTTGCATTTCTCTTTCTGTATATATGGGTGCGCGGGACATTGCCGCGCTTCCGCTACGACCAACTGATGGCTTTCGGTTGGAAATTCCTGTTGCCCCTGGCGCTTATGAATCTGGTCGCCACGGCGATTGCAGTGGCGTGGTGAAGAAAGCAGAGGTCAGGGTCCAGGGATCAGGGATCAGAACTCAAGCATTCAAACTGGCCCCCGAACCCTAACCCCTGACCCCTGACAACGAATTTCAATGCTTAGCGTTCATCTTATTTTATTTCTGGCGTTCGGAGCCATCGCCGTAGCGGGTGCGGTCAACCTGCTGGTGCAGCGGCATCCGATTAACAGCGCCCTGTCGCTGATCGCCGTGATGGCGGCGCTGGCAGGCGAGTACCTGCTGCTGGGCGCGGAGTTTGTCGCGGCCGTACAAGTGATCGTCTACGCCGGCGCGATCATGGTGCTATTCGTATTTGTCATCATGCTGCTGAATGCGGGAATCGAAGATGAGACCAAGGGCAGCCGCGTCGCTATCGTGCTCGGCATCCCGGGAATGCTGGTCGGCAGCCTGCTGGTCGCCTGGGTCGTTCTGAAACATTCGGGGACTGAACCAGTGGCTGCGGGCGCATTGCCCGGAGCGCCAAAAGTTATCGCACAACTCCTGTTTCACGAATTCCTGCTGCCCTTTGAAATCACATCGATTCTGATTCTGATCGCCATCATGGGTGCGGTGGTGCTGGCGAGCAAGCCGACGGTCCCGGGCGGCGGACCGGCAAAGAAGGTGAACGACTAATGGTTCCGCTTTCCTATTATTTGGTGCTCAGTGGAATCCTCTTCGCGTGCGGCGTGACGGGATTCCTGATCAAGCGCAACATCATCACCATATTTATGTCGATTGAGTTAATGCTCAATGGCGTGAATCTTTCGTTCGTGGCCTTTGCCGCGCACTGGCATGCTCTGGCTGGCCAGGTCTTTGTCTTCTTCGTGATGGTGGTGGCAGCGGCCGAAACGGCAGTGGGTCTGGCCATCATTATTGCGGTCTACCGGACGCGCGAGACGCTGAATATCGACCAGGTAAATTTGCTCAAGCTATGACGCAGAATCCCTATCTCTGGCTGATTCCAACGCTGCCGCTGGCTGGGGCCGCGATCAACGGATTCCTGGGGCGCCGCTCGTCCAAAACAGCGGTCACCACGATCGCCCTGGCGTTCCCGGGATTGGCCTTCGTTCTCGCTCTCTGGATCGCATTCGGATTTTCCTCGGCAGCTGCGCCTTATACATTTAATCTCGCTCACTGGATCCGCTCGGGAAATTTCTCTGCCGACTTCGCCTTTTATCTCGACCAGCTTTCGCTGGTCATGTTGCTGGTCGTGACCGGAGTGGGCTTCCTGATTCATGTCTACTCCGTCGGTTACATGGCGGAGGATCCCAGCTATTACAGGTTCTTTACCTATCTGAACCTGTTCATGTTCTTCATGCTGACGCTGATTCTGGCGAACAACTACCTGATGATGTTCGTCGGGTGGGAAGGCGTCGGCCTGGCATCGTATCTGCTGATCGGGTTCTGGTTCACGAAAGATTCAGCCGCATCAGCCGGCAAGAAAGCGTTCATCGTTAATCGTATCGGCGACTTCGGATTCCTGATCGGCCTATTCCTGATCATCCAGCACTTCGGCTCTTTGAACTTCACCGAAGTCTTTGCCAAGATCCAGCCCTATGCCCCGGAGACCGCCGGCGCCGGATTGCTCACCGCGATCGGCATCCTGCTGATGGTTGGGGCCTGCGGCAAGTCGGCACAAATTCCTTTGTACGTCTGGCTTCCCGATGCGATGGAAGGTCCTACCCCGGTTTCTGCGCTGATCCATGCGGCGACGATGGTCACGGCAGGGGTTTACATGGTGGCGCGGTCGCACGTTATTTTCGAACGCGCGCCCATCGCACTAACGGTCGTCGCCATCATCGGCACATTGACAGCACTGTTCGCTGCGACGATTGGCATCACGCAGACGGATATCAAGAAGGTTCTGGCCTACTCCACGGTTTCGCAACTCGGCTACATGTTTTTGGCTTGCGGCGTCGGAGCTTTTTCCGCCGGCATTTTCCATCTGATGACGCATGCCTTCTTCAAGGGCCTGCTGTTCCTGGCCGCGGGTTCGGTGATTCACGCGGTGGGTGGCGAACAGGACATGCGCAAGATGGGCGGCCTTCGCTCCTACATTCCGTGGACGTTCATGACCATGCTGATCGCGACGCTGGCGATTTCAGGAATACCGCCATTCGCTGGCTTCTGGAGCAAGGACGAAATTCTGTGGAAGGCATATCAGGCGAATTGGGTGTACTGGCTGATCGGAGCCATCACTGCGCTGCTCACGTCCTTCTACATGTTCCGTTTGCTGTTCATGACGTTTTGGGGAGACTACAAGGGAATCCAGGTCGACGATCATGGACATGCGCACTCGGCTCCCGGACATCGCGATCACGGGCATGGAGAACCGCACGAGAGCCCGATGGTCATGCTCGTTCCTTTAATGATCTTAGCGTTGCTGTCGGTGGTGGGGGGACTCGTGGGCATACACAACGGGTTCGAACACTTCCTCGAGCCGGTGTTTGCATCGGAATTCCCGAAGGCGATTACCGAAGGATCCGGCAATGCCGAATGGTTGCTCATGGGCATCTCGGTTCTCTTCGCAGTGACCGGTGCCGTGATCGCCTACATCCTCTATGTCAGCAAGCCGTATTTACCTCAGAAGATCGCGGCGTCTCTGGGCAGCTTCTACGAAGCGGTGCTGAACAAGTATTACGTGGATGAGCTTTATGCCAAGTTGTTCGTCAAGCCGCTGGTGGAGGGCTCGACTGCGATTCTGTGGCAAGGCATCGATCGCAAGGTCATCGACGACAGCGTGAACGACGCTGCCGATGGCGCACGGCATGTGTCCGATGAAGTGCGGCATATGCAGTCCGGCAACCTCCGATCGTACGCGGGCTGGATTGCGGCCGGAGCAGCCGTCTTGATCGCCTACATGATCTGGCTGGGGGTGGGACGATGAACGACGCTCTCAGTCCCTACATTGTTTCGCTGGTCACCTTCGCTCCGCTGGCGGGCGCATTGCTGCTTACGATTCTGCCTCGGCGGGATCGTGATATTCGCGTCATCGCATTTTTAGTCTCGCTGATCACCTTCGCATTCTCGCTGCACCTGCCCGTGCATTTCCATCGCGGACTGCCGGGCTTCCAGTTCGAGATCGACAAGCAATGGATCTCCAGCCCGAACATCCACTACCACATGGCCATCGACGGCATCTCGATGTGGCTGGTGGTTCTCACTACGTTTCTCACGCCGCTATGCGTGCTGATCTCGTGGAAGTCGATACACGATCGAGTGAAGGAATTCTTTATCCTTCTGCTCATCATGGAAACGGCGCTGATCGGGGTCTTCACTTCGCTCGATCTGTTCCTCTTCTACTTTTTCTGGGAAGCAACGTTGATCCCGATGGCGCTTTTGATCGGCGTCTTCGGACACGAGCGCAGGGTCTATGCGGCGGTAAAGTTCTTCATGTACACGATGATCGCCTCGGTGTTTATGCTGGCGGCGATCCTCTGGTTATACGCGCACACGGGCAGCTTCGACTTCGTTGTGATTCGCGACCAGATCGCGCGCGGCGCAGTCGCAAACTTCCCTGCCGCCGGGCAATGGCTGTTCCTCGGATTCTTCATCGCCTTTGCGGTCAAAGTGCCGCTGTTTCCGTTCCACACTTGGCTGCCTGACGCTCACGTGGAAGCCCCGACTGCCGGATCCGTACTATTGGCAGGGGTTCTGCTGAAGATGGGCACGTACGGAATGCTGCGCTTCAATCTTGGACTGTTCCCGGAGCAGGCGCGCCACAACGCTCCCTGGATTATGACGTTGGCTCTGATCGGCATCATCTATGGCGCGCTGGTCGCGATGGTCCAGCCGAACATGAAGAAGCTGATCGCTTACTCGTCGGTCAGCCACTTGGGATTTGTGGTCCTCGGCATTTTCAGCTTCACGCAGTCCGGATTGAACGGCGCAATGTTCGTCATGCTGGCCCATGGCGTCTCGACGGGCGGACTGTTCATGCTGGCCGGCATTCTTCATGAGCGCCGCCACACCTATGAGATCTCCGAGTTCGGTGGGCTGGCCTCGATCATGCCGGTTTACTCGACCTCGTACCTCTTTATTGTTCTGGCGTCGGTTGGACTACCGCTGCTCAATGGATTCGTCGGTGAGTTCCTGGTGCTGAATGGTGCGTTCCAGGCGAAGCCGATCTACGGAATTCTCGGGGCGACCGGCGTCATATGGAGCGCTTGCTATCTGCTGTGGATGTTCCAGCGTGTCTTCTACGGCAAGGTGACGAATCAGTTGAACAACTCCATGGCCGACATGCTCGGCTTCGAGAAGGCCGCGGTCTGGCCGTGCGCGTTGGCGGCGCTGGTGATGGGGGTCGCGCCCATCCTGTGGCTGGGAGCGATTGATCCGGCAGTGCAGAACGCGCTCATGCCATTCGCCCAGACCATCAGCAAGGCGGTGATGCCATGACGAACCTTCCCGCCCTTCTGCTGCAGGCCATTCCTCAGACCGAGGATTACATTCGCATTCTGCCGGAACTGGTGTTGTCGATATTCGGCATCATCGTGATGATTCTCGACCCTCTGGTCGACGAAGAAAAAAACCAGAAGACTCTGGGCGGAATTGCCTTCGCCGGAGCAGTGGCGGCGTTGTTCTCTACCTGGTACATGGCGAAGTCGCCGGGGCTGGCTTTCTCGAACACCGTCCGGATTGATAGCTTCAGCGTCTTTTTCAACTTCCTGGTGATCGCCATCGCCGCGGTCGTGATTCTGAGTTCGTTCGAGTACATGGCGGTGCAGCGGATTCGTGCCGGAGAGTATTACGCCCTGATCCTGTTCGGCGTAGTTGGCATGTCGCTGATGTCTTCGGCGATCGAACTGGTATTGATCTTCATAGGGCTGGAAATTTCTTCGATCTCGACGTACATCCTCGTGGGATTTCGCCGCAACGAAGCTGCCAGCAGCGAAGCGTCGTTGAAGTATTTCCTGCTGGGATCGTTTGCCACAGCATTCTTCCTATACGGCGTCGCCCTGATCTTCGGCGCCACGGGTTCGACCAATATCGACGTCATCGCCCAGCGATTGCAGTCGTCGCCGGCCGAAGTGCTCGTATACGTGGCCATGGCGCTGATGTTCGTCGGACTCGGATTTAAAGTGGCCGCGGCACCGTTCCATGTCTGGACGCCAGATGTCTATGAAGGAGCGCCTGCGCCGGTGGTTGGCTTTATGTCGACGGCGCCAAAGGCTGCAGCGTTCGCCGTTCTGCTGCGAGTGGTATTCGCCATCAATGCTCCGGGACGCTTCTGGTTCCTATGGGTTGCGGCGGCGCTCTCGATGACTTTGGGTAACGTGGGAGCTCTGGTGCAGTCCAATGTGAAACGGTTGCTGGCGTACTCCTCAATTGCGCATGCCGGATATTTGCTTGTGGCTTTCGCCATGACAACGCCGGAAACTTCGGCTACCGGAATCTCGGCGGCGATGTTTTACACCGCTGCCTATGCCGCAATGAATGTGGGCGCATTCACCGTGGTCAGTCATTTCGCCAACGCCGGCGAGCGTTACGTGACCCTTGAGGATTATGAAGGGTTAGGCCGGTCGTCCCCCATTCTGGCGGCGTCGCTCACAATTTTCCTGCTGTCGCTCATCGGAATTCCCATGACGGGCGGCTTTTTCGCCAAATTCTACGTATTCAGCGCCGCGATCCGGGCGAATCTGATCTGGCTGACTCTGATCGGCGTTGCCAACAGCGCGATCGGAGCGTATTACTACCTTCGCATTATCGTTGCCATGTATATGCGGGAATCGCGCAAGGAAGTACCGGTCACTCCGGTGTCATTTGGAGTTGGATTGGCGCTGGCGCTGAGCCTGATTGCAACTTTGTACCTTGGCCTGCTGCCCAATCGGGTGCTGCAGATCGCGCAACACTCGGCGCAGGACCTTCTTCCACAGTCGTCAGCCGCCGCAGCAAACATGACTCAAACGCCCTCGGGCACACCCGTTCCTCAGCAGTAAAGTCTTAGCAATAAACGCAAAACCTTCATTTGACAAGGGCCATGACCAGCGTGCATCATGGGTCCACTGAGTTCCCAGTTCAGTCCTTTCTCGATCCATAGAAAAAGTACGGGTACTGGCCTTTGGAGGAGAACATGGTAGAAATAATTCGCAAGCTCTGGTCCGAAGAAGAGGGGCAAGACATCGCCGAATACGCCGTGATGTTAGCGGTAATTCTGGTTTTGGTGGTGGGAACGGTTCGGCTCATCGGGTCGAATGCCAATAACGCGTTCTCCAACGTAGCCAGCTCATTGCAGTAACGTTGTTCCATCGAGTTCCCCGGGGCGCTGGAAGGCCTCGAAGAAACATCTATGACACGATTTACTCCAGGTTTCGCTTACGCCGCGTATTACCCATTTAGGGTAGCGGCTGCGGAGCGGCTTGGAGTGAGGTAAGCCAACAGGCTACCTGAAATACCAAGCTTAAACGCAAGCCGCGATCCACGGATCGCGGCTTTTGATTTATAGGAACAATTTCACCAGGAGACGTCCCATGATTGTCAACATGTCAGAAAAGGCTACCGAGCAGGAAATTAACCACATCATCGATCGCATCCGTGAGGCTGGATATCAACCTCACGTCACCCGCGGCACCGAGCGCACGATTGTCGCTGCCGTCGGATCGGGCCGGCGTCATGAGATTGAGGCGCTTCAGGTCGCACCCGGGGTGGATAACGTTGTCGCTATCGCTCAGCCGTTCAAGCTGGTGAGCCGGCAAGTGCGTCCGGAACGCTCGATCGTCAAGATCGATGGGGTGTCGATCGGCGGCCCGGAAGTGGTCGTGATTGCCGGACCGTGCTCGGTGGAATCACGCGAGCAGCTGCTCGATACCGCGCATGCCGTGAAGCGGGCGGGTGCCTCCATGCTGCGCGGCGGCGCCTACAAGCCACGTACGTCTCCCTATGACTTTCAGGGGCTGGGGATTGAAGCGCTCAAAATTCTGCGCCAGGCCAAAGAGGATACGGGACTGCCCGTGGTCACCGAAGTGATGAGTACGGAAGATATCGACCTGATTTGTGAATACGTCGACATGCTGCAGGTGGGAGCGCGCAATATGCAGAACTTCGCTCTGCTGCGCCGGTTGGCTACGATCAACAAACCCATCTTGCTCAAGCGCGGGCCATCGGCAACAGTAAAAGAGTGGCTGCTCGCTGCGGAGTATCTGCTATCGGGCGGAAACCACCAGGTCGTGCTCTGCGAGCGCGGTATCAAAACCTTCGAGACGGAAATGCGCAATACGATGGATCTGGCTGCGATTGCCCTGGCTCGTGATCTATCACACTTGCCCGTCATAGCCGATCCTTCGCACGGGACTGGCAAGCAGAGCTTGATTGCGGCCGTTTCCCGCGCTGCTGTCGCTGTGGGTGCCGACGGGCTGATCATCGAGGTGCATCCGTGTCCCGAGCGCGCGCTTTCCGACGGGCCTCAGTCTCTCGACTTCGCCGGATTCGGGCGCGTCATGCGCGCGCTGGCAGAACCGCTGCGGCAGACGGCAAGTCCGCAGGTCGGGGCGCAATCGGCCGTTTAATTGTTATACTCGTACCCTTTCGCGGTAACCCCGGGACCAGCCAGGAATCGCAGCATGGGACGCATCTTCATCATCTTTCTACGCCGGTTGTGGCTGCCGCTATTAGTACTCGCGGCATTCCTTGGGATGTGTATGCTCGTCTACCGTCGTTTGGAAGGGCTCAGTGCGCTGGATGCTCTGTTCTGGGTCATTCATACTCATTCGATCGACTACAGAGCGGTGCACAAGTCCACAAAGATCTTTGCCCTGTTCGTCTATGTCGGGGTCTTCGCATTCCAGATCTGGATCGCCGAGCGAGTGTTGCTGACATTTTTCAGCCGGCAGGGCGTGGAGGCATGGAAATCTATGGTCAACGAAGTCAACATCGAACGGCTGCGGGATCATTTCATTATCTGCGGATATGGGCAGGTGGGCCGGACCGTGGTCGATCAACTGCAACGATTGGAAATTCCCTTCGTGCTGATCGAGACCAACGAAGGTCTCTATCGAGAATTGCTCAACGACGGCACACTCGTGATCCAAGGCGACGCCAAGCGCCACGATGTGCTCCTCAAGGCGGGACTCGAGCACGCTCGCGGAATTTGCATTGTAATCGACAACGACGCCGACAACCTGTACATCACGGTCACCGCCCGCTCGCTGAGCGCCAAGATCAAAATCATCACCCGCGCCGGACAGCAGCGCTACGCCAATGCGATGCGGAGCTCTGGCGCTGATGAAGTCATCATCCCGGAATACGAAGGCGGACTTATGACCGGAAGAATGATTCAGAAGTATTACCCGTTGCAGGTAGCGATCAAATAGTCCAATCCAGAATATCCTCCCGAAAGCCGCCATCAGCGCGGGTTTCGCCTCAATGCGCGGAATTCGGCTGTTTGGGCCGCATCGCCGGATCACCGAACAAAACGAACGTCCGTCGCACATCAAGGTCGGTAATGGAAGCCTTGGCATTCAGGATGGCCTGACCCAGCGTCTGGCCCTTCACGCTGAACGCGTTCTGCACGACTAGACCATCCAGCGTGTTCTGCGGTGGCGCCTGGTTCAACCCGGTGGACGCGAGCACGGCCACGCCCCCTCCGTTTTGCGCAAGGATCAGGCTGACGCCAAGCGGCTCCGCATACACATCCTGGAAGAATCCGTTCAGGCAATCCATGATCAGGAAAATCGGCAGCTGCGAACTGTTGGTCAGCGTGCTCACCGTGGTCTCATCGAAGATGTCTGACCCGGACCACTGCTCTTCCGAACCATGACCGAGGTAGTTCACCAACAATTGACCCGAGTTGATCGAGTTCACAATGTCTGTTCGAGCAGCGACGACGCCAACGTCGTCCACGAAGATATCGCTCGCGAGTACGTTCGAAGGCAGCAAAGCCTGCACCGTCTGGCTGTCTTGCGTGAAGTCATCGGATGGATCGTCCTTGTCGGCGACGAATATAGCGTTGGACGTCCAAGGCCCGTTGGTTGAGTTCCCTTCATAAGTAGCGATCTTGCCGATCACCGTCTGCGCCTCGGCAGGAGTGCTAACCGGCAGACGCCCGGTGGCAAGCGTCGGATATCCCGTATTGGTGAAGTCCGAGAACCAGTCGTCCGAGGCCGTCATCATGCTCGAGCTGGCGATCATGCGGGTTGGAACGTAGTCCAGGTTTCCGAAGCCGAGATAATTCCTCGGATCAAACGAGGCACGGCCATTCAGAAGCAGGAACGTGGGCGCCTTCTTCCAGTGGTGTGTGGCAGCCCATAGGAAACGTTTAATGGCAAATGGGCTCCGTTCCCCGAAGTTGAATTCGTCATAGAGTTCACCGACCGGCACAACCGCAGCGGTTTTACCTTCTGCCTCATGAGCACGCACCAGCGGTCTCAGTGCTTCAGCGAAGTCCCCGGGCGTGACCATCGCGATGTCGGCTCCGGGCAGCGCTGTATGCCATGCGGACGGATGATTCGCCACAATCTCATGCTGCGGCAGATTGATGTAATTGGCCACCGCGAACAATGTATGCTGCAGCGGCGTGCCCGGTTTTGTCGTCGTGAACGGTACCTGTACCGCGATCTCGTACTTGCCGTTGTTCGAGGTAACATTCGGAGTCAATAGCACCGGCATTCGCGGGTCGGTAATATCGAGAACCGTGGGAGCGCTGTCGAAGCCGGCGACTTTGATTTCCTCGCCCGCCCGTCCCGTGAACTTCAATCGATCGGCGTCCGCCTCGAAACTGTGAGCGTACGTTATGCGGATATAGTTCACCAGGCTGGTATCGTAATCGCCATTGAGCGCGGTAAGCGTGACGGTGTTTGCCCATGGCAGCAGTACGCCCGGCGGGATGGCAACCTGCATCTTTCCCTGATCCTGTCCGGTGAAGACGATATCGCCGATATTCGTACCATTCAGAGCGACCTGGACATCGTGCGGATAGCCTACGATGACGCCTTGCAGCGAAATTTCCAGTTGCGCCACCTGCGCGGAATTGGGATACAGATGCGGCACTTCGATGGCTTGATCTACTGGAGTGGAAGAAACCAGCGCGCCGAAGAAGTTTTGCCCATTCGTGGTCAGCAAAGCAGAAAAATAAATCGTATGTTGCTGCAGTTCCACGGTGGTGGAATAGCTACCCGGCTGCTGGTTCGATCCTGAAGATTCCGGAAGTTGCTGCATGCGCAGCCCGGGATCGCTGCCAACCACCAGCCAGTACACGCGAGTCCCGGAAAATACCGTGTTGATCCCGGTGCCGTAGAAGTTCACTGCGGCGCCCGGTCCGAATCCTCCGGGACCGCCCGTCGCTCCGGTGATCTGGATCGGTTGCTCGACGGCTTCGGCATATAAGTGGAGCAATGCCGGATCCACGTTTGGATCAAGACCGGCCTGTACCAGCTGTGGCTGGGTAATGCTATGCCAGCCCTCATGCTGCACATGGATCTTCACCGCCGGATGCGCTGCCAATTCATATTGTTTCCGCCACTGCGCTGACGTTGGCTTCGAGAACTGCGCAAAGCTCTCAACGATGTGACTCGTTTGGCTGCCCGGCGTAGGTGGCTGCGCCTGATTCATCTGGTTGAGCATGTGCGCTTCCGGAGCCGTTACATCACTATTCGCCGAACTCGAAATCGATACGGGTCCATGCATCGTGCGTGTGCCGTTAATGTCAACATCCTCGAGCCAGTACGACGCTCCGGAAACGGGCGTGGCAGGATCTAACCACGTGTAACTCTTGCCGCTGTGCTTGGGCAACGCTCCGGTCATCATCAGCGCTGAACCCGCGATGACAGACGGATTCATGCGCGCTTTACTTCCGTTGATGTCACGGTAAACGTTGAAACCGAGGTTGTGCGATTCTCCGCCGGTCTTCCACGTCAGCACGGCTCTGCGGCTGCCATCCTTATCAGTCGCAAAGTGAGCCGAGAACGAAATCAGAGTGATTTTGGTCGGCTGCAGAACGGTCACAGATATTGTTGACGTATTGTTGGTTAAGATCGGGTCCGTTTGATCCGCTGTCACGTTCGCGGTGTTCGAGATCACTCCGGCCTGGCCCGGAATCGTCAGGATCGAGATGGTCGCTGTTCCAGCATTCGACATCGTTCCCAGCAGGCACGTCACGACGCCGCCTGCCCAGGAACACGTGCCTTGCGTGGTTGTGTACGACAAGTAAGTAACCGTGGATGGCAGAGTGTCGGTGACAGTGACATTGGTCGCCGTGGCCGGACCATTGTTGGTTACGGCCAGCGTGTAGAGGAGCGGAGTACCTTCGGTCACGGGATTTGGCGTGGCCGTTTTGACGATGGCCATATCCGCCGAATTCGCATTGGCAACCACTACCGTGGCACTCGCGCTATTGTTCGTCAGATTGGGAACGATGTTGGTCGCGTTCGCTGTTACCGTGTCGGTAATGTTTGTGCCGGACGCGGTCGTCGAAAGCACTTGCAATACAAGCGTAAAGCTGGCGGTAACGCCTACGTTCAGAGTGCCAGTGCGGGTGCAAGTAATGGTTCCCGTGCCACCCACCGGGGGAACCGTGCCGCAGGTCCACCCTGCCGGAGGAGTCATCGACTGGAAAGTGGTATTCGGCGGCGTGACTTCGGTGATAGTCACCCCGGTCGCATTCGCCGTGCCAAGGTTTTTCACGGTCTGTGTGTAGGTGACGTTGCTTCCCGCCGCGACTGAGGTCGGACTCGCCGTATTGGTCGCGACTAGATCTGCCTGCGTGGCCAGAGCAACCACGTCGGAAGCGGTTGCGGTGTTATTCGCCGTGTTGGGGTCGGTGATCGACGAAGTTACGTTTGCGGTTTCATTGATGGCAGTTCCAGGCGCAGTGCCTGCGGTGACCTTCACCGTATACGTAATTGTCGCCGGAGCCCCAGGCGCCAGGCTTGGATCTGTGCAGGTCAAGGTCGCCACCGTGCACGTCCATCCTGCCGGCCCAGTCAGAGTGACCGTGGTGGTATTTGCCGGCAGCGCTTCGGTCAGGCTTACGCTCGTCGCAGTGCTCGGTCCTCCGTTGGTAACAACTTGTGTATACGTGATGTTGTTGCCTGCCTGCACCGGAACCGGAGCGGCTGTGTTCGTAACCGACAGGTCGGCGGAGTCGATGACATATGTTCCCACGGTTACGGCATTGTTGCCGGTATTCGGATCACCGGTCGTCGAGCTGACGGTATCGGTTTCTGAAAGGTTCGTCCCTTGGGCGATTGTCGACGGCACCGACACTACCAGGGTAAAGGCCGTGGTCGTTGTGTTCGCGGCCAGGTTCGTCCCGTCGGTGCAGGTCAGAGTGGCTAGAGTGCAGGTCCATCCCGCAGGCCCAGTCAATGAGCTCGCGGTTGTACCGGTCGGCAGAGTCTCTACCAGCTTTGGAGTCGTCGCCGCATGCGGACCCGCATTCGTGACGGTTTGCGTGTAAGTGACGGTACTCCCCGCGGTGACGCTGGTTGGCCCTGAATTCGTGACGCTGAGGTCTGCCTGCGCGGCCGACGTGACCGCAATATTCACGGTTGCAGTGTTGTTGTTCGTATTCGTTTCGTTGGTTGCCGAGGCCACGGTTACCGTGTCAGTGATGATCGTACCCGCGGCTGTGCCGGCAGCAACCTTGTATACAACCGTCACAGTTCCGGTCGAACCAGGCGGCACGCTGGGATTCGTACAGGAAACCGGCGCGCTATTCGGACAGGTCCAGGTTCCTCCGCCCGTTGTCACGACCGCCGCGGATACGAAACTCGTGTTCGCCGGAGTCGGTTCGGTGAGCGTTGCGGTTGAGCAATTGCTGGGACCGTTATTGGTGACAACCTGCGTATAAGTGATGTTGTTGCCGGCCAGCACAGGACTGGGCGTCCCGGCGTTGGTCACGGCCAAATCGCAACGGGTACCCACTCCGGTGATGACCGTGGTGCTGTTGTTACTCAAAATCGGATCGGGCGTCGTAGCTGTTACAGAAGAGTTCGCGGTGACCGGACCACCCGCCGTGCTGGGCGGAACATTGACAACGATCACAATGTCGGCCGCAGTTCCGGAACCAAGGTTGGCCGTGTCGTTGCACACCACATTTCCGGTTGAGCCCACCGCCGGAGAAGTACAGGTCCATCCCGCGGGCGCCAGCACCGATTCAAAAGTCGTGTTCGTCGGAACCGGCTCAGTAAAGCTCACACCCGCAGCCGCCGCAAGACCGTTATTCGTAATCGTCTGCGTGTAAGTGATCGAGTTTCCCGCGATCACGTCCCAGGGACTGAAAGCTGTGCTGAGAGCGACGTCGGCCTGTGTGGCCGTCGCCACCACATCGGTCGCCGTGGCAGAATTGGATCCGAAAGCCTGGTTCGTTGAGTTCACGGTTACTGTATTGGAGATGATGGTTCCACTGGCTGTTCCCGCATTTACCATCACAACCAGTGACACGGTACCGCTGGAACCAGCGGGAGCGCTTGCGCTAGTGCAATTGATCGCACCTACGCCTCCTACAGCAGGCGTTGTGCAAGTTGTACCTGGGGGCGCAGAAAGCGAAACGAAAGTCGTATTTGCGGGAGTATTCTCGGTTAGAGTTGGATTTGTTGCCGTACCACTGCCCAGATTCGTCACCGTCTGCGTGTAGGTGATGTCGCTCCCTGCCTGAACCGGATAGGGGGATGCCGAGTCGGTCACCGTCATCTGTCCCTGCGCCGTCGCGCCCACCAAGGTCGTGACTGTGGCCGTGTTGTTGGCGGAATTCGGATCGATCACCGACGAACTCACATTCGCCGTTCCGGTGATGATGGTTCCATTCGCAACTCCGGTGTTCACTTTCACTACCATCGAGAACATGGCGGAACTCAGCCCAGCCATGTCGGCGATCGTACAAACCACATTGCCGCCGTTGAGAGGGAGCGGCGTCAGGCAACTCCATCCGAAGGGGGCAGTGAATGAAGCGAAAGTCGTATTGGCAGGAACCGGCAGAATCAGCGTCGCATTGTCGGCTGCACTTGGACCGCTATTGGTCGCTACCACCGTATATGTGAGGTTCCCGCCGCTCGCCACTGGATTGGGCGATGCAGCATCGGTCACCGACATGTCTGCGGTGGAAACGACGATAGCTATATCGGTCGCCGTATCGTTGGACAGATTAGCTTCACCGCCGCCACCGATAGTGGCAATGTTCGTTAAAGTGGCTGGCGCTGATTGCGCGACCAGCGCATTCAAAGTGATCGCGGGATAACTGGCACCCGCGGCTAAAGCGTCTGAGCGTGTACAACTCACCGTCTGGCCGGAAATCGAGCAAGTCCATCCCGTCCCGCTGGCGCTGCTGGGACTAATGCCCAGCGGCAAGGTGTCGTTCACCGTGACCAGACCCGTGGTCGCGCCGTAGGGGCTCACGTTTGAAGCCACAATCTGATAACTCGCGGCCGAGCCTCGCGTGAAGTTCCCAACATGAGTCTTGGTCAGCGTGAGATCTGGTGTGCAAAGAGAAGAGGACTGAATTCCCGTCACTTGGCCCAGCGTCGCATTGCTGACGCTTGTTCCTGACGCGCCCGCGGTAGAGCCGTAAGGCACTCCGGGATTCTCCGTCAGGCCGCTCGCCCCGCCAGCCACACTAGTACTGGCCGGAGCACCAGAAACAAATATCACTCCGCCGCCGCCGCCGCCGCCGGGTCCGTGGCGATTTCCCAGACTATAGCCTTGGGACTGCCAGGCATTGCCACCATTGCCGCCATTTGCCTGCAGCGTCAGTCCACCCTCACCGCCGTTCGCGGCAAGAACAACAATGGTGCCGCCTGCGCCGCCTCCGCCACCCGCATCGTTGGCTGTGCCGTTGTAGGCGTTCGCGCCATTGGCGGTCAGCGTCCCCGTTCCCGTAAGGCTGTCAGCGCGAATAAAGATGAGGCCGCCACCACTCGAGCCACTACTTGCGAGGTTATCTCCGTCAGAGTTATTTCTGGTTCCCGCGCCCCCACCGCCTCCCATCGCGATACGGTCGATCGTTGCGGGAAACGGAGCGCCACCTTCACCACCACTGCTTAGGTTTGTATTCCACGAGTCACCGCCGAATCCTCCGCCGCCACCATTTGCACCCCCGCCGCCACCCGCATTTTGATCATTGTTCGCGGGATCCGAATCGGTACCTCCCGCGCCCGCATTTCCCGGAGCTCCACGCGCCATACTGCCATCGGTCCCCGCCGTACCGCTGGGGTATCCCACGCCTGCAATCGTGCGGTTATATGTATTGTTGTACTCGACAAATTTGGATGTGCCCGCGACGCCTTCGCCCTTCGCCGCATCGGTTCCATTTTCCGCCGCACCCGTATAGTTAGCTGGTCCGGGGAATTGGTAGTCCGTACTGTTTCCGCCGACGCCGCCCGTCAATTGCATACCGGCGCCGCCACGGAAGCCCATCCCATCCACCACAGCCGTACCGCCGCCGAGGTTAAGTTGGCCGGCAACATCGAGCGCGATAATGCCGCCGGTCGTTCCGTTCCAGGAAACGGTGGTGAGATTGCCCAAGGTTGCCGATGTGTACTGAGGAACGAGCACGACTTGATACGTGCTGATTCCTTTGGTGGCCGAAGATGCGGTACTCGTGTAGCCGAATACTAATCCGCCGCCAGCGCCTGCACCTGTAATCGGAACATTCCCGCCAGCTACTGCTCCGGTTGCTGTGACCCATTCATAATTGCCGGCGTTATTGATCGTGGTGAATCCCTGTCCAGTGCTGCCATTGCCATACAAGACCGAGTTCGAGGTGTTAATGCTGGCATCCTGCATCTGAATGACGAGCAGCAAGCTGCCGGCGGCGATGGTCCCCCCCGCGCCTCTCGAAGTCCCGACCGGTATCGATGTCGCACCAGCAGCAACAGTGCCATTGCCCGGAAAGTAGGTATTGATCGTGCCCGTAAGTGTGCCACCCGCCGTCAGAGTATTCGTGCCGCAGACCACACTCACCACAGGGGCCAGAGCAACGTACGTGTTGTTCCCGGTATTCGGGTCCGGCGGCGTTCCTGAGTCGGTGATGGTCGCCGTGTTCGGATAGAAACCTGCTGCGCTCGTCGAAACCACGACAGCCACGGTCGCCGTCGCGCCACTGGCAAAGGGCGTAGGCAGCGTGCAATTGATGGTGGTCGCTGTGTTGGTGCAGGTCGTACCCGCGCTGGGCGTGTACGACACTAACGAAAGATTCGTGGCGTTATAGGTATCGGCCAGCGTGAGGCTGTTGGCGGCCGACGGACCGTTATTCGTAATGGTGATGTTGTAGGTAGAGTTTTGTCCGAGGGCTACGGCGCTGACGCTCGTGGTCACGGCGATATCGGCCGTGCTGGGATTGATGGGGATCGCCCCATACGACCAGTTGGAGTTGCCGCTGAAAGTTCCCGCGAGCGGCACGCTGGGCGCGCCGGTGCGGCTGCTGCCAAACGCCGTCACCGCAGGTGGATCGGTTCCCGAGGCCGTAGTCGCATTCCATTGCTGGACCTGCGGATTATAGGGCGTTGCCGTCACATTGCCGCCGACCGCCAGCGTGTCAATAATCATCCCGTTGACCACGCTCATTGGATTCAATTGCCCGTAACCGGCAGCGGCGCCATCCGCCGAAACGAATGACCCGAGAGGCATGGTCTGATCAACATCGGTAAGAGTCGTAGCGCCCGCAACCACTCCCACCTTCGCGCCTGCGTTAGGGACGTCCACCGAAACGCTGATCGCCACATTCGTGCCCGAAGCCGGATTCAGCAGATACCACATTTCCACGCGCCGCGTACTTCCGGCGTCGTTGTGGCTTCCGATAAGAGTCAGCGCAGTTCCACCATAGGTGACACCCGTAACCGCACTGCCTGTCGAATTCGTGATGTTCATCGAGACGCCGACGACTAGCAGACGGTTTGCCGTGGCAGTAGTCGTGTGCGTGAAGTTCAGCGCGAATGTGCCGGCGCCGGTGAACTCATTGTTGGCAGAAGTGCTGGCATCGACGAGAACTTGCGCGCGCAGAGAAGTTGCGGCCAGGAGAAGAATGAGAATGATGACTAGGGATTGCGCTCCGCGCAAGCCGAGGCCCACAACTTTGCGCAAAATCTTGCCCGAGACATACTGCGCCCGCGCCGCGAGCCGCAGCAGCCAACTATCCACATCTCTGAACCTAGCGTGCACGATAGTCCGTCCTGACCGCACCCCCTTGGCACGAGCAAGGCCAAGGATTTGCTCCGCCTTCCATGCCGGGTTGTTTTCCTGCCGCAATTTCCACGCGTGATGCATACGTCACGCGCAGGTTCGGAAAACACAATCCGGTGAAGCCGGAAACTAAAATTAGATTTAACTAAGACGATACCGTCCCTCCGTAATTTGGTAACGATTACGGGGGTAACTTGAGCACCTGTCCGTCACCTGTCGTTGCTGAAGCGCCGAGGACGCTCGTCTGATTTTTCAGGGAGAAACTCGAGACCGGAAGCCGATGGTGGTGGAGGCGAGCCTACGAAGACGTTCGCAGCTGCGCAGGCCCAGAAAATCACTTACCGGCGCAGACTATTTCTTTTCAACATCTCATCCAAAAACACGAAAAGCGCGGGCCCGGAGGCTGCGCTTCTTTTTTCTCTATCTATATCCAGTATATCAATTTGCCATAGGCGAACCGGCAAGGATTGAGGATTTATATCCGCTCAGAAATCAGAGGTTTGCAAAGAAAAGGAGGCTTCAGAGGGCTTGACAAGTTTCTCCAGAATCGCCGATTCGAGAGCCATCCGGAAAATTCAGCCCGATCGTGAACGGGTCAGAATACCGAAACTCCATGCCCGCCGGACCGCTTTTGCGGCGAGATACTGCGCCCGCGCCGCAGTTCGCAGCATCCAGCCGCCTACACCCTTGAATTTGGCGCGCACGAAATTCCGTCCCAACCATACTTCCTTGGACTGAGCGATGCCAAGAATCTGTGCGCCTGCGAGCACAGGATCGTTTTCCTGTCCGCGATCCCCCCGCGTGATGAATCGATCCGCGCCAGGATCGGCCAGCACAATGCGGTGCAAGCGAAATCCATGCTCGGTTTTTGCCAGCACGATGTCGTCCTTCTGCAATGCGCTGACGCTTGTGGGGATCACTTCGACCACCTCCCCGTCACGTATTGCCGGGGACATGCTGGCGCCGCGCGCCTGGAAGCGCACACTCAATCCTTGCGCCAGAAGTGGGCAGACGACCTCTTCGAACAGTCGCGTGTCCGCAAGGTTTTCAATCATTGAAGTGTCGAATCTTGTTTACTGCGCGCTGGTCGGGTTCGAAGGAGTAGCGATAGACCGGGACCGAACCCGCGAGTTCCTCAAGAAAGACCAGTGCTGAATCGACATATTCGTGCCGGTGAAAGGGCACAAAACTCCGCGCAAACAATTCTGCAACGGCCTGGCTGGGAGAAAGTCGCGTGATGACATTGCCGTGCCCGTGCTCAAGTACAAAGATGCGCGTCAGCGGCGCGCTGTTGGGCGAAGCAAACATAGCCTCGCCATGCCAAGGCGTGCCGTACATGCGCATCTTGTATCTCTTGTGATCAGCACATGCTGCATTGTCACCCTGAGCAGAATTGGCTTTTGCTCTGTCACCCTGAGCGGAATTGATTGTTGCTCTGTCATCCTGAGCGGAGAGATTGGTCCGCGAAGCGGAGCAATCTCGGAGTCGAAGGACCTCGTGTCTGTTTGTACCACCGGCGGCGTCGCAAGGAGTTCCTGTAGCAGAAGTCTCATCGCGCCGCACAATGATGCGATCATCGCTGAGAACTTCGACGTCCTCGATGTCAGTCCAAAGCCGAGTTGTCGTGCTCTTCCCTGCACCGGAGTGTCCGACGAACAAATTAGCGACTCCGTTGCTGCGCACGATGCCGGTGCCGTGCAGCTCAATCGCCTTCTCCTGCGTGAGCCGATGCATGATGAGGAGTTCGTCGAGGGGATACGATAGAAAAGGAACGTCCCCGGAGAGTTGGGAAAAGTAATCAGAGCTCATTTGGACAGTTGCATGTCGAAAAGAGCGATCTACGAGCAATCTTCGGTTAGGGTCTTGGTCAGCAAGTGGGTACCCGAAATCAAAGCAAAGGGTTTCCCCCCTTTCGTGGAGTCGCCAGGTCTTTCCTGAGTCGAAGAGGCTACGGCCAAAGCTGCGAGAAATGGACCCAACCCATTCGGCGTCGACGTTAATATCCGCGGAGCGGTCATCGACGCTGAAGTGCTCGTGCCCCGGTTCGAACACGACGCCAGAGCCATCCTTGGCTGCAATTTGCACAGTCACGCCGCCGATGCTGAGTTGTCGACGCGATTGGTAAGGGCATTCTCCCGAGAGGTACGTTTTCATATCAAGGCAAATGGATCTCGTGCGAGTTCTAGCCGTCCGCCCGCTTCACGATCCGACATTGGTTCCACATATAGGCGAAAAGCACGTGCCTTGGTGTCCGCCCGTGTTCAGCGTCTTGCATGCACCCAGCACTGCTTCCTCAGGGCGAAGGCTGATCGTGGCCAGCCGTGGTGGCTCGTAAGGCTTCCCGCTATCGGCGTGTTTTGGTTCCAGATCCATCCAGCCTCCAGTTGCGTCGCTCTCAGAGCTTGTAAGCGCTGGCCGCAGGGAGATGCGACCCTTGGCCATATCCTACCCAAATATTCGCCTCATCAAACGCCACTCCCCAGGAGCATTAGTGGATGCCCGAACCGAAAGAGGCCCACCACGATTCCTGTCTAGTCCGCTACGCGTAAAACACACGATAGCGATATCATCTAATCTCCGTTCAGTGATTTCCACAACCACCACACCCACCCGCAACCGCGGATGAGTTACCTAAAATCGGAAGTATCTGTTGCGGCCCGGCCCACGCCTCTACATCAATCTCTTTACTTTCGATCCTGCGCGCCGAATCGAGCAATCCTTCAGACTCACTGCCACCTGCACAGAACTCGCAATCGCCGTGGTCGGGCACTTCAACCCCGATTGCGGCAGCCCTAAGATGTGCGACATGACAGAGAAATTCCACCGGACTCTCTTTATCCCCATTCTCCATCTCTCCGTTCGCCGGGCACATCCCGCAAAGAGATTTAATGCGGCACTGGATACATTTCGTTAGGCGGGTACGCTTTCGATTCCTCAGCTGCAGAAGCGAATTCTCCCATACCGTCTTGAGCCCAGCCTCCCGAACGGTAAATGTTTCCTGCTGCGAGGTGACGCAGATTCCGACTTCGCCATAGGCATTTATGGCGAACGAGTTCAGTCCCCCGCCACAGGAATAAACGGTGTCAATCTGCGCGAGGCTCGCCGGTCTTTCTAAGTCGTGCTTCGCCAGTCTCAGATACTCGCTCTTACCCCTGGGATAGGCCATATCCAAGGCGACCAATTCTTCCGGAGTCAGGCGAACAGCCAATGGACTTTGTGAACAATCAATCCGCGGGTTGATCTGGCCGTCCATCTTGAACTCGACCCCCAGATCTTCATCTGCGAATTGCCGCATAGCCAATACTTCATGTTTATTGATGCTGGTCGCCACCGTCTTCAACTTCAGGGCCAGCCCTCGCTCCTTCAGCAGCTTGATTCCGCGCAGGCAGCGATCGTATGACCCCGGGATCATGGTCAGCGCCTCATACGTTTCGCGCGTGCGCCCGTAGAGCGTGATCTCGATGGCGAATGGCGGCCACTCCTTCAAGTAGTCCGCAATCTGTTCGTTGATGATCGTGCCGTTGGTGAACAGCGTAATCAGGAAACCTTTTTTCTTGGCGTAGGTGTAGATCTCGAGGAAGTCTTTGCGAGCGAAGATTTCGCCGCCAGTGTAGAGCAGCCAGAAGCAACCCATCTCGACCAGTTCATCGAGCACGCGGAAGTGCTCTTCCTTGGTCATCTCGCGCTGCTTGGCGTCGAGGTCGCCCATGGGCAGGTTGTTGTAGCAGTGGAGGCACTCCAGCGGACAGCGCCGTGTGACTTCGATGGAGACTTGCAACGGCACGCGCTCGCCGCCCTGACGCTTGTGCAGATCAGCGCTGAACTCGCCGTAACTTAACTGCTCCAAATTCCCTCCCGTCCAGAAAGCGGCCGCACGTACATCCGCTTCCCCACCCCACAGGTCTTCGATCAGCTGTCAGTCGCCCGCCATCGCCATGGAGGCGCAGGCTTCGACCAGACCAACGGACTTCATCTCCCCCACAAACTCCGCCACGTCGTGCTCGGCCTGCGACGGCTCGACTTCGTATTCCTGCGCGATTGCTGTCGCCAGCTGTGTAACGGTCTTCGGCGTCTCCAGCAGTTTCCAGATCAGCGTGCCCGTTCCGTTGAAGCTATAGATCGAAGCCAAGTCGCCGACCTTGGCGCGGACCGGAACGATCAAAGTTTCTCCAGCCACGACTCGCGCTACGACGGACTGCGATCGAACCAGAGTTTCATTTTTCCCCATATCAGCCACGCTGCACCCCTTGTTCCGGTTTCGTAAAAAACGACGGCCTTCGAAACCCGGCGACTTTCGTCCCAAATTGAGATTACGGCAACTATACCCTGTGAAAACAACGGCGCAGTAGGGGCAGGTATTGAGTTGGTTATCACCCGCGGGGGTTCGGAAGTATCAATAAAATCGCGACTTATCGTTTGACTCTTTGCCTAAAAGTAGGTGAGGGTTTGGCTTCTGATAAGAGTTCGGTTATCCCCGGGAAGGCAGGAGGGTGAATCATCTTTTGCGCTGGACAAACGAAAGAAAACGCTATAAAAAGAAATGCGCGACGTAAACGTCGCACACGCAACGAAATCGACTCCAGGTCAGAGTCCCCTGTGCTCAACGAAGAACGACGCCGCGCCATTCTCGATCTGCTCAATCATCAGGGACGGGTTCTAGTAACCGAACTCTCCCGTCACTTCGAAACCTCGCAGGTTACGATTCGCAAGGATCTTGAAATCCTGCACGCGCATGGATTGGTCCATCGCACGCATGGAGGGGCGCTGCCGTCGCGCGAGGGAGCTCTCGAAGATCCGACGCTGCGGGAAAAAGAAAAGCTCCACCATCAGGAAAAGTTGCGCATCGCCGACGCCGCCGTGCAGAAAGTGAAAGAGGGCCAGGTTGTGATTCTGGACTCGGGCACGACTACGACCGCGATCGCCCGCTCTCTGCGGCAATTCCAGAATCTGACGATTATCACCAACGCGGTCAATATCGCGGCGGAGTTGGCGGGCACGGCGGTGGAAGTAATCCTGACGGGCGGCACGCTGCGCAAGAATTCTTTTTCCTTGGTCGGGCCGATTGCGGAAGAGACGCTGCGCCGTTTGAGCGCGGACATTCTGTTTCTGGGCGTCGACGGGTTCGACGTGCACTACGGGCTGAGCACGCCCAACCTGCTGGAAGCGAAAGTGAATCGCGTGATGGTGGAGATCGCCAAAAAGACGGTGGCAGTGTGCGACTCGAGCAAGTTCGGGCGGCGCAGTCTTTCGCTGATTTCGCCGACCTCCGCGTTAAAGGAAGTGATCACCGACCGGGGCGCGGCGAAGTCGGACTTGCGCGCGTTGAAGCAAGCCGGAATTGAAGTCACGCTGGTGTAGCAAAACCATTTCAGATTTTAGATTGCGGATTTACTTCCTGCAGGAGCGACTACAAGTCTGAGATCTAAAAATCTGCAATCTGAAATCCTCAATCTCAAATCATGCCTCGTTTCGACGTCAGTATCGCCGGAGAATTAAATCTCGACCTCATCCTGTATGGATTGCCGGAGCAACTCGCTCCCGAACGTGAATTGCTGGCTGACCGCATGAAGCTAACGCTGGGCTCTTCGTCGGCGATTGTGGCGCACAATCTCGCCGCGCTCGGTAGCCGCGTCGGCTTCCAATCGCGAATCGGCGAGGATCAGTTCGGACAGATCGCTCTGGAACGTCTCCAGCACGGAGGCGTAGACGTTTCACTCGTGCGGCGCGTGAGCGGAGCGGCCACGACCGGACTTACCGTGATTCTTCACCATGAAGCGTGGCGCAACATCCTGACGTACATGGGGACCATCGCCGAGATGAACTGGCACGATCTCGATCTGGCTTACCTCGCGGACTCGCGACACTTTCATTTTTCTTCTTACTATTTGCAGCGCGGGTTGCGCCCGCGAGTCGGCGAATTGTTTCAGCATTTGAAATCGAAGGGGCTTACGATTTCTCTCGATCCGAATGATGATCCCGACGATCGATGGGACGGATTGCAAGAGATTCTGCATTACGTTGATGTGTTTCTTCCCAACGAGCGCGAAGCCTGCAAAGCGGCGGGCACGGATGATCTGGAAGCCGCGATCCGCAAGCTATCGGAGATGGTGCCGCTGCTTGTGGTGAAGCTCGGACGGAAAGGTGCGCTGGCACAGCGAGGAAAAGAACGCATGGTCAGCCCGCCGATGCAGGTCATTGCCGTGGATACAGTCGGAGCCGGCGACAGCTTTGATGCCGGATTTCTGCACGAATATGTACGCGGCTCAGACCTGCAAACATGCCTGGCAAGCGGCAACCGCGCGGGAGCGCTTTCCACGACACGATCCGGCGGCACAGAAGCGTTTCGCGAGGTTGCGCATCGCGAGCAATTTCTCGGCCAGCACTAACTGTAATGGACAGCCAACTGCGCTCGCCGGACAGCCGAGGGCGGCTGTCCCCACATGAGTCGCTACTTCGCGCTCACTTCCAGCAGCAAATGTTTCTGGAACTCAGTCTTCAGACGAGGCGCCTTGCCGCCTTCCTCCTGCACTGTGCCTAGATCTTTGCCATCGACATAATCGAGCACGCTGTATGTCCCTAGCTTCAACCCGCGCAGTTCCACTTCTCCCGAGAAGGGGTTGTCATCGTCCGCAAAGAATGCATAATACATCTTGCCGTCTTTGGCGATCGCATAAGCCTCGGGTACGTCGTAGCCGTATATATACAGATCGAGGAAGTCTCCCTTGGACAGCATCTTTTCGTTGTAAAGAGCGAGCCACTTCTTCCAATGCTCTTCCTTCTCGCTGGTCAGGGCTACGGGCTTGAACTTCGGACCTGGGTCCGGCCAGACGAACTTTGTTCCCGGGACTCCGCCAGTTCCGACGGTCGAGGCAAAATCGGCGCCGTGCTCGCTCCAATTTCCGTGCCCGAGCGGCGTCATCTCCGAGAGTTCGACGTGATCTCCGTAGACGGCCGACTGCGGCCCAAGCAGAGCCTTATACATTTTGATGCGGCGACGTACCTGCGCCCCTCCGACTGGATCAGCCGTAACGGCCTGATCGATGAACGGCAGCCATGCCAGCGACGGGGTCGTCCCGCAGGGACATGCCTGGGTTACGCTGTCGGGTTTGAGCGCACGGCTGGTCTCGAAGATGACTTTGTATACCTCGCCCATCGCGTTGACGGATTCCTGCGGCGATTTGTGATGATGCGCGGGGTTGTAACATGCCGGCACGCTGTAAATGTTGTCGAGCTTCGAGCCATCGAATCCCCAGTCGCGAATGAACTTCTCTGTGAGCTGCTTGTAATAGGCCTGCACTTCCGGCAGTGACGGATCCAGCACGGCCAGATCGCGGGTCATGCGAGCGTGCTTGCCATTCTTGTCGAGAATCAACCACTCGGGATGTTCCTGCACGACTTTTGACATCGCATATTTATGCGATTCGTATTTGCCCTGTCCGTCTTCCACGCCCAGCGGCAGCCACCACAGCTGCGCCAGCATTCCCTGCTGGTGAAAGTCATCAACCATCTGCTTGATCGAGTCACCGGGGAATGTATCTTTTCTCGGATTCCAGTCGCCATAGGTATCGAACCAGCGATCATCGAGCGTCGCCCACTTGATGCCCATTTCTTTCAGCTTGGGAACCGTGCCCAACATCTGCTTCGGCGTCACGTTGAACTCGTATCCCCAGCCGCACCAACTCACGTTATAAGCTTCGTTCGAGGGCTTGGGGATGTCCCATCCTTCTTTCTGCAGCACGCTTGACCACATGCGCAAGGGCTTGTAGAAATCTCCGCTGTAAACCGCGACGAAGCTGCGCGGCGTAGAGTAACTTTCGCCCGGCTGCAGAACGGAGTTGTTCGGAATCTCAATCTGCGCGCTGACTCGCCCATCGCTTTCGACCTTTACCGGGATGGATAACGTCCAGGGCAGAGTCTCCACGTGTCCAATGGCCTCGCCGACGGAGGCCGTCCACAATGCGACCACCGGAATGCCGCCACCATAGCCGCCTTTCACGTTTTCGCCCATCAGATTCGGCTGGGACGACGTCCTCTTCAGTTTCTGAATGATGTCTTCGCCCCAGTCATAACTCGATCCCTGAAACGACCACATCTCGTAGGGCTGCGCATTTGGATCGGACAGTTTCGCGTTGAAGCGGTGCTCCTGCATGAGAACTTCATCGAGCTTGAAATCTGACGTGCCTGCGTTTTTGTAGGTGGAACTAACCAGCGCAATGTTTGGAAAATCATCATAGGCCTCGAGCACAAGAGCGCGCTCAAGCGGAATCCCCGAAGCTGCCAGAGGTTTCGCCGGGATCTCGACGCGCTTCCCGCGGCCAAGTTTCCCGGTTGCTTCCACCACTTTGGCCTGTCCGAAGTCCGGAATGAAATCGAGTTCTTTTCCTTGGTGAATGATTGAGTCACTGCCGCCAGTCGATCCCACGCCCGGCTCGTCGAGAGTCAGACGTTGACCATCCTTCAACAGCGTCGCCTGCACGAAGCCCGAGGGCAGAATCTGAAACTCCGCCGTGCTCGTGGTCACGATGATCGGACCGCCATCACGCACTTCTACTTTGATGGCAGAAGGTTGCGAGGGAGCCGGCTTGGGCGTCTCAGACCGTTTGGAGCAGCTGAGCATTCCGCCCAAGAGCAGGACGAGAGTGGAAAGGAAAAGAAAAAACTTCGGAATTGAGACTGTGGCAGCAGTGCGTTTCATGGCTCCCTCTCGCGAACGCCAATAGTATAGCGAAAGCAAAAGAAATATTTCGTACTATTTCGCAAGAGAGTGTTTCGAGGAGGCGGTCCGTTTTGAAGAAACTAACTTCTACATACGCGAAGGTTATCTAATTTCGGCCAGCGAATGCTCCAACGCTCCACGCTTGGGAGTCGGCATGGCGCCGACTTCGCTGGCCACCCATGCTCCCACCAGGTTTGCCACTTCGTTCATCAGGTTCAGCGAAGCGCCGTGAAGATATTCATGCACCAGTCCGGCGGTAAAGGCGTCTCCCGAGCCGACCGTATCTGCAACTCGCACTTTGAAACCGCGATGTTCATTCACCTCGTCGCCACGCAGCAGAAGGCTGCCTTTGCCGCCACGGGTCACGCAGACAATCTCTAGGTCAAACTCCTTTATGAGCCGCTGAGCGGAGTTGCGTTCGTCCTTATGAGGAAACTCGCACAAGCGCATAATCTTCGGAAGCTCATCCTCGTTGAATTTGACGATGTCGGCCAGCTTCATCGACTCCGCCAAAATATCCCGCGAATAATGGGATTGGCGCAGGTTCGCGTCGAAGACCTTCACCGTTTCGGCCGAAGTTGCGGCAAGAAATTTCCGGACCGTGCAGCGGCTGGTCTCGGAGCGCTGGGCCAGAGAACCGAAGCAAACTGCGTCGGCACTTTGAGCGAGACGTTCCCAGTCGAGCGTCCAGCGCAGGAAGTCCCACGCCACCGGCTGCGCAATCTCGAACTGTGCCTGTCCGCTGGCATCGAGTTTCACGTTAACCGTTCCAGTTGGATGTTCCCGATCGGTCTGCACGTGGTCGATATCGAGCCCCAGTTCTTCCAGTCGCCGGAGAGCATCGATGCCTCGTGAATCCTCGCCGATACAACTGGCGACGATTCCCTGATCACCCATCAGTGTGGTGATGTAAGCAAAGTTCGCGGGCGCCCCGCCCAGACATGCGCCGTGCGGCAGCAGGTCCCACAACACTTCGCCCAATCCCACGACCCTCTTCTTCATGACGTGACCCGAGTGTAAATCGGAAACGTTTACGGACTGTGCCCTAGTGACTTAGAAAACTGTCGGCGTTAAAAAGAGGGATTCCCGAAGGAATCCCTCTGTGAGTAACTCCCGATCAGTTCTAGAACGAGAACTTCAAAGCGAACTCGAGCTGGCGCATACCAGTGGTCGAGCCCGGCGAAGAATCAGCCTCGATGTCTGTGATGCGGCCGTTTCCAGCGCAGTCGATACACTGGCCGGACCCGCTCTGGTTGGCATTAAAGCCGAGCACGGGGTGATTGAACAAGTTGAACGCGTCCATGCGGAACTGCGCCTTCACGCGTTCAGTCACTGAAAAGTTTTTCATTAAGGCTGCATCCGCGTAGAACGCTCGTGGACCACGCAGGCTATTCACACCGTAGTTGCCCAAATTGCCCGCTCCAGGATCGAGGAACGGTCCACTCGAAGCGCCGACGATATCCGGCACCGGAGTAAAGTACTGAATGTACGGGCCACCACTTGAGGGATGCTGTAACGAACCCGCGCCGAGCGGGAATGAGCCCGAACCTCGATTGGGACGGCAAACACCCACGTCTTCTTCCGGGCCGCACTCATTGAAGCTCGGCGTCCACGGCAGGCCGCTGCTCCAGTTTGTGGTTTCGCTGATCTGCCACCCGCCGACGATAAGATCCTCAGCACGCCCCGAATTACCGGCGAAGCTCTGCCCTTTTCCGAATGGCAAAGCGTAGACGGCGCTTGTGACCCAAACGTGATTTCTGACTTGGTCGTCGGGTCCGTAAGCGATGGGGTGGCTATTCGCGTAGTAGTTGCTGTCGTATTTATTCGCGTGCGCGAACGTGTAGTGCGTGAGAAATTGCAGGCCATGAGAGAAGCGCCGATCAACCTTGATTTGCAGCGCATTGTAGATGCTGCTGGCGTCGTTGCCCAGATAGTTGCCCTGGTCTGTCGAGCAGCATTGCAGAGGCAAGCCGGTTGTAGGATCGATGATCCCAGAGTACGTAAACTTGTTATAGAAAGGACGACGCTGAGCTTGTGGTGTGGTGGCCGTGCATGCTGCGTTAGCACAGTACCCAACGATCGAAGGCTGGTTGATGTTGTAAGTATTGCCGTCTCCGGCAAATCCGTTGGTCCCCTTGTTTCCGATGTAAGCGACTTCAAGGGAAGTGTTGGGATCAAGTTGGCGCTGGACTGTTGCGTTCCAGGAGTCCAGAGTTGGCAATCGCTGATAGGTCGGACGGATGTGTGGTTGCGTGCAACTTTGTCCAGAAGGCAGCCCGCTGGCCAACGTGCCTGACTGGTAGCATTGCGGTCCAGCGAGGGGGAACAATCCATTGGCCGGAATCGCCGGGAATGTAAAGATTGGCGGACCAGCAGCCAGCGAGAACGCCGCAAATCGATTCGTCTCCGCCGGTTGCACCAGTTGGCTTGCCAGTACCGGCAAATTCTGCGTGACGGCGTGACCGAAGTTCGATCCAAACACTCCCATGTCGTAGCTTCTGCCATAGCCCATGCGGACCACGGTTTTCTGGTTGAGCTGATAAGCTGCTCCCAGTCGTGGAGCGAAATAGCTCCATTTGTTATTGATGTTTCCGTTGAGTCCGATTCCGGCCTCGCCACCAACGCGAACCACGCCTTGCACTATGTTGGCGAATCCGCCGTTGTCCTTACCATTCACGTACTCGGGGAAATAGACCTCCCAGCGAAGGCCATAATTGAAGGTCAATTTGGGAGTGACGCGCCATGTGTCCTGGCCGTAGTAGAACATGCGATGCTGGCGCTCGGCGGCATTCACACTCGTGCTTACGTAGCGACTGAGGTTGCTGGGGTCACCCAACAGGAATGTTGCCAAGTCCAGACCACCGGAGCCGGCATCGCCGGTAACGCCACTACTGAAGCCGTACACGCCCGTCCGGTTGGAATCGCTGGGCACGCGAAGATTCTGAGCATAGCGGATGTCGGCACCAAACTTGAACTGGTGGTTACCCTTCATCTTGGTGACGTTGCCCACGAATTGGTACTGCCGCTCTTTCTCGATGAGCGGGCAGTTACAACGCGCAACGCCAAGGCCGTCGCCGAAATTGGACAGGTTGTTGCTGGTGTTATTGCCGTTGGAGTTCTCCATATCGAACTCGCCCAGGCCCGACGTGAAGTTGTCGCCCATGTTGGCGTTGGGAATGCCGAACGCCGTCATGGCCGCTTTGCCCGCGTCCGGCTTGTTCGTCATTGGGTTGTACTGGAAGAAACCAAAACGGAAGTCACCGAGCAGACTCGAACTGAACGTTTTGGTGGCACCGAGTGCGAGGCTGTAGTTGTGCACGTTGGAACTTCCGGCCAGACCTCCGGGACCGAATCCGACGCCGCCGACGGCTCCCAGGCTGGGTGCGCCAGACAGGGTAAAGCGGTTCAAGCTGAAGCGGCCGAACACGCTCAGGGTCTGGCTGGCAGCATAGTCGATTCTGGTGTCGAAGCTGTTCTGGTTGTAGGGACCGGCGCCGGCACCTACGAAGTTGTTCAAGCAGCCCGTTGTGCCGGAGACGGCGCAGGTGCCGTTATTCGTGGGATTGGGAAATGCTGCGAGCATCTTCATCGCTGGGGCCGACAGGTAGCTGATCGGAATCAGGTATTGGTTTAATGTCCCGCCGGTCGATCCGGTGCATCCGGCCTGCGTGACCACGCCCAGAGGTCCGCAGAAAACGGATCGTCCGCTGCCGTCTGCTGCACCGGTTGCCGGGTCGTAAATGTACGGAGCGCCGTTGCCCGCGATGATTGAGGCATAGTCGCTCAGGTTGCAGTAAGTACCCCCCACCACGCAGGTGCTTTTCGCAAGCGCAGTTGGAATGGTTTCCTGGTTGCTAATTCCGTTCTTCTGGCGAGTCGTCTGATAATCTCCGAAGAAGAACAACTTGTTCTTGATGATCGGACCGCCAATCGTTCCGCCGAACTGCTGCCACCGTGAAGAGGGGATCAGGCGTCCGGTGACGGGATCTGGATTGTATTGGGTAAATGGATCTCGGGCAGCTGTTGCGTCGGTGCGCCGATACCAGAATCCGCTGCCGTGGATCTCGTTGCTGCCCGACTTCGTCTGCACAGTCACTACGCCAGCTACGGCTTTTCCAAACTCAGCGTCAAAGTTTCCGAGGGTTATCTTGGTTTCCTGGATGGCGTCGAGGTTGGGGTTCACGACGATGATGCCGAGGATAGGATCCTGATTATCAGTTCCGTCCAACTCGAACGCCGTGCCGCTAAAGTGCTGACCATTCACAAAAATCTGCTGGCCGCCCTGCGGGTTCTCGGTGGCGGCATGGCTCCATCCCACCAGCTTCTGGGTACCGGGGGAGAGCAACTCAAAAGAAGTGAAGTTCCGGTTCAAGATCGGCGCATCTTCCACCGCCCTTTGATTAAATTCGATGGAGACGTCGGCGCGGTCTGTCTTCAACTGTGGCGCTTCCGCAGTCACTTCGACCTGCTCACTGGCGGAGCCGACCTGAAATTGTCCGTCAACGCGGGCTCCGGTATCGGCCGAAACCTGGACGTCTTTGTACTCTAACGTCTTAAACCCCGGTCCCTCGATGTGCACAGAGTAAACATCGGGAATCAAGTGCGTCACGGCATAGTTGCCGCTGTCGTTAGTCGTCTCCGTGGTGGACACGTTCTTGGTTTCGCTGGTGACCGTCACCTTGGCCCCGCTGACCGCTGCGCCGGACGGGTCCGTAACGGTGCCCAAAATGCTTCCGTAGACCGCTTGGCCTACGGCCGCCGGCACCCAAAAGCTGCACAGTAGAGTTGAAATCGCAACAGCCGCCCACAGGGACCGTTTCATGAACTTCCTCCTCGAACTTTAGCAATAACGCGATTGCCCCAGAAATGCAGATGGAGAACTTGACGAGACAGGGTGCAGTCGTAATACAAAACAATTAGCTGGATTAAGTTTCACTAGGTTTGATACTGTTACGGGAACGAAGTTCTACCCGCACAGTAAGATAGGTAGGCTGTTACCTCTCGGGTTATATGGCCGTAACACAAAGTTTCACGCTCGGTCGGGACCAATGCTTCCAACAAATAGAGAGGCTTACCAAAAGCCATAGCCTCCACTCTTCGGAATCGCTGTGCAAACTGCTGCGCTACCTCGCTGAACACTCGCTCGATCACCCAGGTCTGGCGCTGAAGGAATATCAAATCGCCACCGAAGTACTGGGGCGACCGGTAGGATTCGATCCGCAGAGCGACTCGACAGTTCGCGTCCAGGCAGGACGGCTGAGGGTAAAGATCGCCGAGTACTACACCCATGACGGGGTGGACGACCCCATCATTGTCGAGATCCCCAAGGGCTCGTATGCCCTGACTTTTCATTTGCGATCAAAGCCGGGGATGGGGACGACGCCGGCGCTGATTCCGGCACCTGGCGATAAAAAAGTAGAAGTTGCTGCGCTGGATCGTCGCTGGCCGATGGCGGTGATTATTCTGTCGGTGCTGTTGGCGTCTTCGTTCACGCTAAGCGCAATCCTGCTGTCGCAACGCACCGCGACGCATACTGCCGTAGCGCCACCGGTACCCGCGGTCTACCAGATCTTCTGGAATCGCTTTGTGACCAGTCCGCAGCAGCCCTGGGTAATTTTCAGCAATGGCAGTTTTGTCGGACGTCCGGAGACGGGAATGCGCTACTTCAACCCCGCATCGGACAGCCATGCTTTTATCCTCGATCACTATACAGGCGTAGGAGAAGTACTCGCGATCCATCAACTGGATCGTGTTTTCGACATGCTGAACCGGCCGCTGCGCGTGAAGCGCGGGGCTTTGTTCTCCCTGGATGACGCGAAAAACAACGATCTGATTTTTGTCGGATCTCCTTCGGAGAATTTGACTCTGGTCGACCTGCCGGGAACGCAGGAGTTCATATTCAAACGTCTCGACTCGGGCCCGCGCAAAGGCGATCTCGCGGTATTGAATGTTCATCCCTTAGCCGGCGAACCGAATTTGTTTCTGGCTACGCCTGCGAATCAGGCGACAGTCGAGGATTATGCCGTGGTGAGCTTGCTTCCCGGGCTGGACCCATCCCGGTCTATCCTGATATTGGCGGGAAATTCAACCTTCGGAACCCAGGCTGCCGTGGAATTTGTATGCCGCGAGGATTCGATCAAAGACTTACTGGCGCGTTTGAAGGTATCGAAGCCCGCTGATCTAAAACCGTTTGAAGCATTGCTGCACGTTAGGATCGCTCACGGCGTGCCGGTGACCACAGAACTGATTTCGGTGCGCAGCCGCGGCAAGTAGATCGTGATCTGCTCAAAACCGGTGCGCGGGTTGATGTTGGCTGTATTCAGCTTCAGCTATCTTTCTGGCGCACTCAGCTTGGGATCCAATTCCGCCGCTTTCTGAAACTCTTCCCGTGCCTGCTCTTTTTGACCGCTCTGTTGCAGGGCCAGTGCCAACTGATAATGCGCGGGAGCATACTTCGGTTCAGAGTGAATCGCCGCCCGGAACTGCGCAATCGCCCCTTCCAGATCGCCGGCGCTCAAGAGTCGCTTCCCCGAGTTGGTGGAGACGGTCGCTGCCTGCAAGTTATTCACGGATGCCGCGATCCTGGCCCCCTCCTTTGCTTCCTCAGCCGCGCCTTGCGGATCGCCCAACTGCCGCAGCACTCCGGCCAAAGTTGTATGCGCTCCCGCGAAATCAGGCTGCAGCCGGATGGCTTCGCGCAACTCTCTCGCGGAATCCTGCAGTTTTCCCTGCTGTTTAAGAATTGTCCCCAAAGTGTAATGCGCTTCCGCATAGTTCGGCTGATTTGCGATTGCCTCGTGCAACTCAGCGGCAGCCTTGTCGAAGTCCCCTCGCTGCCAGAGCAAAACGCCCAACGTGTAGTGCGCGTCCGCCAAGTCCGGCTGCAACCGTATCGCCTCTTGAAATTGTTGCTCCGCCTTATCGAGTTGGTCTTTCAACTTGTATGCCAGCCCCAAGTCGTAATGCAGAGTTGCATTGGCAGGAGCGATCTTGAGCGCAGTTTCCAGTTCCGCAGCAGCAGCGTCGAAGTTGGCCAGCTGGAGATACGCGATGGCCAGATTGCCACGCAGCGATCCATCCTGAGGCTTGAGTTGCACCGCTTGCTGAAAGGTTGGGATCGCGTCCTGGGCATTGCCCTTTTGCACCTGCAGGAGCCCAAGATCGTTGTAAATATCAGCGTCTCTGGGATTGAGCTTGATTGCCTGCTGAAACGCTTTTTGAGCAGCATCGAGATTTCCTGCGCGTTGGCTGGCGATCCCGAGTTCCACTTGCAAATCGAACCAGTCCGGACGAAGTTCTGCCGCCTTCTGCAACTCGGCAACAGCTTCAGCGTTTTTCGATTGTGCCGTCAGCGTCTTCGCCAGGTAGTAATGGGCGGTCACATCCTGCGGATTCAATTCGACAGCCTTGGTCAACTCAGTTGCCGCACCTTCCAGATTTTGTTTCTGCAGGAAAATTGCGCCCAGATGAAAATGTGCTGGCTCGTAGTTCGGCTGCAGCCGCACGGCGCTGTTAAATGCCGTTTCGGCCGAGGCGAAGTCATTGCGCTGTGCCAGAATCGTGCCTAACTCGTCTTGCAGATCTGGGCGTTGCGGAGCCAACTCCGTCGCCCGCCGCATCTCTGCGACAGCTTCATCACTCTGGGATTGGCTCAACACCTTCGCCAGCATGCGATGAGCCTCAGCGTTTTTAGGCGCGATCCTGATGGCGGTGCGTGCTACCTGCTCGGCCTCGGCAGCGTTTCCCTGCTGCGTGAGAATACCGGCCAGCGTCAATCTGGGTTCTACGAAGCTTGGCTTCAACTCGATCGCAATCCGGAGATGCGATGCGGCTCCATCCGCATCGCCCTGCTGCGCCAGGACCCATCCCAGAGACGATTGCGCTTCGGCATCCTTGGGAGCCATACGCACCGCTTTTTCGAATTCTGTTGTCGCGCGCGCGACGTCACCTTTGGCCAATGCTTCCTGGCCGAGGCGCAGCGCCGTTTGTTCGGAAGATCCTGTTTTTACGGGCTTGCTGGTGGTCTGCGCGCCAACACCGATGGAAATCGCGATGAGAGCGGCAATCGCCGAATGCGCCAGCGAGCGCGTCGGTATTTGCGGCAGTTTGTGCGGCAGCTTGAAAGAGGGCAGTAGCACGGTGAATTGCAGGACTTTGTTTCACCGATTATATCCAACCCGCTTTCCGTCCCGGGTGTGATATCACTTAGGCCAGATGTCGATCTAGTTTTCGCCACGATAGGGCCAGTCATGTCGCTTACTCGGCGAGCTTTTTTGCAGGCTTCATCGGCCGTAGCCGCAGCATCCATGTCGGGTCGCGTCTTTCCCGGTGCAAACGCGGGGGGTGCAGAGCCGCCGGTTGCGAAGGATTCCGCGACAGACGCACTCTGCCGCAAGCTTGCCTCGGATCCTCTGCGACCGCAATATCATCTTCTGCCCGCTCATAACTGGATGAATGATCCCAATGGTCCCATTTATTTTCGCGGTCGTTATCACATGTTCCATCAGTACAATCCGCAGGGCGCGATTTGGGGAAACATGAACTGGGCTCATGCCACCAGTTCCGATATGTTGCATTGGCATCACGAACCCATCGCCCTGGCGCCGACGTCCGGCGGTCCCGACCAAGATGGAGTCTTCAGCGGCAGCGCGGTTCTCGACGACGGAACAGTAACCGTGATTTACACCGGAGTTGCGCCTCCAGCGTCGCCCGCGGAAGCAACGCTTCGTGACGGCGCGCATACCTGGCGCGAAACGCAGTGCCTTGCCGTTGCACAGGACGATGACCTGCGTTCGTGGAAGAAGGTGGCGACTCCGGTGATCGCCACTCCACCGCCGGGTCTCGATGTGACTGGCTTCCGAGATCCCGTGCTCTGGCGAGAAGACGGGAAGTGGCTGCTGGCTCTCGGCTCCGGCATTCGGAATAAAGGCGGCGCCATCCTTCTTTATTCCTCCCCGGACCTTCGTCATTGGACGTACCTGCACCCGCTGGTTCAAGGCACACCCAGCGGTAAAGACGGGGCCAACCCGGTGGATACGGGCGACATGTGGGAATGCCCCGACTTTTTTCCGCTCGCCGACAAGCACGTACTGCTCGTCTCAACCATGGGCAAGGTTCGCTGGCAAGTCGGCACCTACGCGGAGCAGCGGTTCACGCCGGAAAAAGAAGGGGTTGTCGATTGGGGATCGTACTACGCCGCCAAGACCATGCTTGATCGGGACGGAAATCGGATTCTGTGGGGATGGATTTCCGAGTCCCGTCCGGATGCTGACCTTATCGCCGCCGGATGGGCTGGTGTCATGTCATTGCCGCGAACCGTCTCACTTAACAAAGAGGGGGAATTACGAACGCAAGCGATTGAGGCGGCGCGCGGCCTGCGTGCGACTCACACGCGAATCGATTCACGCGAGAGCCCGAGCGCCTGGGCTCGCTTGCTCAACGAAGTCCGCATCCATGATCTTTGTGCGGAACTGCAACTCGAACTGCATCCAGCGACTGACGATTTCGCCATCCGCCTGCGGTCCGATTCAGAAGACTTCGCGGCTTTCTCGTTCACGAACAAAGGGCACAGCCGTGAACTACAGGTGAACGCCAGCACAGCGCCGATTCCGGGAGTTCCAGGCACGCCCATTCAGCTTCGTATGTTTCTCGACGGATCTGTCCTCGAAATCTTTGCCAACGAAACCACTGCATTCACTGCCCGGCTCTATCGGAAACCTTCCGGCCCGCTTCGTATCAGCTTTGAGGGCAACGCCGGATTGCGATCGCTCGACGTATGGCAGATCAAACCGATATCGCGGGACCGCCTGACGGGCTCACTTTGCGGTTAACGAGTGATCGCTCGTCTTCTGCAAAGGATAAGGCATGAGTTCAGGGGAACTGTCGGGCTCCATCAGCCAGACATGGCGGCCTGCAAAGTAGTCCAGCAACGGCTGCATATCGACGCCGGGAAGTTCGCGCGCCCAGACGACTTTGGCATGATCGATGTCGGCCAGGTTATATACACTTTCCGCGTTGTAGTCGTGTTGCGGCGAGTAGCGCACGATCACTAGATGCTGGCCGGGCATGGCTTCGAGTTTAGCTTCTGCTTGCGCTCTGGCTCGACTCCACGGCCTGGTGATTGGAGGGACCGAGCCGGGATGCTGAATCTGCTGCGCGATGAGGGCCGGAACAGTTCCCACCACGAACAGAACCACCACCCGCGAGAGCGCGACTCCTACCGGCCGCCCGCGATGCTCCCAATTTCGGAGATATCGAATCGCCTGCATCAAGAGGATAAAGAACGCCGCCAGCAGCGGCGCTGCATAGTGCTCCAGGAAGGCGATGACCAGCAGCAGGCCAATAAAACAGACGATGAGCTCAATCACCACGAATTGGACGTCAGGGTCGCGCAAGAGCCACAGGAGTCCCAGCAGTGGCAAGGTTGAGACGACAGCGATCGTATAGGAGGGGGCCAGCCGAACAACAACCACGATCGCAGTCAGACAAATAACTGCGTGCGCGACGAGAAACCCCATCTTCCCTTTTCGCAGCAACCATGGGAGCACCAACAACGGGACAAGCAATGCCGGCTCAGTAAGCAGAAAGAAATCGTGAAACTTCACGATTTTTTTCCACGTCACTGAAACCAGTCCGCGCCAGGTCCCATCGAAATCGCCGGGGAAAATGTTGTAGTAAGAATCGAACTGAGGATTGATAGTGTGCGTTGGGGGCAGCTTATGTTGCCAAATGAAAACCGGCTGTCCGCGGAAATAAGTTCTCTGATTGAGGACGAGTGGCTGAAGCAGCGGATTCCCTGTCAACCTCCAGTTGTAGTAAGCCATGAACGTGCCGGTGACGAGCAGGCCGATCGTGATGGGAAGGAGAATTCGTTTGGCGGTCACTCGCCACGAAGGAGTGCGGCTTCGAAACAGCCACACGGCGAGCGCGACTGCAACCGGCAGGCAGAAAACGACTCCTTCGAACGGCCGGCTGTTGGCGAGAATTGCGATGCCAAGAGCCAGTAACCAGGCATCGCGCGGACGTTGTTCTTTCCTGATTCGCGGTAGCGCTCCAATGACCAACGCGCCCCCGATGGCGGCCACGGCTCCCCCGTAATAGCTGTTTGTCCAATAGTTGAACGTTCCAATTCTGACGGCCACCAAGCTCGCGCCGAGCAGCGCCCACGCCGGTGGTAACCAGGCTTGCAGCGCCCACAGAACCGCGGCGCACATTGCCGAGACGCTCAGTAACACGCCAATCCACGGATGTCCGAGCAACTGGCCCAGTGCCATGACCGCGCCTTGTGCGGGGGGATACCGTGACATGTACGTTGGCTTTTGGTTTACCTGAAAAGTGTCGAGAAAAATCCACATGGGATGAGTCGGATTCGTTAATCGGCCATGTGCGAATGTATCGGCTGACAGCAAATATCCGAATTCATCGTGAATCGCCGGGACAGGAACCGGGATGAGTCCTAGCAGCGACAAGCGCAGCAAGATCACCGCTGCGGCGATCCCGGCGATCACCAGTCCTTTGTAGCTGGCAAGCCGAACTACGCCTGTCTCGAACGAACGGAAAACGCGATCGCCCAGACGCGGCGCGAACCATGCCAACGCAAGACATACCGCCAGCAGCAAGCTCTTCGAATGTGGCAGGGAAACGTCACGGAATGAAAACAGAATGAGGATCGGCATCTCGCGTCCAAACAAAATGTAGCGGGAACTCCAGAAGTCTCACGGCGGCAATGGGTCTGTCAACCCGAGAGGTGCCGTAGCCGACAAGCCGATCCAGAATAGCGTTCTGCACGCTGGAAGAGTGCACGAAGCTCGCCTACTGCAAATTGGCTTTGAACTTTGTGTTAGCGAGCTATCGCATCCTTGAAGTCCGGAAACATGATCTAGATCGGCGACGAAGCCGGGCTTATTGAGAATAGGCTTTCAGCGACCTACGCTGCCGTACCTCGACCACATCCCGCGACGAACTTCACTTTTCGATTTGCGATTGCGATTCAGGCCTGGTCGTAGAACTTCAGCGCCATGGCTCCGTGCGTGGCTGCTCCCCCTGCGCGCAATGCGGCAGCGATCAGTGCGCTTTCGGTGATCTCCTCGCGCGATGCCCCGGCGGCCTTCGCCGCTTTTACGTGTACTTCAATGCAATATGGACATTGCGTTGTGAACGCAACACCCAATGCGATCAGCTCGCGATATTTCCTTGGAATCGCGCCCCCGTCCCGGCCTACAATTTTGTCCAGATTGAGCCAAGCATTGAATTCCGTGGGCGCAAGTTTGCCCATCTCCTTGAGAAAACGCAAATCCCCGACGTCATGATAGTGTTCGCTCATAGTGCCTCCTGGATTACAGCGATTTTATTTTGAAACATTGCTGTCGGTCGAGAGTAGACGCACGAGGGATTTAACCCGCGAATTTGTCGGTCGCAGCGACCAGGGCGCGGCTGTTGGGCGGATCGAAAGCGCTGTGGCCGCAATCTGGCGTGATGATGAGGTCGGCCTCAGGCCACGCACGGTGCAGCGCCCATGCGCTTTCCATGGGGCAGACCACATCGTATCGGCCCTGGACGATGACCCCGGGGATGTGCCGGATGCGTGAAGCGTTGCGCAGCAATTGGTCGTCGCTTTCGAAGAACCCTTTGTTGAAGAAGTAATGGACTTCGATCCGGGCGAAGGCGAGGGCGAACTCATCCTCTTCGTAATGGCTGGTGAAATCGGAGTCGGGCAGGAGCTTCGAGGTGGCACCCTCCCATCCGCTCCATATTTTCGCGGCGGCGAGTCGCACCGCTGGATCGTCACCGGTCAATCGCTGGTAGTAGGCAGTAAGCAGATCGCTGCGCTCGCCCGCGGGAATGTGGGCGAGGTAAGGCTCCCAGGCATCCGGATACAGGATCGAAGCGCCGCGCTGGTAGAACCAGTCGATTTCCTGCTTGCGAAGAAGAAAGATGCCGCGCAGGACGAGCTCGGTCACGCGCTCGGGATGAGTTTGAGCATAGGCAAGCGCCAGCGTGGAACCCCAGGATCCGCCAAACACCTGCCAGCGCTCAATGCCGAGGTGCTCGCGAATTTTTTCGATGTCGGCAACGAGGTCCCAGGTGGTGTTCGCTTCCAGAGAGGCGTACGGGGTGCTCTTGCCGCAGCCGCGCTGGTCGAAATTGATGATGCGGTACTTTCCGGGATGGAAAAAACGCCGCTGTTTTGCATCGGAGCCGCCGCCGGGACCTCCATGCAGAAAAATCACGGGCTTGCCGGAGGGGTTACCGCTTTCCTCAAAATAGATCTCGTGGACCGGCGAGACCCGCAGTGTGCCAGTGCGATAAGGCTCAATGGGCGGGTAGAGCCAAGTGAGCGGATCTTTCATGGCGGAGGCGGCGAGCGTTTGATTGGGCATCGTGGGCAGTATACATTTTTGCCTCGGGCGTGGCTCATTTCACAGTGAGGTTGACGGAAGTGTTGTGCTGCACTCCGTTGGCGGTCCCGGTGATGGTGATCGTGTACGAACCTGTAGGAGTCCCAGTCTGAGCGCCACCCGTTGCTGCACCTGCGCCGCCGCCACACGCCAGCTGAAATACACATGCTCCGAGCAACAGGAAAATAAAAACGAACGACAATAGTTTTCTCTGCTGCCCCGGCCCGCTTACAGATATTCCCAGGAATATCGCGGGGATTACGAGAGCAAAGGCGAGCAGCATTTCAGACGAATGCATTCCGACGCCGGGTACAAGCGCCGCTGAGGACCCGGAGGTAGATAAAGTCGCAGTTGCCTTCCCTGTGCCATTCGCCATTGAAATGCTCCCGAACGAACAGGTGGCGGCGGGATTCGCCGAAGGAGCGATGCTGCAGGCTAATGTGACTTTCGCTGAGTCGAATCCATTCAATGGTGTGATCGTAATGATAGAAGTGGCCGACTGTCCGGGTGAAACAGCGGATGGTGACAGACTCGAAGCGGAAAGGCTGAAGTCTGACGCAAGGCTCACAACAGTCGACGTACTGGCAATGAAGTTACCATCTCCCGCGTAGACGGCGGAAAGATGGTGTGTTCCCGCGGTGAGCGATGACGTTGACAATGCCGCAACTCCGGTTCCATTCAGAGCAGAGGTGCCCACTTGAGTGGTGCCATCCATAAAGTTCACGCTGCCAGTGGGTGTGCCCGCCGTAGTGGGACCTACGGCGGCAGTTAGTGTCAGACCGGCTGCGTTGGAACTAGAAGTTAACAAGGTCGTGCTGCTTGCCTTTTGCACTACCTGACTTAAGACCGGCGATGTACTGACGCCGAATTTGGTGTCGCCGTTATAGGTCGCCGTGAGGCTCTGAGTGCCACCACCGAGCGTTGAGATCGGCAAAGTTGCGATACCTCCGTTCAGCGCGGAAGTGCCGATTTGATTTGCCCCGTCGAAAAAGCTCACCGTCCCGGTGGGCGTGCCCGGGGCTCCGGAACTGACTTTCGCGGTTAGCGTGACTAGCTGGCCATAGGTCGAGGGATTTAGTGAAGAGGTCAGCGCGGTGGTGGTCGCGCCTGTCCCGAGGTCCTCAACCGTCTGTGTCACAGTGATCGTGTGGAGCTGAAAATTTGCGTCGCCCGAATAGGTCGCAGATATTAAATCTGTCCCCTTCGGCAGATCGGTTGTGCTCGCTGAAAATGATCCGTCCACCAGTGGTCCCGAGCCCAGCACTGTGGTTCCATTCTTCAGAGTTACCGTGCCGGTGGGCGCGTTCATTTGCAACACGCTCGCAGCGACAGTTGTCGTGAATGTGACCAATTGTCCGTACACCGATGGGTTGCTGGAAGATTCGACGCTTATCCTTGTGCCTTGTGTGTTGAGCAACACACTGACCGTGTTGCTGACGCCGTTTGCCACCCCCAAATCAGAGGTTCCACTTCCATTGAAATCTCCAACCGCCAGCGAGTAGGCTTGAGAACCGGTACCGAATACTGTGGGTGCGCCGAATGTTCCGTCGCCGTTGCCCAGAAGCAGGCTCACCAGATTTCCTGGCGAACTTCCCAAAGGAGTGCTGCTCAATGCCAGGTCCAGTTTCCCATCGCCGTTGAAATCAGCGCTGACCACCGAGGACGGATTGGCACCCGTGGGATATGCTTTGACAGCTTGAAACGTGCCGTTCCCATTTCCCAGAAGCACGCTGACCTGCTGAGTATGGAAGTCTGCTACCGCCAAATCCAGGATGTTATCTCCGTTGAAGTCACCTACCGTTACCGATAGAGGATTGCCGCCGACCCCGGTCGGATACGCCACCTGAGATTGGAATGTTCCGTCTCCATTGCCCAGCAACACGCTGGCATTGTTGTCGGTCTCGTTCACCACCACCAGATCGAGTTTGTGGTCTCCATTGAAATCTCCAACACCTACGGAGATAGGGCCATTTCCAGTGTTATAACTCACCGCAGGCTTAAAGGTCCCGTCACCTTTTCCCAGAAGAACGCTCACCGTGTTGCTGTGAAAATTCGAGACAATCAGGTCGGGTTTACCATCGCCATTCACGTCGGCGATCGCAACTGACGTAGGCTCGCTTCCCACCGGATAATCGACGTGCGTCTGGAAGGTACCGTTTCCGACACCCAACATCACTCCGACCGTATTGGTGGCATAGTTGGCCACGGCCAAGTCTGCTTTGCCATCCCCATTCAAATCGCCTACCGCAAGGGCGTAAGGATCAGTATCGGTCCCAGTCGAATAATGCAAGGGAGTCTGAAAGGTGCCGTCCCCGTTGCCCAGAATGACAGAAACCGTTCCTGGGCCGCAGGCAGGATAGCTTGGGCAGTTGCTGGTCGCGACCGCCAGGTCCAGAGCGCCGTCATCGTTGAAGTCTCCAGTCGCAACGGAGTTGGGGCTGGTACCGGCCGCGTAATCGACGCGCGTCTGGAAACTGCCGTCCCCATTGCCGACAAGCACACTTACGCTGTTGCTGCCGGAATTGGCAACGATCAGATCCAGCTTCTGATCTCCGTTCAGAACTGCGGCAATCACTGCGTAGGGTATATCCCCTGTGCCATAGTCGATCGCGCTCTTAAAAGTGCCGTTGCCATTTCCCAACAGCACGCTGACGGTGTTGCCATTGCCCGCCGTTACGGCAATGTCAGGATAGCCGTCACCGTTGAAGTCGCCTAATGTGACCGACGTTGGAAAAGCAGCAGTGGCATAGTCAACGCTGGCTTGAAAAGATCCGTCCCCCTTGCCCAGGAGTACGCTGACGGTGTTGCCTTTTTGGTCTGCAACGACCAGATCGAGCTTTCCATCTCCGTTGAGGTCCGCCGCGGCAATCCAAACGGGAGTATCGCCGGTTGCCGACTGAACTTGTGACAGGAATGTCCCATCTCCTTTCCCCAGCAGCAAACTCACTCTGTCATTGTTATTGTTATTCGCAACAGCAAGGTCCAGAATGCCATCGCCGTTGAAATCACCGACCACGACAGAGTATGGATTGAAGCCAGTGGTATAGGCGACCTGCGCCTTGAACGTACCGTTGCCATTGCCCAGCAGCACGCCGGCTGTTCCATCGATAGCATTGGTCACGACTAAGTCCACGTTTCCGTCGTGATTGAAGTCTGCCGTGGCAATCCCTTGAGGCTTCGTTCCGGTTGCGTAATCCACCTTGGGCTGAAATGTTCCGTCGCCCTTGCCCAGCAGAACGCTAACCGTATTGCTGCCGGAATTGGTCACGGCAAGGTCCGGATAGCCGTCGCCGTTGAAATCTGCCACGGCTACTCCTTGAGGAGTAGATCCAATAACGTAGTCCACCTTGGCCTGGAAGGTGTTATCGCCATTGCCTAAAAGTATGCTTACGGTATTGCTGGAGGAGTTCACGACCGCTATATCCGGCTTTCCATCTCCGTTGAAGTCGCCGACGGCCACCGCCTGAGGATTCTTTCCAGCAGTGAATTGAGGCGCCTCAAGAAATTGCCCCACCTGGGCAAGCAGGACTCCTGCAAGTAGCTGGATTGAAAGCGCTGCGAGCGCGTGCCTCAACATGAAGCCTCCTCAGATGGTCCAGACGTCCGCGATGACAGGTGGCCGGAGAAATGGCAACCTTGCCGCTAGAAGCAGAGTCACGAGAGGGAATATTTAGGGGGAGTTCCGTTCGGAGCCGCGGGGGAGAGACGCATTGCGGCACTGAAACCGGTGTAAGTTACCTTGCGACATCCAAGTCTTCAATTACCCATTTGGGTTAGCCTTATCGCCCAACGTCGGAGCCTGAAAGTATCCCTCCACAAAATAAAATACCCGGAGGCCCATTCTTAGGCGGGAACCTCCGGGTACAGGCCTTAACAGATTCGGGGGAGGCCTGAAGTCTACTTACTCGCGCCACTCGCGACCTGAGTCGGTTCCGCGAGTTGTTGTTCCACCACTTGGCGTAATGCGGCATAATCCAAGGCTCCGCTCAGGTAATGGCCGTTCACGAAGAAACTCGGAGTGCCCGTGATTCCCAGGCGCATACCTTCCTTGCGATCGCGCTCCACAGCGGCAGCCTGCTCTCCTGAATCCAAACATTTATCGAACTGGTCTGAATCCAGTTTCAAGGCACGGGCTTGAGCTTTCAATTGATCGACGTCCAGTTCCTTGCTGTGAAAGAGTTCGTCATGAAATTCCCAGAACTTGCTTTGTTTGCTTGCGCAACGCGCCGCTTCGGCAGCCTTCTCAGCACGCGCGTGCATGGGCAAAGGGAAATCCTTGTAAGTGAAGGCGACCTTGTCCCCAAAGTCAGCTTTAAGTTTCTTCACGTCGGCCGCGACCTTCTGGCAATACGGGCACTCATAGTCGGCAAATTCAACCAGGGTGACTTGCGCCGACTTTGGCCCAAGAACTTGCGCGTCGGCGACATCGACGTTCGCGCGTGGAGGGGCCAGGGCGATCGTTACGGTTGTCTGGGCGCGAAGCGCTTTGACATAGGCGGCTCGCACTTTGTCGGTGCGCAATTGCCGGATCTTGTCGAGAATCTTGCCGCGCACAGCTTCATACGGCTGATCGGTCTCCAAGCCTTCGTAGTACACCTTCATTTGATCTTCGGTCGGATCGCTCACCTTCGACTTGATGTCGCGATCGATTAACTGGTCGACCGTAAGATTCTCGCTCGCAGCTTTCTGTTCCAATAACTTTTTGTCGATGAGGTCTTCGAGGGCTTTACTTTGTGCCTGGTAGTACTGGTAGTGAGCCGACAAAAGCTTGGCCGACTCCTGTTGCTCCAGTTCCGCCAGTGTTACCTTGACCCCACCCACCTCCGCCACGACAGTCGAGTCGTTCTGGGCGAGGACGCTGCCAGTGCCTGCCCACAAAAGTGCGGCACCGATTCCAAGTCTTACGAGCATCCGCGAAACCAACATGAGAATCCCCCATTCTCTAATTTATGAATGCAACCGCGCTGTCTTGAACAGACGTCGCCAGACAGCAACCCGCCTGCTGTCTGGCGAGACTGACATTCAGGTGAGAACGTCGAATCTCACCCGGATCAAACAGGCCCTAGTCACCACTACCGCAACTGCAGACACCCTTGCCACTTCCGACTATCTTGATCGAGTTGCACTGTCTCCCCAACCGCGCGATTTCGACTTCGCCGAGCGTGGAGTCTTGCGACGGCGTCTCGGTGATCGCGAAGTTGCTGTTCTGAATGTGGGTCGCCCAAGATCGTAAGGCCGCGACCGGATAGACCGCCGTAGGAAGCGGGCAGGCCCTGCCGTTTGGCACAGTCGACACGATCTTGATCGTTCCCGTGGTCAGGGTTACGCCAGTGAGCGGATTGCTGGTAAGGTCCGCGTCCACTGACAGAGTGCGCAAGCCGTCAGGAGTGAGCAAGCAACTGCAGCACTCGCTCATTTCCTGCATAGGATCGAACACAAAGATGCTGGCGCAGACGTTGCCAGAGTTGCCGGCATTGGTGCCCGGGTTGCTCAGGCGCACGTTCGCATCGGGAGCGCCTGCGGTGTTAGCGTTGGCGAAATAATCGACCTTCAGTGTGTCAGCCTGTGCAAATGCACTTGCGGCACAGAGGGTCAGAGCAAGGGTGCAAACAACTGCTGTCATGATTTTTTTCATAAGCATCCTCTCCTTAGTCTCCGCTACCACAACTGCAGATTCCCTTGCCGCTACCGTCGGTACGGATCGCGGTGCACTCTGCCTGCAGGCGACCAACTTCACCCGTGCTGAGAGTGGCGTCTTGCGATGCCGTCTCGGTCACTGCGAAGCTGGCGTTTTGGATGTGCGTGGTCCAGGCTCGAACTGCGGCGATTGGCGTGAATTTGGTTGGAAGCGGGCAAGCTCCGCCTGTCGTGCCGGTCGAAACGATCTTGATCGCTCCGGTGTTGAGAGTTACTCCAGTCAGCGGGTTCCCGGTGAGGTCCGTGTTGACCGAAAGGGTTCGCAGTCCATCGGGAGAAAGGAAGCAACTGCAGCATTCCGACATTTCCTGGTTCGCATCAAGCACAAACACTGCAGCGCATAAGTTCCCACCTGCTGTGCCCGGATTGGTCAAGCGAACGGTCCCATCCGGCGCTCCAGCAGTATTCGCATTGGCAAAATAATCGACCTTCAAAGTATCCGCTGGCGGGGTCGTGCTTGCCCACGCCGAAGCGGTACAGAGGGCCAAAGCCAATGCACACACTACTAGCATCACGTTTCGACTCATTGATTTCCTCCTTCAGAGTTACGCCGCTAAGCCGGGGAGGGAGGCTCAGCTATTGAATGGCGCGCCTGTACTCTATCCTCTGACGCGAGACCTACAAGTCCCCAGATGTACTAACCGAATGCTCTAACCTGTTCCACTAACCTGATGTAACTAACCCGTGAGATAAAATCACGATTCCTGCACGCCTGGACCCACGATTCTGCCCAGGATTCCGGATCGGGTCGATACGTTCATCTTTAGCATGACCAGGCGCAGGAAGGCCTTCACGGTGTTTGGGCTGATTTTCATCCTCTGCGCGATTTCTTTGCTAGTGAGTCCCTCCACCAGGTATTTCACAGTTTCTTGTTCGCGCGCAGTCAGACCAAAGCGCTCGGAGATTTCATTGACCTTGGCAGACTCATTGCTCCGCCTTTCCAGCATCACGATCAGCAGTCCGGTGGAAGAACCCGAGCCGTTGCCCAGATGTGCTCGAACTTCAAGGGGAAAGGAGCGACAAAAATACATCCGTTTGGCTGAACGATACCCGTTTACACACTTGGGAGGAGAGTGGCGTCCTAACAGATCGGTGCGAATCTTATTGGCCAGCCAGCTGTCTAATTGGCGAATTTTGTCCGGTGGGTCTGGAAAGGTCAGTATTTGCAGAGCTTCGCCATTGCAGGCGACAACACTCAGAGACGAATCAACAACAATCAGGCCCGGTCGGGTCGGCGCAGCGTGCATCGGTTCCCCTTTAGCAGACGATTGATCACGACCAGGTGATAATCGCCTGAGACGAAGTTGACTTGGCCTCCATCGGCCCGAGTATTGGGGTCCCTGTTTTTTTTCGCAGCGAGTGGCTAGGCGCTTCTTAAAAGCGTTCCTCACAGCTCAAAAAAACTTATTCAGTTGGTCACTGCAGGTCAGTACTTTCCTTGGGGGGTGGAAAGGACTCCGCACTCTCCCTGAGGGAGGAAGAAAATATACTGGAGCATTCTGCCACAGAGGGTTCTGAAGTCAATAGGAAAAAGGTTTCACTACAGGGCCCACCAAAGAATTAGCCATTTGGACTAACCCAGATGGGGCCTAAAGAACCCTTATTACAGCTTGTGATCGATTCGCTGATTGAGCTGAACTGTCAGCTTACCTTCCTGTATTTGCTCTCATCCTTCTGGGTGTAATCGCTTCTTACAAACGGAGCCCGGAGCCGTTGACTGGAGATCAATTTGGGTTGGAGTGACGGATCCATGGCGGACGATTGCCAGCGGAGCCACGCGTCTACCGCTGTGACAGTGAGTGAATGCAGCGCGTTGCAGGCGTGCGTCAATGCGGCAAAAAAGCGCGTTGCGCGCGATTGCGCTATCGGAGCAGCGTTGAGGGCGGCTCTGTATTTTACGATCCACTCTTCTTCGACATCTCTGGTGGGAGTCCGAGAGGTATTCATGGCTGGTGCCCCACATTTGCCAAGGTTTGATTACTTCTTGGAATGATGTATATATCCTCTCCGCACGAAGAGTACAAAACTCCAAAGGCATTAGTCGTTTGGATTAGACTGACAACCTCTTGAACTTAGTTGGGAATATCGGCACAATCAGATGCCGCTTTGCCTGTCATAGAGTGATTTGTGGTGGATTGGATTCGTATGAAGCCGATGAAATGGGGAATGTTGCTGAGCATAGTAGTCGTGCTCCAGGCGGTGTCGCAGACAACACCAAATGTTCGGCCATACTTGAAAGAAGCGACGATTTCCCAGACAGCCGGAATGGTTCGCATCAACGCCCTTAGCCCTCGTCCTCTGGCCCAGGTACTGGATGCTCTGCGGCAGAAATACGGATGGGCGGTTGAATACGAAGACCCACAGTACATTTCTGCCATCGACCTTGTACCCGAAGTGGGTATCAACTCTCCGTCTCAGACTCCAGCCGGCGGGAGTTTCAGCGTGGAGTTTCCCACGCCTGCACGCGACGAAGAAAAAACTCTTCACCTCGTGGTGGATTCGTATAACCACAGCAAGAATCCTGGTCGTTTTGACGTCCGACGGGACACGCAAGGCAACTTTTTTGTTGTTGGTATATCGGCTCACGATGAGAAGGGAGGCATATCAGCGCAGCAGGCGCCCTTCGATCTCCCGCTCAGTTTTCCGACCGAGGAGAGAACCATCACGGAAACGGTTAATTTGATCTGCCAGCAAATCACGTCGCAGAGTCACACCGCGGTGACTCTGGGGGTGTCGCCGCGCGCCTTGCTCGATCGCGCTAACGTTAAGCTCGGTGGCAGCAAGGTTCCGGCCCGGGAACTCCTGCTGCAAAGCTTGACGGCGACTCACCACGCTTTGTATTGGCGACTACTCTACGATCCCGATTCAAAAGGCTACTTCCTCAGTATTCACTCCATGGGACGATAAACACACATGGATACATCTGACCGAAAAAGTTTCTTGGTGAGCGCGGCAGGATTCGAACCTGCGACCCATGCCTTAAAAGGGCATTGCTCTACCACCTGAGCTACGCGCCCACATCGCGAAGAATTCCGCGCGGGAAAGAAGTGCCTGCCTGCACAGCCTAGTTGAGCGCACCGCAGTGCCGCCGCTGAACTCGTAGAGACTGTCTTTGTATGGTAGCAAACTTACGCCTTCTCCGTTCGATGAACGCCGCAAATTCTCGGCACAAGTTCGGGCATCCCCAACTCAGCCGATACTCTCACCCATCGACGGCGGAATGGCCGCTTCGTTCTTGCCAAACTGGGCACTGGGCTTCGGTCCCATCGTGAATTCAATCGAGGCTCCGTTCACAATATCTGCATGCCGGAACCAGAGTCTGTCATAGGGCCTTCCGTTAAAGCTCACCGCCTGAATATAAGGATCGCCCCCGGATGTCCGCTTCACTTGAATCTTCAGTTTCTTGCCATTCCCCAAATCGACTTCTGCACGATCCACCAGCGGCGTACCAAAGACATAATTTCCGCTGACCGGATCGACCGCGTAGAACCCGAGTGCACTCATCACGTACCAGGCCGACATCTGTCCGCAATCTTCGTTGCCTGCCAGGCCGTCCGGCTGATCGTCATACTCCATCTCCAGCAAGCTCCGCACCCTCGCCTGCGTCTTCTCCGGGACGCCGGCGTAAAGATAAAGATAGGCCATGTGATGACACGGCTCGTTTCCATGAGCATATTGCCCCACCATCCCCGCAATATCAGGAGGCGCATCCGCAGGCAGCTTGGAAGTGGTGGTGAACAGCGTGTCCAATTTCTCAAGGAAGGCTTCCCTGCCGCCGAATAGCTTGATGTACCCCGCCGGATCGTGCTGAATCGAAAACGTGGTTTCCCAGGGATCAGACTCGGTGTAATCCCGCCATTGCTTGGAGTGGCCCATCTCCGTGGGGTCGAATGGCTCGGCCCAGTGGCCGTTCTCCAATTTCGGGCGGATGAATGTCGTTCCCGCATCGAAGAGATTCTTGTAGTTCCTCGAGCGTTCGATGAGCAGCTTGTAGTCATCCTCGTGACCTAGTGCTTTGGCCACGTGCGCCACGGCCCAATCGTCGTATACATATTCCATCGTCTTGCTGACCGACTCTTCTTCTTTGTCGCACGGAATGTAGCCAAGCTTGCGATAGTAGCCGAGCCCGCGATAGTCATCGTCCATGGCGCGGCGCCGTAGGGGCGGATACACATGGTCGAATTCGATCCCCTTGAAGCCTTTCACGTACGCTTCAGCGTATACGGAACTTGAGTGGTACCCGGTCATGCAGAAGGTCTCTCGGCCCTGCAACGGCCAGATGGGCACACCTCCGGGACTTTCGTTGGCCATCCGGATCAGGCAGTTCACAAAATCCGGCACACGGTCAGGCTGACAAATCGTGTACATCGGATGAGCCGCACGGAAAGTGTCCCAAAGAGAAAACGTGCTGTAGTTGTGCGCTCCCGTCGGCAGTTGATGAATCTTCCCATCCATCCCGCGGTACTGACCATCCACATCGTCGAACAGCGTTGGCGCCACCATCATGTGGTACAGACCGGTGTAAAAGATTCTCTTGTGCCGCTGGTTTGCTGTCTCAATCTTGATTCTCGACAACTGCTGGTTCCATGCGCCGTGAGCAGTGCGACGCACTTTGTCAAAATCCCAGCCCGGAATCTCCGTCGCCAGATTCTTGCGAGCGCCCTCATCGCTGACACCAGAAATGCCGGTCTTTACTAGAATGCCTTCCTTGTCTCCGGTGTCAAAATGCAGCAGGCACTTCAGCGCGGTGCCTTTCGCTTCTCGTGTCGCGGAATCCATGGGCTTGTCACCCGAAACAATCTCAACCTTTTTGAAGGGCTTGGAGAATTGCATCGCGAAATAAATTTCACGGTCGGGCGCCCACCCCTTCATACTTCGGCCGCCCAAAATCGTGTCGTTCCCCACCACTTTCAAATATGCCCAGACCACCGGCGTGTTGCCGTAGGAATGCACCAGATCGAGGATGAAATGGCTGCTATCGCTCTTGGGGAAAGTGTAGCGATGAATTCCCGCGCGCTCCGTCGCGCTCAGCTCTGCGCGGATGTCATAGTCGCGCAGCAACACGGAGTAGTATCCGGGTTCCGCGATCTCTTCTTCACGGCTGAATCGCGAGCGGTAGCCTTCACCCGGATTCTGCCTCGCTCCCGGAACCAGCTTCGTGGGCCCGGTCCCCGGCATCAGCAGAAAATCGAGCATGTCCGAAGCGCCCGTTCCGCTGAGATGCGTGTGGCTGAAGCCCATGATCGAACTGTCGGAGTAGTGATATCCCGAGCACCAGTCCCACCCATCGTTGTAGGTATCAGGACTAAGTTGCACCATGCCGAACGGAACTGTGGCTCCCGGATAGGTATGCCCATGGCCGCCCGTGCCGATGCTGATTTTTACGTTTTTCGTGAAATCTTCGGAGTCCGCATCCAGCGATGCCGAGACCGTCTCTGCACCCTTGGTCGACGACCCAAATAGCTTTGCGAAAGGTAGTGCCGACAACACACCCACGAAACTTCTTCTAGTGATCATTTCGAGTCCTTTACCAGGAAGAAATAAGAACGAGAAGAGGAATTCTATACGACCGCTTTGCTTTCGTGATTGGTTTGTGTAGGGCGGACGCAGCTTGCCCTGAGCAAAGTCGAAGGGTCCGCCCGAGGAGCAAAGCCACGAGTGCTCAGCTGGGAAGCTCTACACCCGACATTTTCCTGCACGCTTCGATCAGTCTTTCCTGGATGGCGACGTCACGCGCCACCGCTTTTGCCTCGCGCAGCCGCATATGAAAGAAGTATTCTCCCGTAACCTTCGCGGCCGCATCATCGCTCACTGCAAGCCAGACCTGCGTCCGGTGTCCCTGATCCAGATCGTCCGTCGCACTGGCTCCTCCCATCTTGGTCGCGACCCAACCGGGTTCGAGGGCGTTCGACAATACGCCCGGCCAGCGTCGCGCAATCGCAAACGCCAGCAGAACATCGTGCAGCTTGGTATCGGAATATGCCTGTTGGCCTTGCCACGAGCGCTCTTTCCACGCCAGATCGTTCAGGCTGGCATCTCCCTGATGATGCAGTCCCGAGCTCAGATATACCAGCCGGCCCGGCTTATGGAGCAATGCCGTCAGAATATATGGCGCCAGCGTATTGACGGCAAAGACATGCGGAAGTCCGTCTTCGGTCTCGATCCGGCGCACTTCGCGATATCCCACGCCCGCGTTGTGAATCACCGCATCGAACGGACCTCTTGCGTTCACCTGATCTGCAACTCCCCGTGTCTGCTGAATGCTCGACAGATCCCCGATGACCACGGCCTCGGCACCAGGAACCGCTGCCATTGCTTCTTTCCCACGCTTCTCGTTCCGCGCATGCAGCACAACGTTGTGCCCCTGCTCAATCAATAGTTGTGCCGCCATCTTGCCCAAGCCATCCGATGATCCGGTGATGAAAACCCGTGCCATGATTGCCTGCTCCTCTGAAACCTGGATGCTCTCGCTGCATGCAGCGATTCAAAACAGCATCCCGATTCCACTGATGATAAGAGCAACGAACGTCCCAGCAGTGCTGTCGCTTTGGATTTTTCTGCTCACGCAAACCTCGCGCCCAACTTTTCTCAAGTCAGGCTCCGCTCAGCGCAAAATAGAAAGGCCGCCTTTTCGGGCGGCCTCTCTTCCGAACGATCGCTTTTACTTAAAGTTAATCACGCCAAAGTATCCCGCCGTATCGTTCGGTCCTGCCGTGAAGAACAGCTGATTCTTATTGCCGTTCGACGACGTGCCGCCGCCGAACTCAATTCCCCACAGTCCCGGAATCACGATCGGCTTCCCCGACGAGTACTTGATCGTGCCCACGAATTTCCCTGAAGTCAAGTTGAACGCGTTGATCGTTCCCGCTGATGTATTGTTCGAAACTAACAGCGTTCCGCTAAGCGGCCCAAAATTGCTCGGAGCCACCGCCATTCCCCATGCCTGGTTCAGCGGACTTCCGTGCGCCAGGTGCTTCACCAGTTTGCCGGCTTCGGTGAAGATATCGATGAGGCCATTCGCTCCGCCGCTCTGGCTGGCAAACGTCACATAGACTTGCCCATTGATGTCCTGAATTCCAAACGGCGCGTATCCCTTCGGAACGATGGGATCGGTAAATGAATTCACCAGGTTGAAATTACCGTCGTACACATCCACCTTATTGTTCGCGGCATCGGCTGCGAACAACATGTTTCCGGAAGCATGGCTGGTAATCGCCAGCCCCGTGTAGGAGGCCCCCGCCTGTTTCGCTCCGACGAGCGAGGAACTGGGGTTGAATGACGACCAACCCTGGATGGACCCATCCAGCGTGGCGAACAGGAACACAGACGTCCACGAGTCAATTTTGAATTCCGACGACCCGTTGTATACGATTCCCGTGGGCGTTCCGAAGCCGCTTCCGTTAGCCATGGGCACGATCACCTGCAACGACTGCGGATTTCCACTGCCGTCATACAGCGTCGACCAACCGTCAGCTTCATCGCTCACCCAGAACGGCCCGGTCGGCGCGTAGGCCAGTCCCCATGGATTCTGCAACAATGGATCGGTGTGCGCTGCTTTTCCCGATATATTCGATACCAAAGCGGTGGCTGTATAAGACTGTGCAATGGCCGCGCTGGACAGAATCAGCGCGAGGCCGGAGCAAGCGGCAAGGGCGATAAGCCTACGAACAGAACTCTGCATTGTGAATTTCTCCTTAGTGAATGACGATTCCTGGGATCCCAACTGACCGATGCATCACGACCAACACACGTCCCCTGGCAAGATCGTTTTGACGTCCACGTCCTGCCAGCCCGCCTATCCTATTCGACGGCGTAATGGCACTTGTCACCGCCTTGTCACCAATTTGCACATTTCCTGTCTGTGGCTGGGCTCGTCTGATACCAGAACAACTCGCACTTCCCTTGATAGAATCATTCGTCTCCTGAGGAACCCTATGCGCATGGCTCTGCTTACATCCGCTCTCTCCCTGTGCTTGAGCGTCTCCGCCACAGCGCAGTTGGATCAAATCGTGAAAGAGGCCGACCAGGCTCTCCAACATCGCGACACTTCCAATTTGAGCGACGGCAAAATCGTCTCCGGACTGAAGCAGGCACTCGAACTCAGCACCGGCAAGGCCGTCGCCGCCACCGGCAAGCCCGACGGATTTCTCAAGAACGAAGCCATCAAAATCGTCCTTCCTCCCAAACTCGAACCCGTTGGCCGCGGACTGCGCATGCTCGGCATGGGAAGCAAAGTCGACGAACTCGAAGTTGGAATGAACCGCGCGGCCGAGCAGGCAACGCCACAGGCGAAAGCCATCTTTCTCGCCTCTTTGAGGAAAATGACTTTCGACGATGCCCGCCACATCCTGACCGGCAATGACACCGCTGCCACCGATTACTTCAGGCGCACCAGTTCTGCCGATCTCACCACCGCCTTCACGCCCATCGTTCATCAGTCCATGGATCACGTCGGCGTCGTCGAGCAGTACGATCGCGTTATTAAAGAGGCGCCCGGCGGCAGCTTCGTCGCCAGCGAGTTTGACCTCGATAAGTACGTTGTGGGAAAAACTCTCGACGGCCTGTTCTATATGCTTGGAGAAGAGGAAAAGAAAATTCGCAAGAACCCCGCTGCCCAAACCACAGCCCTATTGAAAGAAGTCTTCGGCGGGAAATAGGCGTTCGATTTCAACGGAAGATTTTGAAGGGAACAGTATCCTTGACACTCCCTCCGAACCCTGCCAAACTTCCCTACCGTGCCCTCTGCGTCAGACGCCGCAAACGCAAGACTGGCGCGCCTTTCACCATCTTCTAGGAGGTTCCACGTGTCCTCTCTTTTCCCTGATGTGCTGCGCTCACGCGTTCGCTCCCTTCTTATCCTTGCCCTAGCTGCCAGCTTCACCTCGATCGCTTTCGCTTCCGGACCTTACGTCATCGGTTCCTCGAACACGGTTACGGCCGATCCGATAATTCCTCGCCCCAAAACGACGCCATGCATCGTGCAGCTGTTGAGTAATGCGGAGTTCGACAACTTCAATCCCGTGCCCTTTCCTTTTACTCCACCGGCCAATTGTCCCGGACCATGGGCAAAGGTCGTTTTCACCGCCGACATCAACGTCACCGCCGGCGTTCAATATGACCGTACCGCCAACTTCTGGCTCGGCCCCACCAACATTTACTTTGGCACAACGGCTGAACCGGGCGCCACGCTCGCGCCGTCCTGGCATGTGGAGAGCGACCTCACCGACTATTCCCCGATCTTCATGACCTCGCAGCAAGGCACCGCCGACATCGGCAACCTCGTCAACGGCACCTATACGGGGATCATCTACGCCAGTTCCACCCTCGAGTTCTACCCTCTGGCTCCCGGACAAACCGCTCCCGTCACCGCCAACCAGGTCTACGCTCTTTCCGCCGGACCCACCGGAGGCACAGTCACCCTCAACGATACGGCCAGCACGCTCGCCGGCACATTCAGCCTTCCCACCAACATTCAGAACGCCTACCTCGATGTCTACGCGCAGAGCCAATCCGGAGACGAATTCTGGTACACCTGCGTGCCCAACGACGTTTCCGGCGAGCTTTTCAGTTGCGGGAACACGGGCTTCCGCGAAACCGAAATCACCATCGACGGAACTCCTGCCGGCGTCGCTCCGGTCTATCCCTGGATCTTTACTGGAGGCATCGATCCCTTTCTGTGGTTTCCGATCCCCGGCGTGCAGACTCTGAACTTCATCCCTTATCGCGTCGACCTCACGCCCTTCGCCTCCCTGCTCAGCAACGGCCAGCAACACACCGTCTCGCTCAGTGTCTTTAACGCGGACGACTATTTCTCCGCAACCGCCTCACTTCTGCTGTATCTCGATACCGGATCGACCACCGTCACCGGAGCCGTCACTCAGAACACTCTGACCGCTGCTCCCAATCCCGTTATCACCGAGAACTTGAATGTCGGCAATACCATCACGGGAACCGTAAAGGTCGCCTCCCAACGAAATTTCACCATCAGCGGATACGTCAACACCTCAAAGGGCAAAGTGACGACTACCGTCACCCAGACCTTCAACTTTGTGAATAACCAAAAGTTCAACATTACGAGCACGCTCTTCTTGCAGGACATTAAACTGACCAGCACTGTAAATTCCAAAACCATTGTCGCTGCCGCCGGTCAGCCCACGCTCATCAACCGGCGCACCCTGGAATTCCCTCTGAACATGGATATTTCTCAGGTCGTCGAAGCCAATGGCGATATCAACCAGACCACGAAGTCCTGGCAAAATTACGGAGTACAGACCACGATCAACCAGGGCAGGCACATCTACGCGGATCTGCTGAACAATTCTGTGCTGGCGCAAGACACGCTCGAACTCGATCCCAACTACAATTTACTCGGGAACACCAATCAATCCTCGTCGCAGTTTTACAACAACTTTGACACCAACGGCTTGAGTCAATTCTGCATTCTCACTGCAGCCAACAACGTTCTCACTTCGTACAGCCGCACCTGCTCGAAGTAAATTTAGTTGTCCGCCAAGCCCCACTTTCATGCTCAAACTGCATGAAGTGGGGCTTTTGCTTTCTATGCAAATCGTACTCCTTGCTGGCTTTAGCAAATGCCGGTTGTCAAAGCATATTCTTCCTTACAACTCTCTGGTGACAGGCGGCATCTTGGTTAGAAGACTGCTAAAAAGAGACTGCCTGTTTCTGCGGACTTAACTGAAAACTGCGGGCATTTCACGCCGGTGTGGGATGGCTGCCCTTGCAAAACGCTTTGCAGTGAGGCTGTATGGCAGGAGCATTTCACAAGAGTCTTTCCACCATTCTTAATCCAATTCCTGCGCAGCAACTTGTTCCCCGCTATACCATCGCCTTGGCTTGTGCTGCCCTCGCGATCCTTCTTCGCTGGCTGCTCGACCCGGTTCTCGGGCACCTGGCCTTTTACGTAACGGTCTATATTGCGGTTGCCTACTGCACCATGGTCGCGGGTTACGGGCCCGCCATCGTGACTACCGCGCTTGGTTTTCTCGGGACCTTTTACTGGTTCGTGGATCCTCGACACTCCTTTTTCCCCGTTCATCGCGCCGAGATACACGGCGTGATCGGATGCTTTCTGGTCAATGCTGTTCTGATCTGGCTCGGCGAAGCCAATCGCCGCAAGCACATGCGTCTGAACGAAGTGGTCGACGAATTAACCGCTGAGGTGCGCGAGAGACAACGGGCCCAACAGGAACTCCGCATCGCACATGACGAGTTGGAGCATCGGGTGCAACTGCGCACGCAAGAACTTTCTCAGGCCCTCGGCCGTCTCCGAGCGGAAGTATCCGTCCGCCAGCACACCGAGGAGCGTCTCCGCCATCTCTCGCTGCGCCTTATGACGCTCCAGGACGAGGAGCGCCGACGGATCGCCAGGGAGCTTCACGATACCTGCGGACAGACTCTAGCCGCCATGAAGATGTCCATCGCCCTGCTTCGGCAGCGTGAGAAGTCCGCTCCCGGATTTCAGTTACTCATCGACGATCTCAACTCTCTTACCGACGAAGCGTTGCAGGAGGTTCGCACTGCCTCCTACCTGCTTCACCCTCCGCTGCTCGATGAGGCGGGCATCGCTTCTGCGGCTCGCTGGTTTGTCGAAGGATTTTCCCGCCGCAGTGGCATCGAAGTTCAGTGTCAAATTCCCGAAAAGATGGACCGTCCCTCTCGTCCGTGTGAACTCGTGTTGTTCCGCATCCTGCAGGAGGGACTCACCAACGTGCATCGCCACTCCGGCGCGTCCGCTGCTCGAGTCCGTCTCGATCGCAATTCCGATCACGTCGAGCTTGAAATCGCCGACAATGGCAGGGGAATCTCGGACGAACGCCTTCGCCAGTTCGAAAACTCCGGCAGTTCCGGAGTCGGCATCACTGGTATGCGCGAACGCGTGCGCGAACTCGGAGGTCATCTCGAAGTTCGGTCACTCCATCCCGGCACTTCCGTCTGCGCCGCCCTTCCCCTCGCAAATCCTGCCGCCGTCGCCAACTCGTCCTCCGTCTCCGTGTCTTCGTGAATGCTTGCTGCAATCTCAAATCTCACTCACCCCTAATCCCTAGTCCCTGAGCCCTGAGAACTGAGAGCCAACCACCCCGCCCGTCCTCGAATCGAAACTAGAAATCCAAAGCGAGGACACCTCATGAAAGCTCCATTCCTGATCGGCCGCCTTATGTTCGGCGGATACTTCCTATACGCCGGAATCAACCATCTTAAGAACCGACAGCAAATGGCACCCTATGCGGAATCGAAAGGCGTGCCCGCTCCCGAAAGTCGCAGTCACGGCAACTGGAATCCCGCTCATCATCGGCGGCACCAGCATCCTTCTTGGACTTAAACCAAAATACGGGGCGGCCGCGATCATCGGATTTCTTGCCGGAGTCTCTCCCATCATGCATGACTTCTGGCGCAACGAAGATCCTAACGAGCGTCAAAAAAACATGGTGGACTTCATGAAGAACGCGGCCCTCGCAGGCGGGGCCCTGGCGCTCATGGGAGTCGAAGAACCATGGGAGGCCAGCGTTCCCACAAAGCATCGCTTCGCTAAGAAGCTTCGCAAGGCCGCGCGCCAAATCGCCGCGTAAACGAAACCGGGCGACACTTTTTTCATCGCTGACAAAAAGTTCGGGCCGCCCGCAGGCGACCCGTTTGATGTTTTACTGGGTGCCCACCCTACGCGCTTTTCGTGGGTGGGATTCTAATGAGCTCTTAGTCTCCCGCCACCGGTTCCGCAATCTCCGCTTCGGCCCTGTGCGCGCCGTCGCCATTTCCGTTCGGCTTCGCCAGCGCACCTAGTGGAATGAAGCCGTCCTGCGACTGCACCGGTTTTTCTTTCAGAACGACCTCGCGATACAGCGACGCCATACGCGCATTGTAGGCTTCATCATTCTTCTGCGGACCGCGCGCTTCGGCTTCCTTCTGCTTTGCATCCCGCGCCCGCGTCTTTTCCTCGCGCGCAGTCTTCGCGATACCCAGCTTGTCGAGATCGTGCTGCAGTTCGTTGGTAACCAGATCTTCCCGCAGCTTCAGATATTCGGTAGCGGTCTCCTGCTGGTCCATCTTCACTTTCTTGCCGCCAGCAAAGATCTCATGCCGTCCATGTTCTTCGTACCACTTAGTGAGCGTGGCCGTCATGTGCATCTTCTCGATGATGTTCCGCCATCCCACACCCGTGTTGTAAGCGCAGAAAGAAATCTCGCCTTCCTGCGTCGCGTACGGAATAATGCACTGCTCCGTCCGCCGGAAGTCGTAGTTGAACAGATCCTGGAACCACATGCCTGCGATGAACAGGAAGTTCCAGCGGTCCTGCGTACGGCGCTTCATGACATCGTCAATCGTGCGGTCCGGACCGACTTTCCCGTAGTCCTTTCCAGTCACGTGATAGTTCTTGTCAAACTTCCTCAACAAGTCCATCAACTTGAAGTGCGTCGGCGACTGGTAGGGATCGTAGTTCTTCATCAGGCACAGCGCCATTCCAACGCCCGTCCAGAACTTCCCGCGCGCCGCATCGTTCACCTTGGCGATATCCTTCGCCAACTGATCTCCGTGCAAGAACGCGGTGACCGGCACAGCCTCCTTAGTTTCTTTATCGATCATCACGGCCATGCCGGTTCCACAATTAGGGTGGCACCCGCATGAGAGTTGGCCCCAATCGTTATTGGCATCCTGCGCGTGCATCAGGTCAGCCCAGTCGCTGAAGGTTCCCATGAAGCTGATCGGGAACCAGTCGCGCGACGGCTCCCCGAGCCCGGTCTGATTCTTCACGTCATGTGCGAGGTGCGACAGTGTGTAGCGCTGCGCCTGACGCCGCTCATCGGTGACAGCTTCGTCGCGGCCCGTGAACGAAACCGGCTGGAAGCTGAGGAAGCTGATCGTCTTCGGATTGTCGAGCGCGAACTTGATGATGCGACCGACCTGCTCGTTGTTAATGCCGTTCACGATCGTGATGACGGGAACGATTTCGCATCCCGCCTTGTGCAGGTTCTCGATCGCCTTCAGCTTCACATCGAACAGGTTCCCGACAGCGCGGTGCGCGTTCGCCGCGTTACCAATTCCGTCGAACTGAAGATACGCATAGCGCATGCCGGCTTCGACAGCCTGCTGCGCGAATTCAAAGCTCTTCGCGAATTCAATTCCGTTCGTCGCAGCCTGTACCGAGTTGTATCCAACCTTGCGGGCGTAACGAACCGCGTCCAGGAAGTACGGCGACAATGTCGGCTCGCCACCCGAAAACTGCACCGACATCTGCCGGCGCGGCTTGATGGTGATGGCGTTGTCGAGCATGGTCTTGATTTCTTCCCACGTCAGTTCGTGGACGAAGCCAACCTGGTTCGCATCCATGAAGCAGGGATCGCACATCATGTTGCAGCGATTCGTCAGATCGATCGTCAGCACCGACCCCCGCCCGTATTTCACAGTCGACGATCCGTGATGATGCAGGTGCTCGTCGTTGTGCGCTGCGATGTCGCGGCCAGGGAAAACGTCTTCCAGATGCTTCGAAAACTCTGTGTCAATCGACATCACGTCTTCGAAGTGGCCGTGCGTGGGGCAATCCTTCACCATCAGGATTTTGCCATCGCGCTCGACAATGGTGGCTTTGATCTCGCCGACCTTCTCGTTCATCAGAACTTCATGCGGCAGGTGTCCATCAAGAATCTGCTGCCGGATCTCCGGCACGCACTTCGGGCACAGCGAGTCTGTGCTGCGAGGCCAGCCCAGCGGCGGCTTCGACTTCTCGTACGACTTGAGCAGAGGCTTGTCGGACCACTTCGGAGTAGGCGATGGATTGGGTTTAATACGGTTTACACGGTCAAAAACGGCCCAAGCGCCCTGAGCGGCGGCGACTGCAACCTTCTCAACGTACTTTATCGGCTTGCGCATGATAGCTTCTTAGCTCCTGGCTCCTAGCTTTTAGCCAAACCTTTCTGGCTTTCGAGCTTGCTTTTCATTCGGATAAATGGCATGCCTTATCGGCTAGTGCTATCCCTCCGACTGCGTTCAATTTTTTTGCCCTCGCTTTGGATGAACCTGAGAAACTCTCAACCAAAAGCTTGCGGCGGCCCGGGAATAACTGCCATCCCCCAAGACGACCGGGGACGGCAGACTTCTTACACTTTCCCTGAGCGGTTTAACTTCTTTCATGTTATTGGGCCGCAAAGAATTGCGCATCCATATCCCAACGAACGGTGCAAAAACGGGGTTTAGCGGCGAAAAGAGGGATTATTCGGAGTTAAGTTATTGAAAGCAAAGGGGTCCTGTCAGCAGGGCCGACGCTCCTCGCTCCTTTATGAAGTAGCCCAGTCCTGCCAGTGAAGGCCTTTTACTCTGGAAAACTCTGACACGTTCGCGGTCACCAAAGTCAGCTGATGCCGCAAGGCTTGGCCTGCCATGAGGACGTCGTACGCTCCGATGGGCTTACCGACGGCTTCGAGCGCCGCCCGCACTGATCCCGCGATTCGCGCATCGGCATCTTCGAACGGAAGCACAAGAATCGGTCCCGCCAGAAACGTCTCAAGCCGCTTGCGATTGAACTCCTGCCGCGCGCTCTTGCCCACGCCATACCAAAGTTCGAACACGGCGACGGATGAGACGAGCAGATGCTCGCCCTTGCCTGACGCCTTCTGCATCCGCCCTCGAACCGCCGCCGGTTCTCCGTTAATTAGGGCGATACATGCATTCGTATCTAGTAAGTAGTCCACTAGAAGATCTTCCGCTTGGGGCTGGCGGGTTGGCGGCGGCGCGGCAAGAAGGGCTCTGAGTTGAACTGGTCCAGTTCCTCAAACCAGCCCGCGGTATCCGGGATAAGCGGTTCCAGCAGCACTCCCTGCGCGACCCGGCGGATACGCACGCGGTCCCCCTCGAAACGAAATTCCTTAGGCAGGCGAACCGCCTGACTGCGCCCGTTCTGGAAGAGTTTGGCGATATCGGTCTTGGGCATCGGCCTCCTGGAAATATATACCAATAATATATATCAACGAGGAAGTGAAAATCAAAGCGTTTCCCGATGCAACAAAATGTCTGCTGTTCAGGCCGGTGAATCGACAGAAGGTGAGATCAGTGGTCCAAGGGCGAGAACTCCCTGATTGAACGTCTCTCAGATTCTCGTTGTGAAATTCTCGCGCGTTCCGACGGACCGCAGGCTCGAGACAAACCTTGAACACCACTTTCGAGCTGTAAAAGAAAAGGATGAGCGTTAGCAAAGAAAAAGGATGAGCGTTAGCAGTAATCGCAGACGGTCTACTTTTGCGAAGCACTTGCGGTCTGAACGCCGGCGTAATATCCGCTCTTGGTGCGGACGACCATCTTGCCATGGCCCTTGGCCTTGGCTTCGACGCGGATCTGGCGGAAACCGCCGGCGCCTTTGGGAGTAGTCGGCTTGTAGCCGATGGCGTACTGATTCCGGATGTCGGCGGCGATGCTACGGCTAATCGCGTCGACTTCGTCCAGCGTCTTCGGGAAGAATGCGATGCCGCCGGTTCGATCGGCGATGATTTGTAAAGCCTTCTTGGCACGCTTGGGATGCTCTTCGTCGCCCAGGATTCCGATGGCGTAGACCGAAGGACCATTCTCCTGCTGCAACTGCTTCACGGCCTGCTCGAGCGTTTCGCTGCTGGCGTTATCCTCACCGTCGGTCACGACGAAGAGGACTTTCTTTTCGAGCCGCCCGTTCTGCTTGAGATGATCGGCCGACGCGACCACCGCATCGTAGAGCGCCGTGCCTCCGCGGGCATCGATTTTCTCCAACGCTTCCTTCAGCTTGCGCAGGTCATTGGTGAAGTCCTGATCGAGATATTGCTCGTCATTGAAATTCACGACGAAGACCTCGTCCTGCGGATTGCTGGAGCGCACCAGGTTGAGCGCCGCCTGATTCACTTTGTTGCGCTTCTCACGCATGGAACCGGAGTTATCGATGACAATGCCCATGGCGACCGGGATGTCGACGTGGTGGAAGGAAATAATCTGCTGCGGCTTGCCGTCTTCAAAAACAGTGAAGGCATTGCGGTCAAGATTGGTAACGATGTGCTGCTTGTCGTCGACGACAGTCGCGTGCAGCATCACCTCGTCTACGTCTTTGCGGTAGACGTAAATCCCCTGATCGTCTAACTTCTGCTGCTCGCTTTTCTCCGAGGCGTCTTTCGCTTGATCGTCTTTCTGTTGATGATCTTGCGGCGCGGACGGACTGGCCGCCGAAACTGCCGGCTTGGAATTCTCAGGCGAGGACAAGGCCGGACTAGTCGCCTGTTGCGGCCAGGCGAGCAAAGACACCGCGGCGCACCCAATCAGAAAAAGGAGAAGAAGACCCCTGGCAGCCTTATTCAGCAGGCGCGTAATATCCCGTCCTGGCATACACCCGTAGAGGTGGCAGTCCTTTCGGCGGCAACAGCTTCACTTTTATCTTACGCCATTTGCCATCGCGCACCACTTTGGTAGGACGGTATCCCAGCACGTATTGGTTGCGCAATTCGACACCGATTTTAGTGGCGACGTCGGCGAGGTCGTTAGGATTATCGATGGTGAAAGCGCGTCCGCCGGTCAGTTCGGTGATGTCGGAAAGCAACTGCGGTCCAAGGCGCTCTTCTACGGCGGAGGCGTACCTATCGTAGATGCCGATGGCATAGATCATGACGTCGGCTTCCTTGACCAGCGACTTGATCTCGTTCTCGGTGTAGCGGCTGTGGTTGTCTCCGCCGTCAGAGATGATCAGCAGCGCTTTTTTCGCATATTTCGCCTGCCGCATTTTGCTGATGCCCATGTAGATGGCGTCGAGCAGCGCGGTCCGATGTCTGGGGACCGCGAACACCAGCCGGCTCTGGATCTCGTCCACCGAACTGGTGAAGTCGCTGACCGTCTCCGGCTCGTCGGAGAAGGTGATCATGAAGAATTCGTCCTGCGGATTGGCGGTCTTGAAGAATTCGACCACCGCGTCCTTCGCCCGGTCCATCTTGCTACTCATACTTCCGCTGGAGTCGAAAATAACTCCGAGGGAGACCGGCGCGTCTTCGCTGGAGAAAGAGCGAATCTCCTGCGAGGAATTACCTTCAAAGAGCTGGAAGTTCTCTTTTTCCAGGCCCGTGACCAGGCGGTTCATCGGGTCGGTGATCGTGACCGGAACCAGCACCAGGTCTACATCGACCTTCAAGGGGCGAATGTGGGTGGTCAGACCCTCGGTCGAGACCAGATTCTGGCTGGCTACTTCTTTTGGTTTGGCGGCGACTTCCGGCCTCTGAACCTCCCGAGGCTGGACGTGGACGTCATTAACGTCCGTCTGGGCTAACAAAGGCAGGCAAGACCAAGACAAGGTTAAAGTGACGATAAGCAGTCGAGACAGTCGCATTGTTCCCCGAGAAATCGGGCTTTGGTGCCGCAAGATCGGGGTCGGATCCCAGGGGAGAACCGGATAGCCACTTCGAACTAGGGCCTTAGGGCGAGATGACCGGCGCCCATCATCAAGGCGGGCCATAAAAAACCTCGATGCCGCGGATGTTAGCACAGCTTTTGCGTGGCGGCGCAGAGTTTTTGTCAAATTTCGGAGACAGAATCCTAAAACGTGCTCTACACGCCGATTCTGTAACCGTTGTGCAAACTATCGAAACTGTCACTAATAACAGGTTGCCGAAAGCGTGCCCGGCAGCCACGCCTAACTTGTTACAATCAAAGGTTTCCTATGGCCGACATACGTCCGTTTCGTGCTCTTCGCTACAACCTCGAGCGGGTTTCCGCCGCGCAGGTTGTGACCCAACCCTACGATAAGATCTCCCCTTCGATGCAGGAACGGTACTACGCTGCCAGTCCGTACAACCTTGTCAGGATTATCCTCGGACGACAGGAGAACGGCGACAATACACTGAAAAACGTATATACACGGGCCGCGGAATACGGCCGAGAGTGGCGCCAGGAAGGCTTCCTGCAGCAGGATGCGGCGCCTTCGATCTACAGCTATTCGCAGACCTTCGTCGCTCCCTCGGGGTCTAAGTTCGAGCGGCGTGGCTTCATCGCGCTGGGCCGCGTCGAAGACTACTCGGCCAAAGTCGTGTACCGTCACGAACAAACCCTGGCCAAACCGAAGGCGGATCGTCTGCAATTGCTGCGGGCAACGCGAGTGCATTACGAACAGCTGTTCTTGTTGTATGAGGATTCCGGGCAAATCGATTCTCTGCTCGCCACGCCGGCGAAGCCCACCATCGATCTCGTCGATGACTACGGAGTGACGCACCGCGTCTGGCAGATATCAGATCCAGCGGTGATCGCATCTGTTCAGAAGGAGATGAGCGACAAGAAACTGGTGATCGCTGACGGCCATCACCGCTACGAAACCGCGTTGAACTTCCGCAACGAATGCCGCGAGGCGGCGAAGAGCGCGGATCCCGAGGCGCCATACGAGTTCGTTATGATGACGTTCGTCAACATGAATGATCCGGGATTGCTGGTGCTTCCGACACATCGCGTGGTGCATTCGTTGAGTTCTTTTTCGGCGGAGGGATTTCTGAAGTCCGCCGGCGAGTTGTTTCAGGTGGAAGAGGTAGACGCCGCTGTCGATGCCGGCACGGCGACTGATCTCCTACAGAAGAAAGGCCTTGGTGGCACCGCGTTTCTGGCCGTCGCGTCGAATCGGGCATTCCTTTTGCACTCCCCGAAACCGGCGGCGTTGAAGTACGTTGCCGATTTGTCTCCCAGGCAGAGATCACTCGATGTTGTTCAGTTGCACAAGTGCTTGCTGGAAGGTGTGCTGCAGCTCTCGGAGGAGTCGATTCGCAATCAGCAAAACCTTTCCTACGTGCGCGAAGCGTCTGAGGCGCTCGCGGCCGTTCGCGGACACAATGCGGACAAGAAGGCTGATATCGTTTTTCTGATGAATCCCTGCCCGGTGTTGAAGGTGCGCGACATTGCCTTTGCCGGTGAGGTGATGCCGCAAAAGTCCACCGATTTCTATCCGAAGCTGCTCAGTGGACTCACCGCGTATGCACTGGACTAGCCATCTCAGAACTGCACGGACTACCCCGCTGAATCAGAACTGGCGCGGGGTGCTGTTGAGTGGTCTGCTGCTCTTCCTTTCTGCGCTGCTGCTCTCCGGCGCAACTCCTGAAAAACATCTCTCTGTTTATTCCGTTGCCGCGAACTATTCCCTGCCTCTGGTGCAACGCGAAGGTCGCGATTACGTCGGCCTGCTCGAACTCCTCGAACCGCTAGGCAGAGTGAGCGCGAAAGCCGAAGGATCGAGGTGGCGGCTGCGCTATAACAACGCGCAAGCGGAGTTTCAGGTGGGCAAGACCCGAGCGCGCGTGCAGGACCGAGAAGCCGATCTGGGGGGCAAATTCCTGATGGAAAACCAGCGAGGGCTGGTTCCGGTCGGCGCTTTGGCCTCTTTGCTGCCGCGCATTCTAGGAGGCCCGGTGAGCCTCCACGAGGTCGCGGACCGTCTATTCATCGGCAGTGTGGCCACGCACTTCACCGCCTCGCTTGCCGGAGACAAGCCACCGCGGCTGGTCTTTCGCTTTTCCGCCCCGGTGAATCCGAGCATCGCGACCGAAGCAGGCTCGCTGCGCATGACCTTCGCGCGCGAGCCAATTGTTGGACCCGCGTCTCCTACCCTTACGTTCGGCAACCAGACGATCCCATCGGCCACTTACGCTGAGAGCAATGGAGCAGCAACGGTGACCGTGAGGGCGAACGTACCGGTCATCGCCACTTTCGGCGGCGACGGACGAACCATCGCGATCACTCCGACTGCGACATCGGCGGCGCAGCAGACGACGCCAGCATCGGGAGCTGGCAGCCAGCCTGCGACCGTTGCGCAGTCCGCGCCCACGTCCGTGCCCGCCGCCCCCGGGCCGGTGACACCCGCCCCCCGACGCTATTTTGCGGTTGTGGATGCGAGTCATGGCGGTGACGACCACGGCGAAACGCTCAGCACAACCCTGGTCGAAAAAGACGTAACCGTCGCCATTGCGCGCAGTCTGCGCACGGAACTGGAGAGCCGCGGGATTACGACGCTGGTGCTGCGCGATTCGGATGCCAATCTCCCCGTGGATCAGCGAGCGACTTTCGCCAACGCCGATCACGCGGCAATTTATATTGCCGTTCACGCGTCTGCGAGCGGGCACGGAGTTCGCGTGTATACCGCGCTACTGCCCTATGGCGAGGATGATCGTGGTCCCTTTCGCTCGTGGACGACGGCGCAGCACAACATTCTGCCCATCAGCCAGAGCACGGCATCGTCGGTCGCGGCCGAGTTGCAGAAGCGGCAAGTCCCAGTGCGCGCGCTGGCAGCGCCGCTGCGTCCGCTGAACAACATTATCGGACCGGCGATTGCGATCGAGATCGCGCCGCAGGGCTCAGACATCGCGCAACTGACCGCGCCCGATTATCAGCAACTTGTCACCAGCGCGGTCGCAACCGCAATCGCGGCCTCTCGCGATCAACTGGCAGGGGCGCCATGAGGTGGAAACGATGATTCCGCGCCACCTTGTCATTGCCATGTCGGTGCTGCTGATTGCGGCATTAGGACTCAGCCTCTACGCATGGCACGTGCGCACGACGGTGATCTCGGCGCCGATCACTCAAAAAGATACGCGGCCGCTGGCGCCGCCGGTGACCGGTCCGATGGAACGAGTAGTGTTGTTCGTCGCGCATGACGAAGACGGAACGCTGCGGCCAGAGACCGCGCAGATTCCCATGCCTTCCGGACGGCAGCAACGCGCCGAAGAGTTACTGCGCGCACTGGTTTCAATGTACCTCGACAAGAACTCAACCCACATGCTGGGTCCCGGCTCAGAGATTCGCAGCGTATTTCTGGTGGATCCCGGAGTCGCCGTGATCGATCTCAACGAAGCCTTCGCCGACACTCACCGCTCCGGCGTGCTGGTGGAAGAACTGACGGTGACCTCGCTGATCCACACCATCAGTGCGAATACGCAGGGAATACTAAAGGTGAAAATTCTGGTCGAGGGGAAAGAACGCGAGACGCTCGCTGGGCATGCGGACCTGTCGTCCTATTACGACGTGTCGGCCGTGAACCAGCTTGCGACCGAATTGCAGCCGGGACAATAAGAGCGGGCGTCAGGCACTGGGCATCCGGCGTCGGGCCGCCGACGGCTGAATTAACAACATGGCAGCGGATTCACACGCACCTTCACGGCGATCGTTCTTGGGTTTCGTGCTTTTTCTCTGAAATCCGTGGCTGATCTGGCAAGGATTTCCCGAGTGTTTCCATGTCGCCTTTGGCCCGTTCCAGAATCTCAGTGATTTACAATCAGCAATCATGTTCTATCGCTCTGATAACCGCTCTTCCGAGCAGCTTCGCCCGGTTAAGATCACTCCCGAGTTCATCACCACGGCGGAAGGCTCCGCTTTGATAGAGGTAGGCAATACCCGTGTAATCTGTACGGCGTCGATCGAGGAGTCCGTGCCGCAGTTCATGCGCAACACAGGCAAAGGATGGATTTCGAGCGAGTACAGCATGCTTCCCCGCTCCACGCTGACCCGAACGCCGCGTGAGGTCTCCAAGGGACGACAGAGTGGACGCACGCACGAGATCCAGCGCTTGATCGGCCGTTCGCTGCGGGCGGTCGTCGACCTCGCGCGACTGGGTGAACGCACCATCTGGATCGACTGCGACGTGATCCAGGCCGACGGCGGCACGCGGACCGCATCGATCACCGGAGCGTTTGTTGCGTTGGGACTGGCGTTGCAGAAGCTGGTGGAAGCTGGAACCCTGCCCGCTGCGCCGCTGAAGGACTATGTCGCTGCCGTGAGCGTGGGCATCGTTGACGGAGAGATTCTGCTCGATCTTTGTTACGAAGAGGACTCGCGCGCCGACGTCGACATGAACTTCGTAATGACCGCCGCTGGGAAGATGGTGGAAGTGCAGGCGACGGCCGAGCACCAGGCATTCGACGAAGCCCAGTTAGCGAAAATGTTGGCGTTCGCCCGCCAGGGCGTGCAAGAGTTGATCGCTCAACAGCAAGCGGTGCTGGTTTCGCTGGGTCAGAAGCGGTGAAGCCTCTGATGAATTAGCGCAGCAAACATCAAGGGCCAAGCAAACCTGTGAGCAGCTCATGCTTCTTGGCAGCGAATGGATTCGTAACCGTGACTCCGCGCCAGGTAAATCCATCGCGCAAGTCTTCGGAGAGTAGCAAGCGACACTCGGCTTCGGCAGCTGCGGCCAGGATGATGGCGTCCCAGATGCGCAACCTGTGCTGAACTGCCAGCTCGATCGCTGACGAGAGAACGCTCGCCGAGGTCTCGATCAGAGGGAAGCTGGCCTGCCAGCTCGCAAGCCGTACTTGGGACGCTTTCGGCGACAGCGGCGACTTGCCAGCCAGCACTCGGAATAGCTCTCCTAGAACCTGAACCGGAATGAAAGTAGACCCACGCGGAAGTTTGGCAATGATCTCGAGCGCGGCGTGTTGTCGTGTGTCCCCGTTCACACCTTCCGCATAGACAAGGACGTTTGTATCGAGTGCGAGGCGCATGTCCTAGTCGTAGAGTTCGTCTCTGGTCCAAGGGCCGATGTCAATCGCCCTTTGCGAGCGGAGCCGCTTTAAGAGCGCGTCGCGCGCGCGGTCGGCGTCCCGCCCATTTTCGATAGGCGCAATGCGGGCCACGGGCCGGCCGTGGCTCGTCACGACATAGCTGCGCCCAGCCTTTACTCCTCGGAGCAGCTCCGAGAACTTCCGATTAGCCTCTGCCGCTGAGATCGCCTTCTCCATGTAGTTATTTTAACTACTTTTTGGAGGCGTGTGCAACCTACTTCTTTTCCGCTTTCTTTTCTGCCGCTGCCTTCTGCGCTGCGATCGTCCACGGTGGGATAATTCCGTTTTCGCGCGCATACGCGACCGACTGCCCCAGGTGCTCGTGATTATCCGCGACGAGAATGTAAACCACATCGCCGGCATTGGCCTGCGGACCGAGTTTGGGTAACAACTTGGCGAACTCCGCATTGTTCATGCCTTTGATCGTCTTCTCGGCGAAGTCCCACGATTTGTTCAATTCCTCCACGATGCGGGCGCGATCGGTGGTCGATTTCTCCAGCGCCTTGCGATCGACTCCCGCCGGAGCCTCAACCCCCATCAACCCGAGGATGCCGTAACGCTCGGCGGCTACATGCAGGAAGACTTCCGCGAACGAACGCGAATCTGGTGACGGCCGCCATGTCAGTTTGTCGGCCGGAACCGCGTTCGCGAGATCCACGAACTTCTTCTGCATCGTTTGCAAATCCAGGAGAGCCTGACCCTTCATGTCATAGCTGGGGGCGGTGTGATCCACGGCATCGTCCGCAGGGCGCGCCGGAGCAGCGAAAGAGACCGAAGTCAACAGAACAAGCAGCACAGACAAAGGAACTCTGTTTTTCATGTGATCCTCCTCACGTAAACGATGGTTCCTTAGACGGGCTCGTGAGGAATAGGTCTCGCAAAGCACCCACATTCTTCGTAAACGGCTTCGCAAAACGGCGCTGAACTCGGTAGGGGAGGTTGTTGCGATCGAGACGCTCGTGGGCGTCGCAGTTCCCTTTTCCGCACCGGTCCCAAATTGGAACTGCACCTATGCCTTTCGAATTCCAAGACCGGCCGCGTAATCTTTACCGTCCTCGCTATCCGGCGCTACGGTGAGGACACCGCCATGGGAATCCTGCGCATCGAACGCCGCCGCGAACTCCGAGCTGAAATTGAGCTAGCTTTAATTGTCTGGGGCGTCGACACCCGGGGAGAGCGTTTCGTTCAGGAGGCTCGCGCACGCGACATCAGCCTGAGTGGCGCGCTTTTATGCGGTTTAAACGCCGAACTGCGCTCGGGTGACGTGATTGGCATTCTCTACGGCGCGCGGAAGGCGCGCTACCGCGTCGTCTGGGTGCGATATGAGGGCACGACCGATCGAATGCTCGTGGCCGTCCATCGCCTGCCAGCCGACACGTGTCCGTGGCTGGAAGTGATGGCGCCAGAAACGGCTGCGGTTCCCGCTATCGATTCACAGCTGAAGTAGCCTTCCACTCGATCGATTGAGGCGATCCTACTTATTCGATCCACACGGTCTTGGTATTCACGAACTCCCGGATTCCGACTTTGCTCATTTCGCGGCCGTGACCGGAGGCCTTTACTCCGCCGAAGGGCAGGCGCGGGTCGGATGCGACCATCTTATTGAAAAAGACCATGCCGGCCTCGATTTCGTTGATGAAACGTTCGCGCTCCGTCTCGTCGTTGGTCCAGATGCTCGATCCCAGACCGAAGCGTACATCATTGGCGATGCGGATTGCCTCGTCGATGTCCTTTACGCGGAAAATGGAAGCCACCGGTCCGAAGAACTCCTCACTGTAGGCGGGCGAGTCTTTTGGGATATTGGTCAGCACGGTAGGAGCGAAAAAGTTTCCTGGACCTTTCAGGGCGTGCCCGCCGGTGAGCAGTTTTGCTCCTGCCTTCAGCGTTTTGTCGATGTCACGCTCAAGATCCTTCACGCCATCGGGAGTCGAAAGCGGACCCAATTCGGTGTTCTCATCGAATGGATCGCCAATTTTCAAGTTCTGCATCTTGGCGACGAACTTGCGCTCGAACTCGTCGGCGATGGGTTCCGCCACGATGAAGCGCTTGGCGGCAATGCAAGATTGGCCATTGTTCTGAATGCGCGCCTGCACCGCGGTGCTGACCGCCGCATCGAGGTTCGCGCTCGGCATCACAACAAACGGGTCGCTGCCGCCCAATTCAAGCACGACTTTCTTGATTCGTTTGGCGGCGCCAATGCCCACCTGAATCCCCGCCTGTTCACTGCCCGTCAACGTCGCAGCCACGACGCGCGGATCGTTCAGGATCGCATCCACTTGTCCGGATCCGATCAGCAGGGTCTGAAACGCACCTTCGGGAAATCCGGCTTCCAGAAAAATGCCTTCAATCGCCAGCGCACATTGCGGCACGTTTGAGGCATGCTTCAATAATCCAACATTGCCCGCCATCAGCGCCGGAGCCGCGAAACGGATCACCTGCCAAAAAGGAAAATTCCACGGCATCACAGCGAGTATGGGACCGAGCGGCAGATAACGAATAAAGCTCTTCTTGGCGCCCGTCTCCACTACCTCGTCCGCCAGAAAGCGTTCGGTGTTTTCGGCGTAATAGCGGCACGCGGTCGTGCACTTCACGGCCTCGGCCACGGCGGATTTGTAGGTCTTGCCCATCTCGAGTGTCATGAGGTGAGCGAACTTCTCCTTGTCGCGCTCCAGAATCTCCGCTGCCTTCCGCATGCGCTGCGCCCGGACGGCATATGGCGTCTTCCGCTCTTGCCGGAAGATCTTGACGGCGAGTTGCAGCTTCTTCTCGATTTCCGCTTCCGAAAGCGGTGGGAAGGTCTTGATCACTTCTCCGGTGGCAGGATTGATAGTGGCAATGGCCATGACAGCAGTTCCTCTCTCCATGCGGGCATATGCCCTGCGCTAGAGGCTGAGTTCATCTAATATCTGAATGTATGGTGCGAGGGACAGCCGCCTCAAGCGGTCATACCACTATACCACTCCTAAAGACGCTGACTGTGGATTGCCGCGCCCCGACTATCTCCCCTTGGGTTTGGCGGAATGAAGTGCGTCATCACTCCAGTTGTGGTTCGGATGCGACCACACGTCCCGCAGGTCGGAAAATGCTTCGCGGCACAACAGCACAACCCCCCCAACAACGCAGAGGATCATTACCGTGAGCATTGTGTACCCTCGCTGGCTACGGCTATCCCGGAACCATAGACCCCCGCGTGCAGGTCGTCAGTGATTCAACGCACCTTCGCACACGTAGCCAAATCCAAAAGTTCCCCTTCCCCGGCTAGTTTCCATCTGAGCCACCCCCTTTTCTTATTCTGTGCCGGCGTATATACTCTATGTATATACATTGGAGAATCGGCCATGGGAACCGCCAAGGTATTCCGGTCCGGCAACAGTCAGGCCGTTCGCCTGCCGAAAGAATTCCGGCTCAAAAGTAAAGAAGTAGACATCTTCCGTCGCGGCAATGAAATCGTCTTGCGCGAGAGGGAGGGTGACATGACTCGAGCCTTCGACCTGCTGGCGTCATTGCCCGACGACTTCTCCATTCCTGACCGCCAGAAGGACCGTCCGCAGACGCGTAAGGGCCTCTGATGCAGCCGCGTTACCTGCTGGACACGAACATCTGCATATACATACGACAGAGACGGCCTGACGAGGTTCTGCATCGCTTTGCCAGGCTCGAACCCGGGGAAGCTGCAATCTCGGTAATTACCTATGGCGAGCTTCTGTACGGGGCAGCGAAGAGCGCCCAAAGCCAGGCTGCATTCGCGAAGCTCCGGGAGTTGATCCATCTTATGCCCGCTCTGCCATTGCCAGAAACCGCAGCTGAAACCTATGGCTCGATTCGCTACGACTTGGAAGCGAAGGGTGAAATGATTGGCAACAATGATCTCTGGATCGCCGCCCACGCACTCGCTTCCGGACTAACACTTGTCACGAATAACGAAAAAGAATTCCGCCGCGTCAGAGCGCTAAAGGTGCAGAACTGGACCCGCTAAGAGTTCCTAAATGGAACTTCCGTCAATCGATGTCACTGCGTTCCTGGTCCTCGTTGGTTTACAATTGATGGTTTCCTAGCACTCATCTTCATTCCGCTCGAGGAGGATTTCTCATGAAGCTTACCCCTGGCAAACTTGCCGGTCTCAAAAAGGTCTCCAACGAACGCGGCATCATCGCCGCCGCTGCCATGGACCAGCGCGGCTCCCTGCAAAAGTCCCTCGCGAAGGAAAAAGGCGGCGAAGTTACCGACGCGATGATGGAAGAGTTCAAAACGCTGGTGAGCGAGGTTCTCACGCCGCACGCCACTGCCATCCTGCTCGATCCCGAGTGGGGACTGCCCGCTTCCAAGCGCCGCGCCAAGAATGCGGGCCTGTTGCTTGCCTATGAGAAGACTGGATACGACAAGACTGGTCCGGGCCGCCTGCCCGATCTGCTGGATGTGTGGTCGGCACGCCGCCTGAAGGAAGCCGGCGCGGATTGCGTGAAAATTCTGCTGTATTACACTCCAGACGATCCCAAGCACGTTAACGAGATCAAGCATGCATGGGTTGAGCGCATCGGCGACGAATGCCGCGCCAACGACATCCCCTATTTCCTCGAGTTCGTGGGGTATCAAGAGGGCGCTGACGAGAAGGGTCTCGAGTACGCCAAGAAGAAACCGCACATCGTGACCGAGAGCATGCGCGAGTTCAGCAAAGAGCGCTATGGCGTCGATGTTCTGAAGGTAGAAGTGCCCGTCAACATGAAGTTCGTCGAAGGGACCAAATCCTTTGCCGGGCAGAAAGCCTACAGCAAGAAAGAGGCCATCGACCTGTTCCATAAGGCTGCCAGCGTCGCGACCAAGCCGTTTATCTATCTGTCGGCCGGTGTAAGCAATGCGGAGTTCAGCGAGACGCTCGAACTGGCCGGAGAGTCTGGCGTGAAGTTCAACGGCGTGCTTTGCGGCCGCGCGACCTGGAAAGACGGCATCCCGGTCTATGCCAAGCAGGGCGCAGCCGCGTTCCGCAAATGGCTTGAGACTGAAGGCGTGAAGAACATCAACAACGTCAACGACAAGCTGAAAGCGGCCACCAGTTGGCATTCAATTTACGGCGTGGAACTGGTTCACGCATAAGCGGCATTGAGCATTGTGTGGGCGCGGGCGACTCGCCCGCGCTCTTTTTTGTCTTTATCGAAATGTAAGGATTTTGTGACGACACCTCAAAAAGTCCTACTCTCGTGGAGCAGCGGCAAAGACAGCGCATGGACTCTCCACGTGCTTCGTCAGCGTGGCGAAGTTGACGTCGTCGGTCTGCTGACTACCATCAATACCCACTTCCAGCGGGTGGCCATGCACGGCACTCGTCGTGCTCTTCTGCAAGCACAGGCCGCAGCGAGTCGTCTTCCTCTTTGGGAAATCCCTTTGCCTTGGCCTTGCAGCAACGATGCCTACGAATCTGCCATGTCAGGGGCGTGTACTTCCGCAGTCGAAAAAGGAATCACCGCGATTGCCTTCGGCGATCTTTTTCTGGAAGATGTCCGGCGCTATCGCGAAGACCGGCTGAACGGTACGGGACTGAGTCCGATGTTTCCGCTTTGGGGACGCAATACGCGGGAATTGGTTTCGGAGATGATTGACAGCGGCTTACGCGCTCGAATCGTGTGTGCTGACCCTGCGAAGATTCCTTCGGAGTTCGCAGCCCGGGATCTTGATCGCGAACTCTTACGCTCCCTGCCTCCAACGGTGGACCCATGCGGTGAAAATGGAGAATTCCATACATTCGCCTACGCCGGGCCGATGTTCAATGAAGTGATCGCGATTGAAGACGGCGAACGCGTGGAGCGCGAGGGATTCGTTTATGCTGACGTTCTTCTCTGCTCTGAGCGCGCGGTCGGGGATTTGTCTGGCGTCGCTTAGCGTGGTGCCGGTCGCACCCAATCACTTCCCTACCCGCCTCTTTTATTGCACGTTTCGCGCGCAACCCCGGACGAGGGCGTCCGGGGCTACACACGCTTTGCGGTCACACCTGGCCTGTTCCGCCATCGACAAATAACTCCGCTCCGGCTACATAACTTGCATCGCTCGAGGCGAGGAACAGCGCCGCTCTCCCGATTTCATCCGGCTGCCCCATTCGACCTAGAGGCACACCTGACGCGAACTGTGCCTTAACGGCTTTTTGCTCCTCCTCATTCTTGGTGAAGGTGTCGAAAATCGGCGTCTCGATCGGCCCCGGGCTGATGGTGTTAACCCGAATCTTGCGGTCCTTCAAGTCTGTCGTCCACGTGCGCGCGAACGAGCGCACTGCCGCCTTCGTCGCCGAGTAGACGCTGGAGGCCGGGAAGCCCTTCAGACTGACTACTGAACCATTCAGGATGATTGAGCCGCCATCGGGAATGAGCGGCAATGCCTTCTGCACAGTAAAAAGCACTCCCTTCACATTCGTGTCGAAGGTCTGCTCGTAGACTTCTTCGGTAATGGAGCCCAGGGGAATGAAGCTGGCCTGGCCGGCGTTGGCGAAAACCACGTCGAGCCTGCCCTTCTCCTCTTTGATTTGAGCGAACAGTCGATCGAGATCCGCCAGCTTCGATACGTCCGCCCGGATCGCCTTGACCTGGCTCCCAATGGTTTTCACGGCCTTGTCGAGTTCCGCCTGGCGACGTCCCGTGATGTAGACGTACGCGCCTTCTTTGACGAAAAGATCTGCGGTGGCGAGCCCGATTCCGCTGCTGCCTCCCGTTACGAGTGCGATTTTGCCTTCCAGTTTGCCCGGCATTGCGTTGCCTCCCTTTTTCGGTTACTTTTGAACCGTGCGTTTCAGATGTATGCGAGGGATAACGCGATTCATCTTTTTTGGACTGGATGGTATAAAAGTGACATCTAAGTGAATGTATGGCCGTTCCGAACACCGACAAAACGAAGATGGGGCGTCCTCGGGAGTTCTCTGAGGCTGAGGCGCTCGATGCTGCCATGCGTGCATTTTGGGAAAAGGGCTACGAAGGTACGTCGCTTGACGACCTCACTACGGCGATGCGCATTAATCGGTCAAGCCTGTATTCGACCTTTGGCGACAAGGAGTCCTTATTTCGCCGCGCGGTCGCGCAATACGGCGAGGCACAACTGACGTTCGTCGCCGATGCCCTGGAGCGTCCAACCGCCCGCGGGGTGATCGAGGCTCTTTGGCGCGGCACGGTGAAGTTCCTTGCGGATTCCACCCACCCGCGCGGATGTTTTTCTCTGCAAGGCGCCTTGGCCTGCGGTACAGGTGCCGAGAACGCAAGGCAGGCCTTGATCGAATGGCGCAATACCGGCCTGGGACGGATCGAGAAACGAATGCAGCGCGCCCGGCGTGAAGGCGATCTCGGCAAAAACGTGGACCCGAAAGGGCTGGCTCGCTATGTCATGATCGTGATGAACGGAGTCAGTATTCAGGCAGCGAATGGCGCCACCGCCGCCGCGATGAATGCCGCCGTCGATGTTGCCCTGCAATCCCTTCCACTTTAGGTGATCCCGCGCGGACACACTGCTCCGCATCGGTCATTTACAAATCGATACCGACTCTTTTCAAACAATTACTCGGCCACAAGATAACGTTGGGTCAGTTCCGCGAGTCGAATGAATAGAAGATGGGTTTGAATCTGTAGACAGATGCGCCACAAATCGAAAGCGCCACTTCAAGGCTTTCGAGAGGAGGTGCTCTATGGCGTACCTTCGGTCTTACTTCGAAAATCTTCCCCTCAACTCCAGTTCGCTACATTGGTCCCACACGGCGGTCTTTTCTGCTTTATTCCTCGCATCCCTAACTTGTATCGCGCAGGATTCCGCCCAAAACATTGCAAAATCCGAACCAGCACCACCGCCTGACTGGCACGAAACGGTAACGCTTCCAGCCGGTACCAGGCTGGCCCTCGTCCTCATGCAGCCAGTTCAGACGAGGTACATTCGCCGCGGAGATGACATCTACGCGCAGGTTACGGACCCGGTAGATTCATTGAACGAAGTCGTGATCCCGCCGGGTACGTTTGTCCAAGGAACCGTCGACAAGATCGTCCGCAATGGCGGACGGGGAGAAATACGCCTGCAATCCATGTCGATCACGTTTCCCGACGGATACGTCACTCCTATTCCCGGACCTTTGACGGTGGAGAGCAGTGACGGCTATGCGATCAAAGATCCCGGATCGAAAAGATTCGCGGGAGCGATCGCGATGCCGGCTGCCGGACTTGGCATCGGCGCTCTGATCGGTCACTCGGTCGGCAGTTCCCACTCGACATTGATCAATACGCTGCCTCCAGGATGCGTCGGTCCACCGCCCGGCTGTCTCACGTCCAGTGTGTCTGCTCCCGGCAGTTCGGGCAAAGACACCGCCATTGGCGCCGTAATTGGTGGCGCGATTGGTGGCGTCGCATCTCTGTTCTTGCTCACCAGTTCTCACCACTTCTATCTGGATGCGGGTGCCCCAGCGCAAGCAACGTTGCAGCATCCCGTTACCTTGCAACTGGACGAAGTCAGCAAGGCCGTCAATGCATCGGAACATTATCCAGTGGCGCAGCGCCAGGTATCCCCGCGACCCGTGCCTCCACCTCCAGACATGGACACGCCCGGCATACCAGGGAATCCCGGCACCCCGCCAATCATCATTCCTGGTACACCCGGACCCGATGGCATCCCAGGTCCACCGACAATCATCCCGGGAACACCTCCATCGGCACCATGATCGGTCCTTGCCGGTAGGTAAGCGGGTTGATGTAGTCTAGATTTCGCCGCGTTCGGCAACACATCACCGGCGCCGCCGCGAAAACTCTATGCCTACGCTCATCCCGCACCCAACCCGCATTGAAGCCGCCGGCAACAAGCCGAAGCTGATCGATGAATACGTCGGACGCGTCAACTCAAAGACTTCCGCTGCCAGTGTGGCCCACATGCGTAGTCCCGGCGGGTGGGTCGAACCCGGGCAGACCCCGGAGTTCGACGAGTTCACGATTGTGCTAAAAGGGATGCTGCGGGTCGAACACAAAGCCGGAGTGCTCGATGTGCGCGCCGGACAAGCCGTGATCGCTCACGCTGGCGAGTGGATCCGCTATTCGACTCCAGGGGAAGATGGCGCGGAATACATCGCTGTCTGCATGCCTGCGTTTTCCATGGATACCGTTCATCGCGACCGTTAGCGGCGTGCCAATCATTCCGCCATTGCATAATATCCAGGTCTAGCAGCCACACGCAGGAACATGTGCAGCCGTTTTGGCAGTCGCAATCTAACGCTGATCTTGTACCACTTCCCGTCTTTCGGTCTGGATTGCGGTCGATAGGTGAGCACATACTGGTGGCGAAGTTGTATTCCGATCGCCCGCGTCACACCCGGCAGATCCGCAACATTCGTTAGCGTGTATGCCTTTCCACCCGTCACCTCGGTTACCGATTGCAGGAGTTCAGGCCCCAACATCTCTTCTTGCGTGTTCACGTAACGATCGTAAGTGCCGACGGCATAGAGCAGCACATCCGATTCTTTCACCACGCTCTTCACGTCGTGCTCGTTGTAGCGGCTATGATTGTCGCCGCCATCGGAGAGAATCAGCAAGGCACGACGTGCGTAACGCGCATCCTGCATCTTGCGCAATCCCATATAGATGGCGTCGAGCAGCGAGGTTCTGCCCCGGGCTGGGGTCGCCAGCAGGCTGTTCTGCACCTCTTCGGTACGATTTGTGAAGTCGGTCACCAGGTGAGGTGCGTCGGCGAAGGTGATCACAAAGAACTCATCCTGCGGATTGGCTTGCTCGCAGAATTGCCGGATCGCTTCCCTCGTTCTTTCCACCTTATCGGCCATGCTGCCGCTCATGTCGACGATCAGCCCGATCGATACCGGTGTGTCTTCGCTCGAGAAATGCCTGATCTCCTGCGGCTTCTTATTTTCGAACAGCTGAAAATTATCCTGATCCAGGCCAGTCACGGGACGGTTGAAGTTATCCGTGATCGTGACGGGAACGGTCACGAGATTGACGTCAGAGCGGATCACTCCCATCCCGCCCGGCAAATGAGGACCGCCGCTCAGTTCCTCAGCCGCACCGCGTGGCGTAATGTGAATGTCATTGATCGAAGTCTGCGAAACACTTTCGCTAGTCAGTATAAGAAAACTCAGCAAGAGGGCAGTGAGAGCACAGCAGAGAGAGCGACCGGCCGGACCGAACATGTCTTGCACCTTCCAACTCGAACAGTTCGGCGTTTGGTTGTTGCTTGAACCGATCCTCGTTGTAGGCAGAATCCCGTAGGTATAACGAAAGGATTACCGATGCCGGAGTGCATGCGGTAAGTCTTTAGCGGACGCAACGAATGTCCGTTTAGCGAATGACCCTTCAGAGAAGAGCGATGAGGGCCTTATTCTATGCAGGCACAGCGCATGGGTACTCGCTTATTCCCATTCGATGGTGCCTGGCGGTTTCGACGTAACGTCATAGACCACGCGGTTCACACCCTTCACTTCATTGACGATGCGAGTCGAAATAGTCTTCAGTACGTCATGCGGCAGGGTGACCCAGTCGGCCGTCATCCCATCCTCCGAGTTTACGGCGCGAACGGCACAAGTGTAGCCGTACGTGCGCATATCCCCCATCACGCCCACCGACATGACCGGCAGCAGCACGGCGAAGGATTGCCAAATCTTGGTATAAAGACCCGCCTCTTTGATTTCGCTGACCACAATGTCGTCGCACTCGCGCAGCAATTGCAAGCGCTCGGGCGTGACTTCTCCGAGCACGCGCACCGCGAGACCCGGTCCCGGGAACGGCTGCCGCTGCAGGATATCTTCCGGCATGCCCAGATCGCGTCCAATGCGCCGCACTTCATCCTTGAACAAATCTTTCAGCGGCTCAATGAGCTTGAGTTTCATCTTCTCGGGAAGGCCGCCCACATTGTGATGCGACTTGATCACCTGCGACGGTCCGCGCACCGAGCGCGATTCGATCACATCCGGATACAGCGTTCCCTGAACCAACCACTTGACCTTGCCCTCGGTCTTCTCGATCCGGGCCGCTTCTTTCTCGAACACTTTAATGAATTCGTTACCGATGATCTTCCGCTTCTTCTCTGGATCACTGACCCCGGCCAGTTTCTTCAGGAACCGGTCGCTCGCATCCACGGCATCGAGATGCAGTCCGAGTTTCCCGCGCAGGTTGGCCTGCACTTTTTCGAATTCGTTCTTGCGCAGCACGCCATTGTTCACGAACACGCAGGTGAGACGCGACTTGCCTTTCGCATCCCGCAAAGCTCGATCAACCAGCACCGCTGCCACCGAGGAGTCCACTCCTCCGGAAAGCGCGCAAATGGCGCGGCCAGTACCTACCTGCTCTTTAATCTGGGCAATCGTGGAATCGATAAAGTGTTGCGCCGTCCAGGTCGGCTTGGCCTCACAAATCTGGAAAACGAAATTCTTAAGAATCTGCGTTCCTTGCGGCGTGTGGTGCACTTCAGGATGAAACTGCACCGCATACCATTTCTTCGCGACGTTCTGAATTCCGGCCACGGCGTAGTGCGTTTTCGCCATCAACTCGAAGCCGGGAGGCAATGCCAGCGCCTCGTCCCCATGCGACATCCATACGGCCAGTTTCTTGGCCAGGCCCTTAAATAAAACGGAGTCGGAGACGACGTCGACTTCGGCGTGTCCGTATTCGCGTTTGTCCGCGGGGCGCACTTTGCCGCCCAGCGTGTGCACCATGAACTGAAGCCCGTAACAAATGCCCAGCACCGGCACGCCCAGATCAAACACGTGCGCATCGGCGGGTGGCGCGTCTTTGTCATAGACGGACCACGGAGCGCCCGAGAGCACGATTCCCACCGGGGAGTAGGCCTTGATCTCTTTCAGCGTGGCCGTGCAAGGCAGCACCACGGAAAAAACATTTTGTTCGCGGATCCGGCGCGCGATCAGTTGCGAATATTGCGCACCGAAGTCAAGGATGACGATGGATTGATCGACTACGGGTTGTCCGGTCGCCGATCGTCCGATTAAAGATGAGTTGTCCGGGGATTTGGTCACCACGTGTGAGTTTCTCAGATTCGGGGAGAAGGTGTAAAGATGCGAACGTGAGGTTACAGCAATCTTCAGTAACACCCGATCCCATTCGAAGCGACGCCCGCTGGCCAAAAGCGCACTCGCTATCGTCTCGAAATGCACCGCACTGAGATAACCGTCTACATCTCCAAGGCAAGACCGGGAACGTCGCTCAAAATAGGCTCGTCGCGATCGATCGTAGTCTGGAGCCGCGGACTCGCCGGCGGCGCTGGCTTCATCCACTCTTCCGGCATTTCGACAATCGTCAAGTAGCCAGCGAGCCGGGCCGTGTAGATCCAGTCGGCGACGGTGAAATAGGCCAAGGTCAAAACAAGAATCGCGATCACGACCAGACGCCAGGGCAAGAACCCGGCAAGACCAAGAGGCACGGAGATGAGCGTCGTCGCCCCAACGAAGGCGACGAGATGCGCGAATCCGGTCCAGAGGCTGACCGCAATTACCGCCCCCGTGCGTTCCCGGCACAATGCCACTGCCGCCGTAATCGCACCGGCGACATCTTTTCCTTCCCGTACCACAAACACCGCCGCGAGTGAGAGCAGCCAGTTCAGCGCAAACCATGCCAATCCGACTAGCACCGCCAGCGGCAGAAATAAAAGAAACACCACACCTGGACTGGAGGTAGCGTTGGAAGATGCAAAGCCCGCTATGATCGACGCGCCCATGAACCCCAGAATCGTCGCCAGGGCGAGCGCTAAGCACAGAAAATTCAAGCGTAGCAATGTGCCAAACGCTCGCCGAGCCGGCACATCGCTCACAGTCATCGTTTCCGGTGCGCTCTCGACGCCACCACCCGACATCTTCAAGCTGATCCGCTCTCGTACGTAATCGAGCATGGCTCGAAGCGTTGTGACTCTCCCGACCGACGCCGAGACCATCCAAACCAGGCTTAACAGGAAGGCTGCCAACGTCAGCGACAAGACGGCCCGCGCCAGGCTGCCGTGAAGTATGTGCACCAGCGCCTGCCAAACCAGGAAGGGTTGGTTCGTCTTCAGCAGCAGCATCTCACCGTAATTGACAGGCAGCGTGTCGAGATATTCGAAGAATCCGAAAACGATTAGAGCCGTTGCGGTTGCGCCAAACGCCCATCGCCAGATGATTTCACCCAGCGTGAACGAAGGCCGCCGAAAAGCAACTCGAAATCCCTCGACTGTGGGCGAGACCCGTGACATGCAGTAAGCATAACGCAATTTACGGCCTCGTCATCAGCCTCCAGGCGACACAGCAACACAAAACATCTGAATCTCCAGTCTATCCCCTAATATCTTTAGTTTGTATCGTGCACCGATACATTGTGCAACGACCATCGCAGCCCGAGCATCGGATGGTTAGGGAGATAAAAAAGCTCTCCGCCGTAGTTCGGCGGGTGAGAGGTCATCGATAAATAAGGAAGGTAAATATGCGATCTATTCAATACGTAGCATCACTGGCGGTCTTTGCGCTTGTCTTCTCTTTGGGCGCTTTTGCAAAGGAGAAAGTTAAGGATTCAGGAAGTTTCGACCTTACGCAGACCGCGAGGGTCGGCTCGAGCGTGCTGCAGCCCGGGCACTACAAAGCCGAATGGACTGGACCGAAAGACGCGCTTCAGATCTCGGTTCTGGATCACGGCAAGACTGTCGCCACAGCAACCGGAAATCTGAAGGAATTGCCCTCGAAGTCGCCTTATACCGCGGTCACTATGCGAATCCATCACAACAATGCCAATCAAGTGGATGAGATCGATTTCAACAACCGCACTGAGGCGCTCGTGGTTGCCGGTTCCTGAGTGAACTGACCGACGAATACATAAGCGGACCGCAAAGGCCCGCTTTTTTTCTTGGAAAGAAGTTACTTTACGACGAGATTCACCATCTTGCCCGGCACGTAGATTTTTTTGGCGATCTGCTTTCCGGCGATAGCAGATTTCACCTTTTCATCAGCGAAGGCCTTGTCGAGCACGAATTCCTCGCTCGCATCGGCCGGCACAGTCACGCGGCCGCGTAGCTTGCCGTTAACCTGTACCGGAATCTCAATCTCTTCCTCTTTCGCCAGTTCGGCATCGTACCGTGGCCACGCCGCTTTCAGCAGACTTCCCTTCTCACCTAGCATCTCCCAGAGCTCATGTGCGAGATAAGGGGCAAAGGGAGCGAGCAAAAGAACCAGATTGCGTTGTACTTCGACAATGAACGCAGCCGGGACCCGCCCATCCGCAATCACCGCATCCGCGCTATAAATCTCGTTGACCAATTCCATGATGGCCGCGATGCAGGTGTTGAAGTGCCAGCGCCCCTGGAAATCGTCAGTTACACGCTTAATCGTCTGGTGCAACTTGCGCTGGATCTTCCGCGCGGTCGTATCCGCCAACCTTTTCGCATGCGCGTTGAGGCTCGGCACCAAGATAGTTGAACCTTCTGCAAGGATATCCACCCTCGCTGCCTTTTCCGCCGCCGCCTCCGCCCACGCGGAGTCCCTACTCATACAGAACCTGTACACACGCCCCAGGAACCTTTGAATGCCTGCAATTCCCGAATCCTGCCAGTCAAGATCGCGATCCGGCGGCGCCGCGAACAAACTGTACAAACGCGCCGCGTCCGCTCCGTAGCGCGCCACCATCTCGTCGGGCGACACAACGTTGCCCAGACTCTTCGACATCTTCGCGCCATCTTTAATCACCATGCCTTGCGTGAAGAGACGCTCGGCCGGCTCGTCATTAGTGATCATGCCCAAATCGCGCATGAACTTGGTCCAGAAGCGCGAGTAGATCAGGTGCAGGATTGCGTGCTCGACGCCGCCGATGTACTGGTCGATCGGAAACCAGTAATTGGCAATCTTGCCATCGAACGGCGCGCGATCGTTATGCGCGTCCGTGTAACGATAGAAGTACCAGGACGAATCGACGAACGTATCCATCGTGTCGGTTTCGCGTCGCGCCGGGCCGCCGCATTTCGGACAGGTCGCGTTCACAAACTCCGGCACTCTGCCCAGCGGTGACCCGCCGGTGAGCGTGATATCGACCTTGTCGGGCAAGATCACCGGCAAATCTTTTTCGGGCACGGGAACAATGCCGTCCTTCTCGCAATACAGCATCGGAATCGGCGTACCCCAATACCGCTGCCGCGAGATGCCCCAATCCTTCAATCGGTAGGTGACGGTCGGCTTGCCAAAGCCCTTTTCTTCGGCATAAGCGCCCATCTTCTTGATAGCGTCTGCGCAGCTCAATCCGCTATATGGACCGGAGTTGATGAGCATGCCGTCATGCGCAGTAAACGGCAACTGCGGCTCCGTCATGGTTTCTTCCGGATCGTTCGATATGGGAAGAATCACGAGCCGGATTTCGAGTTTGTACTTTTTGGCAAACTCGTAGTCGCGCTCGTCATGTGCCGGCACGCTCATGATCGCGCCCGTGCCGTAATCTATCAGGATGTAGTTGGCCACCCAGATCGGGATGCGTTCACCGCTGAACGGATTGATCGCGAAGCGATGCGTGTTCACACCATGCTTTTCAATCTCGCCGATGTCGCCCGCTTCTTTCGCCTTGCGCTGCTCGACAATCAACTGCTGCACGGCCTCGCCCAGCGGCTGGTTGTAGCGGACGAAATCAGCGACGAGAGGATGCTCCGGCGCAAGCTGAATCGATGTCGCGCCGAAAATCGTGTCGACGCGCGTGGTGAAGACGCTGATATTCGATCCCGCAGTCCCGGCGTTGCCCTCGAGCCTGAAATCAACCAGCGTACCTTCGCTGCGTCCAATCCAGTTGCGCTGCATGACACGCACTTTTTCCGGCCAGCCTGCGAGCTTGTCGAGATCGCGGAGCAAGTCTTCCGCATACTTTGTGGTGCGCACAAACCACTGCTCCAACTCGCGTTGCTCGACCAGCGTGTCTTCGTGGCGCCAGCAGCATCCGTCAACCACCTGCTCGTTCGCCAGAACGGTTGCGCACTTCGGACACCAGTTCACCTTGCTCTTCTTGCGGTAGACCAATCCCTGCTCGTAAAGCTTCAAGAAGAACCACTGGTTCCAGCGGTAATAATCGGGCAAGCAGGTCGTAACTTCGCGCGACCAGTCGTAAGCGAAGCCGAGGCGCTTCATCTGCGCCTTCATGTTGGCGATGTTGCGCAGCGTCCATTCGCGCGGAGGCGTGTTGTTCGAGATCGCCGCATTCTCCGCCGGCAAACCGAACGAATCCCATCCCATGGGATGAAGCACGTTGTAGCCATTCATCCACATGTAACGGGCGAGCGCATCGCCGATCGAGTAGTTGCGCACGTGCCCCATGTGCAACGCGCCTGAGGGATACGGCAGCATTTCGAGCACGTAATACTTCTTTTTGGTCGAGTCCGGCTCGGCGGCATAGAGCGATGCATCCTGCTGCCAGCGCTCGAACCACTTCGTCTCTACGCGCTGCGGCTCGTAACGTTCATCGTTGGGACGGGATGTCTCAGCGTTGGCCAAAGTGTTGGCGGATTTTTCTTCGATCGCCATAGAGGAGGTCAAACCCCAAGGAATAATCTTTCATTTTACACGTCGTGCTGGAAAATCGAGGCGATCACGGAACCGAGGCTCGCACCAAGATTCGTATCAGCGCGTCGCTTTCAGCGATGCCATATGCGGCCGGTAGAAGGCTCGGCTTCAGCCGATGGCCATCCCATGCGAAGCCGATGGCGATGTCATCCGACTTCGTTTCCCAACGTTCCAATCGCAGGAATCGTGATTCGAATTTCGTCTCCGAGCCTTAACGTGAACGAGTCCGGCGGTACAATACCCGTTCCCGTCAGCAGGAAGCACCCACTCGGAAATGAACTCGCCCTGTACAGGTACTCGACCAACTCTTCCGGCGAGCGCTTCATTTCTTTGAGAGTCGTCTCCCCTGAGAAAACGACCTTGCCTTCGCGCCGAATCTCAATTTTGATGTCCGTCGATACAGGCAATGGCTCATCCGCAACCAGCAGGCATGGCCCTAACGCACAACTGCGGTCGTAGACTTTCGCTTGCGGCAGGTACAGCGGGTTCTCGCCTTCGATATCCCGGGAGCTCATGTCGTTGCCAATGGTGTAGCCGGCAATCTTTCCGCCTGGACTGATGAACAATGCCAACTCCGGCTCCGGAACTGACCAGCGAGCATCCTCGCGGATCGCCACCTTATCTCCAGGCCCCACCACGCGATGCGCCGTGGCCTTGAAAAAAAGTTCCGGCCGCTCCGCATGATACACGCGGTCATAGAAATCGCCGCCGCCCGCAGTCTTCGACTCTTCCATCCGCGCATTGCGGCTGCGATAGTAGGTCACTCCTGCGGCCCAGACTTCCTGATTACCGATCGGAGGAAGCATGTCCCGCGACACCGCATCTTCAACTGGCTTCGCCCCCCGCATGAGTTGGCCAAGATGGTCGCGCAGGTTTTCGCGGACAATCAGTTCGTCCCACGAGGCAGCGGGAACTAGATGGAAAAGGCCTGCCTGCTCAAGTACAGCGCCACGCTGGGTACGATAGAGTTTCATCTCGAAGAGTATCTTCCGTGGAGACGTTTGCTTGCAACGTCTCTCTATCCACGAACAATCCGGATTGCATGAGGCGCGAAACGCGCAGAGCTACTTTTCAACCACCAACTTTTTCAGCGCGTCGATATTTCGCCGATCGTCCCCCGGCTGGTCAATCGGCGTTTCGGCGATGAACGCTGCATGCGCCAGACGCAGATCGTTCAACAGCATGCGGAAAGTCTCTTTCCCAATGGTTCCCTTGCCCACGTGCTGGTGACGATCGAGTTTCGATCCCCGCGCAGCCTTGGCGTCATTGCAGTGCCACACCTTCACTCTGTTCAACCCAATCGTAGCATCCAGATGCTGCAGGGTTTGATACATGCCCTCTTCGCTGACGATGTCGTATCCCGCCACATGCGTGTGGCAGGTATCGATGCACGCACCTACAGGGACGATCCCCTCCAGACGCTCCATCACCTCGGCCACCTGCTCGAAGCTGCCGCCCAGCGAGAACTCAGCCCCGGCCGTATTTTCAATCAGGATCGTCAATCCGTTTTTCGCCAGATCGAGGCCCTCAGTCGACGCGGCAAGCGCCGCAGCAGTACGCAGCAATCCTTGTTCGCGATCAGCGCCGCGAAACGAGCCAGGATGTAACACCAGATATTCGGCACATAGCGACAAAGCTCGCTCCACCTCGCCGCGAAACGCCTGCATCGATTTCTGCAGAAATAGATCGTTCATACTCGCCAGGTTCACAAGATAGTTTGTATGAATGACCAGTGGCTTGAGATCGTAGCGCGCGCGCAACCGGTTCATCTCATCGCATTGCGGCTGTCCCAATTCGTACGGAGCCCACTGGCGCGGGCTGGATGAAAATATCTGGAACGTATTGCAACCTAGCCGGTACGCGCGTTCAGCCGCGTTCTGGACACCGCCCGCGGACGACGTATGAATCCCGATACGGCGGGAAGTCCGCTTTGGCGGCTGCTTCGGCGCGGGCCGGTTGAGAATGTCCTGTTCCCGCGCCATCGAACGAGCCATCATAAGAGTATAAAAGGCGAAAATGACTAACGGATCGCCTCATTTGCGGTGCATTGCTCGGAACGGTAGACTTAACAGGCAGCTCTCTGAAGCCGCCGATAGGCTGTTTCCAGACGTTCCATTCTTAAGGTGAATCCCATGCTTGTAGTCATGAAGGCGCTGGCCACCGAAGAACAAGTCCGCGCCGTTTGCCAAAAAATCGAAAAGCTCGGATATCGCGCGCACCCCATGCCGGGCGCAACCCGCACCGCTATTGGCATCACCGGCAACAAGGGTGAAGTCGAACAGGGCACGCTCGAAGAAATGCCGGGAGTGCAGGAAGTCATCCAGGTCTCGAAGCCCTATAAGCTGGTCAGCCGCGACGTGAAAGAAGAAAACACTGTGATCCGCTTCGCCGGCACCGCAGCGACACTGGGCGGCCCTAGTCTCGCGATCGTTGCCGGCCCATGCGCGATCGAGAGTCGCGAGCAGGCATTCGCCGTAGCCGAACGCGTGCATCGCGCCGGAGCCCAATTTTTCCGCGGAGGCGCCTACAAGCCCCGCACCTCTCCTTACACGTTCCAGGGACTCGGCGAAGAGGCGCTGCGCATCATGGCGGAAATTCGCCAGCAGTTCGGTATGAAGATCATTACCGAAGCCATCGACCACGAGTCGCTCGACCTGGTCGACGAGTACGCCGACGTCATCCAGATCGGAGCGCGCAATATGCAGAATTTCTCTCTGCTCAAGCGTGCCGGACGCGCCCGCAAACCCGTGCTGCTGAAGCGCGGCATGTCAGCCACCCTCGAAGAGTTTCTGATGGCGGCCGAATACATCCTCAGCGAAGGCAACTACAATGTTGCCCTCTGTGAACGCGGAGTTCGCACGTTCGCCGACCACACCCGCAACACGCTGGACCTCAGTGTCGTGCCGGCCGTGCAACGCCTCAGCCATCTGCCGATCCTGGTCGATCCCAGCCACGGCACCGGCAAGCGCAACAAAGTCACGCCTCTGTCGCGCGCGGCGGTTGCGGTGGGCGCCGATGGATTGATGGTGGAAGTCCACACCAAGCCCGACGAGGCACTCTCCGATGGCCCCCAATCTTTGTTCCCCGATCAGTTCGATGAACTGATGATGCAGGTCCGCCAAATCGCGGCGGTCGTGGGACGCACCGTGCCGGAGATCGGTGTGAGGGAAACGGTCGCAGCCAAGTAACCCAAGGGTCCGCCTTCTGCCTTGGCTGTTTTCTTGCTTTTGTCCGTAAAATCTGATAATCTGATTTTATGAAGAAGAGGGTCATATCGGTCACGGAGGCAGCGCGTAACTTCGCTGACTGCGTGAATCGCGTGCGTTATCAGGGCATGACGTTTGTGCTACTCAAGAATGGCGAAGCGGTTGCGCGGTTGGTTCCCGAGAGGAACGAGGGGAATAAGACTGGCTCCGTGCGCAGGCTGGCTGCGGCGCTGCGCAAGTTCCATCTGTCCCCAGAAGAAGCGCGGGCATGGCAGCGCGATCTGCGGGCAGCCCGCCGAATTCTGAAGCCGCCGGTCGACAAATGGCCAGAGTAACCAAGCCATCAGAACCATGGCGCTGATAATTGATGCCGATGTCATCATCGGCGGCGAACGCGGGCAGTTTGAACTCCCGACCTGGCTCGAGAACCAGGCTGAGAACGATCCTCAAATCGCTGCCATCACGATCGCAGAGCTCTGGCATGGTGTTCAACGTGCGACAGAGACTCATGGGCCGAGGCGCGAAGCCTATCTGAAGATGATTGTCGAGGGCTTGCCGATTCTTCCCTATACCGACACGACCGCCCTGGAACATGCTCGCCTCTGGGCGGAAATGGAATCTTCCGGCAAGATGATCGGCTACTACGACCTCATAGTGGCAGCCACCGCATTGCAGCACGGAGGCGCGGTGGCAACCTTCAATGAGCGCCACTTTGCTCAGGTCCCTGGGCTGAAAGTGATCAAACCAGCGTAAGCCGAGATGGCTTGCTTCTGCTAATCTTTCTCTTCCGCTACCGCGGCGTCCACTTTGCGCAAGCTCCTTTTCATCGCCGCTTTTCTCCCCATCCTCGGCGCCCTGGGATGGTGGTATTTCCGCGAGCAATCCCTTGCGGACTACAGTCCCGCATTTCGCGAGTACGCCTACGTCACCAACGGCAAGAGCAACACGGTCAGCGTCATCGATCTGCGCACATTTTCGCTCTCCAAGACACTGCGCGTGGGCAGCGAGCCGACAGGCGTCGCCGCCAGCACCAGGAAAAACGAAATCTACGCGGTGAATTCCGGATCGAGTAGTGTCAGCGTCATCGATGCCGAGACCAACACCATTGTCGCCACGATCGGCGTGCAGGCGCGTCCCTACTTCATCGACGTATCGGCCGACGGCAAGCGCGCTTATGTCGCGAACTCCGGATCGTCCACGGTCAGCGTCCTCGATCTTGAAAAACGATCCGCAATCGCCAACATTCGTGTAGGCGCCACTCCGGGATTGGCCCGAGTGTCTTCTGATGGATCGACCGTGGTAGTTTCCAACCGCGGCGACAACAGCGTCTCCATCATCGACGCAAAGTTGCTGCGTGTGCGTGCCACGCTACCTGCCTGCCAGCAACCCGAAGACATCGCCATCCTGCCCGACTCGAGCAAAGCGTTCGTCTCCTGCTCGGGATCGAACCAGGTCGCATCGATCCAGCTCAAAACCGCGCAGAAGGATGACCGCGTCCTCGCATTGATCGATGTCGGACACACCCCGGTCAGCCTTACGGTCAAGCCCGACGGCGGCGAGATGATCGTCTGTAACTTTGATTCCGACAGCATCTCCCTTATCGAAACCGGCAATGATGAGGTGGGTAGCAGCCAGGAAATCGGGCAGCATCCGTCGCGTAGTGTCGTCACGCTCGATAATTCGCGCCTCTACGTCTCAAATTTCGGATCGAACAGCATCGCAGTCTACGATATCGATATGGGCCACCGTATCGCGACGTTGAACGTAGGCAGCCACCCCGACGGACTGGCGCTCACGCCCGATCAAAATTACTTACTGGTTTTGGATACCGAGTCGGGCGACGTGACTGTCATTCAAAAGCGCAGGCCGCATCGCACGCTGGAAACTTCGGAGTACTCTTTGCTCACGCTGATTCCCGTGGGAACACAGCCCAACGCGATTGTGGTGAAGGCTTTCTTGGCGAGCGGAAAAAAGTAAGAAATGTTTCGTAGAAAACGTAACCTGTTACATCTCTCTCCCCAGGTTACATTTACGATTGCACCGGCACGCTCTTCCCGCAAAACTTCTCGAATGCCGCCTTCAAATCCGCTGCAATCGCCGGAGCCTCGCGCGATTCGATGTCGCGCCGCGGCATCATGTAAACGAGTTCTCCGTCCCGCAGGATGGCGATCGACGGAGACGACGGAACCTGCCCCGTGAAATAGCCTCGTGCGCGCTCTGTGGCTCCAGTATCTTGTCCGGCAAAAACTGAATATGCGCGCTCCGGACGCACCGCGTTCTGCATTGCCATGCGAACCGCCGGACGCATACGGCCCGCCGCGCATCCGCAAATCGAGTTCACGACCACCATCGTCGTTCCCGGACGATTCTTCAAAGCCTGATCGACCTGATCGGGCTGGCGCAGCTCTTCAATTCCCAGTCGCGTCAATTCTTCGCGCATGGGTATCACCATAATTTCCGGATACATCGGCATGATTTTTCGGACCCCTTAAGTTGGATTACTTCCATTGTAGCCTGAGTAGCTTCACTTCACATTCGACGAACCTTCCCCTGTGTATATTGAAAGCGAGCCATGCTGCTGCAGGAACATGTTCCGCTCGCTCCCCTCACGACCTTCCGCATCGGAGGTCCGGCGCAATTCTTTGTTGAGGCCCGCACCTCGACCGAAGTGGCCGAAGCCGTCATCTTCGCCGCATCGCGGGATTTGCCGCTATTTGTGCTCGGCGGCGGCAGCAATCTGGTCGTCGCCGATGCCGGCTGGCCGGGACTCGTCCTCAAGATCGCAATCTCAGGCATCGAGCGCGTCCCGGACCATGATGGTAGAGCCATCTTCGAGGTCGGAGCGGGTGAACCTTGGGACCGCTTCGTGTCACACGCGGTCGCAGCCCATTGCGCCGGAGTTGAATGCCTGAGCGGGATCCCCGGCAGCGTCGGCGGCACGCCCGTGCAGAACGTCGGTGCCTACGGCCAGGAAGTTTCCGGAACCATCGAGGGAGTCGAGGTCTTCGACCGGAGCAATCGCCAAATTCGCGAACTTTGTCGCGAAGCCTGCGGATTCGCTTATCGCTCCAGCATCTTTAATACCAGCGAGCGCGGCCGCTTCATCATTCTGCGTGTTACTTACGCCCTCAGCCCGGGCGGTCAGCCTCACCTGGAATACACCGACCTGAAGCGCCATTTCGAAGGACGTGAGATTTCACCGAATCTCGCCGAGACCCGCGACGCCGTGAAACATATACGCGCCCGTAAAGGGATGCTGATTGTCGAAGGCGATCCCGATTCGCGCAGCGCCGGATCGTTTTTCAAAAATCCGGTGCTCACCGAAGAGCAGCTCGAGGAGTTGCGAAAGCGGGCCGAGGCGAAGAAATTAACGATTCCGAGCTATCCTGCGCTGGAGAAGAGCCACAAAGTCTCCGCCGCATGGCTCGTCGAACACTCCGGATTTGCCCGCGGATATGGATTCGGTCACGTCGGCATCTCCACGAAACACGCGCTCGCCATCGTCAATCGCGGAGACGCTACCGCCGCTGAAGTCCTCTGCTTGAAAGATCAAATCCAGCAACGCGTTGAAGAACTCTGGGGCGTAAGGCTGGAGCCAGAGCCAGTGTTCGTGGGAACCACGGGCTAGGGGCCAGAGGTCAGGGGTCAGTGATCGGTGATTTGGATTTAGGTTCATATTCATCCCGTAGAACTCGCCGCCCTACCAGCGTCGACGAAAGCGCCCTCTCTGACCCCTGACCCCTGGCCCCTGATCCCTAATCCCTCGCAAGCCTCGCCTCTGCCCTCGTTCTCCCTTCAGAAATTTCCGAACAAATCCGTCCGTCCGGCGGTCTTCATGTTTGAGGGCAAACGAGTGGTAACGGGGGAAGCCATTCTGAGCGGAGTCAGCACGGAGATCGATCTGGCAGATCTCAGAACAGAGTCGCTCGAAACGCTTGTTCGGGAACATTCCCGGCTCGTTTATCGCATTACCTACGCCGTGCTCCGCCGCCACCACGATGCCGAGGATGCCACACAGGAAACATTCATGCGCGTGCTGCGCTACAGCTCAAAGCTGGCTGAAATTGAAAATCCTAAAACCTGGTTGGCTCGAATCGCATGGAGAGTCGCGCTTGACAGAATCAGGCAGCGACGCCGCGATTGTGAAGTACCCTTTGAAAATCCGGATGAGGCTTTGGCGGAAATCGCTTCGTCGGAACCGTCTGCCCACGAGACTGCGCACGGAGCCCACGTCGGCGGAGTTCTCGAGAAGCTCATCGCAGCGCTGCCTGTCAAGCTCCGCGAACCGCTGATCCTCTCGACCATCGAAGAAATGTCGCCTCACGAAGTCGCCGCGACTCTGAAGATCAACGAAGCCTGCGTCCGCTCGCGTGTGTTTCGCGCGCGGCAGATATTGAGAGAAAAGCTGGCACAACAACTCGGCAAGCAGAGACGGGGAAAAACATGACGCAGACCGATCACAAGAAGATTCCTCCCAATCAGACCAATGATCCGAGCGACGACCAACTCGATCGCTTGCTCGATGCTTTTCTTACGAAGTACGCGACGGTTGAACCGCGCCTGGGATTGGAAGAACGAGTTCTGGCAAGTCTTTGTGCCCAACCGAAGACCGCACCGGCGAGCACTTGGTGGCGTTGGGGCTTGGCCGGTGCGTTGGCGGCGATCATTGCAATCGCATCCGCTCCGGCCTGGCGATCGGGAACGACATCGCACCCGGTACTCCTAAATCGTCCTGCGGAAACGCAGCCAGCACCAACCTTGGCGCCCCAAACCGCAAACGCCCGGGCAGAAACCGTACCGGCGCGCGTACCCCCGGTGCGAAAGCAAAATCGACAGAAGATCTCCACGAAGTTGGCCACCGATCCCAAGCTCGATGTTTTTCCGTCTCCGCGGCCGCTGAGTGAAGAGGAATTGGCACTCGCGCGATACGTTCGCAATTTCCCCACCGATGCGCAGCAGGTTGCACAGGCGCAAGAGGCATCCGCGAGAGAAGTTCTGGCCAGGATGCAAGCGCTGGCCCACGAATCCACTGAATCCAATTAAGAAAGGTTGAACCACATGCGAAAACGAGAGCTCATGGTTGCGTTGTTGTTATTTATGATCGCGGCCTCCGGAGGTGCACGAACGGCATGCGCGCAAGAGGAATCCAAGGAATCTGCTGCATCCAGGACCGCCAAGGTTGAAGATTCAGTGGATGCTTACCGCCTTGATGTTTCTTTCAACGAACTCGAGGACGGCAAGAAACTGAATACCCGCCATTACTCCATTGATTTGACGGGTGGAAGGCCGGAAGATATCAAAATCGGTTCCAGGGTCCCCGTTGTCAGCGCCAATTGTGGCTCCTCTTCTGCATCTTCTCCGTCGGGCGGCTCTTCCGAGCAGTATCAATATTTGGATCTCGGGACGCACCTGATGGCACAACTGATTAGCCACGGAGACCTGCATGTCTCCGGTGACATTAGCAGCCTGGACACTTCGGCCGGAACCGAGACAACTACAAGGCTAGGTCCTGTCATTCGCCAGATCCGGATTGAAGGTAGTACGGCGCTTGTTCTGGGAAAGCCCATTCTCATCGGCAGCGCTGACGACCCGAACTCTAGGCGGCAGTTCGAGCTGGAAGTAACGGTCACGAAGCTGAGGTAGCAGGAATCGGTGATCCCGCCAGCGATCAGTGGTCAGTCAAGCGAGCCGCGGGTGCGTAACTGACCATCGGCTACTGACCACTTTTTGTATGCGAGAATAAACCCCACAAATCAAGAGCAAAGCGCCGCCCCGGATCGTAACCTGGCTGCATCGCTGTTATCCCATCGAGGGAAAAGGTTCCACGATCTGGCCTTGCGGCGCCTCGCATCACCTATCGGCAAGTGTTGCCGCCTGCTTGAATATCTTTACAAACATCTCGCGCGTCAGCTTGCCCGTTTGCGTATTCTGGTTCGACGGATGATAGGACGCCAGTAACATGTTACCGTCGGGCATCTCGTAATGGACGCCGTGTTTGAAGAGATACGGCTTGCGGGTCGGAAGTACGCCGCCCCGCTTCAGATAATTCAGATAAGCATCGAATCCGATTTTCCCCAGAGCGACCACGACTTTCACTCGCTTCAGTCCGGCGAGCTCGCGATCCAGAAAAAACGCACATTCGGCCAACTCCGCAGGCAACGGTTTGTTGTCCGGAGGCGCGCAGCGCACCGCTGCCGTGATGTAGAGATCGTGCAGCTTCAGCCCGTCATTGCGATCGGTTGCGGTCGGCTGGTTGGCAAATCCAGTTTCGTACAGCACGGGATACATGAAGTTTCCCGACGCGTCGCCGGTGAACGGACGTCCGGTTCGATTCGATCCGTGCGCGCCGGGAGCCAATCCCATGACCAACACGCGCGCATCCGGATCGCCAAAGCCGGGCACCGGCTTGCCCCAGTAGTCCCAATCGCGATACGCCCGCCGCTTCTCGCGCGCCACAGTCTCGCGATATTCGACCAGCCGCGGACAGCGGGTGCAGGCGATGACTTCGTTGTTTAGGATGGTCAGCCAGTCCACGCAGTGATTACATCACATCGCCAAAGGGATCGCGATTCGACGCTGTCCGCCTCGTTCTACGGCTCACCGCTCGCGCGCGGTTCGTGAAGGACTCAACGGCACGACTGAAGCCGACCCATTTCCAACACCAGACCCAATCGCGGGTGAGTCAGCTGCGCCCGCTCATAAACCTTTCAGTTTGCCGGGAAAAATGGAAACAGTTTGCGAATTTCTTCCTCATTGGGTTGGCGTCCGTACTCCGTGATTTCGAACGCCTCTACATGCTGAATGCGATTCGCCAGCGTGCCATAGCGTTTCTGTAGCGCTTCCCGCCATTCCGGCGTCTGTTTCCGGTTCACGTCAGGCTGCATCGCCAGCCATTTCTTCCGCTCAATGGCACCCTTGGGCACTTCGTCCAGCTTTCCGACAGTCCAGGGTAGCCACTCGTAAAACTGTGAAACATGCGCATCCAACATATCCACCTTCTTGTCGAATACGTCGTCGATCGAAACCACAATGTCTGGACGGAAGGGTTGCGGCCGGGTGAAGTGGTCGCTGTAATAAAGAAATACCGGATTCTGCCGCAGCGCTGGCGTATCTTTCACCAGGTTCGGCACGATGACCATATAGGACGCATCTTGCACCAACACCCCTGTGTACCGGTGATCGGGATGGTAGTCGTTGGGCCGAGGTGCAATCACGATGTCGGCCTTCCATTGACGGATCTCGCGGATGACCTGTTCCCGTACTTCTAGCGTGGGAAGAAGCTGGCCGTCGTGGTTATCGAGCACTTCGTATTCGATGCCGATCCGCCGCCCGGCTTCTTGTGCCTCAGCCCGTCGTCGTTTGGCGAGTTCGGCTCCTCCTTGCGTCTGGTGGCCAGCGTCGCCATTAGTCAGAGACACGAACTTAACCTTGTCGCCGAGCGCCGCGTACTTGGCGGCGATGCCTCCCGCGCCCAGATCGCAATCGTCCGGATGCGCGCCGAAAGCAATGACCCGCACAGCTTCATTCTGGGCTGACAAACTGGCAACCAGCAGTACGGGGACAAGACACGTGGGCAATAATGCGCGAGTGAAAAGAGCCGTGAAAAAACCGTGCGAGTTCAACATGAGGGGATCACCTCAGAGATCATAGCCCCTTCCGCTTGACGGGGACCATATCTCTGGCTGCCGGTTAGCCGGCGAGGCGGTCTGAGCCTACCCACAGTTGAGCCAGATCTCTGAGATTGTCTTTGTATGTACGCGTTACCAGGTATTCCTCTCCGCCTTTTACACGCAGCCTGTACTCTCCCGTGGGTAACGGTTGGATCTCCTCCACCGCCGAGATATTCACGACTACTGAGCGGTGTATCCGAATAAAACCGTACGGCTTGAGTTTCTCCGCCATCGACGAGAGGGACTCGCGCAGCAAATAGGGATTGGGTCGGTGGCGCAGCGAAACATAATTACCCTCCGCTCGCACGGCCACGATCTCGGCCAAATCCAGAAACAGGATTCTCCCCTTTGCCTTGAACGCGATTCGCGGCGCCTGTCGTTTTGCGATCACCTCCAGCTGGCGCAAGACTCGGATGAGGTTTGCAGCATCGACGCGGGTCACCGGAAACAATGGAGCATCCGCATGTTCGTAGAACGCGTCCGGCGCCGGCGATTCAAGAGCGTGACCCCGTCTATTCTTGCTGGAGCAAATCGTAGCTCCCCGCAATGGGCTAGTCGAAACGTCCGCATGAGTGTGGCCCATAGTTCACTTCTGCCCGCTGCTTACCGCTGACGGAAAGCTGGATTGTGCTCCAAAATAACACTCAATTGATTCCAACTTTCCGTTCTTGAGACGGAGGTACTCCACGTTCCGGAACGATTTACCGTTCTTGGTGTGGCATAGATACTTCACGAAAGCATCGTTTGCGCCCGTGGTGATCCGCTCCAGATCGAAGTTTCGAATGAAGTCAATCTGTGTATCCCAGCATTGCGTCTTGAAAGTGCTCTTGCTGATGTGATCGTCACCGGCCGCGCTCGTGAAGGTGAAATTGTCGGCGAGCAGGCGATTGAACGTGCCCAAATCCTTGTTGTCCCACGCCGCGTACCAACTGCGGACGATCTCCTCGTTCGTTGAGTCATGCCCGCCCGATGCGCTGGCCCTCCCCGGTCCCGCCAGGGTCACCCCACCAAGCAGCGCACCGGCTCCGGTTGCGAGCAGATTTCGGCGCGACATTGTGATCCTTGTCATGGTTCGTTCTCCTCTCCGTGATGTCATTGAAACGCTTATCCCGATCGTGATGCTGCGGCGATACAAACATACGAACCGGTTGGTATGTATCGCAGTCCGGCTACCCTGCAGTGGTCGATGCTCTTAGCCCCGCTTGTAGTTGTCTGGCGGCCGCAGAGATCTCAGCCAGCCCACGATATTTCTGATCCCGACGTTCCACACCTTTGGATCCTGAGCATTCTTTGCCAATACTTCGTAGCCTTCCACCATCGCAATCAGAAAGCTCGCAGTCGCTTCCGGAACCAGGTCGCGGCGCACTGTTCCCTGCGTCTGTCCCCTGCGCAAAGTCATGGCAATGCCTTCTTGCCAAGCCTGAAAGATTCTCTCCAATCGCTGCCGGAATTGTTCGTCAAGCCGGGACATCTCCTGCGCCAAATTCACCAGAGGACAACCGTCCTTTACGTCTTTTGCACTGTGCGGGATCGCCCGTACAACGCCGATCAGAGTCTCGATCGGGTCCTTGTCCTTGCTCCGTTGCAGAGGAAGCATCCACCGGGCATGAGTGAGTTTTCCGACAATCTCTTCGACAATGGCATACCCCAGCGCTTCTTTGCTTTCGAAATGGTAGTAGAGCGCTCCCTTGGTCACATTGGTGGCGGCCAGAATTGTATCGATCCCGGCGCTCTGGAAGCCGTACCTGTAAACCTCCCGAAAAGCCGCTCGCAGCAAGTGTTGCCGCGTGCGTTCAGACTTCCGGGTCGTTCGCGACCTGTGGTTCGTGGCAGACATACCGACTAGTATGTATGTTGCCGACAGCGAAAGTCAATGGAACTTCTTTCGGCCTGAACTCTTGCTGCGCCACTCTCGAATTTCGTAACCTCCGGCCGCTCTGTATGAAAAAACGGAGAAGTATTCATCCGCGCCCTTGCGGGTCCATCTCAGAAGTTTGTTAGTCCATCCCTCCTGCTCGAAGTCTGGAAGGTTTGCACTGTCGCGTCACGTAATCGTTCGGAACGTGGAACATCACATGCTTCCTCTGTTGTCACTCAGCAGCTGTCGAAGCAACCGTCTGCGGATCGCACGGGCTAACGATCTAAAGATCAAAAGATCGAAATGTCGTAGCAGCCCAGCCGTTTCTATCTGAGAGCAAATTTATGCCTTGGCGAATTCGCCATTGCGTGGAATGTCCGCGCTGCCTTACCCGGTATCTGGTCGGGTTCAGCCCCTACGGCAATAAGTCGTACCTTGTGCCCAATGTCTCCGGTTCATCCGAAGAGTACACGTTGTATTGTTCCTGCGGAGGGCGATCCGTCGCCAGTCGATGGGGATCGGTCGATGTGAAGACCTGCGCGGTCTCGAAAGTGGCCTATACGCGTGGCTATGGAACACCGGAAGAAGTGATGACCATGAGGCCCTCAGCCACGTCAGAGCAGGGTGCGTAGAAAGAAACGAACAAGATCATCGGATGCATATGGCCTGCCAGTAACCGACGGTAGATGAGCACGTGATGTGCAGATCTCTACATCCCAGTGATGGAATGGAACGCCGCCACCATCGAACCGGGCGCATTCAGACGAGCCACCACGACGGCGGCGCTCCGGCTGGCGACAATCAACCCAGATGATAATCTCAGTCTGTGCGCAGCGCCTTCATTGGATCCGTCGAAGCGGCTCGACGTGCCGGGAGAATACTGGCGGCCGCGGCGCAAACCCCGAGCGCAAGAATTGAAAACCCGAACACGTGCGGATCCCAGCTGCGTATCTCGAATAGCTGCTCTGCCATGAGGCGTCCCGCGCCGATAGCGAGAGGAATTCCAATCAATAACCCGATACCCACTAGCAGAAATGCTCCCCGCAGGACCAGTCGCACAATGTTCAGCCGGTCAGCTCCGAGAGCCATGCGCACTCCGATCTCGCCGGTTCGGCGGGCAACCGTGTAGGCCGTTAAGCCATAGAGGCCGACGGCTGCCAGCAGCATGGCAATGAGGCCGAATGTGGCGGCCAGATTGCGCCAGCATGCGCTGTTGGTCGAAATTGGAGGCCACCTGCTCGTTCATGCTTTGCACCGTGATGACGGTAAGGTTGGGGTCGATATCGGCGAGAGTTTTACGAAGCTGCGGCTCGAGATTGCGCATATCGCCGCGGACCAGCAACTGGATACTGCTTACGAAATGCGTTTGTATTTCGCCACGCTGTAGATCAGCGTTGGAATAGTGGACACTCTGCTCAAGCGGCAGAAAAAACATGGGCCTTGCGGGCTGGTCGGGATCGGTGTACTTGGCGTCACGCGCTACGCCAACGATTTCAAACGTGCTGGCATATCGGGAACTGTCCATGCCAAAGTGCTTGCCGAGGGGATCTTCATTGGGGAAGTATTTCCTGACGAGCGATTCGTTCACAATCGCCACTGGGCGCGAAGCGCTGGAATCGCTTTCCGCGAATTCGCGTCCGCGGACGATGCGCTGTCCGACGGTCGAAAAATACTGACGACTCACTCGGTCCCAAGAGACACCCTCCGCCATATCAGCCTTTGGATCACCCCTCCCTTCTATCGCAATCAATTCACCCCAGTTATTGCCGCTGAGCGGACTGTAGCCGGCGAGGCTTGCGCTCTGCACATTGGGCAACCGCACCAGACTATCTTCGATTGCGCGATAAAGCGCGTCGAGGCGTTCCGGTGCGTAACTGTCCAGAGGAGGATTGATCTGAACATTGATGCGATTTTGGACGTCGAACCCAAAATCCTGACTCTCCAGATTCCGCAAGCTCGCGGTCAGCAATCCCGCGCAGACAAGCAGAACTAGGGAAAGCGCCGCTTGGCTAACCACCAGTATCTTCTGCGGCAGCGCTGCCCCGCCGCGAGTGCCGCGGCCTGCTCCGTGCAGGGCCTCTGCCGGATCGGAACGCGAAGCGAGCCACGCGGGCACAACGCCAAACATCACACCGGTGAGGAGTGAAAGCGCGAACGCAAATCCGAGAACCGGCAACGAAGGTGTGGCACTGATGGGCGTAAAGGTAGCGCTGTGAAATGCCAGCGCCAGCATCAGACGCGCTCCCACGTATGCAATCCCTAATCCTGCGATGCCGCCTAACACAGACAGCAGTACAGCCTCCGTCAACTGCTGGCGAATCAGTCTTGTTCGCGCAGCCCCCAGAGCCAGGCGCACCGCTGTCTGGGAGCGGCGGGCGGCTGCGCGTGCCAGTAGCAGATTGGCCAGGTTGGCGCAGGCGATGAGGAGTAAGGTTCCACAAATTATTAAGAGGATACGTAGACTCGCGCCGTAGTTTTCCCGTAAGGAAGTGACACCGCCTCCGGCCGGAGCCAGCCGGATAAATTTCTGCGGAATTGAAGGTTCAACCTGCGGTTTGAATTCGGCGGGCACCTCATCTTCGTCACGGAGCCAGCGTTGAAGCACCGGCGTCAGCCGGGCTGGAAGTGCTTGCACGGTCGCACCCGGCCTCAACCTGCCAATGGCATAGAGCCATTGGCGCTGATTCGTTCTCATGTTTGCACTCTGGCCGTCGAACAAAATCTCCTGTTGCAGGGGCAGCCAAAAGTCCGGCGGATCGCTGCGCAGTGTCTCACCGAAAAAGCCTGGAGGCGTAATCCCAATCAACGTGACTGGCTGTCCTTGTACGAAGAATGTGGACCCGACTATCCCCGGATCTGAGCCGTAAGCCTGCTGCCAGGTCCGATAGCTGATCATTGCGACCGGCGCGGCCGATCGCTGATCGTCTGTGCTGTTGATCACGCGTCCGGCAAAGGCGCCGAGGCCGAAAACATGGAAGTAGTTGCCGGTCACGTATTCGGCCCGCAAGGGACGTGCCTCGCGGTCTTTGGCTTCCTGCCGAATGCTGTAGATTCCAGGCGCGGCCTGAAAAGCGGTGGTCTCCTCGAACTCGGGTGCCGCCGCCGCGAGACGCTGGTAGAGCTGATAAGAGAACAAGCTCCAGTCATCGTCCTCCCAACCCTCGACGCAGCACTCCGACGTATCGCCAACGCGATACAGCCGGGCGGGATCGGCGACCGGCAACGACTTCAGCATGATGGCCTGCGTCAGGGTGAAGATCGCGGTGGTCGCACCAATGCCGATGGCCAAGGTAAGTAATGCAGTCAACGTAAACGTCGGAGCATGGCGCAACTGCCGGAGAGCGTAGCGGATGTCTTGCAGAAGGGTTTGCATGCGGGTCTCCTCCGGCGGATTATACGTCGACCCAAGAGCGTTGGTTCCACGAGGTAAACTTATGAGTTTTCCCCTTGCCGGGTGATGCATTCCTTGGCGCTCTCTGCGAAAAGTTTGGGAATCACGAACCTCAGGATTTCAGGCCCCGCCGCATCTCCGCCTCAGAACTTTTCCACAGCGAAATCCCGTTCCTTGTGACATCTAACCTTGACCCTCGAATCTAAAAGCCCACAATGGAAGCGTGCGCATTTATACCGCAGAATTGTCCGGGCGTAGCCGAGCTCAAGTCCAAAAACTCGCGACAGCTAAGCCCTTATTCTGGAATATTTTGCGTGTAACTCCTTATTTGACAATATTTTGCAAGGAATGCTGGCGCCCTGAAATGCGTAATTTATTTGTAATCAATACTTTACATAGGTCAATCGAAAATAAGAACGCGACTCCAGATCGCGAAAATGCCTGATAAGTCCTTATTTTGGAAGATTTTGCGTGCAACTTATTTGTTTGCAAGATTTTACGAGGAATAAAGCGGGGCTAGAAACCGCAAGTCCTTGCGCTGGAATATTTTGCGAGGATCGACCGAAAAATTAGTGCAGCCGGGGTAGCCCACTATTGACGGCGCACTCGCCAGCCTCTACTATAGGCGAACACAAGGCGAATTAATATGTCTTCCCTGCCGCTGCTCCCCCTCGTTGAAAAGTCCCGCCTCGTGGGCATCGCCCGTCTGGCTTCCGAAGGCGAATCGATCCGCGAAGGCCACGATGTCGAATACTTCACCCTTCCCACAAAATCCCTGCTGAACCGTTGTGTCAGCAAGCGCGCCATGCCCTTTACCTGGACGATCAATCCCTATCGCGGCTGCGAGTTCGGATGCCGCTACTGTTACGCCCGCTACACGCACGAGTTCATGGAGATGCGCGACGGCATGGAGTTCGAGCAGAAGATTTACGTGAAGCAGCACGCTGCGGACTTGTTGCGCCACGAACTTCGACGCGTGAAACCCCACGAGTCCATTGCGCTCGGCACCGCCACCGATCCATACCAGCCTGCCGAGCGCCGGTACGAGGTCACGCGCGCCATTCTTGAAGAGTTCGCGCGTCATCGCGGATTCGAACTGGGCATCGTCACCAAATCGAATATGGTGACCCGCGATCTCGAGCTACTCAAAGAGGTGGCGAAGTCGAACCAACTCTCGATCCATATCACCATCACGACTCTCAACGTGGATCTTGCCAGAATTCTCGAGCCGCGAGCGCCGCGTCCCGACCTGCGGTTGGACGCCGTGCGAGCCTTGGCCGAGGCCGGACTGCGCGTAGGAATCAGTTGCTCGCCGGTGGTTCCCGGGATCACTGACTCTCCTGCCGATCTCGAGGCGCTGATCCGCGCCGCAGCCGATTCCGGCGCTGACTATGTATTCGCTAATCCACTTTTCCTGAAGCCATGCTCCGCTGCCGTGTTTCTTCCCTTCCTCGAGCAGAACTTCCCGCATCTCGCGGAGAACTATCGGGAACGCTACCACGATCGAGCATTCCTTCCGCCAGCCTATGCCAAACGCCTCTCGCAACTAATCGGAAGACTCAAAGAAAAATACAAATTGACGCGCGCCCACCGCAGCGAGCGGAGCGCGTTCGTGACCAAATGGCCGGTGCAAGGATTCGATGAGCAACTCAAGCTCTTCTGAGGCCTTGCGCCGCCGAGCACGCAGAGTGCGGAGAGGACCGCAACCTGGAAGCCACAGGCACGATTCCATCTTTGAGCTCAGAAATTTCTCTGCGCTCTCCGCGTGCTCGGCGGTGAATGCCATCCCTGATCTTCTATAATCCAAGTTAATAGAATGGCGACCGCATCCCAACCCGGACAGCCTCCCGCGGAACCTGTTCCGTTCACCGTGCGCCTGCAGAACTTCTGGCGCCGCGTCACCGAAGGGCTTGCGGTGAGCCAGCTCTGGTCGCAATTCGAATCCGAAGCGCGCGCCAGTTATCGCCTCTACTCAAAAGACGTTGCTGCCAAAACTCCCGAGGGACTCACCAATCGCGGCCGACATCTCCACGTAGCCAAAGAATTTTTCTGGGCAGTCTTCGAAAAGCTTTCACCGGCACGTCGTGTGCTTCTGCTGCTCGCCTTGATCCTTCTCGTGCTGCCTCATGCGGGCTACCAGTACACGGGAGAGCACGGCAACGTCTACGCCGGAGAGTTCGACCTTCACTTCTGGGGCGGGCTGATTCTGCTTCTGCTGCTAATGCTCGAGATTGCGGATCGCGTGGTGATGAAACGCGACCTGCAGATCGCCAAGGAAATTCAGACCTGGCTGCTTCCGGGCGCTCCGCCGCAGATCCCGGGCCTTGCCGTCGCCTACACGACTCGGCCTGCGAATACGGTTGCCGGCGACTATTACGACGTTTTTCCGCGACCCGGAAAAACCAACGAAGACAATCGTGTCGTGCTCGCGGTGGCCGACGTTGCGGGAAAAAGCATTCCCGCCGCCATGCTCATGGCGACGTTTCAGGCCAGTCTTAAAACGCTGTCGACTGCTCAGGTAGCCTTGCCTGAACTCGCGTCGAACATGAATCGCTATGCCTGCTCCAACAGCCAGGGAGGACTGCGCTTTACCACTGCGTTCCTCGCCGAGTACGATGCGGTCCACCGCACCATTGACTACATCAACGCGGGACATAACAATCCGATTCTGCGGCGTGCGAGCGGGCAAATCGAGCGCCTCGATGTTGGAGGGCTTCCTTTCGGCATCATGCCTGAGGTGCAATATCAATCGGCAACGGTAACGTTAGCGCCGGGCGACTGGCTCGTCATCTTCACCGACGGATTAGTAGAAGCTGTGAATGCGCGAGATGAAGAGTACGGAGAGGTTCGGGTCCTGGCAGGACTCGAAGCGGGAAAGTCGGGCAGCCCCGCGGAAATGCTCAACCGGCTGATGGCGGAACTCGACCTGTTCGTCGGCAACACTCCGCAGCACGACGATGTCACCTGCATGCTTCTGAAATCGGTTTAGTTGTTATTTGTTCCCGTTTAAACGCGCCAGTTCTCGCCACGTCACGAGCTTGATGTGCTCATCCGCGAGAATCCGCCGAAACTGCTCACTCGTGAAAAAGTCGTAATCGCGCTGTCTCCACGCCGCACCCCAGGTAGCGCGTTCCCGCGTAGCAGCACGTTCTTCTTCATCATCGAAGCCGGGATGAATCACGAACTCAGTCACACCCGGCTTCAGATTCTTGAGCGCCGTGACGTAGAAGTCCGCCCATTTCTCAGCGGGAACATCTGGCTCCATCGTGACGGTGTGGTCGAGCACGATATCACCGGGACCCAGGCTGGACTCCAGGTATGGATTGCCGGCAAACCAATCTCTGGTCACAAAAATCGGCAAATGGTATTCATGCGCGACTCGAACCATGATTTGAAATAAATCTTTCCCGCTCATGATCAGCCGGTATTGATGAGAATCAAGATGCGTCGGATGTACGCCCATCGCCAGAGCGCGTTCAATCTGGGCGCGCAGTTCCATCTCCACATCTTTGGGATCGATCTGTTGATGCTCTTCCCAATCGTGATGGAAATAGCCGTTGCGATCCACGAGGCTGGGCACCTTGTCGGTTGGCGCTACCGGACCCCAACGGTAATACACGCGCTCGGCAGTGACCGTAAGGTGCAATCCGAGATCAGCGTCGGGATGCGACTTGGCATAGTCAGCAATCTCGGGGAACCATGGGCATGGAACCATCATGCTGCCGGAGTTGATGGCTCCAGCTTCCAGAGCCTTGATCGCCGCCGCATTGACCGCGTGTGTCTCGCCCAGATCGTCGGCGTGAATAATCACCAGCCTCATGCCGGCGGGATATCCCAAACGTTCGGCCAGCGTTTGGGCAGAAACGTTGATCGCCGCGAGCAAACAGCCTAGTAGCAGGAGTTTAAAACTGAAAGATTTCATCTATTCCGCTTTTTCCGTTTCATCCGCGATGCCGATCTTCGATAACCGATAACGCAACGCGTTCCGCGACAACCCAAGCAACCTTGCGGCCTGGCTCTTGTTGCCGTTCGCGCGCTTCAAAGCTTCCTGTACCATCTCATCTTCCCATTGCTCGAGCGTCATCCCCTCTGGAAGGAATCCCGGTGCTCCGTTGCCGCCCTTGCTCGGCCGCTGATCAATGTGAATGTCTCCCGCCTCGAGTTGCGGTCCTTTCGAAAGTGCGCATGCACGTTCCACAATGTTCTGCAACTCCCGCACATTTCCCGGCCAATGGTAGTTCACTAGAATTTGCATCGCCTGTGGAGTGATTCCCTCGATGCCCTTCCCCGACTCGCCGGAAAAACGCGTAACGAACAGATTGACCAAGTCGGGGATGTCTTCTTTACGTTCGCGCAGCGGTGCGATGTCAATCGGGACGACGTTAAGTCGGTAATAGAGATCCTCACGAAACGTGCCTTGCTCGAGGGCTTGCCGCAGATCGCGATTGGTGGCGGCAATCAGACGAACGTCGACCTTCACCGTCTTGGTCCCCCCGAGCCGCTCGAACTCGCGCTCTTGCAGCACGCGCAGCAGCTTCACCTGGGTCGCCGGAGGCACGTCGCCAATCTCGTCCAGAAACAAGGTCCCCTTGTCGGCTAGCTCGAACTTGCCGGGTTTGCTGGCGACGGCTCCAGTGAAGGCGCCTTTCTCGAATCCGAATAATTCGCTTTCCAGCAGGTTCTCGGGAATGGCGGAGCTGTTGATCTTCAGAAATGGACCGGACGCCCGCTTCGACTTTTCGTGAATAGCGCGCGCAACCAGATCCTTGCCCACGCCGCTCTCTCCGCCCAGCAGAACAGTCGCGTTGGTCGGGGCCACGCGTTCGACCGTTGCCAATACCTCCTGCATCTTGGGACTGCGCGCCACCATATTCGGATGCGAGTAGCGCTTACCCAGTGCCTCGCGCAGCGACCGGTTCTCTTCCCGAAGGTTTCGGACATCGAGCTCTTTGCGGATTACCAGTCGCATCTCGGCTAGCGAGAACGGCTTCAATACATAGTCGCTGGCGCCCGCTTTCATCGCTTCGACAGCCGTTTCAACGCTGCCGAACGCAGTCATCACCACGACAGGGAGAGCTGCATTCTGCCGCTTGATCATCTGCAGAAATTCGAGTCCGTTCATGCCCGGAAGCTTGAGATCGGTCAGCACGAGATCGATGGGATTCTCGCGCAGCAACTTAAGCCCGGTTTCGGCATCCTCGGCCGAAAACGTGGTAAAACCGTCTTCCCCAAGATTAAGATCCAGCAACCGACGCATCTTCGCTTCGTCTTCAACGATCAGGATCGCAGGCATGATTGCCGTTTGCCTCTCTCAAGAAATTACCAGATGCGCTTTCTCTAACGGAGTATCCGTCTCTTTCGCCGCGGGCAAAAAGATCACGAAGCAGGCTCCGGAATTCTTGTTTTTCTGGCCCACATTATCGTTGGAGGCTTCCACGCGAATGGAGCCATGATGACCGTCGATGATCTTGGATACGATCGAAAGCCCGAGTCCAACGCCGCTTTTCTTGGTGGTCACAAATGGGTTGAAGATCTGCTCGCGCAGTTCCGCAGGAATGCCGGGCCCGGTATCGGCGATGCGGATCTCAACACCTTCGGTGTCGCTCCCGTTGCGCAGATTCCGCGTTGATTTCGCAGCCGTCACCCGCAAGGTTCCGCCGCCATCAGCTCCCATCGCGTCATAGGCATTTTGAATGATGTTAAGGAATGCCTGCTCGCACAAACCCTCATCGAGCGGCACTGGCGGCAGATTTGGCTGGTACACTTTTTCCACTCGGACGGGAGCTCCCTTCCAGAATTGGGCGACATCATTCAGCGCCCGATCGAGAACCGCCGAAATGTCCGAAGGAGTGAGATCCGCATGCAAAGGCCGCGCAAAGTCGAGAAACCGGGTCACCAGCGCACTCAGCCGGTTCGTCTCGGTGGAAATGTACCCCGCGAGCTCGGTGGCCAGCGGGTTTGAGTCGGCCAATTTCTGCGTCAGCATCTCCGCCGAACCCTTGATGACTCCCAAGGGGTTGCGAATCTCGTGGGCCAGGCCCGCGGACAGTTGGCCGAGCGCCGCCAAACGCTCGGACCGTCGCGCTTCTGCTTGAGCCTGTTGCAGCCGCCGGTTAGTTTCCGCCAGCGTCTCCGCCGTCTCCTGGTATTGCTGCGTCAATCTCCGGCTCTCGATGACGTAGCGGTTCACTACCATAGCTGCGAGAAAGAAGAAAAGAACGCGGATCGCCAGCAGAGCGTAGTCCTGCTCGGTGATTTCATATTCCTGCAGCGCGGGATAAAGATAGGAGCAATATGCGGCTGAGGCGAGGGTGGTCCAGGCGAGGGTGGCCCATGGTCCAAAATACTCGGCTGCGGTCACGACCGGAAGATAGTAGATCGGATAGTAGCTACTATTGATGCTGGGTTCGCCCAGGTTCTCGATGGTGTGATCGATCAGCAAGGTGGCGAGAGCAATCTTGAGGAGAACGAGATAGGACGCGCCGCGTTTCGGGATGCGCGTGACCAACCAGCCTTCTGCCAACTGCACCACACCAAAAGCGAGCAGGATGAGCTGCTTGTGGTATTCGCGCCGCGGCGGCAGAATGGCCAGCGTTGCCAGCAGCACCAGCCACAGCACGTCCATCCAATTGATGCTGGAACGTTTCTCTTCCGTCATAGCTCTACAAAAAACTACGCCGAGAGCGGCTGAAGCTCTCCCGGCGTTGTCATGGTTCGTTCTGTGGCTCTTGCAGCCAAGTCCGCGTAGCGCCTCATGCGAACCCTATCACAGGGCACGGAGTCATCGTCAACGCTACTTCTTTGACGGATGGGACTCCGCCGGATGCGAGGGCTGTGGCTTAGGCGCTGGAGCTGGAGCAGGCAGAGGTGGCCGTTGTTGGTGCCACTGGTTGAACTTCTGCGCCTGCTGCTGCTCTTGCTGCGGCGTCCGCTGTTGCACCGGAGGAGCCGACCGGACCAGCGGATGGTTTTGCTGGGGCTGGTTGAACTGGCGGTTCTCCGCCTCTGCCGGACGATCCGGTTGTTCGCTCCGACCTTCTTCCGGGGTGCCACGATTTTCTTGCGGAGCAGTTCCCTGTTGTTCGTAGACCCGCGGCTGCGGCTTGAGCATTGGCTTCACCACGGAATTGTGATTCTCGTTCGCCTGGTTGGTTTGCCCGAACGAACGGAATCCTTGCTGGTTCGGCTGTGGCCGCTGCTCCTGATTGACCGGAGCAGGCCGCGACGGACCGAGCGGCCGGACTAGAGCCTGTTCATTCAGGTGTCCGCCGGCTTCCGCCTGCCGCTGCGCAATCGAATGTGGGGCCGGTGGCGGCGTCCGCACGGCAACGACCGGCCGAGTTATGACGGCTGCCGGAGGTTTCGCAGCAACCGCCCGACCAGCACCCATCACGCTGGCCCGCACCGGTTCCGCGCGAACAAAATGGCTGATCGGCGCGGATGCAATTTCACGTTGATCAACCTTCATCATGTTCTGCGCCGCAGGCCGCGCATTCACGAAGGCATCATGGGATACAACCGTCACGCCGTTCGTCACGTGCTGGTTAACGTAGGTGATGTTGTTGACCGTCGTATTTTTATTGACGATCACTGTGTTGTAGACATTCGTGACCTTGGTGACATTCACCGTCGTATTCGTAATGTTGACGTTGTTCACGTACGTCCGGCTGACACGATAACCCGGGACATAGACTTCTCCGGGAGCCAGCGGAAACCATCCCACTCCAGCGCCTGCCGCGAAGTGGAATCCTGGGCCGCCGCCCACGAAAGCAACCAGCGCCGGCGCCCACACTGGACGAACGACGACCGGCCCCGGCACCCAGAACCACCCGTTACTCACGAACGCCCAACGTCCGTAGTGGAAGGGGGCAAATCCCCAGGGCTCATCTTCGACCCATGTCCATCCCCACGGCCCAACGAAGGCCCAGTGACCGTAACGGTACGGAGCCCATCCTGCGACGACGGCGCGAGGGCGCCAGCACGGGCCGTAGCCCGCCACGTAGCTCCAGTCGCCATTGTCATCGAGGTCTTCATATCCGGTCATCTCGCGCGAAACATAGTTCGCCGAGTCGGCCCGGTCTTCGCGGTCATCGCGATCGAAGGCCCAACTATCAAAATCATCGCGGTCAGGAACCTGACCCAGGTCGTAATCAAGATGATCCTGAGTTCCGGTGAATGATGCCGATTGGCCGGCCAGGACGTTATAGGAGAATCCTCCGCCGGTGACGTGGCCGCGGCCGTGCCAAGCGGTAACGACGCTCCGGCTACCGTCCTGGCTCACGTCCACGCGATACTCGCCTTGCTGCAGAATCGTAAACGCAATACTGGGAGTGTCGATCTCGTAGGTGTCGTCATCGTCTACGTGACGGACGCGGATGATCAAGGAGCCTTGCGCTAAACGAATCTGCGTGGTGTTGTCGTCCAGGGTCAAAAAGGTAATGCCGGTCTGCGCTCCCAGCCGGATCGCGGCCGATCCCACGTGGACTTCAGCTCGCGAATTCTCGTCCGCCCAAAGATCGTCACCAGTCACCATTGGCCGATTGGGAACGGCCGTGACCCAGTCGTCTTCACCCGCCGGCCGGAATGAGACCGAACCCTGCGAGAAATCCATCCGCGCGACGCGTCCGGGGGGATCTTGCTCTTGACCTTGATCCTGATCCTGGCCCTGATCTTGCGTTTGGGCCTGGCCTTGGTCATCATCTTGTGCCTTAGCTGATGTTGAGAACTGCGGAACAGATGCAAAGGCCAGCAGAATTATCCAGGCCAATGTCTTGTGTGTCTTCATATCTCGCCTCGACGCCCTCGAAGTCTGAAACAGGTTGATATTACTCACATCACCTTAAACCCGATAGAGGCGGTTTAGTTTCCGAGGTAACGTGACCTGCGGATTACCGCCAGACTTGCAGTTTGCAAGTCTCGGAGGAAAGAAGGTTTCTGCAATATTGCCGGGAATTCGGCAGGAAGAACCGACCTCTGCGCCTGTGTGCCCCTGTGGTTGAAATCCACCACAGAGGACACAGAGAGTTGAGAGTAAATGCGGTGAGTCTACTCTTTCAGCTTCGGACGCGAACAGGTATCCACGATCTTCTTGGGATCGATCGCATCTTTATCGACCTGTTCCTCGATGATCTTGCCGTCTTTTCCAATCAGGAAGTTCACGCGGCGCGGGGCCTGGTATTCGTCTTTGTAGATTCCGTACTCGCGGGTAACTTTGCCGCCCCAGTCGCTGAGCAGCGGGAAGGTAACTCCAATTTGGTCGGCGAAAGCTTTGTTGGCGAAGGCGCTATCCATGCTCACACCCAGGACCTGGGTGTCGGAAGCTTCCAGGGTTTTCAAATTCGCCTGGAAGTTTTTCATTTGCTGGGTTCAACCACCGGTAAAAGCAAATATGTAAAACGCCACCACAACGTTTTTCTTGCCGCGGTAGTCGCTGAGTTTTAAATCCTTCAGATCGGTGCCGTCGAAATATTTCAAAGTAAAATCCGGAGCTACATCGCCTACTTTTGGCATTTTGGAGCTCTCCTTCGTCTGGGCAGACATTGGGCCAGGCACAGCCAGCATGCCGGCCATCACCAGCCCTGCGGCCAGCAGGCCTGAAAGTCTTTTCTGCATGTTGAACTCCCCCCACGGGAGTAAGCCCAGAATACCCGCTTTTCACTGCGGCCGTAAACATGACGCACCTCCGTACCCGGCTGAACCGCCTTTCACATTGCCGAAACGGACGGGAAACCATTACATTTCACAGGTATCAAGTCCGCAGGAGTTTTGGCCGGGGCCCGAACGACGCGATGAGTATTGCCACCCTGAACGATATCTTTTTCGCAGCCGTCGAACGCAATCTCGACCGCATGCAACTGTATCGCGAGGTCGGAAAATGGCTGCCCATCAGCTCTCGCCAGTTCGGGCAGAATGTCGCCCGCGTCGCCCGCGCGTTGCACTCCTGGGGAATTCGTGGCGGAGATCGCGTCGCGATCCTTAGCGAGAACCGGCCTGAGTGGTCGACGGTTGACATGGCCAGTTTGCTGCTCGGAGCCGTGACCGTCCCTCTCTACACGACACTGACGGAAGAGCAGACGGCGTTTGCTCTGAACGACTCCGGCTGCCGCATGATTTTTGTTTCTTCCGATCAGCAACTGCACAAAGTGGTGGCAGTGCTGCGACCAGACACAGCTCGAAAAAATCATTGTCATGGACTCGATCGAGTTCACCGGCGACCTTGCGCCATTCAAAGAAACGTGCGTGACGATGCGACAGATCGCAGGGCAGGGTTTGGATGAACTCGGTCCGGAACTGGAAGCGCAAGCACGATCCATCGCGGCCGACGATCTCGCGACCATCGTCTACACTTCCGGGACCACCGGCACATCCAAAGGTGCGATGTTGACGCACGGCAACATCACTTCAAATATTCAGTGTTCACTGCTGGGATTCGAGGTGGGACCGGGCATGACGAGCATTTCTTTCTTGCCGCTCTGCCATATCACCGCCCGGCATGTGGATTTCTCAATGATCTATCACGGGGTGACGCTGGCCTACTGCCCATTTATTGAGCACTTGCCGGAAGCGCTGCTCGAGGTGAAGCCCTCGCTCTTCGTGGCGGTTCCGAGAGTCTACGAAAAAATCTACGCGCAGGCGATGCAGAAGGCACAAGGATTCCCGAAGCAAGCCATCTTCGACCGTGCTCTCACAGTAGGCGAGAGGCACAAACCAGAAATTCTCGCGGGCCGGACTCCCACGTCAAGCGCATGGAAACTGGCCAACAAGCTGGTGTTCTCAAAGATTCGCGCGGGTATGGGCGGACACGTCAAGACTTTCATCTCGGGCGGCGCGCCACTAGGACGGGAACTCGCGGAATGGTATGCCACGGTAGGAATTCGGATTCACGAAGGCTACGGGCTCACCGAAACTTCCCCGGTGATCGCCGTCAATACACCCGTCAACCATCGAATTGGCACGGTCGGCAAGATTTTGCCGAACCTTGAAGTGCGTATCGCGGAAGACGGCGAGATTCTTGTGCGCGGACCATCGGTTTTCAAAGGCTACTGGAATCGTGCCGAAGAGACGAAGGATGCCCTGGAAAACGGATGGTTCAAAACTGGTGACATTGGCAATGTCGATGCGGAAGGATATCTCTCGGTCACTGACCGCAAGAAAGATCTGATCAAAACCTCCGGCGGCAAATTCATTGCCCCGCAGCCCATTGAGAATGCGCTTAAGTTGAGTCCGTATGTTGGAGTTCCAGCGATCCTTGGGGATCGCCGTAAATTTCCGGCAGTCATGATCTCGCCAAATTTCGCTGCTCTTGAGGAATGGGCAGGCACCAACAACATAGAGTTCCGATCGCGGGCGGATCTGGTCGCAAATCCAAAGGTGCAAAATTTGTATGAAGACGTTGTGGAACGGATTAACCAGAATCTTGCCCGCTTCGAAAAACTGAAGCGTGTGATTTTGGTGGAAGACGAATTCACCATCGGGAACGGGGCCCTGACCCCGACTCTCAAACTGCGTCGAAAGGTGATCGAAGAACGCTACAAAAAGCAAATTGATGAGCTTTACGCGCAGGCAGAAGCCACCGCCGTAACCTAGCGGACATTCGTAGCATGGGGAGCAACGGCTTGGTCGCGTAGCTGGCGAAGAAAAGCCTCCTGATCGAGATCAGCGCCTCTCATCGGAATCTTCGCCGCAACCCGGAATACGGTGTCATCCAGCGCAGTTCCGCGCTGCCAGTCACTCAGAAGCCCTTGCCGGTACAACGTCCGTAATTGCGTATGGCGCAGCCAGACTGCGGGAACGTTCGCCCCTGGACTGCAGGCGCGCGCCGTTGACTCAAGGCTAATGACGCCATCCTTGCCGCAGTATCGTTTGGCTCGTTCGACACAAAGCTGATGAAGGCATTTGAGATCGTGCTCCGCCACTTCAGGGATAACCGCTCCCTGCTCGACCTCCCGCAGAAAGGCCCGAAACGATTTCAGCACTTCTACCGGCTCATCACTCATCGAATCTCCCCCAGCCGCGACAGCTCATCAGGCAAAGATGATTCTACCCTCGGCGCAACTCTGAAATCCGCTTTCCATCACCGTTCGTCGGAGTTTTCATTACAATATCTGCATGTCGGACTCATTGATTATCGCCGGACGTTCCTTCCGCTCCCGGCTCATTGTTGGAACGGGAAAATACAAGTCGTTTCAGGAGACAGCGCGCGCACTCGAAGCTAGTGGCGCAGAGATGGTCACGGTTGCGGTACGCCGCGTCAATCTCGATCGCAGCAAAGAGTCGCTGCTCGATTTCATCGACTCGAAGAAATACTTTCTGCTGCCTAATACGGCGGGATGCTATACCGCCGACGAGGCGATTCGGGCAGCGCGCCTCGGCCGCGAGGTTGGGCTCTCGGACTGGGTGAAACTTGAAGTCATCGGAGATCAGGCAACACTCTATCCCGACGTCCAGGCGACGCTCGAAGCCACCCGCGTGCTGGTCAAGGAAGGCTTTACGGTTCTTCCCTACACTTCAGACGATATCGTGTTCGCGAAGCGTCTGATCGATGCGGGAGCTGCAACCATCATGCCCTTGGGAGCCCCGATCGGCAGTGGCATGGGGATTCAGAACGTCGCCCATATTCGCATCTTGCGGGAGATGATTAGCGGCGTGCCTCTGATTGTAGACGCGGGTGTTGGCACGGCCTCTGACGCAACCATCGCCATGGAACTTGGCGCCGACGCGGTCTTGATGAACACGGGTATCGCCAATGCGCAGGATCCGGTACTCATGGCCGAAGCGATGAAACATGCTGTCATCGCTGGTCGGCAAGCGTATCTCTCGGGCCGCATGCCGAAGAAGCTCTACGCCACCGCGAGTTCGCCGCTGGAAGGCGTTGTGCGGTAAACGGGCTCGATACGTGGAGTCGAAGAACCGAGAATCAGCAAAATCTCAGCCTTCCGCTTTAGCTTTCAATCACCTAATTACTAAATTTCACAATTTCACAGTCCACAGAAAAAGGGCGGCCCGAAAGCCGCCCTTCAAAATCGTATGCAGCGCTTAGAGCATTTTTGCGCTGTCGACGTGGATTGAATCACCCTTCACGGTCCCCGTCACAGCGACGTGATGGCCTGCATGGTCTTTCAACGCGTCCGGATTATCTACCATCAACACTTTCTGATCGCCGTCGGTGACAACGACCATCTTCGCGCCCGCGGCCAGGCACTTTTTGGTGCATGCCTCGGCCTTCTCGTTCGCGCCCTTGGCGCCGCACTTGTCATCAGTCACCCAACCTTTGACGGTTGTGCTTTTGCCCATGTCGTCGAATGCCATCGCCGACAAAGCGCATACGAAACAAAACGCCAGACAGAACGCAAGAACTTTTCTCATGGCCGGTTTCTCCTTTTTAAATTCCAGTTGCGGCCCCAAACCGCAAAGCGAAGGCGCAGTCATCCTCAAAGAACAAATGCCCGCCGGTCTTGAAGTGAGGCTGGGGAAATATACCACGACCTTGGAGTTGGGTTGTCAATGGACCGACGAAGCGGCCCGTCGGAAGTTTCATGTGGAGCAAATATGAACGTTACTTTTTCGCCGAGTGATTGGCGGGGATGGGCGCAGGTTTCGGCGGGACGTAGACATACTCGCCCGGTTTTGCATATCCCAATTGCTCGCGAGCTTCTTTCTCAATCGCGGTCTGATCGGACTTCAATCCCTGAATTTGTTGCGTGTAGTAATCATTATCTTGTTGCACGCGCACAATCTGCTTGCGCAATTGCTGATAGTCCGAACGTTTCTGCTTGTACACGACCATACCGTTATCGCCGAACATGACGTGAACAAATAGCGAGGCAGCGAGCACGATCACGGCTACGGTCGCGATGCGTCTGCGCAAAAAGAAGATCTGGGTAGCGGCCGGGCGCAGACGTTCGATCCATGAAGCGGCGAAGGCTTCGGCGTGCGGCGCGTGTTCCATCATGGCGCGCAGACCGTCCTCGGGACGCGGGAATCGCGGACGTGAAAATCGAGAAATCGCCGAAAAGCGCTTCACAGAAATGCCTTCATGCAAAAATCCAGTTCTTGGCGCTAGTGCTCAAGGTCTCGAGACCCGCATGGCTTCGAGCCTCCGTATAGACGCGAACCACAGGCTCTGTTCCTGACAGGCGATAGCAGACCCAGGATCCATCGTCGAACAGCAGTTTCAATCCGTCGGTGCGTACTACTTCCTTTACCGGACGGCCACAGAATTCACGTGGATCAGACCTCAACTTGTCAGTGAACTTCGTTTTGACCTCCGGGGTCAATCGGAAGTTCTCCCGTTGCGGAAAGAAGGAACCAACTTGATTACTGATCGCCTTCAATTGCTCACCCAGAGATTGGCCTCGACGGGCAACTGCCTCGCAGCACAGCAGGCCGGCAAGCACTCCATCTTTTTCGGGAACGTGATGCCGGATCGACAAGCCCGCGCTCTCTTCGCCGCCAATTGCGATCTTGTCGTGCATGATCAGTTCGCCGATATATTTGAAGCCGACTGGAGTCTCAAACAGCGGGACTCCATGGTGCTGCGCCAGCGCGTTGATCAAATTCGTGGTAGCCACCGACTTGGCCACTCCGTTCTTCCAGCCACGGCTCTCGACGAGATAATCGAACAGCAAGGCGATGACGTAGTTCGGCTGCAAGAAAGTTCCATCCGCATCGACAATGCCGAAGCGGTCGGCATCGCCGTCGGTGGCAATGCCGATGTGGGCGCCTGTCTCCCGCATTTTCTTGCGTAGATCCTCGAGCAGGTGGTCGTCCGGTTCGGGAGCGTGTCCGCCAAAAAGCACGTCGCGGTAATCGTGCACAGTCGCGACCTGAACGCCCGCGCCGCGCAGGAGTTCGTCGGAGTATCCTCGCGCCGCTCCCCACATCGGATCGAATACCACTTTCAATCCAGCCTTCTTGATAGCGTTGAAATCCACGATTTCCGCGAGCCGCTTTAAATAAGCAGGCTTGGGATCGAGCGACTCTCGAGATCCGGCAGGCGAGCCGTTCCTGGCCGAGGCCGCATTATCGGCTGCCACGATTTCAGCTTCAATCTTCTGCGTGACTTCTGGCAGAGCAGGACATCCATCCGGAGTAGAAAATTTGATGCCGTTGTATTCCGGAGGATTGTGCGACGCGGTGAAGTTGATGACTCCGTCGGCCTTATTTGAGATGACTGCATAGGCGAACGCCGGCGTCGGCGCCGGTTCGGTTACGATCAGAGGGGTGATGCCGTGCGCGGAAAGAATTTCCGCTGCCATCGAGCAGAAAGTCTCCCCCAGAAAGCGGGGATCGCGCCCCACAATCACGCGAGCGCCCTTCGGTTTCTCCGATACCACATAACGTGCGATCCCACGAAGGGCGCGCTGCACATTGGCGAAGGTAAACTCCTCGGCCATTACGGCCCGCCAGCCCGACGTACCAAACTTGATTTGCGTTAGCATTGTCTAGCTCCACCGTGAATAACTTTCCCGAACTTCCAGAAAGCCGACCGCTGATTTTATATGACTGACAAGCGAATCGTCCTCACCACCTCAGGCTCGAAAGATGAGGCACACAAAATCGCCCATCATCTGGTTGAAAACCAGTTGGCCGCATGTGTGAACATTGTTCCGCACATCACCTCGGTTTACCGCTGGCAGGGTAAGTTGGAGTCGAACGAGGAATGGTTGCTGCTAATCAAAACGACGGTCGAGAAATTTCCAGCAGTGCGCGACGCGATTGCCGCATTGCACTCCTACGATTTGCCGGAATGCATTTCCATCTCCGTCGATAACGGCAGTCCTGAGTATCTGCAATGGGTTGGGGAGTCGGTGCGCAATTGAGCAGCACGGATGCCAAGAACATTTTCCAGGGTCGATAAAGTTTCGGTCAGATCGCGGAGAGCGCCTGATCCAGATCGTCGAGAATGTCGTCGACGTCCTCGATTCCGACCGAGATTCGAACTAAGCCGTCGGTAATGCCAATTGCTTTGCGGCCTTTCACTCCCAGAGCGGCGTGAGTCATGGTTGCGGGATGTGAGATGAGCGTCTCGACTCCCCCGAGAGACTCTCCCAGCGAGCAGACACGGACTTTTTTCAACATTTTGTTGGCATTCTTCAGCGAGCCGGTTTCGAACGTGATCATCGATCCAAAACCGCTCATCTGCTTTTTAGCGAGTTCGTGCTGGGGATGATGCTTCAGTCCGGGATACAACACCGCTTTCACTTTCTTGTGCTTGGCCAGGAAGTCGGCGACGATGCGTCCGCTGCGATCATGAATCTCCATGCGGGCGGCCAGCGTTTTGACGCCGCGCAGAATCAGCCAGCACTCGAATGGAGAGAGAATCGCTCCCGCTGCTTTTTGCAGAAAGGCGAGTTGATCGGCGTGCTCCTGTTTCGCGCAGACCACAACTCCACCGAGGCCGTCGCTGTGTCCGTTAAGGAACTTCGTCGTCGAGTGGACGACCATGTCGGCTCCCAGCGCGAGCGGTTGCTGGAAATACGGCGACATAAAAGTGTTGTCGACCACGAGCGCGACTTTCTTGCGCTGACATACGGCGCTAATGGCTCTCAGATCGCTGAGCCGCATCAGCGGATTGGTCGGGGTTTCGACGTATACCATTCTTGTGTGCTTGCGGATGGCGCGTTCGACGTTTCGGGCGTCGGAGGTATCGACGTAAGAGAACTCAAGTCCGAAGTTCGTGATCACCTGATTAAAAAGGCGCGGCGTTCCACCGTAGAGATCGTTGCCGCAAACCACGTGATCGCCCGACCGCAGCATGCTGACGAGCGCATTAATCGCTGCCATGCCACTGGCAAAGACGCGTGCACCGACTCCGCCTTCCAGCGTGGCCAGATTCTGTTCGAGACGATCGCGGGTCGGGTTCGATACGCGGGAATACTCGTATCCCTTGTGCTCGCCAATTCCCTGCTGCACATAGGTCGATGTGGGATAAATCGGGACGGTGACCGCGCCGGTGAGCGGGTCAGGTTCTTGTCCGGAGTGGATGGCGCGAGTGGCAAAACCGACAGTCTTCGTGGCTTTCATGGATTCTTGTTTTGAGTTCCGCGGACGACCGCCTGGGACTACCACAGCCCGCCAGTCTGCACCGCCAGATCGTTCAATGCCATCTCCAGTTTTGTAATCGCCGCGCCGATTTCCGGATGCTCCCCGATTTTTTCTTGCAGCGCCTTCAAAATCTGGTGAGCGCTTGCAATATGCGCCGCCGCCTGCGCCGTATCCTGCTCCCGCTTGGGTTCGTTCTCTGCTGGCATCGCCATTCGCCTCCTGCGTGTTCAATTCTATACGTGGTCGCGGTGCTCCATCAGATGGCCGGTAGCAACGGTCGCTTGGTGTCGTCAGGTTGCGGCGCCACGAGCTTACAATTGATCGTGCGGTGATGCGAGCATACGGCCGGCCAGGAAAGGCCTGAGCAATGATAACTGGCGTCCAAGTCCACATTCGTCATGTTTACAATTGAGCAAATCAGTTAATCCAGCATTACACGACGGGCTGAGGGGCGGCGACCGCACTCGTTCAGTCCCGACTCGAGAGATTCACTGAGATCGTCGAGGTTCGTCCATGACGTCGACGTCTTGGGGTGTTCCGGCGGTACGAGGACTCGGTCGTCGAATCCGAGCTTCCGGAGCATCGCAACGAGTGCTATGGCTTGGTGACGACTTGTCGGACACCGTTTGCTACGCGTTCACCGAGAGCGTATTCGAACCTGACGATGACGACACGGAGCTCGTTCCGGTGCTGGGACCAAACTGCTGAATATCTTGTTGCAAGCTTGAGTACGCCTGCTGCGCGCTGGACACGCTGCCGGACTGCAAATCCTGACCCAACTGGCTGAAAAGCTCACTGATGTCGCTCGATCCGCCACCGCCATGGTGGTGGTGAGCTTGCCCCTGCGTAGCCGGGCTCCGGGTGTCTTGTTGAATCTTCGAGAAGTCTTGTTGAGCCGCCGAGAGATTGCCGGACTGAATATCCTGCGACAGCTGAGTAAACTGTTGCGCGATGGGATCAGTGCTCCCCGAGGTCGAAGTGGAACTGCTCTGCGGACCAAGTTGCTGCAACGTCAGAAGATCCTGTTGCGCCGCGGCAGTATTGCCGGACTGCAGATCCTGACCAAGGGACTGGAACTGCATTTGACTCTGCCGAAGATTATTCTGAAGGTTGTTGTAATCCAAGAAACTGCTGCTTGAGATGCCGGACGTGGACATTGGTGTCTCCTAACGCGATCACGAATTCTGGCCTGCAAGATTGCCGGTGGATTGCAGGTGCGCCATGAGCTGCTCGCTCAGCAAGACTGGGGCAGGTTGAGTGCCAATCGCCGCAACATTTCACGCAAGCCACAATCTGCACACTCAACGATACTTACTGGGACAAGCTCGAAACGTGTGCAGTTTGACGGCGCCGTGAGCAGGCAGACCATGCCGCTTGCGATTGGGCAAATGATGCCCAATCGCTGCACGCTGGGGGGCGGCATACGCGGCAACACCCATCCTCGACTTGCGCATGAAATCGTCGCCGAAAACGAGAGATCGCGATTGGCTTTTAGACTTCTTGATTCTATTCGGCAGCCGACAGGATCGCGTCCAGGCGATCGGGCGTAGCCTCAACTCTCTCCAGATGCGGATAGCGCATTCCTCCGTGATAGTCCAAAGAAACGGTGACAAATTCGTCACCACGTTTCAGCAAGAGTTTAATCGGCTCTTTCGATTGCTCGGCGGCTACGATGGCCTCCCGCAATCCCGCAGGGGTGTATTTCTGATCGTTGACGGCTTGCAATTGCATATCGGGCGTGATGCCCGCTTTGAATGCAGGACTATTCCACCAAACACCTTCCAAGCTGCCATCTGGTTTTGCCGAGAAGCCCAGAGAAGTAGCGAAACTGGTGGGACGAGAAGGGTCACTCTTCTTTAGCCACTCCGGTTGGTGATCGTTGTACGCCAGCCGATAGCCACCCTGGGTAAAGCCACTCTCCGGAACGCTCGCGCTGGCTTCGAAGACTCGCGTGCGGAAAAAACCGGTCCAATCGTAAGGCTGAACTGTGTTCAGGGCTTTCTCGATGTCATCGAGCGCGTAACTGACGGTAACGTAGCTCCCATTGTCGATTCCATAAAAGAGTTTTGCGAAATCGTCGAGAGACTTCTTTCCACCGCTGAGTTCGCGGATCTTGGTGTCGGCGTCGAGCCAGATCAGGTCTGACTCCGGATAATAATCGTAGCCACGGGTCCAGCTCGGCCAGGGATTTTGAATCCCCCCATGAGACGAGATGATCGGTTCGTTGGTGGTGTCTTCCAACGAACGCCAGGTGCGTCCAGGGCTGATTTCGAAGTTCGCGGCGATCGCCGCCCACATGTCGCGAGCCTGCTCGAGAGTACGCATTCCAGAGCGTGCCGTGAGCACATTGCCGTAATAATCGGTCAGGCCCTCATAGACCCATAGCAGGCTGTTGCGCATCGGCACGTTGAAATTGGGCGTCCACAGGTCAGCTGGGCGGCGGAACTTGCCATTCCACGAATGCGTGTATTCGTGCGGCAGAAGAGCGCGGCCACCCACTCCTGCGCTCCAGTCGGTGAAGTAGTTGGCGCGCGATCCGTCCTCACTGGATTGATGATGCTCAAGGCCTTTGCCGCTCACAATGTCGCTGACGGAAAATAGAAAATCATAGTGGTCGTAATGATGCGACTTGAAAAGCTTTTGCGCCTCGATGACAAGATTCTTGTGGAATTGCAATTCTTCCGGGCTGATCTCAAGATCGGCAGGTTTGTCCGCAAACACGTCGAGGTAAACAGGATTGTCCGACCCCGAGGACAGGTCCACGCGTTTGAAGTTGGCTCCCGCATACAGGGGTGCGTCGATCAGAGTGTTGAGCGTAGTGTCTTTAAATTGCACTTGATTGCCGTTCTGAGACTTCACATCGAGAGCGGAGGCGAATTTCCATCCCTCGGGCAAGAGGAGAGAGGTTTCGAACTTGATGTCGCGGGAGAAGTGCCCGGCAGGATACAGAAGCACGCTGTTCCATGTAATGTCGGCGAATGTCGACGAGATGCGACCTCGTTTCGGATCCATCGGGCCGAGATACTGGAAGTTAACATCCAGCGAGGTTGCATTCTGCGGCAGTTCGACGTGGAAGGCGTACATGTCCACGCTGTCGCGCACCCACGGAATGCCTTTCCCATTCGCGGTGACGACCAGGCCGGCAAGCGCTTCGACCGGATTTGACGGCGAGTGCGTTCCGGGAAGCCATTCCGGATAAAGCAGAGCAACTTCGCGGCCTTTGACCGGGATTGTCTCATGCACCTTCATCACACGGCGCGCGACGTCGCTGGCATCGACGACCAGCGAAATCGTTCCGGGGTAGGGCGTGTCTGCGGGCGCAATAATGGGCGCAGGCATCGGTGCGGGCTCGGGCCCTGGTGATTTCTGCGCAGCTGCGGTTGCGGCCAGGGCGATGCATGCAGCGGCAAAAAAAGCCGTCGCGACTTTACAAGGGAAAAACAGATTTGGCATAGCGATCCTCTTAAATAGCGTCGCCAGTTTGCGACGACGAGAAGGTAGGCACATCTGATTGATAATCCAGAGCCGCATTATTAGGGGGAGACGTGGGGCAAGTCAACGAAAGCGAAAAAATGCCAGGTCTTACGCAAGAAAGATTTGAGGCTAGCCTGGCGGTCCGCTGATCCAATGTTTGGAGGCGAACATGCAATTGAAACCCTTCCTGCTGGATATGTGGCTGGACAGATACGAACACAACATCGAATTCAACCTGGCAGCAAGTACGGGCCCATGCTGGACGCTCAACCAGATCCTGAGCCTCGGCAGTGAGGAAGAACGCGACCGCTTCTTGCATCACAAGCTGGTGTACAGCCGCCCGGCCGGCGCTGAGGGTTTACGCGCAGCGATCGCCGGCATGCATGACGTGAATATCGACAGCGTCCAGGTCGTAACCGGTGCCTCTGAGGCGCTGCTCATTTTGTTCTGGCTGGCCGCGGAGATCGGAGCCAACGTCGTTCTGCCCAACCCGGGTTTTACTACGTTTTCCGCACTCCCCGAGTCGCTTGGTATCGAGGCCCGCTACTATGCTCTTCGGAAAGAGGACGAGTTTCGCATCGACATCGACGAGATCAAAAAGCTGGCGGACAAAAACACAAAGCTGGTCTTGGTGAACAGTCCGCACAATCCTACTGGAGCGACCGTGACTGATGCGGACATGGACAGCTTGCACGAATTCACGTCATCGCGAGGAATTCAACTGGTCAGCGATGAGGTTTACCATCCGATCTATCATGGACGGCCGACAAAATCGGCGGGCCGCCTGCCACACGCCACGGTCATCCATGATTTCTCGAAGGCTTTTCCTTTATCCGGAGTGCGGACGGGGTGGATGATCGAACACGATGTCAAGCGCCGCGAGCAATACTGGAATGCGCGCGCCTATTTCTCCATCTGCAACAATACGGCGGGAGAAATGCTGGCGGAGATCGCGATGCGCCGGCGCGACACCGTGCTCGGGAAAACTCACCAAACCGCAACTCTAAATCTGCGGCAGCTTGACGGCTTCATGGCCAAGCATCGTGACAAACTTGGCTGGATCCGTCCTCGTGGCGGCATGACGGCATTTCCCTGGCTTCTCAGTGGAGAGAACAGCCGTGCTTTCTGCGAGGCCGCAGCAGAGGAAGGCATCCTGCTCGCGCCTGGGGATTGTTTCGAGGCGCCCTCGCATTTTCGGCTTGGATTCGCAGCTATGACCGACAGATTTCCCGAGGCGCTGGATCGGCTGGGAAACTTCGTCAGCAGTTGGTCTGCAGCAAACATGGCAACAACGTAGAGCGATGTGTGGACATTCACCCCGCCCGGTGTCACCGGTGGCTGCATATTTCGCGAACTGAACCGCTACTACCTTGCGAGTGGGCTCAAGCTGCCTTCGGTAAGATGCTGCCTGCGTTTTTGCCAGTCGGGGCTTTGAAAGATGTGCGGACCAACTTCTATGAGCCGCGGCAGTATTTCGAAAACCGAGACCGGACTCCACTTCGCACCCTGGCGCGTACGGAGTCCGCGGCGATTCATTTCGTCGGCAATGCGCGCGTACGAGCCTTCTTGAACGATGAGTTCCATCAACTGGAACAGGATTTCCCGTTCCGCTGGATTTTCTTCCAACCGCGGCGTCTCGCTCACTGCGATCTGTAGCCCGAAGGGCACATCGCCGGGCAGGTGGTTCTCAGTCGTTTCACTCTCCCGCTCCCACTCGACAGCCACGAGCTTCCAGCCTTTTTCCGCCTGTTGTCTGAGATCCTCGGCTTCCAGCGGACCCGAGACTACCTGACGCACGCGCTCCGTTTTCCTCATGTCTTGACACCTCACCTCAGAGTTTGGCGAGAAGCAGAGCATGCAAGGGTCCAGGCTCCGAGCAGAGAAATGCCTGCGGTTGCAACGCACCGGTTTAGCGGGAAGGAGGGCAAAGCGTCCGTTGATGGACTTGGGTGTCCGGTAATGATCAGACGCTTATTCTGCGAAACGGATGGTATCTTCGGGCGCCCAGATTTCAACCTTACTGGGTTTGTGGTCCGCAACTTCTGATTTTGACAGGGGTTTCTATGTTGGGCAAAAATGACTACCCAGTAATTGCTAGGAGGCCACCATGTTGCAGTTTCCCCCGAAACACTCGTTTCGCATCAGCTTCGCGGTCGTGATTGCTATGGCTGTTTGGACTTGCGCTAGCCTTGCCCAGACAGCTGCAGCGCCCCCCGAGCCGCAACCGAGCCACGAAGAGACGACTCAAGTAGACAACTACCTGACGAATCACCCGGCGGTTGCCCGGGAGCTACATAACAATCCTTCCCTGGTGAACGATCCAACCTGGCTGGCGAAGCACCCGGATCTTCACAACTACATGAATAATCACCCTGGTCTGCAGAAGGCTGCTGCCGCCAATCCCGCTTCGGTGGTCAATCGAGCGGATCGCAGCACGCTTGGACGGGACCACGCCGATCTCAACAAAACCGACAGCTACCTGTCGCACCATCCAGAGATCAGGCAGGAGCTATCGAAGAACCCGAAGCTCATCGATGATCCCAAGTACCTGGCGACGCATCCCGGACTCGACAAGGAACTGGCGGACCACCCCGAGATTCGGAATGAGGCAATGAACCATCCGGAGGATTTCAAGAAGGCTGCCAAAGCGAACAACCAGTACAACAAGAACCACGCCAAGAAGAAATAAGACTCAGATCGGGGGATTCGATTGTGACGCAGTCGAAGGCCCCCAACCAACTTAGTATCTGCTTATTGGCTGCCAGCCTTGCGCCAGATTCCACATCACTGCTCAATCGAGATTACGGTCACCGATTTGGGCTCCAGTTTCAGCGCCAGCTTTCCGCCTTCGACCTTTGCTGAAATGGGCTTCGGCACAACGGCGTTCGGTGCGTCGAAGGAGTTGACGCTGTCGACTTTGGGCGCAGTCAACGTTTGCCCGGAAGCCGACTTCGCCACGATTCCAGTCAGGTTCGCTTCAACCTCCACCGGCTGATTGGGGTCGACATTCGTGATCTCGATCCAAAGTTTGCCGTTGGTATCTTTGGCCGCAATGGCGTCGATGCGGGGCAAGGTAATGTTGTCGTGCGTGTATGTTCCGGCATTGAAGGCGACGGGCACGAACGTGGCGTCCTGGAACGGCACGTACATTTTAAATACGTAGTAAGTCGGGGTCAGAACCATCTTCTCTTTGTCCGTAATGATCATGGACTGAAGCACGTTGATCATTTGTGCGATGTTGGCCATGCGCACACGGTCGGCGTGGTGCGCAAAGATATTCAGATTCAGCGCAGCCAGGATGGCATCACGCAGGCTGTTTTGCTGAACCAGAAAGCCCGGATTGCTTCCAGGCAATGGCGCATACCACCCTCCCCATTCGTCGACCACGAGCGCGACTTTTTTCTCGGGATCGTACTTGTCCATGATGGCTGAATGCTTGCTGATCAGATTCTCCATGTCGAGCGTGGACTTGAGGATCTGGCTGTACTCGTTTTCCCCAAAACCGACTGACGCATAGGAAGGCGGCCACTTCACTACCGTGTAGGAGTGCAGAGAAAGGCCATTGATGTCCCAGCTCCATGTGTGTTGCTGGTAAGCCTTCATGATGGTATCCGTCCACTCGGTCCAGCGGGGCTCCCCGCCGCCGGGGCCGACGGCGATCTTCAGCATCTGCTGCTTATCCTTCTGCGCCGGATTGAAGTTGTGGACGAAGCGGCTGTAGATCTTGAACTGGCTCAAATAGTATTCGGGGGTCATGTTGCCGCCGCAATCCCAGCTTTCGTTTCCGATGCCGAGATAAGGAACTTTGTAAGCAGCGGGATGTCCATTGGCCGCGCGCTCCTTCGCCAGAGTCGTCGGCTGCGCCGCCGTCATATATTCCAGCCAATCCGCCGCTTCCTTCGGCGTTCCGGAACCGACATTGACCGACACATAGGCCTCACTACCGATCTGATCAATGAAATCCATGAATTCGTGGGTACCGAAGCTGTTGGGGTCGATAACGCCGCCCCAGTTGGAATTAATCGTTACAGCCCGCTGAGGACCGATTCCGTCGCGCCAGTGGTATTCATCGGCGAAGCAACCACCGGGCCAGCGAACGTTCGGGACCTTCAAAGGCTTAAGTGCGGCGACCACGTCGTTACGGATCCCGCGCGTATTCGGGATTTTGGAGTCGGGACCGACCCATATGCCCTCGTAAATTCCATGGCCGAGATGCTCAGCGAATTGTCCAAAAATATTGCGATCGATCTTCGCGCCGGGTTTGGACACGTCAATGGAGAGTTCAACCGTCTGCGCTGCCGAGAAAGGCGCGGAGAGGATCACAGTAAAGAGGGTGAGAATGACAGCAAGAGAACGCAGCGAGAATCTTTGATCCAGAAACATTTTGCTGCCTCGGATTCCAGGAGATGCTATTCGCAGTCGGAAACAGGCACAAGTCGCCTTTCGCCCCACTAGGCGGCATGGCGTTATTCAGGGTCTAGATCCCGCCTTCGAAGATTTTCTTGGAGAGATAGCGTTCGGCAGAGTCGGGGATGATCGTCACGACGCGCTTGCCTGCACCCAAATTCTTGGCGACTTTAAGGGAAGCGGCGACCGCCGCGCCGCCACTGGATCCGGCGAGCACACCTTCCTGTGCAGCGAGGGCTTTCACCATGCCAAAAGCTTCATCGTCCGTCACCATCATGACCTCGTCGCAGACCGAGGCGTCAAACGTTTTGGGAATGAAGCTGGCACCGATTCCCTCCACTTTATGGGGCCCGGGCTTTCCTCCGCCCAACACCGATCCCTGGGTCTCGACGGCGAAGGCCAGAACATGTGGAAGCTTTTCTTTAAAGTAGCGAGCCACGCCGGAAAACGTCCCCGATGTACCGCAGCCGAGCACGACAGCATCGGCCAGTCCGTTGACTTGTTCGAACATCTCGCGTGCGGTGGTCTCGTAGTGATAGTCAGGATTGGCTAGGTTCTCGAATTGTCCTGCCATGAAAGCCTTCGGATCGCTTGCGACCAAGGCCTTCGCACGATTGATGGCACCCGTCATACCCTCGGCTTCGGGAGTGCGTTCCACCTCGGCGCCGAGGGCCCGCATGATCATGATCTTTTCCTGAGAGAAGTTTTCCGGAACAAAGAGTCGAACCTTATATCCGCGATTGACCCCGATCAGCGCCAGCCCGATGCCCGTATTCCCAGCGGTAGCTTCAACGATGGTTCCGCCCGGGAGCAGTTTTCCCTCTTGCTCTGCCCGCTTGATGATCCCGATGGCGGCGCGGTCCTTCACACTGCCGCCGGGGTTCAGGTATTCAAGCTTGGCAAAGACGTCGGCGGATCCGGGAGGGACCAAACGTTTCAATTGCAACATCGGAGTTTCGCCAACGAGTTGTGTGATGTCGTCGGCGACGCGCAGGCGAGACATTTCTGAAGTTTGCAAAGCCACACTACAGGGTACGGAGGGCGCCACGAATTCGTCAATGCAGTTAACGCTGGAGCGACGCCCGATGGTAATCCGCGGCAGGCGTGCTGGGAAGGGGCAGCCCACCTGCAGAAATGGCGGAGCGCGATAGCTCCGCCGGATCCCAGGAAGTTGTAGGCGCTCGGTTTACAAACCGGGAAGGCCCGCCCTTTTCTCGGAAACCAATCCAATCGATATGGCCAAGTCCCGCGCTCTTTCTAAATCCCCTTTTTGGGTGACCTGCCCGGCTTCTTCGTATCCCACAGCTGAATAGTAGAGCGCGCGATCGAAAAACTGGCTCAGGAGTTGCTGCACTTCCATTTCTCCATGCAGTGCGACCACATTATCTGCGAATGATTCATGCTGCAGGAAGTGCCACAAATGCTCGCGCGAAAGCGTCAGCGCCCACACAAACTGGTGCAGACGAATCCCCTCGGCTGCCCGCCGCTGGGCGATTGTCCGAAATCGCGCGGCGATGTCCCGCTCTGTTTTTTGCAGCAGCCATTCGCCAAGATTGCGGTATAACTCAGTGGTTGCGCGCTGTAAGTCTTCCGCAGAAATTTGGCGAAAATCTGAAGTGCGTTCTGAAGTACGGATTTGTTCGGTTAGACCCCTCGACAACCTCTCGGAATGCGCCTCGATCAGACGCACCAATCTCATCCCCAACATTCGTTTTTCCCCACTTCCCTAGTGATTAAGATGCCTACATCGCCGGCGATAGATGCCCGCAGCTATTTATATCGTATCACGATATTTATGGGAACTCTCGAACGGCCTAGGACTCCGGATTACAACTAGTGTCGTATAAAATAAAAACCAGAGCGCAGCCCGAAAGGCATGAACCAGAAAATGGCGGAGCCCGAAAGCTCCGCCATGTGTTGGGTAATGGGAATTGCTAGTACAAATAGTCTAGGAGTCGGGTCCCGCATCGCAGCAATAAAATCGCACTTTTTCTGAGAAGCCTTCCAAAATGGGAATCTTTGGTAGATAGAATCGCGTACTCCGCTTGCGCCTGAGCAGTTCCGTACTGCGTCGCAGCATTCGATCTCTTACGGTCCCTCACGGTTCCGCCCCGGTCAAACTGACATCGCGGGACAGGCACAATTGCGCCGCCGCGGCATGACAAGTTCGTTCATCCGGCTTACAATTTCCAGCAGAGTTCCCCCGAAGGAATCAGCCCCCTATTCCGTCTTAACCTGGTCCAGGCTGCTGGTCGACAAGCTAACTCAGGTGAACAAAATTGATTGGAAATCGTGGATTGCGATCGGCGCTTTTGGTGTCTCTGATGGCTATGAGCCTAATGCTCGTGAGCGAGAGCGTCGCCTCGTCTGCAGACGTCAAAGCCATAGCTGCCGCCGTAGATGCGCATTACAACCATCTGCGATCGCTAGAAGCTGAGTTCACCGAAGTTTATAGAGGCTCAGGCATGGACCGGACGGAGTCGGGCACCCTATGGTTGAAAAAACCCGGCAAGATGCGTTGGGAATACCGTTCTCCCAGGGAGAAGCTCTTCGTAAGCAACGGGAAAGATGCGTGGTTTTACGTCCCAGACGACCGGCAGGCCCGGAAAGAATCGGCCAAGAAGCTGGAGGATGTTCGCTCACCACTTGCATTCTTGCTAGGCAAGACGAAGCTGGAGAAGGAGTTACGAGGATTGTCGGTTGCGCCGGATATTCCGCCGCTGGAAGCCGGGGACGTGGTGCTGCGGGGGGTCCCGACCGCTCTGGGAGATCAGATCAGCGAGATTGTTCTAGAGGTGACGCCAGAAAACCGCATCGTGAGACTGATCGTCCAAGGACTGGACGGAGGTTCGACCGAATACCGCTTCGCGGACCAGAAGGAAGACGTGACAATCTCCGATGGCAGGTTCGATTTCAAGGCCCCGGTGGGAACTGAGGTCGTCGAAGGCGGGCTAGGTGACTAAGGCTCAGACTTCTAACAGGTTACTTGTGGTACTTGGCACAGGATGGATGGCGGCTCATGGCGATTAGAATGGTAAAGATGGATGGTAGACTTGGCGGTAGGTTCTCCTTCCCCCAAAAGCGACTAGAACTAACAGAAATGGCTGAATTTGTAGTCAAAATCGCGGACGATCGCGGGCACGTCCAGCAGCACATCGAGCAAGGCTACTCGGAGGCTGAGGTACGCGACCGTTTCTCGGCGCAGGGTTACCTGGTCTACTGGGTCAAGCCGCAAGGGCTGATGGCGGGCGGGATCCGGCGACGCAGGAAGCTGAAGCAGGATACGTTTCTGGTTTTCAACCAGCAGTTTTTGACCCTGATCCGAGCCGGTTTGCCAATCTTGAACTCGCTGGAACTGCTGATCAAACGTCAGAAGGACCAGCAACTCAAGCAGATTCTGGAGAATGTACGGGAGCGCGTCAAAGGCGGGGAGTTGCTCTCGGACGCGTTCGCGGCGCAGGGGATGATTCCGAAGATTTACACCACCACGCTGATGGCGGGCGAGAAGAGCGGCAACATCGACGAGGTGCTCACGCGCTACATCAGCTTCCAGCGGCTGGCCATGACGTTCCGCAAGAAGCTGTTTGTTTCGCTGATTTATCCGACGCTTCTGGTCACGGTCGTGATGATCATGGTGACGTTTTTGTTCACCTACGTTGTACCGAAGTTCGCGGATCTCTTTAACAGCCTGGATGCCAAGCTGCCCGAGATTACGGTGTTCATGCTGGCGGTGGGGCAGAATGCGCAGAAGTACGCGCCCTTTGTAGCGGTTGGGCTGGCGATCACGATATTTGTTCTCTGGCGCTGGAAGGATACCGACCGCGGGGCAGACCGCATCGACAAGATCATTCTAAGTACACCTTTGCTGGGGGATATCCGGCTGAAACATCAGGTGGCGAGCTTTTCGCGAATGCTATCGACGCTGCTGCAAGGAGGCTTGCCGCTGGTCCCCGCGATGGAAACCGCCGGTGGCGCCATGAGCAGCCGCCGCATCTTAAAAGGTGTCATGCGCGCCGGAGTCAGGGTTCGCGAAGGTCAGGGGCTGGCTCCCAGCCTGGAAGAGCAGAAGATTTTTCCGGAGCTCGCGGTGGAGATGATCGAAGTCGGCGAGTCCACCGGTGCGCTGCCGCAGATGTTGAACTCGGTCGCGGAATTTTATGAGGAGGATGTGCAGACGGCGCTGGGGGCTTCGATGGCGCTGATCGAGCCCCTTATCCTCATCATCATGGCGGTTTTTGTTGGCGGCGTGTTGATCTCGCTGTATTTGCCGATCTTTACGCTGGGAGTGCACTAGGAGGATTTGGTAATTGCAGAATTTGGTAATTGGATAATTTAAGAAACCTCGACAGGTGAATCGTCGAACGTTCGCAATCGCCCAATTACAAAATCGCTGAATTGCTGAATCGGGGATTTCTGAATGGCAACGGCAGACAAGAAATCGATATTCGTAGGCGGTGGGAACGGCGGACCGATCAGCCCGACCGGCAATCCCATCACCGATCTAGAACGGGCGCAGGACGTCGCGCGACGCTACCGGTGCGAGTTCATTGACCTCAGCGGATTCGAACTGCATCACGAGTTGTTCAAGAAGATTCCGGTCGAACTGATGTTCCGCTACAACTTCGTCCCGCTGGAAGAGACTGTCGACGGGAGGCTGGCGATCGCGATCGCCGACCCCAGCCAGCTGATGATGATCGACGAAATCAGCCTGCTGCTTAAACAGCGGATCGTCACCAAGGTTTCGACGCTCAAACAGATCTCGGACATCCTGAAGAAGACCGAGCAATCGCAACGCGTGCTCGAAGAGGCCAGCGAAGGCTTCCAGATTATTCGCGAGGATGAGAATACCGGCACCGAAGAAACTCTGAGCATCGACAAGCTGACGGCGGCGGGCGATTCCAGCCCGATCATCCGACTGGTCGATACCACGATTTTTACCGCTCTGCAGCGGCGCGCTTCTGATATCCACATTGAAACTCGCGACGACTCCGTCATGATCAAGTTCCGCATTGACGGCGTGCTGACCCAGGCCATGCCGCCCATTGGCAAAGAGCATCACTCGACCGTGATCTCGCGCATCAAGGTCATGAGCGAACTCGACATCTCCGAGCGCCGTGTGCCCCAGGACGGCCGCTTCCGCGTGAAATATAACGGCCGCGCCATCGACTTCCGTGTCTCGATCATGCCTTCGATTCACGGCGAAGACGCCGTGCTCCGCGTGCTCGATAAAGAATCGATGAGCGAGAAGTTTAAGAGTCTGACGCTGGATGTAGTTGGGTTTGACGAGGACGACCTGCGACGCTTCCGCCGCTACATCAAAGAGCCCTACGGGATGGTGCTGGTCACGGGGCCGACCGGTTCCGGTAAGACGACCACGCTCTACGCCGCAGTCAACGAGATCAAGACCGACGAAGACAAGATCATCACCATCGAAGATCCGGTCGAATACCAGTTGCGCGGCATCACGCAGATTCCAGTCAACGAGAAAAAGGGGCTGACCTTTGCCCGCGGACTGCGTTCCATCCTGCGTCACGACCCGGACAAGATCATGGTCGGCGAAATTCGTGACGCCGAGACGGCGCAGATTGCGATTCAGTCCGCACTGACTGGACACCTGGTGTTCACCACCGTCCACGCCAACAACGTGGTTGACGTCATCGGGCGATTCCTGAACATGGGCGTCGAGCCGTACAACTTTGTTTCGGCATTGAACTGCATCCTGGCGCAGCGGCTCGTGCGTTTGATTTGCGATTCATGCCGCACCGAGGTGCATTACGCTCCGGAGGTGCTTGAGGCCAGCGGTCTCGATCCGGCGCAGTGGGGCAAAGTTCCGCTGTATGAAGGTCCGGGCTGCATCGAGTGCGCGGGCACCGGCTTCCGCGGACGAACCGCGATTCACGAACTCTTGGATTTGAGCGACCGCATCCGCGAGATGATTCTGGGGAAGAAGCCAACCTCAGAGATCCGGCGTGCTGCGCGCGAAGAAGGCATGCGGTTCCTGCGCGAGTCCGCGCTCGATAAAGTGCGATTGGGGATGACCACGCTGAAGGAGATCAACAAGGTCACATTCATTGAGGCGATGAGATAAGAAATAGCAGTGCTGAGTGATCGAGCGGTCGGCGTTCTGCCTGACATCCTACGGAGCACTCACCGCTGGCCACTGTTCGCTGCTCCGGTTCCCTTTCAGCTATTGCAATTCTGCGCGGGACGGTTTCTGATTTATAGAGGTATTTCTAAAAGGCGTACTCGGGTATGAGTCCAACTGCAAATACAGCCAAGCCGAAGCTGGCGTGCGAAATCTCTGCCGACAGAGTGCTGGCGGGGCGTGTAATCGATGGCGGGACCGGGCTCGAGGCCAGCGCCGCGCGTGAACTCGCGCCAGGCAGCGTGGTTCCCGATCTGGTTGAGAATAACCTGCGCCAGCGGGAGGCTGTTCGCTCTGGAATTGAAGACGCTTTGGGTAGTGTGGCCGGGCGCTCCAAAGATGTGATCGCCATTGTGCCGGATGCGTCCGTGCGAGTGATGCTGGTGGAATTCGATACGCTGCCATCCGATCACGAAGAAGCGCTCGGAGTCGTGCGCTTTCGGCTGAAGAAGTCGCTGCCGTTCGACGTGGAAAAGGCGAAAGTTTCCTACCATGCGCAGAAGGTCGGGGACGAACTCAAGGTCGTGGCTGCAGTGGCTCTGGGCAGCGTGATTGAAGATTATGAGGCAGCCTTTCGCGATGCCGGATTCGCCCCGGGTATCGTGCTGCCGTCTACGCTCGCGGCGCTCGGCGCGGCCGATGGCAAGAAGCCAACCATGGTGATTAAAGTCGATGCCCACACGACCAGCATTGCGATCCTCAATGAGGATCAGTTGCAACTGTTCCGCACGCTCGAGAACGCGCGCGGCGTGACCATCAATGGCGAGCAACTGGCGGAAGAAGTTTATCCATCGATCGTCTTCTTTCAGGACACGTACCACCTGAACATTGAGCGGATCTACGTTGCGGGCCTGCCGGAAGCCGGTGGGGCCGCGGCGGCGCTGCGTTCCTCTACCGAAGCGGATGTGCAGGAACTGGTCTCGTCGGCGCAGTTAGGAACTTCGGCCAGTGGATCTGTACCGAAATGGAGAATGGCGGGAGTGGTGGGAGCGTTGGTTTCTTGACTGCAGTGATCAGTGGCCAGTGGTTAGCAAGACCGTGGACCCTGATCACTGGCCACTGACAACTGGCCACTGACTTTTATGCGTATTGATATCAATCTCGCGAGCCAGCCGTATGAAGATGCGCGGCAGTTCTGGATGCGCTGGGGCACCGCTGTCGGTGCGCTCGCACTGCTGACGCTCATTCTGCTCGCGCTCGACGTCACGGGATGGATCTCGGCACGGCGCGATCGTGAATCCATGGCGAAAGAACGCACCCTGATCGCCGACCGCGACCAAGTCCGCGCCGAAGCCGAGCGGACACTGAATCTGCCGGAGAACCGCACGACCCGCGATGAATCGCAATTCTTGAATCAGTTGATCGAGCGCAAAGCGTTTTCCTGGACGCGAGTTCTGGAAAACCTCGAGAAGGTCATGCCACCGCGAGTGCACGTCGTATCCATCAGTCCGCAACTGAATGAAGATAACGAACTCGCGCTGAAGATGACCGTCGCCGGCGAATCGCGCGATCGCGCCATCGAATTGGCCCGCCGGATGGAAGAATCCCGCCGATTTGCGCAAACTCAGATCATTCGAGAAGCTTCTACCCAATCGCAAACCGGGGATACGGAACAAGTCGAAATCTCGGCCATCTACATCCCTGAAGGAGTGCCTGACTTGGCCGCGACTCCCACGCCGAGTCCTGCCAGCGGCAAGGCCGCGAGTGAGGCGAAGCCGAAGCCTCCGGCAACCAAGGGGAACAAGCACTGATGCCGGATCTGCGAAAAACTCGAAAAGACCTGAAGATCGCGATGATCGTGATGGCGGGCATCGATCTGCTCGCAGCCGCGCTCTATTTTTCTCCCTTGATCGGATCGGCGGAAACGCGGCGCATGGATTTGAACCAGTTGCAGGCGGAGCTGGCGCAAAAGACACGGCAGGTTGCGCCCTTGAAAGATCTGCCGCAAAAGGTCAACCTCGCCGGGCAGGAGATCAATGAGTTCTACAAGAAGCGCTTCCCTTCCCAGAATTCGCAGATCCTTACGGAAATTGGCAAGCTGGCTTCCGCAAATGGCGTAAGAATTGAACAGGGAACTTACAAGCCGGCGGACGAGATCACCGTCGGCCTCCAACCGATCCAGATGGAGTACAACCTCGGCGGCAGTTACACATCGCTGGCACGGTTCATTAACGCGTTAGAACGCGATGACATGTTTTTCATCATCAACAGTGTGACCCTCGGCGGCGATCCGCAAGGTCCGGTCAAGCTGAGCGTGAAGCTTGAGACGTACTTGAAGGTAGGCTCGTAGTGCAACTGGGACTGGAGAACAAGAAGAAGGCGATGTGGGCGGCTGCGCTTGGCGTTGTGGCCGTGATTGTCCTGGCTTACGAACTCCTGCCTTTTTTCACCAGTTCTTCGGCTTCGACTTCGAGTGCGCAGGCGGCAGCGCCGTCGCTGATTCATACTCCGCTGCCGCGACCCGGCGCCAAGGGAAAGGCTGGGAAGAAACCCAAAGTCGAGAGTCTGGATCCCACGTTGCGCCTTGATCTGCTGGCCATGAGTGAGAAGACGCAATACGAAGGGGACGGAAGAAACATTTTTGTTTCGCAGCCGGACGATGTGAAGATCCCGAATCCAATCGCTCCGGGACATACTGATGCGTCGGGAGGCGATCAGAACGGTTGGCATTTGCCGCCTCCGCCGTCAGCCACACCGATTCCTCTGAAGTTCTATGGTTTCGCCAGCTCTCCCGGGGAACCCAAGAAGATTTTTCTGAAGTTAGGTGAGGACGTCTTTGTGGCGGGTGAAGGTGAGATTGTGGACCGCCGTTATAAGGTGATACGGATTTCGAACACGTCAGTAGAGATTCAAGACGTGGTCAGCAGCGGTCCGCCGCAGAATATTCCGCTCACCACCGGATAGTTTCCGAACTCTGCAACGTGCTGCATCCATGATTCTATCGGCTCACTTACGGCGAAAAGCTTCCCGAAGACCGGAAGAAGGCTACATCCTTCTCTTCCTGCTGTTGCTGGTCGCACTCATGACCATCTTTGCAGCGACTCTGGTCACTTCGATCACGTTCGAGATGAAGCGCGACCGCGAAGAAGAAATGATCCATCGGGGCGTGCAATACGAGCGGGCGGTCCGCGCCTTCTATCGCAAGTTCAACCGCTATCCTGCCAAGATCGAGGATCTGGAAAATACGAGCCAATATCGCTCCCTGCGCAAGCGTTACAAAGATCCGCTCACCGGTAAAGATTTCAAGCTTGTGCACTATGGTGAAGTCAAGATGGGGGGGTCGATCGGGGGCGGGATGATCCCCGGTGCGAATCAGGTCGGAGCGAATGGATCGCTGGTAAGTGCGAATGGTCAGCAAAGCGCCGGGTTCGGCGGGAACAGCGGTTTCGGATCGAATTCTGCCTTCGGACAAAACTCCGGCTTTGGACAGAACTCGGGCTTTGGACAAAACTCAGGCTTTGGACAGAACTCCAATTCGGCTTTCGGGCAGAACTCGAATTCCTCCAATCAGCCGCAAGACTCCGCCGGACAAAACTCGAATGGCAATACGCCGCAAGCGGGTTCCGATGCGTCCCAGCCCAATTCATCCCAGTCCGGCCTTGGCACGAATTCCAACGGACCGTTTGGCGGCAACAGTAGCTCTGACAAACTTGGAAGCACACAATTCGGCGGTGCGCCGATCATTGGAGTAGCCAGCACGAGCAAAGACAAAACCATCCGCGAGTTCGACAAAAAACGGAAATATAACGAGTGGATGTTTATCTACGATCCGATGATGGACCGCGGCGGGCTCATCAAGACTCCGTACCAGCCGCAACTCATGATGCAGATGATGAGCCAGGGCGTGAATCTCAACGGCCAGAATCAAGGTCAGAACAATAACAACAACGGCGGGTTCGGAAATAGCGGAATGGTCAACGGCAACGGCTTCGGCAACAGTAATGGTTTCGGCAACAGCTTCGGAAATTCCCCGGGCGGCACGCAGAATAATTCCAATTCAACGGGCGGATTCGGCAACCCGAACCAGTCGCCAAATCAACCACCACAACAACAATAGAGATTTCCTGCGCAAACGAAAAGGCCTCGATCTGATGACGAGGCCTTTTCCAATTTCCAGATATTTTGGTTACACGCTGAAAGACGATCCGCAACCGCAGGTGCTCTTCACGTTCGGATTCTCGAACTTGAAGCCGGCGCCTTCGAGCGTCTCGACATAATCGACGATGCAACCGTTGAGATACATCACGGAAGTGGCATCGACGAAGACCTTCAGGCCGTCCATATCGAAGGTCTTGTCCATCATTCCGGCGCCGTTCTCAAACTGCATGGAATAGGAGAAGCCAGAGCATCCGCCACCCACGACTCCCACGCGCAAGCCGGCGGGCACGGGATTTTGCTGTGCCATGATTTCTTTCACCTTGGTGACGGCATTCGCGGTCAGGTTGATGGGTGCGACTTTCTTGACTTCGGGGACGGTTGTTGTGGCCATTCGTATCTCCTTGGCTTTAAAGCTGCTTGATTATAACAAATCGCCTCACCCCATCGCCTGATGGTCGGGCGGGGAATAGAGCTTTATCTACCACTTTGGATGCGAATTGCAAGCCCGAAGTCGCATTGTTCCGCTTTTGTAACCGGGCGCCAGACGCAGGATTTAAATCATCGCCGGGCCTTGCCAATAGGGCTATAATCGTGCCGTTAAGGCTTCCCCGGGATTGCTGGGGGGTGTGCATGCCCCCACCACAAAGTGGAAAGCCGCTGCTTGACCTTGCCGAGGTGCCATATGACGCCGATTGAAATCGTGGGCGGTCTTTTCGGACTTTTCGCCGTTGGATTGATCGTGCTCCTGATTTACAAGAGCACCCTCACCATGCACGAAGATGATCAACTGTTTCTTGACGACAACAATTCTCACATGCATGAAGAGCAGACAGAACTGTTGGTCAAGGTCAACAAGTTGACCATTCCGATGCGGGTATTCAGCATTGGCTCTGGGGTATTCCTTCTGGCCTTCCTGGCGCTGCTGATCTACCAGAAGTTGAACGAAGTACAGTAGGTCCCACAGCGCGGGGCGCTGAAATTGGCAGCCACTCCGCCTCTCATGCGAGGCCAGATCGCGTGCTGTGGATTTCTTTTGCCCTTTTTCATTTGGCAGGTTAGGAAATTTCTTCCCAGCTGGCTGCCACCTTGCAGGCCGATCAGTTGGCCGCGCGCCGCCGTCGACTATGCCCCCGCGAGAGTTGCCCGAACCTTATCCCGTGCAGATCGCAGAACTGACGCACTAAGCGGCGGGCCCATTGCGGTATTCTTCCTGTCGCCAAGAGACGAGGGGCGTCGTGCTATTCGCTTCCCTTGTCGTCAAATCGAGCCCAATCACGCAGCATCAACTTCCGTATGCTGCCATGCAGTCTTGAACGCGCGCAAGGCATAGAGCGCGTCTTCCAGGGCTTCTTCTTCTTCAGAGGTGCCGTGAGCGTAGAAGATTTCTCGGGCACGCGTTCTCACCGCTTCTTCAGCCTCTGAGACTCTTCGCGGTAAAACCGTTCTGTCAGTTTCCAGAATGGCGGCTCGGTAGAGAATTTTCCAATTACGATCGGGGCATGGGGGAAATGCCGTGGCCATTGTGACCTCCCAACGTCGGGAACTTGCGCTTAGGGCCTGCCTGCTGTTTGGTAGGGTAGGAGTACTCTCTCTTCACTCTAATCCGACTACAGCAGAAGTCAAGCAAAAGCGGAGACACCCGTTCAGCATGCTGAGCGACCACAATCACAGACACTCTTCCCGTGATAAGGCTACAGTTGACTGAGTGATCGAAGGCTTGGAGTTCAAAGATGGACGACAGCTCAATCCTGACTCGGACCGAAAAACTCCGCCGCGAATTAGAAAGCATCGCGCAGCAGGAGCGCGAATACCGAGATCGCGCGCATCGTTCGCTTGGCGAGAAGGGCGAGCACGACCAGCGGCAGTTTCGAGTTCTTGCAATCCGTGAGGAACTCAGAACGCTTGTCGAAAAATCAAAACAACAATCCAGCCACGGACACGTCTGGTACACCTGACCGCCCTCGATACGATCTCCGAAAGAACTTCCCCAGTACCAATCAGACGAAGTAAAATTATTTCAGCCCGTGCGAGAGTGGCGGAATTGGCAGACGCACCAGACTTAGGATCTGGCGGGTAAAACCGTGGGGGTTCGAGTCCCCCCTTTCGCACCAAGAGCTTGCAGCCTGCCCGTCTGGTTACCGGCAGGTTACCCCCTGCAATTATCCCGACCTTCTGCGCGACCGACTCTAATTTTTCTTGATGAAACCCCGAGACGGATGAAATACTCATGACCATTGGGCGTGCTTACAAAGCGGAATCCCCCCTGCTTGATATCCCCCGTGTGGTAAAAATCCCTGGTTTCTCGGAGATAGAATGCGTAGGGCTCGTCTTCTTCTATCCTTTTCTTCCTGTTTCTTCGTAGTCCTCGCCGCGCAGCAACTCGTCGCTTCAACCCGTCTGAATTTTGCCACTCCTGTCAGGTATAGTTCGGGCGGAAATGGCCCGAATTCCGTGGCGATCGCCGACTTAAACGGGGATGGCAAGCTCGATGTGGTGGTCTCCAATTGGTGCATGAACAATACGGTCCCCTGTCCGGGCAGTTCCGTAGGAGTGATGTTGGGGAATGGCGATGGCACATTCAAACCGGGAGTGGCTTATCCATCGGGCGGCCTTTACGCCCTGTTTGTGGCCGTGGGCGATCTGAACGGCGACGGCAAGCCTGACATCGTAGTCGCGAATTGCGGTAATGCACTCAACAACCACTGCATCGGCGCGGGCGGCAATGTAGGAATTCTCTTCGGCAATGGCGATGGCACCTTCCAGCCCGTGGTCACGATCCAGTTGGGCGGCGGCGGATATGGCGCGATTGCGGTGGGCATAGCGGACATGAACCTTGACGGCAAGCCCGACATCGTGGTCGCGGGAGATTGCGCAAGTGGCGGGTGTGGCGGCGTGCTGCTGGGAAACGGCAACGGAACCTTTCAGCCGGAAATGCCTTTCGTCACCGGTGGCCTGATTGTTTTTGGCATGGCCGTGGGCGACGTGAACGGCGACGGCAAACCTGATGTCGTGGTCGGCCACCAGTGCGCGGACAGCAGTTGCAAGACCAGCACTGTGGGCGTGCTATTAGGAAAAGGGGACGGAACATTCCAAACGTCGGTGGTCTACAACTCCGGCGGAATCTATCCGGACTGGGTAGCGATTGCAGATCTCAACGGAGACAATAAGCCCGACATCGAAGTGGCGAATAGCAGTACGAGCACCAGCATCAATCAGGGCGATGTCGGCATATTGATGGGCAATGGCGACGGCACTTTCCAGCCAGTGGTTGCTTATTCTGCCAGCGAGTTTGGCGCCGCGGCGTTGGGTGTGGCCGATGTGGACGGAGACGGCAAGCCCGACGTCGTGGTGGTCAACTGCTCCGCTGTTAGCGGCAACTGCAATGGTGGCGGCGGCGACGTTGGAGTTCTGCTGGGCAACGGCGACGGAACTCTTCAGCCCGTGGTCACGTTCTCTCCTGGAGGAAACACTCCTTTCGGCGTGGCGGTCGCGGATCTGAACGGCGACAGCAAGCCGGACGTCGTGGTGGCAAATTGTGCCAGCAATGTCTGTGGTCAAAATCCTGGAGACGTCGCTGTCCTGATCAACAGCAGCCTCGGGGCGTCAGCAACGTCGCTCACCTCTTTGCCGAACCCGTCCAACGTTGGACAGGCCGTGACTTTCACAGCCACGGTGGCTGGAGAAGGATTTAAGATCACGCCGACCGGAACCGTCACCTTCTTCGACGGTACAACCAATCTCGGCTCTTCTAGTCTGAACGCCAGTGGCGTCGCGACGTTAAAGACCTCAACTCTGACGATGGGTACACACAACATCGCGGCTACCTACAATGGAGATTCGAATTTCGTAGCCAGCACTTCATCCATCGTCAGCCAACTGGTACAGGGTGCCGTCGCTCAGCTTTCCGTGACGAGCCTCAGCTTCGGCAACCAGCTCGTGGGTACCAGCAGCACGCCTCGCGCTGTAACCCTGACGAACACCGGAAATATCGCTCTGACCATTACTTCCATTGGTATCACTGGCAAAAACAAAGGCGACTTTTCACAAACCAACACTTGTGGAACATCGCTCGGAGCAGGCGACAGTTGCAGCATCTCGGTGACGTTCAAACCGCTGGCCTACGAGACGCGCAGCGCCACCGTCAGCATCACGGACAATGCACCGGGCAGTCCGCAGCAGATCGCCCTAAACGGCATTGGGACATGGATGCAAGTCAGCCCGCTCCATTTGGTCTTTGGCAATCAAAAAGTGGGCACGACGAGCCCTCGCAAGATAATCTCGCTGACCAACAAAGCTCCCGAAACCATGACCATCACAGGAATCAATATCATCGGGACGGATGCCGGGGACTTTGCTGAGCAGACCGATTGCAGCACCAGCCTGGCAGCGGGAGTAACCTGTCACGTCGCAGTCACCTTCACCCCGACGGCCACCGGCGCGCGGTCGGCGAGCGTTGCAGTCAGCGATAATGGCGGAGGCAGTCCGCAGAAAGTGACCTTAACCGGCACTGGAATCTAACCTGGTTGCAACAATTTCTCGGCTTGATCGGGACTCGCTTCTCCGTCGCATCTCGGCTGCCTGTTCTTAAATTTCTTCTGACCATCCATGACCGATCACGAACTAGTTCAAGAAGCATTGGCGGAAGCGAAGCTGGGACTGCAACAAGGCGGGCTGCCGATCGGCTCCGTACTGGCTGACCAGCATGGCAGCATCGTGGCGCGCGGGCACAATCTACGCGTGCAGAGCGGCGATCCTACAGCCCATGCAGAAACCATCTGCATCCGCAACGCCGGGCGCCGTCGCGACTGGCATGAACTGACGCTGGCCAGCACCCTCAGCCCATGCATCATGTGCACGGGAACGGCGCTGCTCTATCGCATTCCTCGGGTGGTTGTAGGAGAGAATCAGAATTTTCTCGGCGCGGAGGATCTCTTTCGTCAACGTGGGGTAAGCCTGACCGTGCTCAACGACGCCGATTGCATTCAGATGATGGAGGATTTTATCCGCGCGCATCCAGATCTGTGGAACGAAGACATTGGCCGCTAGACCCCACGAGGCCGGGGAACTCATCGCTGCAAGATCATCGGCCGGACGATGCCTGGCTGCTCTGTTTCGAAGATGCCGCCATCTCGCTCGCCGGCGACGCAGCTCGCAGATCGCACTTGCACAGCGGACATCGGGTTACCACTGAATACACGTTGTGGCCATAGGCTACGCACTTTTTGTTCGTGCAGATTCGCATCATTCCAACCCCCAACTCGCGGCGCCGCATTTTCAAGCACAGTAACACGATACGGGCGCGCCTTTCGTACGTCTTTTCGCGTAGGGTGAATTGATTTTTCTTCTAAGTTGTTTCCGATTCGCGCAGCTTGATTCAGGAAAGCCCCAGACTCGCGGCGGCAGTATCGACGATCGATCTGCCAATCATCAGCGAAGCTGTCGCGGCTGGAGAAGGAACGTTCAGCACATGCAGCACTTTGCCCGACGGCACAAACTGGAAGTCATCCACCAGGGCGCCATCCGGCTTGAGCGCCTGCGCTCTCACGCCAGATCCGCCCGGCACGAGATCATCAACAGTAATCGCCGGGAGGAGCCGCTGCAACGCGTGAACAAATGCCGGCTTCGACAGGGACCGATGCCACTCGCCCAGGCCACTGCGCCAGTGCTTGCGCGCCATGCGCCAGAATCCGCCATACAATATCGACGATGCCAGGTCGCCGACATTGATATCGCTGTGCCGGTAGCCCTCTCGAGCCAGCGCCAGTACGGCATTTGGTCCTGCGTCGACTTTTCCCGTGATGCGGCGCGTGAAATGCACGCCGAGAAATGGGAATTGCGGATCGGGTACCGGATAGATCAGCGCCTTCACCAAAGCGGCGCGCTCCGGCGTCAGATCATAGTACTCGCCGCGAAAGGGCACGATCATCACTCCAGGATCGTCCCCAGCCATGCGGCTGATTCGATCGCTGTGCAGCCCCGCGCAGTTGATGAGTGCATTCGTCCTAAAGACGCCTTGTGAAGTCTCGACCACAATCTCATTGGCTGAACGTCGGATGGAAGTCGCTGCGGCCGAGGTTTTCACCGTGCCCCCATTCGCAGTGATCAGCTCCGCGTATTTTTCGCAGACGACCGCATAGTCGGTGATTCCGGTGGAAGGCACAACCAGCGCCCGCAACCCGGCCGCATTAGGCTCGATCTCGCGCAACTCTTCCGGCCCGATCAGGCGAAGACCCGTGAGTCCATTGGCCTCGCCACGTTTGCGTACCCCTTCGAGGCGCGGAACTTCCTCTTCCGCTGTAGCGACGATGACTTTGCCGCAAACTTTATGCGGAATCCCATGCTCCCGGCAGAATTCGACCATAGCCGCTGCTCCCGCAACGCACAGGCGAGCCTTCAACGAACCCGGCTTGTAGTAGACGCCAGAGTGAATGACACCGCTGTTGTGTCCGCTCTGATGCCGGGCCACGCGATTCTCTTTTTCGAGCAGAAGCACACGCTTGCCGGGGAAACGGCGGGTGATCTCCAATCCAACACCGAGCCCGACCACACCACCGCCGATGATGATTACGTTGTAACGAGAGTCTGTCATGAATTATCTGGCAGCCACAGACCAAGGGCGACCGCGCATTACCGGGACCCACTAGTCTACGACGAGAGTTACCATCGTGGTCTGTCCGGCGTCCGGGGCAGTCCCCGGGGACGAACCGGTGACCGTGATCTGATAGGTGACGGGATTCGACGTGCCCGTGCTTGCCGTTCCGCCCGCGCTACTCGCGCCGGCGCAGGCCAACAATAAGATCAGCAGCGAGATCACTCCCCCAGCGACGAACCACCGAAGCGCCCACTTCGCCTGCTTTCCCAATACGCTCGTTCCGATTACGATCCCGGGAAAAAGCAGAAAGATTGCGACCGAAAGCGGATTCGGCTTGCGATGAGACGGGTTGTTGGTGATGTTCGCGGTCGAAATGCTCATGACGACGTCCACGGCCGAGTTCCCCGGCGTAACCGCGCCAGAAGGATTAAAGCTGCACTGCGCCCCGGCTGGCAATCCGTGCGTGCACGCCAGACTGACGGTGCCGGTGAACGAAGTTCCAACCGGCTGCACGGTCAGCGCATAGGGGCCGGAAGTCTGCCCGGCAGTGACCGTCTGAGCCGTCGTGCTCGAAGTCACGGCGAAGTCTTGCGCCAGCGTCAGAGTCAGCGTTGTGGAGTGGATGGGTGTGCCACTCGTGTCGTGACTGTTGATTTTGATGGAGAACACGCCCGGAGTCGCGCTGTCGGGAATGCTGATCGTGACTGTGAGATTCGCCTTGCTTCCGCTGCTAAGCACGCTCGGATTGGACACATTGCATACGGCGCCCGTCAGCGCACTGACATCGCAGGTCGCGCTGATGCTACCGGCATACGAGTAAATCGAAGTCAGGGTCAAATTCGTCTGTAACTGTGCACCGGGAGTTCCTGTCAGGTTTTGCGTTCCTGAAATCGTGTAATCGCCGACGCTGAACGGCACCACCTCTGAGTTCACGATCGAGCCTGACGTTCCCGTAATCGAGAGAGAGTAGTTTCCGGCCGCGAAGCTTGTGCCGTTAATGGTGAGAGTTGCGGTCGCGGGAAACGAACTGACCGACGTTGGACTGATACTGCAGCTGCCCGCCCCATAGGTTGTGGGACAAGCGAGCGTCACAGTGCCGGCAAATCCGTCCTGCGAAGTAATCGAAATGGAGCCGGTTGTCCCGGTGCTGCCAACCTTGATCTCAGGAAAAGGATCGGACGGATTAGGCACGCCGAGCTTGAAATTGGGGTTTGAGGTGACGACCAGATTGAACGTTGCAGTCAGCGGCGCAGGCGCTCCAGTCGTCGATGCCTGCAACGTGACGGGATAGGTGCCAGGGGTCGTTTCTGAAGGAACTTCGACACTGGCAGTCATACTCACCGGAGATTTCGAGGTCGGATTCACCGTTGTGCCTGGTGTGAGCGAGCACGCTGCGCCTGCAATTTCCGACGTGCATAAGACGTTCACACTTTGGTTGAATGATCCGGCCGCGGTGATCTGAAAGCTGACGGGCGAAGATGTGGTCCCTCGTGGAACCGTCACGCTCGCAGGTGAAGGCGCCGTCATCCCGAAGTTGATGACATGCAATAGCACAGGGACGACGTGTGTGACATGACTCGAATCGGAGCCCACGGCTTTCACGTTAAAGCTGTAGTCCTGTGCCGCGCCCCCTGCAGTGACTGTAAAAGGCGTCTTGTTTCCCGGCCTGAGAGTCGAAGGGGACGGCGTACACGTGCTTGGCGCCCCAGAGGCACAACTCAGGGTTACAGTGCTGGTGTATCCGTTCAGGGCACTGATGCTGCCGTTGAAAATAGCATTCTGTCCCACAAAGACGGTAAGCGGCGAGTTCGAGACCGACAAGTTGAAATCCGGCGTGATTATCAGATTGAATTGCCATATGCCGCGCCCATAGGTGGACGCGCGTAGCAACTGCTGGCCAGAGTTGAAAATGCTCAGCGCGGTCACTGCGACATTAGGAAGAAATCCCGCCTGATCCGTGCCGGGATTGGGGCCGAGTTCGATCCAGCTCGGGCTCGACGTCGGACTTGCGAATACCCCTACGTCAGTCGCCACGAATACCTGCGTCATCGAGGGATACACGACAACAGCGTTTACCGGCGAGTCCGGCAGATTGCCGGTAAAGTCGGCCCAGGTTGAACCAGCGTTCGTAGTTTTCCAGACGTGGCCCGTACCTCCGGTAAAACCCATCACCGTGACGTACGCCGTGTTTCCGGTCGCGTCCGATGAGTCCGTGGCTGCACCGGAAATCGGATACTGATTCGGATTGATGCTGCCCTGCGGACCGTTATCTGTAACATCTGCGAAGTAGGCCATACCGCCAGTAGCATTGGTCGTTACCCAGACGTGGCCTCCCGAAGGATTGGAGAGCGGTCCGTCGATCGGTCCCAGCCCGCTGGTGGTCGCATAGATGATGCTTGACCCGTAGCTGTCGGGCATCCCGGCTGCTGCGATCGCCCGAACTTGATTTACTTCGCTGCCCGAGCAGCTCCCCGATCCCAGCGTGTCGAAGTTCGGACTTAGGTCTGTATATGTGCCGCCGGTACGCGGGCCGCGCCAGATGCGGCAGCTGCCGACCAGCATCGACGACGTCGATCCGGGATCAAGAATGTATGGAACATAGAATGCGCCATCGTCGCCGCCCAGGTCGTTGCTGGTGACAACAAAACTGAATCCGCCGTCATTGCATTCGACCCCGCTTGTGCACAACTGGATGCCAAGGCCGCCGGGCGGAATATCCGGATTCGACGCGTAAAAGTTGGACGTGGTAAGCGGGTCGATGGCGTTGTAGCCACCATCTCCGCCAAGAACATTCCACCAACTGGAGTTCGTCGCTGCCTGTTCGCTTGATTCGTGGTTGGGGACCCGTTGCCCTGGGCTCCGCCGAGCAACGTATTCGGATCGGTCGGATGCTGCGAGAAACTGACGAACTGCGTCATCGATCCCAGATTTTGATTCAGGTCGTCGAAGCTATTCGTTCCCGAACAGGCGCCGGTGTTGAGCCCTGAAAATCCATTCAAAGCCCGGTACAGGCCTCCGTCGTTGGCGAAGAAGAGCAACGCGTTCCCCGAGTCGCTGCCGTAAGTCGGAATCATGTATGCCACCGCATGCTGGGCGGGATGAACATGTGCCGGCGCGGAAATCGGCACGCATCCATAAACATGCGTGAGGTTTATGAACGGCGATGACCCACACGTGGGATTTAATGTGGCGCTGATCGAGCACTTATAAAGATTGAGAGCTCCAGCGTAGAGGTCCGTAGCCGTGCCGTACGGAACTGCAAGCAGTTCGAGATTATAGGCTCCCTGCTGGACGCCGCAGCCTTCGGGATCGCCGCAATTCGTGATGCCCGCGTCTGAGATCGCGGTCCACGTTCCTCCGCCATCCAGGCTTTGCCAGATACCGCGATCGATCGTCGTGCCATTCGCGGTGAGATACACATACCATGCGTACATCTCGTTGCGCGCCGGATTGCAAACTTGTGTGCCCGTCTCTAAGGCACAGACCGATGTGATTTCGCCACGATAGATGGGGCATCCGTAGTTGTTCGATGCAGACTGCGGTGGGCAAGCGCTTGTGCTCAGCACGGCCCCGCCGGGCTGATTCGCGAGACGCGTCCAGTTCACGCCGTCGGGGGAAGAATAGAAGCCATGGTAGCGCACGGCCGCGAAGAAACGCCCCGCACCCGCGTTATAGACCACCGATGTAGCGGACGTCGCGTCCGTCGCTCCACCGGGGTCGGACAACCCATCATAGGTCCAACTCTGCCCCGCGTTAACCGACGTGTAGAGCCCGGGAGTCGTGCCCGAGTTCACCGCTCCAGCAACGATTCCTTCCGAAGACAGCGCCATCGCCGCAACCACGGTATTTGTGGTCGCCGTGCTGAACGCCATTCGCGTCCCCCCCAGACCGCTGAACGAGGCCGTTCCATTATTTGCCGAGTTGATCAACGACCACGAACTCCCTCCATTCGTGGAGCGCAAGATGCCTAATCCAAAATATGAATCGGATGAGTTATTCGCTTCTCCCGTCGCGGCAAGAATCAATGTCGTCGCCGGATTGTTATTTCCCGGCTGAATTGCAATCGCACCCACCGACAGCGTGGCCTGATCATCGCTGATCGGATCCCACATGACATTGTTCGCCGTCGGGAACGCTGCATTGGTTGACTTCCAGATTCCACTCTGCGCTCCGCCTACGAACACGGTATTGCCGGAAGCATCTGCAGGATCGACAGCTACGGCAGTCGCTCGCCCGGCAACCTGGTGGTAGTCCTGCGTGCCATTTCCGCTGGCATCCGAGGCGAGCGGCACCGGTCCCAAAGCGACCCACGAACCACTGGAGAACGTTAGTTGACTGCCGGTCTCCGAAAGCACTGTCGCACGTTGAGCGCGCAGCGCCAGCTTTCGCTGATAAGCCCGGCGGCGCAGATCCGCCGTCGGAATTCCCCTTACAACCCGACCACGATAAAACCACTCATTGCCCTGTTTCATGTGGTCGCGATCGGAATCAATGTGGTTCCGATCGAAGCTGGAATCAGCCGGTTGAGGGGGGATCTTGCTCGCTTCCTGCGCGTGCAGGAACGTGGCAGCAGAAACCAAACAGAGCATCGCGGTCCACTGTAGCGAGTGCAGGAACCAGTTCCTTCTCAATGTTGCATTGATCACTTGCCAGTATCAGAAGGAGTTCCGTACGAATCAATCCAAAAGAGTGCCAAATGCGAAGTGTCCGCCCATTTTGGGAACATCCAGCATCGGTCCGAAGACACGCTTCCCTCTTAATCGTCTAAAATCGATTTGTTCTATTCGTGCATTCCATGTAGCAATACGATTTTCGGAGCACCGTTCTCAATGAAGACTTTCTGCTGCTCGCTGCTGGCTGTAAGCCTCTTCGTGATCTCAAACGCATGGGCTCAAGAGAAGCCTGCCTCCGAACTCACCGTGGCAGCCGCCGCCGACCTCAGCAACGCTCTAAAAGATATTGGTGACGGCTTTGAGAAGAAGACAGGCACTCACCTGCGTCTCTCCTTCGGGGCATCGGGAGCACTCACGCAGCAAATCGAAAACGGAGCTCCCTTCGACATTTTCTTTTCCGCCGACATGGACTATCCCCGTCAACTCATTCGCGCAGGTCAAGCCGACGGCCCGACGCTCTATGAATACGCAGTCGGCAAGCTGGTGCTCTGGGTCCGGGCGGATTCTCCGCTTGATGTCGCGCACAAGGGCATGAGCGTTCTGCTCGACCCTTCGATTAAAAACATCGCCATCGCGAATCCGCAGCATGCGCCCTACGGACGCGCCGCCGTCGAGGCTCTGAAACATGCCGGCCTGTACGATCGCCTTCGCGACCAGTTCGTCACCGGAGAAAACATCTCGCAGGCGGCCCAGTTCGTTGAGTCCGGCAATGCACAGGCCGGATTCGTCGCCCTGGCCCATGCCATCGCTCCGGCCATGCAGGGTAAAGGCAAGTACTGGGAAGTCCCGGCCGACTACTATGCGCCACTGGCACAAGGTATGGTCGTCATCTCGCGCTCATCCCACAAGAAGGAAGCGGAGCAGTTCCTGGAATACATCAAATCGAAGCCGGCAAAAGAAGTCCTTCAGAAGTACGGATTCACGGTTCCGTAGGCGCCGCATCGCAAATCAAAGCCCGGAATTTTCCCCAAGAATCGCCTTGGTGCCTCACCCAGCAGAGAGCGATGATTTAGTTTTCCGTATCGGAATTTCGCCGCAAAACCAGCTCCGGAACCATCAGGCTAATGAGGTATTGATCGAAGCTGATGCGCGGATTGGCCGCGAATCGCTCAGGATACGAAATTAGCGCAAGAACAAACGTCTGCATCTCAGCCCGCACGATCTCATTCGCCTGCATTCGGCTGCTCCTCTTTGTGCGAGAAGGTTTCAACTTCATCTCCGGGATACAAACTCCGGCCCTGCCCAGAAATGCGGTGCGAGGACAACCGCCGCCTGGGCAGCGACGCGTGGCGGGGCTTCGTACCCGAACCGCGAAATTTAGTTGTAGTGGGGGAGCAGATAAATTACCCGCATGGCCGCCTAAGGGTAAATAGCACCTTCGGGCCAGACGGATCTCGATTCCAGAATCAGGTTATCGCCTGCCGCCTCGGGATGTGATCGACGTCTCGATCCATTCCGCAATCAGACCCCGCTCCGCGAGGTGGGCAGCCGCCACCTTCCGCGCCTTGGCGATCGAGGCTTTCGGATCGAGAAAGACCAGCACCGATGGCCCCGCTCCGCTGAGAGCTGCCCCCAGAATTCCTGCCGTCCCTTTCAGTTCCTGAAGCGCGGGCAGCAACGGGCAAAGCGGCGCTCTATACGGTTGGTGGATGCGATCTTCCAGCGCCGCTGCCAGAAAGTCAGGCCGCCCCTCGGTGAAAGCAGCCAGCAGCAGCATGGAATTCTGGATATTCACCACTGCATCAGCTCGCGAGTAATGGGCCGGAAGCGCCGCGCGCGCCTTCTCCGTAGAAAGCGCCTGGTCGGGGATCGCGAGCAACAACGGCCACTTCCCTTTCGGACGAATGCTGGCCACCTGCGCCTGCGCTTCGCCGGACATCCGCGCAACCGTCAGTCCACCCATCCAGCAGGCCGAGGCATTATCGGGATGATGCTCGCGGCGCGAGGCTTCGCCAATGATCTGTGGGTCGGTCCAGCGCAAACCACCGAACCGATTCGCGAGTGCGATCCCAGCCAGTCGCGCCGCTGCCGAGGATCCGCAACCTTTTCCGATAGGGATTTCATTCGTAATCTTCAGCTCCAGCGGAATGACTTTCCGCTTCGCCGATTCGAGCACCTCGCGATAGGTCTCGAGAATCAGGTGGTTCTCGATGTTGCCGCATATCCCTTCGTCGCGGCCCGTTGCCGCAATCGAAAACGCGTCTCCAGGCGTGGCAATAATCTTGATATAGAAGTCCATCGCCAACGCGGCGGCGTCAAACGCCGGGCCCAGGTTGGCGGAGGTCGCCGGTAGCGACAAGACGAACCTTGCACTGGATTTCTTGCGCATGCTCAGGATTGCTCCGCCTGTTCGAGCGTGCGGAGCACCGCATCCAGCGTGGCGTCGAGGACAATCGGCGGATGGCGCAGCGGCTTCAACTCGGCTCTTATCTCATCGTCCGCAAACATCTCCCCGCGATGGAACTCAATGGTGTAGTCCGGATCCTTCAGCAGATTCCCCGTCAGCACGAGCACCACAGTCTCGTCCGGCTTCACGAAGCCTTGCTTCAGCAGCTTCTTGAGCCCCGCCAGCGTGACCGCCGACGCCGGTTCGCATCCAATCCCTTCGGCTCCGATCTCGGCCTTGGCCTGCGCGATTTCGACTTCACTGACATCCTCACATGCGCCGCCGGTTGCCCCGAGCACGTGCGCGGCTTTCTTCCACGAAGCGGGGTTTCCGATTCGGATCGCCGTCGCGCGCGTCTCTGCCGGAACGCTGACGAGCCGCTTGCCTTTAGCCTCCCGAAGTGTGCGCACCAGCGCGTTTGCGCCCTCTGCCTGGATCACTGACAGTTTCGGTAGTCGCGAGATCAAACCCAGTTCGCGCATTTCCAGCAGCGCTTTACCGATCGCGGAGCTGTTCCCCAGATTTCCGCCCGGAACAATAATGTGATCCGGAGACTCCCACTCGAATTGCTCCATCAGTTCAATCGCCAGCGTCTTCTGTCCTTCCAGACGAAACGGATTAATCGAATTCAGTTGATATACCGGGGCCTTGCGAACTAGTTCCTGCAGCAGCTTCAGGCAACCGTCGAAGTCGGTGCGCAGTTGGCAGGTGACCGCACCGTAGTCCAGTGCCTGCGAAAGCTTGCTCCACGAAATCTTCCCTTCCGGAACCAGCACCAGGCTGCGCATTCCTCCCCGCGCGGCATAAGCGGCCATCGAAGCCGATGTGTTTCCGGTCGAAGCGCAGGCCACCCAGTGGAAGCCGGCGCGGCGAGCGAACGTCGCCGCCACCGTCATGCCGGTATCTTTGAAAGATCCGGTGGGGTTCATCCCCTGATGCTTGGCAAACAGCCGCGGCACTCCCGTGATGCGGGCACATTGTGGAAGCCCGTAGACCGGAGTATTGCCCTCCTGAAGCGTGACCACCTCGTCCGCATTCTCCAGCAGAGGAAGGACATCGCGGAAGCGCCACACTCCACTGAGATCGACCGGACTCGATGAAACCTTTCGGTCCTGCCAAATGAATTTCACTTGCGCCGAGTCGGGCCTGGCATCTTTCCAGTACGGGTAGGTAATTTCCAGCAAGTCCCCGCAATCGGCGCAACGAAAATCCTGCCCGGCCGCTTCGCTCACACGCTCGCAGCCGATGCATCGGAATTGGAAGTTGGATTGACGCAGACCAGGATCGGACGTGGACGTGGAAGACATGCGGTCGATCTACTTTTCGTCCTTCCGCAGGTATTGGTCGGTCTTGTTGATCCAGTCGGCGCGCGGTGGTGTGAAGACGTCCAGATCCACCGTGTATTCGAGCGCCTCCGCCTTATGCGGCATGTTTGACGGGATGCACAGCACCTCGCCCGCGTGAACCACGATTTCTTTTCCGTCGATCCAGAACTTCAGAGCCCCTTCGACAATGTAGGTCAATTGCTCATTGTGATGGCTATGCTCGGGCACGATGCATCCTTTATCGAGCAATACGCGCGCCAGCATGATTTCCTGCCCAACGACGAATTGGCGCTTGAGCAGCGGATTCAGGTCTTCGAGCGGAACCGTATGCCACGGAATGTATTGCAGCGCGGCAGGCGCGGCGCGCCTTAGCGACCGTACGCTTGGCACGGGTCTTTGTTCTCGATTTCGCTTTCGACTTTGCTTTTGTGCGCGAGATAGATTTCGATTTGGGTTTCGATTTTCGCATAAGCTTTCTGGGACAGCCTTCCACTTTGGCGGCCGATTAAAATCCCTCGAGTATCCGGATATCCCGCTCGGCTGCTCCTTCTAAAATCTTTCGAGCGGCTGTGTATCCGGGACTTTCAAAAGTGGCGATCGCACTCTGCACGCTGTCGAATTCGATCACCACTGTCCTCTGGTCCAATCCAGCTTCGTATTTCTTAACAGGCGTGCCCCGCACAATAAAGCGCCCTCCGCCAGCCTGTATGGCGGGGCTCGCCAGCTTGGCATATTCGGCCAATGCAGCTGGGTTCGAAACTGAGTGGTAGAAAGTGATCCAGTATCCTTTAGCCATCTTAAAAATCCTATTAGTGCACTCTGCCGCCGTATAGCTTCACGGCAGTGTCGTGCAGATATGCGTGCGCCAGTTCCAGCGCGCGAGTCTCGGTGATCTCGCCTTCGGAAATCATCTCGGCCAAGGCCGCTGCCAGCGCGGTGCGCGATGAATAGGCGCCCAGCCAATAGCTCTCTTCCGCGCCTAACACCTCATTGTATGGGAAGCAATCTGTGCCAAAGGTGATTTTGTCGGGAAAGGTTTCCAGCCACATCTTTAGCGTGTCTTTGAAGGCTGAAGGATACTGCGCCAGTTCCCCGAACGAAGAATCAAGATAGACGTTCTTCATCGCCGCCAGCCAGATCGCCTCGCGTTCCAGCGGATATCCGCCATGAATCATCACGAACGTTGTCGATGCGTAGCGCGGATCGCGCAGCACACTTTCCAGATTCATGATGTTGCTCTGCGAAAGATTGAAGTAATCACCGATGCCAACCGCGGTATGAATATGCACCGGCAGATGCAGACGCCCACCTTCCTGCACCAGGTAGCGAAAGATGAAGTCCTGGAAGGTGCGGTATTCCTTCTCGGTAGGAATACCTCCACCCACGAAGCGCTGGTAGATATCTTCGGCCTGCGCCGAACTGGGATCGCCGAACGTGGTAGGGCGGAAGTACGCGACTTCGAACTTCATCGCAATTCCACCGCGCTTCGAATTATCTTCCAGCGTGCGGCTGATGAAGTTGAGGTAGTCGGCGAACGAAGTCGGGAGTTTGCTCACGTTCTCCTGCTGCATCCAGCGATGCAGCATCTTTTCCTGCAGCGGAATATAGACGCCCTCGTCTGGATTGCGCCCCGTCTCGCGCTGGTTGTTGAACGGCCACATAAAGGAATCGGCGAAAAATACCCACGGGAAACGCTTGGCGTCAAGATAATCCGGCATCATGGCGCGGTTCGCCACCGAACTCTCGGTGTTGATCTTGTCGAGTATCGAATCGAAGTAGGCCGTGCCCTTCAATTGCTTCTTCAACTCGTTCTTTTTGGCGAGCAGCCACTTGGTATGCTCAGGCGAGAGATCGTTGTAGGGATATCCGAACAGCGCCTTTGCGGCAGCGGCGAGTTCCGGATTGTCGTCGCGGGTGCGCAGCGCTTCACTGGCATTCGGAGGTGCGGCCATGGCATCCACATCCGGATCGTCGGCGAATCCGGGATGCGCGTGATGATCGAATGCCGGGATCTTCTGGATCTGCGGCAAGATCCGCTGATAAATCTGCTGCACATCGCTGCCGGGCAGTGGCCGGGCTTGCGCCGCACACAACGCACTCAAGGACAGAAGAAGCACGAATTGAATTGCATTTCGCATGGAGATGCCTCGACTCAACTTCACGATCTGGGACTGCTTACTCGCAACCGCAATTAACCTACGGCTGTTGCTTGCCACGCTGAAGAAACTTTTTGAATGCGCTCGACTGCTTCTTTCAACGTCGCCGTTGACGAAGCAAACGAAAACCGGATGAAGTCCTTGCCCTCCGGACCAAATGCCGCGCCCGGAATGGCAGCCACTCCCGCGTCTTCCAGCAGAATCCGGCATAACTCTTCGGCGGTAATGCCCGTACCTGTGATGTCGACCCAGGCATAGAATGCGCCTTCCGGCACTAGAATGCGGAAGCCGGGTACGCGATTCAGATCGCGCGTAAACTGCTCGCGACGGCGGGCAAACTCGCTGACCATTCGAGGCGTGTTCCCTTCCCGATCCCGCAGCGCCTCAATCGCGGCATACTGCGTGAACTCCGCGGTGCAGGTGTACGTGTTAACAACCATGAGATTGAGTGCCGGGATGACTTCCGGCGGAGCGACGGTATATCCCAGCCGCCATCCGGTCATGGCGAAGCTCTTCGAGAACCCGTCGATAATCAGCGTGCGCTCTTTCATCCCCGGATAGCGCAGCATCGATCGATATTCGCCACCGTAAATAATGCGCGCGTAGATTTCATCCGAGAGCACCCAGAGGTCGTGTTTGACCGCGAGTTCAGCAAGAGCTCGCTGTACTTCGTCGGTGTAGACGGTTCCAGTCGGATTGCCCGGCGAGTTCGTCAGCAGCATGCGAGTACGCGGCGTAATCTTCGACGCAACCTCGTCGGGATCGGGCTGCAGCTTGTTCTTCGCCGACAACGTGAATGGTACGGGCACCGCACCCAGACCCAGCGTAATCGACGCGTAGCCGGGAAATCCCGGATCGGGATAGAGCACCTCGTCGCCCGGTTCGAGCAAGGCCATCATCGATTGGAACAGCGCGATCTTGCATCCGGGGGCGATGACGATGTTGTCGGCGGAAACCTGAATGCTGCGGGTGCGCGCGAGATAGGCCGCGATCTCCTGCCGCAGCGCCAGCACTCCGATGACATTGCAGTAGCGATCTTTACCGTCGCGCAGCGCCTGGGCCGCAGCATCAATCACCGATTGTCCAGGATGGAAGTCGGGCTCACCGAGTTCGAGGTGGATGATGGAGCGGCCCTGCGCCTCGAGTTCTTTGGCGTGGGCGAAGACCGAGAGCGCGCCTTCGCCAGTCATGACCGACATTCGTGATGCGATGGATCGCATGAATCTCCTAGAAGCTTTGAGCTGCGAGCTACGAGCATTCAAAATCGCTGCATTCGTTTTGCTCAAAGCTCGCAGCTCGTGGCTCGAAGCTTAGAGCCCTTTATACATGCCGCCATCCACGAGAACCGTCTGGCCGGTGATGTACGACGCGCGCTCCGACGCCAGCCACACAATCGTCTCGGCCAACTCGCGCGGCTCGCCCAGACGTTTTAGCGGAGCCTCGGCGGCCCAGCCATCCAGGAACTCCTGCTCGGGCTTCCCGGTTGACGCCGACCGCGCTTTGGCCAATTCTTTCAGGCGGTCCGTAGCAGTGAAACCAGGGCCAACGTTGTTGACCAGGATTCCGTCTTTGCCGAATTCGTTGGCGAGGCTCTTCACCAGTCCCACCACGGCCGCGCGCACCGCATTGGAGAGAACGAGATCGGTAACCGGCTGCTTGGTCGTGATCGAAGTGATGGCGATGATACGTCCCCAGCGCTTGCGCTGCATGTGCGGAATCACTTCGCGGGCGAAGTAGACAGTGCTGAGAAAGTTGGCGTCGATCGCCTTTTGCCAGTCTTCCAATGAAGCCGCGAGGAACCCTTTCGCGGGCGGACCTCCAGCATTGGTGACGCAAATGTCGACGCTGCCGAACTTCGCGACGACTGCAGCGACAAAGCGGGTCACGGCCGTAGAGTCAGTCACGTCGAAAGCTTCGGTGAGGACCTCCGCGCCGTGCTGCTTGCGAATTCTCTCGGCGCCGGCGTTCAATGCCTCTGTATTGCGCGCGCACATGGCGACGCGGCATCCTTCGGCGGCGAAGGCCTCCGCCGTGGCCAAACCTATTCCCTGACTGGATGCGGCAACCAGCGCGACACGACCTTTGAGTCCGAGATCCATAGTTGGGCGATTAGTTAGGCGAATTCGGCATTATAAATGGATGAAAGGCTTTCACCACAGGGGACACAGAGTTCCACAGGGGAAATCTTAGGTTCGGTTTTGCTTGCGGGGGCTTAAGAGCAGCTTTAGTCTTACGATGAGGAATTTATGAAACAGCGCAAGCGACGTCCCGAAACGGCTGCCGTGCGCGGCGCGGCCGACTTCGAGAAAAAGAATGGTCCGGTCGCACCGGAGATCTACCAGACTTCGACGTTTGAAGTCGTCGACAACGACGAGCAGATTCGGGTCACTGCCACCGACCGCTACTATACGCGGTGGGGCAATCCGACGATCACGCTGGCCGAGCAGACCGTGGCTGCGATCGAGGGAACCGATGCAGCTCGGGTGTTTGCGTCGGGCATGGGCGCGATCACGAGCGCGATTCTGGCGCTGCTGAAGGCGGGAGATCACATCGTCGCGCAGCGGGACATTTATGGCGGAGTGACCAAGTTCTTCTCGGAGTGGCTGCCGAAGTTGGGGATTGAGACCACGTTCGTCGACACAAATGACTACGAGCAGCAGGCGCGGGCGATTCGCCCGCGCACAAAGATGCTGTATCTGGAATCGCCGACCAACCCTTCGCTGCGTGTCGTGGACATGAAGAAGGCGGCGGATTTGGCAAAGGCGCATAGGTTGATCAGCATGATCGACAGCACGTTTGGCACGCCGATCAACCAGCGTCCGGCGGAATACGGGATTGATCTGGTGATGCACTCGGGGACGAAGTACCTGAGCGGCCATGCGGATCTGACTTGCGGCGTGGTCAGCGGACGGCGTGACCTGATCGATCGCATCGACGACAGCCGCAAGACACTGGGGAACTGCATGGATCCGCATGCGGCGTGGCTGCTGATTCGCGGACTGAAGACGCTGGCGGTGCGGGTGGCGCGGCAGAACGAGAACGCGCTGCGGGTTGCGGAATTTCTTGAAGGGCATGCGAAGGTGCGAAGGGTGCATTATCCGTGGCTGAAGAGCCATCCGGAGTATGCGATTGCGCGCGAGCAGATGTCGGGCGGGAGCGGCATGGTGACGTTCGAAGTCGATGGGACGGGTGAAGATGCGCGGCGGGTGAGCGAGGCGATGCGCCTGTTCACGCTGGCTACGAGTTTGGGAGGAGTGGAGTCGCTGGTGTCGATTCCGGTGCTCACATCGCACGCGATGATCTCGGCAGCGCAGCGAGCGCAGATGGGCGTGACTGAACAAATGGTGCGGCTCTCGGTGGGGATCGAGGCCGTCGAGGATCAGATTGAGGACCTGGAACGGGCGCTGCAAGTGATGGGAGCGAGAGTTGCGGTCCCAGTTGGATCTCGGTCCATTTGAAGAAAAGCGCTCACCGCGGAGAACGCAGAGGAAACTTTTTCCAACATGCTGTTTTCCCGAAATGGGAATTGCCACCTCTCGGGTGGGTATCCCCCCTCCCCCCCGTATCTCTGGAATGAGAGACTTAGCGCCAAACTGGAAAGTAATCTATGGCGCTCAATGAGTTACGCGCAAAATCTTGAGCCATCGAGAGTTAGATCCTTCGCTCCGCTCAGGATTTCAGCGGCGGGCTCAAACGCCCGCCAGACGCCTCAACTTACGGGCAAAATCTTGGCTTCAAAGAACTTAGCAGATCAACCGTCTGCCGACCGAAGTCGGACAATGCGCGTCAGCGCACCGTTGCCTCGACCATGATGGAGCAACCGGAGCCGTGGACACAAGGTCAGATATCACATGGCACTGTGGAAAACGATCTAACTTTTCTTTTCGCTTGAGCATAAGCGAGATAGAGATTTGTGGGACGCTGATCGAGGTTCGGCAGCGCCTGAAGGCGCGACTTGTCTTCAGTCGCTGCGGTAGCGCTGAAGCGCTACCCAGATACGAACCTTTTTGTTACGAATCTTTTTGATACGAATCTTTTTCGCTGCTGATGCGAACCGCTCACGCGCTGATGCGAAGCTTCCGGTAGCCGCTGCCAACCTTTTCGCCGTCCTGAGGTGGACTCGCGTCAACAAAAAAACCCGGCCTCTTACGAGGCCGGGCTTGTTGGTTTCATTTGCAATCGGGCTAGAAGAGGAATTTCAAGCTGAATTGCATGACACGGGCAATATGGGCGCTATTGATTTGGCCAAAGCTGGAGCCACCGGGTCCGATGCAATCGTTTGCGTTTCCGCCGGCAGGCGTGAGGCAGGACATACCCTGCGATTGTGATCCTGAGCCGGAGTACGAAGCCATGTAAAACTCGGGATGGTTGAAGATGTTGAAGGCCTCAGCGCGGAACTCAAGGGCGGTGCTCTCTTTAATCGCGAAGTGTTTGAAGATTCCCATATCGAAATTAATCCGATGGGGATCGCGAGCAATAGAGCGCCCAGCGTCCCCAAAGGTCAATCCCTGTGGAAGGGTGAACACCCCTGGGTTAAAGTCGAATTTAGAGTAGCTGGGGGACGAGACCTGATTTGCCGAGGGGATCCCGGACATTGGGTCGCCAACGCGGCCGGGGAATGATCCCGTACCAACGCCGTTGCCAACACCTGCGTTGTCGCCGTAAGTGGTAGCGTTGGTGACAGTGATGGGAACTCCGGACGAGAAAGTCTCGATACCCGACCATTCCCATCCTCCAAGCAGGCTGTGCGTGAGGCCGGCTTTCTTGAAGAAGGGCAGGTCGTAAACCCAGCTGAAATTCAGCATGATGGCGCTCATCAAAGTTTGAGCTGGCGCGGGTGAAGTTCGGATTGTAGGAATTAACGAACGTTCCGTCATAGCGATCAGACGAGTTGTCGATCGAGTGGCTATAAGTGTAGGCACCGCTCAGGTTCAGGGAGCCGACGGTGCGACGGCCGGAAACCTGCAAAGCATTGTAGTTGGAATTCGCCTGATTCTCCAGACGCGTAATGGTGTGGTCTCCCAGGAACGGGCGGAAGAAGTCGGCGTTAGTGCCGCAGGCCACGCTCAGGTTTATGGCGGCCTGGCCGGTGACGGCGACTCCGCTGGGTGTGGTCATAGTGCCGCAGTCGTCATGGAGGGGATTGCCGCTGGCGTCAAATCCACCGCCGATCGGCTCGCCTGGCTTGTAAGGATTCGCGCTGGCGGACACCGGATAAAGCTGATTGAGGTCGCGCTGCAGTCCCAGGTGGGTTCCTTTGCTGCCCACGTATGACATAGTGACGACGGTATGGCTCGGCAGTTCATGCTGAATGTCGAGATGCCATTGTTGCATATACGGCCATATCGCCTTGGTGGGAATCGAATAGAAGCTGAATGGGAAGCTGGGAGACAACGTTCCAGTCGACGCTCCGATATTGTTATAGCCCTGAACATTGCTCTGCGTCGCCGTCTGGATGAGAGGTGAAGTCTGCCCTTCCATTCCTTCGGTGTCGGCTTCGTTTCCATTGGCATGTTCGTAGAACATTCCATATCCGCCACGAAGAGCAGTCTTGCCATTGCCGAAAACGTCGTAGGCAAAGCCGACGCGCGGAGCGGGATTGAAGAGATGACCCTTGAGGCAGCCTGGGTTGGAATTGCCGGCCACGACGGTATTTGCATAACCTTCGAAGTTGTAGGTCCCGCCCGGTCCGCCGCACTGCTCCAAGCCGAGCAACGGGTTGCCGACGCCGGGAATCAGGGCACCAGCACTACCGGTAATGTTACCGGTTGTATCCAGTTTAGGAGCGGTGGCGGCATTAGCGGCGAAACACCGAGGGATCCCAATTGTAGGCGTGGTGATAGCGGTCACGATAGGTCCCGAACAGGCTCACGCGCAATCCGAGGTTCACGGTCAAGCGGTCCGTGAGGCGCCAGTCATCCTGGAAATAAGGCTCTACGATTTTGTAGCGGTTGTAGAACTTCAACTGATTGCTACCCTGGCAGAAGCTAGCGATGTTTCCCATGAGGAAGTCGGCGAACGGATTTCCAGTGCCGAGAGGATGCCCGCCGATCGATGACGCTGTTAGAGACTTTGGAAAAAGTGAGTGAGCCGTTCACCTGCACGCTGCTGAGTTCGTTCTTTTGGGCGGCGGCGAAATAAGCACCGAACTGCAGATTGTGCCGTCCCACGATCTTGGTCATGTTGTCGCGGTAAGTGTATGTGGGATTGGAGTTATAGGGTCCCTCTGGCCAGACACCTTCCGGATCCTGCCCAAAGCCTCCCGAATACACATTGGTGCCCGCGCCGACATTAATGGCGGGGAGCTTGCCGCCGGCGCCGTTGTTATAGAGATAGCCTTGAGAGTAGCCGGAGGGAAGCTGCCAGTAGCCCGACAGACTTGAATGAAATGTGGTCGGTGGTATAGCTGGCGACGAATTCGTTGAGCAGCGTCGGGGAGATCGTGCTGGTCAAGCGGGCAACTACGCTGACGCCAGGACCGTTGAAGAATGTCTGAGAAGTCGGGAAGTTGGTGGTATCCCAGATGGGGCCTGGCTCCAGAGTCGTCCATGAATCGTGGATATAGCGGAACGTCAACCGCTCGTGGTCGGTGATGTTGTGGTCGGCACGAACCAGTTCTTCGCGCCAGTTCGTCGGCAGGCTGATATTCGTGTTGTAAATGGATTGAGCAGGCACATCCTTGGTTCCGACCGGGATCAAAGGCAGCAGAGCTTGGGCTTGCGGTGTGACTGGAACCATATTGCCCGGGAAAGCCAGGCCAGTCGCCGGGATTGATCGGACAGTCGGCCATCGGGTTTGAGTGGCTACAGGTTGTTCGGACAAACATCGCTGAAGTCGCCCGTACGCTCGGCGCTGTACGGTACCTGCACGTTGAAGGCGTTGGGAACACGATCGCGCCGCCATTCCTGCGACCAGAAGAAAAATGTCTTTTCCTTTTTCTGGTTGTAAACGCCGGGGATATATACCGGACCGCCGACGGTATAGCCAAAATCGTTCTTCTTATATGGTGGGACCACGCCGGAGCCACCGGCGGCAACGCTGTTGAAGTAGTTCTGAGCGTTGAACAGGTCGTTGCGCACGAACTCATAGGCGTCGCCGTGGAATGCGCGGGTGCCGCTCTTGGTTTCGACTTCGACGGTACCGGATCCATTGCGGCCATATTGCGCGCCGTAGTTCGAGGTCAGCACTTTGAACTCTGCGATGGCATCGACGCTGGGGTAAACGTTCAGCGTGCCGTTGCTGCCGTTATCCATGTTGTCGCCGCCATCGAGTTCCCAGTTGTTGTACTCGACGCGGCCGCCGTTCATGGAGAAACTGACGCTGCCATTGATACCGACCGTTCCTTCGTCTTGTCCAGTTTGGTTGCTCACGCCGGGGACCAGGGTTACAAGGCTGGTGAAGTTGCGACCGTTGAGTTCGAGCTGGGTGATTTCCTTTCCGGTAACGGTGCCGGCAAGTTCGGAAGATTGAGTCTCGACCTGCGCGACATTAGTTGCCTTCGACGACCACTTCCGTAGTCGCGGCGCCGACTTCGAGAGTCACGTCGACGCGGGCCTTTTGGGCGACGTCGAGCACGATGCCCTTGGCCTGGAACTTCTTAAACCCGGCAGCGGTAACGGCGAGATCGTATTTGCCGGGGGGCAGGGACGACTGGTTGTAATCGCCGCTGGAGTTGGTGTCCATCTGGCGGCTGATGCCTTGGTCGGTGTTCGAAACGACGACGTTTGCGCCGGCAATGGCGGCGCCGCTTTGGTCTTTCACCGTACCGGTAATGGAGCCGTTGGTCTGGGCCCAAGCGGCTGCGGAGAGCATGAGGACCAGGAGGATCCCTAAGAACATACGAGAAGATTTCATGTTGACACTCTCCCGATGCGCGGAGCTATCCGCGCTGGTTGAATACGGCCAAGCCGTACATCCTACGAACTTCACGGTTCGAGCAGTTCGGACCGACTGCACTTTCGACACACTGATCCCGTTAGAGGTGAGACCCTGGACGGGCTATTAAAACGTATGAATAGTGCTTTTGGATGAGTACGACTGTCAAGAAAAAAACAAAACAGTGTTCGACCGTTAACGTTTACTGTGTGTAAAAAGTTGATCCGGAGTGCAAAAAGCAGCCTCGCGAGGATCACAGAAGGCTGCGGGTGGACTCGCGCACGACCAGTTCGGGGGCGACTTTACGATGAGTGGCGCCGATTTCGCGCTTTTCGAGCACGGCGTTAATGCCGTCGACCACGATGCCGACGGCGGAAGTGCCCATGGCTTCCATGGGCTGGCGGACGGTGGTGAGCGATGGCGAGTAGATGGCGGAGGTGGAGACGTCGTCGAAACCGATGACCGAGCATTGCTCGGGCACGCGGATGCCCGCTTTATTGAGAGCGCGGATGGCGCCGAAGGCACTCATGTCGTCAAAGGCGAGCAGGGCGCTGAACTGGCGCTTGGTGTGGAGCAGATCTTCGGTGAGTTTGTATCCCCACTCGAAGCTGGCGAGGGGATCTCGGGACTCGGGCATATCGACGATCAGGCGGTTGTCGAGTTCGAGTCGCGCATTGTTTGGCGCAGTTGCGGATGCCGCGCCAGCGAGGTGAGCTGTCGGTAAGGGCCTTCGGTCCGCGGATGAGTGCGATCTTGCGGTGACCGAGGGAGTGGAGATGCTCGAGGGCGAGGTGGCCTCCGACTTCGTTGTCGACGATGATGGAGCTGATGGAGTCGGTTTTGAGCTCGCATCCGATCATGGCGGTGGGGATGCTGCTTTTTTCGAGATCGCCGAGGAGATTGATATCGAGGAAGACCCAGTTGGCGATGACGATGAGAGCCTCGATGCGACGATCGAGCAGCATCTCGAGATAACGCTCGAAACGGCTGCCTTCGTTGTGGACGTCGGTGAGAATCGGGAGATAGGAAGATTGGTAGAGCGTGTTCTCGATGCCGCGAAGAATCAGGGTGCAGAACGGGTCGGTCATGTCGAAGACCATGACGCCGACGGTATGGCTGCGCTTGCTGCGCAGGGAGCGGGCGAACTGGTTGGGGCGGTATCCGAGCTTCTGGGCGGCGCGCTCGATGCGCTTTTTGGTGACAGCCGGAATGTAGCGCGCCAGGGGCGCGTTGTTCAGGACAATGGAAACGGTGGTGGAGGAGAATCCGCTTTCCTTAGCCACGTCGCGAATGGTCACCATATAGAAGCGTGTTTCAAGTTTCCAGTTTCAGAGTTTCAAGTTGCTCAAGTGGAGCCATGCGGCAGCGAGGAATCAACGATCTCCGCATCTGCGCTTCTCGCTTGAATTCCATGCGAGCACTGGCGGACACTACAGCAGAGAGCGATGTCAGTGTCAAGCGCACGGATCACGTTACATATTTTCGGGATAGTGCTAATGGTGAGCGTGGCCTGGGGTTTAGCCGCGCAATCGGCTTCCCGTGGGAGTGCAGGTGCGAAGGCCGAGGGAGGCGATCCCGGACAAATTTTTCAGCAGGGGCAGGAGGCGCTGAAGAATGGGCGGCTGGATGAGGCGGAGCGGGATTTCGGCGAGGTGGCGAAGATTGATCCGCATTCGGGTGCGGCGTATGCGAATCTCGGCGTGGTGTACATGCGGCGGAAGCAGTGGTCGAAGGCGCTGCGGGAGCTGCAACAGGCTGAAAAGCTGATGCCGCAGGTGCCGGGCGTGCGGCTCAATGTGGGGCTGGCCTACTATCGTCAGAATGAATTTCTAAAAGCGATCCCGGAGTTCGAGGCGGTGGTGCGGGCGCAGCCGGACGCGCTGCAGCCGCGCTACCTGCTGGGGCTTTGCTATTTTTTCGCAGAACGATGGGCGGATGCGACGAGGATGCTGGAGCCGCTCTGGGCGCAAGAGTCGGGGCAACTTCCTTACTTATATGTGCTTTCGAACGCGGCTCACCGGGCGGGGCGCACGGAATTGGACCAGCGAGCGGCCGAACAGCTGACAAAATTAGGAGATGGCTCACCTGAGTACCATCTCTTTGCCGGGAAATACTATCTAAACCGAAGCGAATACGAGGCGGCGATGACGGAGTTTGAGGCAGCGGCGAAGGGGAATCCAAAGCTGCCGTTTGTGCACTTCAATCTGGGCATGGTGCATTTGAAGAAGCAGGAATATGCGCAGGCCCGGGAGGAGTTTCTGAAGGACGCGGCGATCGAGCCCGATGTTGCTCTGAATTATGAGGAGATCGGCAATGCGTATTGGTTGAGTGAAGACGATGCGAGTGCGGAGAAGAGCTATCGGGAGGCGTTGCACAGGGATCCGCGGCTGGTGGATTCGATGCTGGGGTTGGCGAAGATCTATCAGAAACGGCAGCGATACGCGGCAGCGCTGGCGGAGGCCGACGCGGCGCTGAAGGTGGATCCCGAGCGCACCGACGCGCATTATTTGCGGGGGCAGGCGCTGCTGCACCTCGGACGGAAAGCGGAGGCGAAGAAAGAAATCGCGGCTGCGGCGGGCAGAGGCGAGCAGCAGAGTACACCCGTACCGTCGCCCGAGCTACTGCAGGATGAGCAGTGATGACCAGCAGTGGTAGACTTGCCCCGCCGCAAGTTTCTGCAATTCGGTTCGTCAAACGACGGTCCAACAAACCGCTAAGGTTTTAGCTAGTCCGCCAGGAGGAAGATCATGAAACGAACTCTTAAAATTCTGGGAATCATCATCGTAGTGCTGATCGTGGTTGTGATCGCACTTCCCTTCCTAATTGATGCGAACACGTTCCGGCCGAAATTGGAGGCGGAGCTGACGGAGGCACTGGGGCGGCAGGTGACGGTGGGCAATCTGACGCTGTCGCTGTTTACGGGCGGAGTGGCGGCGGACAATATTTCGATCGCGGATGATCCGCAGTTCAGCCACTCTCCGTTTGTGCAGGCGAAATCGTTGCGCGTGGGAGTGGAGCTGATTCCGCTGATTTTTTCGAAGACACTGAATGTGACGGAACTGACACTGAGCCAGCCCGAGATCAACCTGGTGAAATCGGAGAATGGAGAGAAGTGGAACTTCTCGAGCCTGGGAGGAAAAAATCCTTCGGCGCAGACCAAGGGGCAGCAGGCCTCGCCGAGCACGAAGGCGGAGCAGACGCCAAAAGAGCAGCAAAAGGCGCAGGGAACTTCGGGGAGCAATCCGAATCTGTCAGTGGCGAAGCTGAATGTGGATGATGGGCGCCTCACGGTGTCACAGGTCGGCGACAACACAAAGCGTGTGTACGACAAAGTTAATATCGTAGTGCAAAACTTCGCGTTTACTTCTTCCTTCCCATTTCAGATGACGGCGAATTTGCCTTCCGGTGGGACCATGAAACTGGATGGGCACGCCGGACCGATCGACGCGAACGATGCGGCACTCACTCCGCTTCAAGCCAAAATCACAGTGCAGAACATGAATCTGGCGACGTCCGGATTCATTGATCCGGCGGCAGGGATTTCTGGGATCGCGGATCTGAACGGGACGATCGATTCGAACGGACACCAAGCCAAAGTAGACGGCACGTTGAAAGCTTCGAATCTACAGGTGGTGAAGAAGGGTTCGCCGGCGGGCAAGCCTGTCAATGTGAAATTCGCCATCACGCACAACCTAGAGAAAGAGACCGGAGATATCAACCAGTGCGATATCGCCATGGGGCAGGCAGTAGCGCATCTCACCGGCACGTATGACGTGCACGGCAAGGTAACCACAGTGAATCTGAAACTGAACGGGCAGAACATGCCGGTGGACGATCTGGAGGCGATGCTTCCGGCGGTGGGTGTGATATTACCCCCGAAAGCGACACTGAAGGGCGGCCATCTGAATGTAGATGTAGCGAGCTCCGGTCCTGTCGACAAGTTGGTATCGACCGGATCGGTAAAGATGGAGAACACGCAACTAGCCGGTTTTAACCTGGGGCAGGAGATGTCGGCCATTTCGGCTTTGGGCGGAAAGAGTACCGGCAACGACACCACGATTCAGAATTTTAGTTCGGACGTGAAGATGTCTCCGGCAGGAACCGAGGCGAACAATGTCAACTTGACCGTACCCGCCATCGGAGTGCTGACCGGGGCCGGGACGGTGAGTCCGTCGGACCAGCTTGCGTTCAAGATGAAGGCGCAGGTTGGCGGAATGGGAATTCCGTTTGGCGTCACGGGAACGACCTCGGCTCCGAAGTTCACTCCGGATGTGAAGGGCATCGCAGGCAGCCTGCTGCAGAATGCGCTGGGAGGGAAAGGGAATTCTGCAAACCAGCAGCAGAATCCCATCAACAGCGTGATGGGATTGTTTAAGAAGAAGCAGTAACCGGAGTAGGGGAGCTGACAGCTCTTAAGCTCTTAGCTTCTAGCTCTTAGCTTCTAGCTCCTAGCCTCTAGCTAAAGCACCTCTAGACGGTACCTGCGTGCGTGCTTCCCCTTCATTCACACGCACAATTATTTTATTATGATGAAATCATGGCGGATGCGAACCCCACCATTGTCCAAGGACTAAGCCGATACTCGATCGGCGAAAAGCTGCGAACTCTGCGGCTGCGAAAAAGTCTCGGCCTGGTGGAATTGGGCAAGCACACCGGGCTTTCGCCCGCCCTGCTCTCGAAGCTGGAACGAGGGAAGTTATTCCCCACGCTGCCAACGCTGTTACGCATCGCGATGGTGTATGGGGTGGGCCTGGACTATTTCTTCACCGACGAACGCAAGCGGCGCGTGGTCACTGTAATCCGAAAGGAAGAGCGGGTGCGCTTCCCGGAAAAACCTGGCGTGCAGGATGTACCTTACTATTTTGAGTGTCTGGACTACAAAGCAACCGAGCGCAAGCTGAGCGCTTACGTTGCGGAATTCCAGGAGTTTCCGGCGAAACCGCACCAACATGCCGGAGTCGAGATCCTCTACTTGATAAAAGGGTCCCTGACGATCAAGATCGGCAGTGAAGAATTCCTGCTGGAACCAGAGGACGCGATCTACTTCGATTCGGCGGTGCAGCACAGCTACCGGCGGCGCGGGCCGAAGGCCTGTTGTGGCCTGATTGTTACGGTCCCGTGAGTCTTGGGTAGTGCGGCAGTTTGAATCTTCTGTAATCCCGAGAGGATGTCATCACGAGGCGAGCGCGTAGCTCGGCGAGGGACCATTACGCCTCGAAACCGTTCCATAGCAGTTGGTTGAGGCCAGCACGCTGCAGCAGAGCAGGCGTTCCTTGCGATCGCGTCATGGCTTCCGGTTAAGTACGGTCCCTCGCCCGCCTATCGCCGGGCTCAGGATGACACTTCTCAAGGAGTCTCGACGACGAATTGCACCACCACTAACTCTTGTAGGAGCAAAGATCCGCGGTGGCGGATGATAGGATGGATGCTCCGCTGCAGGATAATGCAAGTTGTTCCGCATGTGTGAAGCGCGGGCACTTACGGTAAAATGGGCACCAGCCTCCCATAAGCATAGACAGCTGAGCGCTGAATTGATGTCAGACGGCGAACTGTTGTGTGGTGCGCGGGGCAGCTTTTTTACGATCCCAAGAATCGAAGGTATTTGAACCACAACCTGTTCATGTCGAACTTCTTCATGTCGAGCGTCGGACGGACTGAATCCACATTGAAAATAAAGCTGGCGCGCGGTAGGCGGCTGGCAGGATGCTTGCTTGCCGCCTTTCTGATGCTGGGAGCGGCAGCGCTGGGACAAGGCACGTCGGAGTTTACTCTGCAGCCCTCGGCATTATCGCCGGCGGCGGTGGCGCCGGGAGGAGTTTCTTCGACCAATATCCAGATCGGATCGGTGAACGGTTTTACCGGCACCGTGTCGCTGGGCTGCCAGGTATCCTCCGCGATCTCGACGACCGACACTCCGGTGTGCACGGTGAGTCCGACGGCGGTGACGGCGCCGGGAAGCGCTACGGCGACGATCACCACCAAGGCGACGAGCACGAACACGCTCTACACCATCACGATCGCGGGTACAGGTCCAACCACAACATACTCAGCTCCGGCGCTGGACTTTACGGTGCTGGCGGTGGTTCCGCAGTTTACGATCACGATTCAGAGTGCGGTCTCACCGAGCAGCGTGCCTCCGGGCAGTGGCGCGGAGGGCGTAGTCAGCGTAACTGCAGCCAACGGGTATAAAACGCCGTCAGGTACGGACAAAGGGATCACGCTGGCGTGTGGTTCGATTGCTCCTCTGGTGGCGATTGCACCGGTATGCTCTTTCACTTATTCAACTGGGCCAACTCTGGAGATCACAAGCGGCACGACGGCCCTGGCCACCCTGACGATCAACACGTATGGTCCAGTTGTGACCGTCTCGCGAACACGCGAGCGAATCTTTTATGGACTGTGGCTGCAGATTCCGCTGCTGGGACTGGTTGGCGTGGGGGCAGCGACAGGTGGAAAGCGGGCGCGAAAAGCTTTTGGCCTACTGGCGATCTTCGTAGTGAGTGCGTGCTTTCTGCTGATGCCCGCCTGCGGAAACACCACGAATCTAGTCTCGCAGCCGAACGGGATCACTCCAGCAAACTCGTACACGTTCACCATTGTGGGCGTGGATTCAAACGGAGTGGTTTCGAGTAATGTCAGCTCGACCAACACCGGCCCCACTGTCAGCCTGACGGTGACGGCGCCTCCCAAGCAGTAACTGAGGAAGCGGAGCGAATCTATTTAGTCATTGATCATTTAAACATTTAGCCATTGAAACCCTGAGACCATCGTCATTCAATGACTTAATGATTCAATGACTAAATGACTCAATGACTCAATGTGTTCACGAGGCAGTGCGGCGAGTCGCGCGCTCGATCTCGGCGGCCTGGTGCATCAACACATCACGAAGCGAAACCAACCCTTTTATTTCTTTGCCGTCCACGATCGGGAGATGGCGAAATCCGAATTCGCGCATGATGAAGAGACATTCTTCGATGCTCTCGTCGGCGGGGACGGCGCGCGGGTTGGCGGTCATGACCTCGGACACAGCGGTGGTGCCCGGAGTGCGACCGACGGCGACGACGCGGTTCATGATGTCGCGCTCGGAGAGAATGCCGATGAGATCTCCATTGCGGAGAATAGGGACGGCGCCGACATTGTGCTCCATCATGTAGCGGGCGGCTTCGAGAACCGTGCGCGTGGATTCGACGGAATAAAGTCTGCGGTCTTTGATGAGATCGCGGAGGGTCGCCATAGTGACTCCTTGCGTGAGAACTGAAGATAGGGCCAGCCCCCACGGCTGGCTTGATTACAGTGGGGAATAATGTATCACAGCGGCGGGTTACCCAGGCGGCCCGTGATTGATTGCGCCTGCGCGCGAGATCCTTCGCTCCGGCTGAAATGCGCCTGCGCTCAGGATGACGCCCCTACACCTGCCTATTCGTACGCGCGGCAAAGCTTCTGCGCCATTTGCATGAATCAGTGAACGAGCAGGTGGGGCTCTTCTTCTGGAACGTCTTCGTCGGATTCTTCGCCGGCTTCCTGGCTGGCGAAGGCGGGCGGCTGAGCTTCGGACATCTGAGTTAGCGCTGGTTTCGCCGCACGTTTTGCGGCAGGCCTCTTCTTCGCATATTGCAAGATCGGCAGGAACGGAATCATCAGCAGAAAGACCACACCCATTATCCAGAAGGCTTCGACGAAGGCCAGCATCGCGGCGTGCTGCTGGACGAGGCCATAGATCGCGGCGATGGATTTGCGGGAGGCGGTGACGGAATCGGCTCCGTGGGCATAGAAGTTGGCGCGCATGCCCTCGAGCAGACGGAGCGTCTGCGGACTGCCGGCGGTGACATTGGCAACGAGGTGGTCTTGATGCACCTGAGACCGTCGGGAGAGGAACGTGGTCATGATGGCGATGCCGACGCTGCCGCCGATATTGCGCATCAGGTTGAAGATGCTGGTGGCGTTGCCCATCTTCTGTGGAGTGATGTGCGACATCGCCAGGGACATGAGCGGGATGAAAAGGAAGGCAAGGGCGACACCCTGCAAAACCTGGGCCCAGAAGATGTCCCAGAATCCCGCCTGCAGATTCAGGCCCGAGAGTTGGAACATGGTGACGGAGCCGAGGATCATACCGACGAGGAGGAGCCGGCGAGGATCGGTTTTCGTGGTGAGGTGTCCGGCAAGAGGAGTGAAGAGCAGGGCGCCGATGCCGCGCGGCGAAAGGGCGAGGCCGGAGTTGTAGGCGGGATATCCCATCAGTTCCTGCAGATAGAGCGGCAGCAAGACCAGGCTGGCATAGAGAACGAATCCCAAGAGGGTGATGAGGAAGACGCCCGAGGCATAGGAGCGGTCCTTGAGCACGCGCAGATCGACGACGGGATGATCGGTGACCAGTTCGCGGATGATCAATGCAACCAGTCCGAAGATACATAGAGCGGCGAAGATACGAATGTAGTCGGAAGAGAACCAGTCTTTGCGCTGACCGGTGTCGAGAACGATCTGCAGCGAACCGATCCCGAGGGCGAGAAATCCGATTCCCCAGAGGTCGACCTTGCCCGCGCCGCGCTTCACGTAGTGCGGATCGAAGACGAAGCGGTTCATCAGGAACAAGGAGAGAATGCCGACGGGAAGATTGAGGTAGAAGATCCATCGCCAACTGTAGTTGTCGGTGATCCATCCGCCGAGCGTGGGGCCGAGGATGGGGGCGAGCAGGATTCCGATGCCGAAGGCAGCCATGGCGTGGCCGTGGCGCTCTTTGGGAAACGTCTCCAGCAAAATTGCCTGCGCGAGAGGTTGGAGGCCGCCGCCGGTCAGTCCCTGAAGGACGCGAAAGATAATCAATTGCGAGAGCGAGCCGGCCATGCCACAGCAGAGAGAAGTGATGGTGAATCCGCCCACGCACATGAGGAGAAGACGCTTGCGTCCGATGTGATTGGCGAGCCAGCCGGAGATGGGAAGGACGATGGCGTTGGAGACGAGGTACGAAGTTACGACCCACGTGCCCTCTTCGTTGGTCGAGGCCAGATTTCCGGCAATGTGGGGGATAGAAACGTTGACGACGGTGGTGTCGAGGACTTCCATGAAGGTCGCCAGCATCACGGAGAACGTGACGACCCAAGGATTGATAACGCGCTGTGGATATGAATCCACGACCACCGCCCGAGCGGAGAATTTTCCTCCTGAACTCTCCAAATTATGAGGAGTGGGCGACAGGTGCTGTGATGTGCGTCACAGTGGGCGAGATCTGGGAAAGAAAATCGGCGGCCATGGCGGCCGCCGACATACCGACTGACGTGGTCGATCAGAAGCGGAATTGAGGGCCGAAGCTGATGCGCATGTTGTTATGCATGCCATTGTTGAAGAAGATGTTGTCGCCGATTTCGGCGCGAACCCCAATGGGTCCGGCAAAGGCTTCGATTCCACCACCGGGATAGAGGGCGAAATAGGTGGCGCTGCTTCCCAGTCCGACCGCGTTGGCGAAGCCGGTGGGTGCTCCCTGGTTGGTGACGGTGAAATTCTCGAATCCGACCTTGCCGGTTACAAATACGCGGAATGGGCCGGAACCGGTCTGAAACTTCGGACCGAAAAATCCATGCAAGGTACGGAGCCGGCTCTGCACATTTGCGGTGGTGACGCCGTTACTGAAAGTGCTGGTGTAGTTTCTCTCGAAGTCATATCCCATTTCAGCTTCGATTTGAATGCTGGGATGGACGTTGAAGGCGGCGCGACCGCCGAGGCCAATGTAGTTGCTGGTAGGACCGGGATCCGTGAAGCGAAAATATTCGGCGAAGACTCCCACTTCGGCGTGATCCGTGTCCGAGCTTTGTGCCAGCATCATGGGCACGGAGAGAAACAAACATGCGAACAACAACCCGACAAAACGTTTCATGTCCAAAACACTCCTGATTGATTTAGCCCCGAGCACACTCACGTCTGAGAAACGACTCGAGGCGAGCGGAACACAGCGGCAGATTGCGAAGATAGATGCCCTCCCCGTGTAGGAGGTTGGAGAGGTTGGGAACCGGGCTTACACCGCATGAATACAGGCTTTCGTGCGGTCAGTGGATTCCGGTAGAGCGAGTAAAATGGCGCGGAAAAGCCGCGCCATTCTCTTAGGGAGATTCCATTACTGGAGATGATTCAGGCGTACTGGGGCCGCATCGGCCGAGTTATTCTCGGAGCGCGGAGCAAGCGACATGACGACGTACTGGCGTTCCCGGTTGTCGACGCCATCCATGTGCAGAAGGATGCGGCCTTTTTCAATGCGGAACTGTGCTCGCTCACCGACGGGAAGAGCGACGGCATGCTTTGCGTTTTTTGGACGGATATGAAAAACGACGCTATCGGCCTCAAGGACGTACTGCAGGCAGTGAGCCTGCTGTGATTTAGCCTGCGCGACGTTGCAGGGAACGGAATCCATCTGAAGAAGTTTTCCGGTCTGATAAGGCTTGAGATCGTCGGCGTAAGCAAATGAGGCGAATAGGAGAATTGCGCTGCAGCTGCATGTGATGATCGAACGCATCCTGATTGTCCCTTTCCAAAATAGAACGTATGAACTTTTGTTTGACCCCGAGCTATTGTCTAAGGGAGGAAAAGGCTAGAGCAGGTCACGTTGGTAATGGCACTTGGCATTACCTTTACGGCAAGCACATCCACCACAGGGGACACGGAGGCACACGGGGGAGATCAAAATCGGCTCGCAGGTCTCAACGCTCGGAGAGTTCTTCCAGCTTTTCAAAAAAAGATGGATAGGAAATGGCTGCGGATTCGGCGCCGCGGATGAGAGTTTCGCCTTGCGCGCGGAGGGCGGCGACGGCAAAGGCCATGGCGATGCGGTGATCGCTATAGGAGTCGATTTCAGCGCCGTGCAAGGTCTGATTGCCGGGAATCTGCAGGCCGTCTTCGCGCTCTTCGACCTGTGCGCCCATGAGGCGGAGATTTGCGGCGACCGACGCGATGCGATCGGATTCCTTGACCCGCAGCTCTTTTGCATCGCGCACTTCGATTCCCTGGCTAGTGAACGGAGCGATCGCAGCGAGCACGGGGATTTCGTCGATCAGCGCGGCCGAGTCGGCACCGGCAATCGTGGTGCCGCCGAGGCTTCCACCGGTCACTTGCAACGATCCGACGAGTTCGCCGTTGATTTCTTCGAGTTGGGTAACGGAAATACGCAGGCCCATTTGCACCAGGATGTCGAGCAAGCGGGCGCGCGTGGGATTCATCAGAAGATTTGGAATGCGGAGTTCCGAGTTGGGGAACAGGGCGGCGGCGCACAGAAAGAAGGCGGCGCTGGAAAGGTCTCCGGGGATACGCGCTTCGATGCCATGCAGACGCTGGCCGCCGCGGATGCGGACTTCGCTGCCAGCGCCAATACTTTTGCGCTCCAGTTGCGCTCCAAAGGCGCGCAACGCGACTTCGCCATGATCGCGAGTGCGAACGGATTCTTCGACGCGAGTCTCGCCATCGGCGAATAGTCCGGCGAACAGCAGACACGATTTCACCTGGGCACTGGCAACGGGCATCTTGTAGTCGATGGCCTTCAAAGTACCGCCCGTGATCCGAAGCGGCGGCTTGCCTTGCTGTGAGTCAATACGCGCACCCATGGCGGTGAGCGGTTGGATCACGCGTTCCATGGGGCGGCGCGACAGAGATTCATCGCCCATCATCTCGCTGGTGAACGGCTGTCCGGCGATGATGCCGCTGAGCATGCGCATGGTCGAGCCGGAGTTTCCGCAGTCGAGCGGTGTGGAAGGCGTGGAGAGCACCGGGCCGCGGCCTTGCACTTCGATCACGTTCTGATCCTTCCGTTCCCAGGTGACGCCGAGGGCGCGCATACATCCCAAGGTGCTGGCGCAATCGGCGCCGGTGGAATAGTTTTCGAGGCGCGAAGGGCCTTCGGCGATGCCCGCCAGCATGGCATAACGATGAGAGATGGATTTGTCTCCGGGGAGTTGGACACTGCCATGGATGTTGCGCGCCGGGCGCACGAGGGCTTCGGACTGGACTTTCATGCTGGGATCAATATTACAGGCTTCGGGCTTTGGGCTTCTTCGGGCTTTGGGCTTTGGGCTTCGGACTCGGACCTCGGACCTCAGACCTTCGGCGTCGGACTTTCGACCATGGGTCTGAATTTGGGCTTCGGGACCGTGAGGGAATTGCTGATTGATGATTGATGATTGATGATTGATGATTGAAAGCCAAGACAGACGCCCTTCAATCATCAATCAGCAATCAGCAATTTCTTTTTTGCGCTAGCGCTTTCGCTTCGGCGCGGGCTTCCTGCAGAATTTGGGATGGCACTTCTTTCAGGGTGACGCCGAATTCGAACATGGGGGTTTCGGTGCCGCGTCCCCAGCGGGCGACTTCCCAATGAGCGCGGACGAATTTGATACTTGGGTGCGCGGTTAGATCGAGGAGGAGCGGGGATTCTTCCGTGTAGAACTTTTGTGGAAAGGCGGCGATGAACTTGGGCTCCCAGGTGGCGCCGTCGGCGGAACCGAAGATCGCTACGTCGAGCGATTCCTGCTCGATAATTTTCGTGATGGCGAGGGTCGCGAGAAATACGCGGTTCGATGTACCGCTTACGTCGACGGCCTGACCGTCGCCTTTTGCGGTAACGTTCGTGCCTGGAGGAACTAGAATTTGTTCGCTTGTCATCGTGGGAATTCTAGCAAATTCAAATCAATTAACCACTAAGGACACTAAGGTTCACCAAGGAAACCTTGCACCACAGGGGGCACAGAGGATCACAGGGTAAACCTGCTACTCCGTCTACTCCGTCGGGTGCGGGGCGGTGAAATCGCTGCAGCAGGGCTTCTGCACGTTCTTGAATTCCATCAGCTCGACACGAGAGAGGTCGGGATCGAAGACGTCGAGCTGCCATTTCCCGTCTCTGCCGATTTCGGCTTGCTCGTCGCCGTGCGGCTTCCAGCCGTGTGATTCCATGAGGGCCGACGTCTTCTTCATATCGGCAACGCCATACGAAATGTGATTCATCACGCCGGTTAGTTGCAGATCCGGATGCGGCGGCTGGTTGAGCATGTATTCAAGCCAATCGGAGCCGTCGGGGACTTGCAGGGAGACCCAATCGGTTTCGTTATCTTTCATGCCTCCATGCCAGTAGGGCCGGAATCCGAGAATTTCGCGATAGAAATGATCTTCGGCGTCACGGTTGTAGACGAGGAAGCCAGCGTGAATCATATGGCGGGAGACGGCGTTGGGCTCAGCCGGAGCCTTTTCGCCTTTGCCGCGCTCGACGAACTCGATGCGGCGTCCCTCAGGATCGTTCACCGTGAAAGTAAGGCTGTGATCGGAGCGGCCCTCGATTTTGCCAGCTTTGATTCCCTTCTCAGTGAGATAACGGCGCATTCCAGCAATATTGTTGGTGGTGAAGGCGACGTGGTCCATGCGGTCGGTGGCCTTGGGATCGGGAGCAGGACTGTATCCGACCCACTGCTTGCCCGACATGTAGCGGACGGTTTGGCCGGGCTCGATGGGATCGGCTGAGACGAGACCGAGAATGTCCGCGTAAAGGTGCTTCACGCCGTCGGGCGAGGTGGTGTAGAAGCAGACGTGATCGATGCCCGTGATCTTGGGGCGAGTGGTCTGGGATTGTGCGAATGCCGCGAACGGGAACGCGGCACAGAGTAGAAGAAGGATGAAGTTCTTCATGGCGAGTCGATTGTAGTCGAGAGAGTCACCGGGGTTGAAGCCCCGAACTTATTTTTGTTGCTTGACGCGGCCCTTAGGGCCGCTCTTCCACGGGATCGGGGAAATTCAGTTTCTTTCGGGAGCATCTCTCCGAATACTCAACTTCCCCACTTCTCGCAAAGGCTGCGAGAAATGGGGCACCCATTCTAGTTTGAGAGTCCCGTCGATACGAGACTGCGCCGCACACTTTTTACAACGAATCCAGGAATTGGCGGAGGAGCCGGGCCGCTTCTTGCGGCTGCTCCCAGGGAGAGTAGTGTCCGGCTTTGGGGATGATGCGCAATTGGCTTCCGGAGATGTGCTGGCGCATGAGTTCGGCTTCGTTAATACCCGTGAGCGTGTCTTCATCTCCGGTGACTAGAAGAGTGGGGACATTGATGGTCTTCAATGTATCGACGGAGTCGGCACGCTCGGCCATGCCGCGCTGGACCTGGGCGATATCCTCGGGAGACATCTGGCGCATCATGCGGAGAGCGCCGTCGACGAGATCGGGACGAGTTTCGCGCGTGGTCTTGGCGAAGACCTTCTGAACCATGGATTCAAGGAATGGTTCCGTGCCGCGTTCGAGGACGTCGTTGGCGGCCTGCAGGCGTCCAGCGCGGGCTTCAGGGCCATCGGCGGGAGCTTTGGTGTTGCAGAGGCCGAGGGCAGCGGCGCGATTGCGCGATCGGCGCCAGAACTCAAACAAGATATAGCCTCCGATGGAGACGCCGATGAGAGGAGCGCGGCCGATGTCAGCATCGTCCATGACACGGGCGATATCAGCGGCGTCTTTCGCCATGGTGGCTGGCCCTTCGCCGGCGGTCGATTCGCCGTGTCCGCGAAGATCGGGGAGGATCACGCGATAGCGCGTGGCCAGTGTTTCAGCGACAGGGAGCCAGAATTCGTGGTTCGCGGGAAAGGGATGAAGCAGCAGAACGGCGGGTCCGTCGCCAAGAGTCCAGTAGACAATTTCGGCGTCATCGGACTTGATGCGGTGCGAAGGGATGGGCGGCATGAGGGGATTAGAACATAGTTGACCTTGAGCTTATGGGCCAGGTCAACCAGCGCAGTCGCGATGTTGCGACCGCTCGAGAACGTTCACTCCGAATAGCCTTCGTCCCCATCGTCATCTTCTTCATCGCCGTCGTGCTCTTCCTCGTCTTCGTCTTCCTCTTCATCTGGCTCTTCGCGAAGCAGGACGTCAGCGGCTATCCAGCGGTCAGAGGACTTTGAGCCGGGGCATTGCAGGTACGTTTCATCCATGGATCAATGGTACGCCTTGTGCATCCCCATGAAATCCTGGCGTCTGTTTTGTGTGCTCAAGTGCGTCCTAGCGCTGCAGCGAAGCCGGCTCCACTCGCAATCCTCACCAATCAGGCGGAGCCGGTTGATGGATTCGGCACCAGGGTCGCCGTTCCAGACGAGATGAGGCGCTACCCGCGCCTTATCTCAGCTGTCGGCAACCGGACCGCGGTCTAGTGGTGTCCGCCGCCATGACTGCCACCCCGATAGCCGGGGAGAGCGTGTTCGCCCTTCGCGTCGTGGCCAGCCTCGCCTACGTTGCCTCGGCCATCCCGCGCCTCGTTTCCCTGGAAGTGGTTGAAGCGCTGCGCCCCGCGTTCCGGGAACGGTCCAACGTAGCCGTGATGAGGATCAAAGCGGTTGTCGACATGTCCGTAAAAGCCGCGAGGGCCATGAAACCAGGGCCCGGCTCCGAGAAAGACCCCGCCAACAAACCAATCGGGCCCATAGTAGCCGTAGGGAGCGCAGTCATAGGGCGCGTAGTCGAAGTATCCGTAAGGACACACCGGAGCCGGTCCGATGTTTATGCCGACGGCAACCTGGGCTTGGACCACAGGCGCGCAGCATAAAAGGGCGGTGATGAGAGCTGCGAATACAAGCGCATTCACTTTGAACATGATTTCTCCTTCATTCGTTCAGAGTTTCAACCTATTCAACTGAGCGTCTGCATAATACCAAGGATCGGTACAGGTCAGGCTGGGCTATGGGAAGTAAGTGAACCTGGGGTAGGGCAATTTCCAGGCGGCGTTGTAACCAGGCATTAACGTGCCGCAAGCGAGAGGCGTCGGAGGCGTTCCGCGACAGCGCAGCGAAACCAGCCACCCGCAGAACTCTGGCTTCTTCTTCTTTACTTTCGCCGACGTTCCTCTGATCTTTGTTCTGTGTTCTACGTGCTCTATAGGTTCTGGACCTCTGGCGCAGCGATTGGGGGCGCCGGCAGCAGCAGCGGCTCTTCGGGCATGATGATCCAGGCGATTGGGTAGGAGAGAAATCCGATGACGGTCATGAACGCCATGATCAGCCAGACGACGCGGACGAGGGTGACATCGATGTCGAAGTATTCTGAGAAACCGAGGCAAACGCCGGCCACTTTTCGTCCCAGGCGAGGACGAATGAGTTTGCGTCTGGCCAGCGTGGCGCCCACGCGAATTCCGCAATAGGCGCAGACCACAGCGTCGTCTTGGATCACTTTTCCGCAATAGTTGCAGTACATAGTTTGGCCTCTGATTTATTCTACGGCTGTGCCTTCTCTTCAGTTCCCTCAAAAACTTTCACCACCAAGGGCACTTAAGGTTCACGAAGGAAAACCTTTCACCACAGGGGGCACAGAGACGCACAGGGGAAACTACTCGCGATAGGCTTCTCTGATGTAGCGCCTGGCCTGGTCTGCGGGGCCGGTATTGGCGTTGCCGGCGAGAACAGTTTCGTACTTCTTCATCGCGAGATCGCGTTTTTGAAGGAGATCGTACATCTCCCCGGCGGCGAGATTGGCCTTCTGCAGGATGTCAGGATCGGGATTGGGCGCTTCGTTGACCAGATCATAGGCAACGGCGGCGGCTTCGATGTTTTTCTCGCTTCTGAGTAGTTCTCCCAATCCCCAAGCAGCCATTTCGTAGTGCAGGCGGCCGTACTTGCCCTCTTTTCCGTTTTGCCAGACTTTGCGATAGCTGGCTTCGGCTTCGGCATAGCGGCCCGCCGAGCGCTGCAGGTTGGCCACTTCAGTCGGGAAGAGGTGGTTGTGCGGATAGCGTTCGGCGAGTCCCTGCATGTATCCAAGAGCCTCGTCGTACTGATGCTCGCGGCGAAGAAACAGGGACAAGATCACTTTGGCATCGACTGCACTGTCGCCGTCCCCTTTGGCGGCAGAACGCAAATAAGCGAGACCTTTTTCTTTGGAGCCGCTCAGGCCGGCGATAGCGGCTGCCGTCTTGACGCTCCAAGAGAGATTGCCGATGACGTAGTTGTGAGTGCCGACCACCAGTTTGGCATCGACGTAGTCGGGATCCATTTCAAGCACGTGTTCGTGATCGCGGCGTGCACTAACCGCATTGCGCAGCGCGGTAAACCAGGCGCGCTCGACGAGTCCGGTATAGACGGCGAACTCGGCGCGGGTCACACCCCGGCAATACAGCGCATTGATGTCTTTCGGATTGGCCTTGAGTTCCTGCTCTTCTACGTTCTCTGCGAGACGGACAAGACTCTTGATGCGTTCCTTAACCTTGGGATCGGTGGGGCGCGGCGCGTGTCCAATGAAACTCTCGTTGGTGTAATCGCCGGTATTCATACCACCGGTCTCATAAAGATTGCTCATCAGAATGGCGGTCAGAAGATGGTTGAGAGCGAAGGCGTCGTTAGGGCGCTTCTGCACCATCTTGTCGAAGTCCTGGATGGCGCGCTCGTACTCCATGTTGTAGAAGTGGTCGAAGGCGGCATCGGTCTGGGCATCGTGGGGAGCGCCATGCGGTTTCCCGGGATCAGGCTCCGATTGAGCCGATAGGATAAAGGCGCCGAGAGAAAGCAGAACTGGCAGCAGGATGGCGGATCGCACAAATCTCATTCCGGAAATTCTACTTCGAACCATGGGAGGACGATGAATCTAGTCTAACCGAAGCGGAGTGAGGCTGCGCGAAGAACGTCTTGCCTCGGAATGTTCAGTGGCGGCACTGCGCCTGGAACCAAGAGCGTCACCGCGTGCCCGGATCGCCACTGCGCTAGGGGCGGGGTCGTCCCTATAATCCGATTGGGGAAGAGCGGCAAGTCAGACACTCTATTAGTGTTAGGGCCTTCGTAACTGACGCATCTTTACTCGCTCAGGCGCGTAAGAATTGCCCGGAGCAGATGTGGAGAAGTGGCTGAGCGACAAGGCAAGTAATTGCAATACAGATGTTTAGCCGATTGACACGTTTTGGTGCTTAGAATGCCAAGTCGATCCTAAGGAATCTCTAGATCTCATATGGCAGAAGCAGCACAAAGCACACCACAAGAATTTTGGCGGCCACCGTCCCTTCCTATGGAAGAGGTTGACGTGGAAGAAGCGGCGAGCAGCCTGGCGGTCGCGTGTCCTCATTGCGGGACGGAGTTCCTGCTGGGATCAAAATTCTGCCATACCTGCGGCGGGCGGCGGCAGCAAGCAGTCAGTTCCGCGGCCAAGGCGGACGCGGCCGAGATTGCGAGAGTCTGGGAGCGGGGCATTCAGCAGGTGCAGACGGCCTTCAAGAGAATTCCCTTTAACAAATTGCGCATGCCCGGTCTAACCTCAGTCGAAGCCCCATCGTGGTTGCATTACCTTCATTTTCACGAGATCAAGGATCGCGTCGGCCTTTCGACGGGATCGCTGATTGCATTTGTGATTGGTATGGCCTGCGTGGCCGGAGCCCTGCTCGTGGGATTGCTGACCGCGAAAACTCTTGTCGATTGGCAGGCCATCCAGATCTACCGCGTGGAGTGGCTGCTGGCGGCCACCGCATCGTTTGTTCTGGGCATCTTGCTCAAGAAGCACACGCGCGACGATCGCGACTAAGTAGACTCTCCTCCGCCGGTACCAGCCGCTCTTCTTTGCTGATTCATCCGATAAAGGTGATGGACGGGCCCGGTCCCTTTGCCTAGAGGGTGTCCGTTGGAAATCGCTGCGGAAACGTAGGTTTTTGCCAAGAGCGTTGCCTCGGCCAATCCACGATCGAGGGCGAGGTGGCAGGCCATGGCCGTAGCGAAGGCGCAGCCGGTGCCGTGGGTTGAGTTAGAGCGCTGGCGCTCGGCTTTGAAGATCTCTTGCTCGATCCCCTTCTTGGTAGTGAAGCTGAGGAGATCGATCGCTTTATCCAGGTGCCCCCCGGTGATGACCACGGCCGATGCTCCCATCTCGTGGAGCTTGGCGGCCGCAGCTTTCATTTCATCCAGTTCCTGGACTTTCAGGCCGGTTATAGCGGCAGCCTCGTCGATATTGGGGGTTAGAACATCGGCCAGAGGAACGAGGCGTTCGATGAGGATGCGGGTACCGGGGGCGTCGAGCAGGTCGGCTCCAGACGAGGATTTGAGGATGGGATCGAGGACAATGTTGGGCAGCCGAGTCTTGCCGGATGCGCTTGGAGCGCTTGCCTTTTTTGAGCCTTCGAGCTCTGATCCCTCGAGAAAGTCGGCGACCGCGCGGGCGACTTTTCCCGAGCCCAGCATCCCGATATGAACGGCGGCGATTTCGACGTCGGCAGCCAATTCTTCCAAAGTCTCGGTGACCAAGACCGGGTCTGCCGGTTCGACCCGCTTCACCCCCGCGGTCGACTGAACGGTCATGGCGGTGATGCATGCGATTCCGTAGCAGGCATGGGCCGCAATGGTCTTGATATCAGCGGTGACGCCGGCACCCGAAGAGGGATCGAAGCCGGCGATAGTCAGGACTACAGGTGGTTTTTCGGCCATGGACTTCCGTTCTCGAAGGCTTTGATAGTACTCCGATTTTGGCCCACGATGTTACATCGGCCACTGTTGGGAGGTTACTTTAGGAGTCATGCTCGGAAAAAAATATCTGTCGCATCGAGCAGGCAGTAGGCGGCAAGTAGTTGATTCCATGTAGCTTGCTAAGGTAAACCCTGTAACGCATTGATTCCATGCGGCTTGTAAAATCTACCTTGCAGCGTCTTTGGTGCTATTTACCCTTGAGTAAATACGTAACCTTGCAGAAATAAATGAGGTTCCGCGAATAAGGCAAAATAATCAATAGGTTACGTAAGGGATGTATTACTAGGCGGTCATCGTCCGAACGGCCATTTCGTATTGACAGAAAGTTTGGCAGGCCGATAGCATTTACAAACTGCAGTTAAAACCAGCCTTAGGCCAAGGGCACTTTTGAGTATGCGAGGAGAACTGAATGCGAAGACGTACAGCTCATGGACTGGCGATCGCTTGTCTGATCGTCGGCCTGGGAGCGGCTCAGGGACCGAACATCTCGGAGGCGAAACCGGCTCCAGTTAGTTCTGTTCAAAAGCAACCCGAAGTCCGCAAACAGGCCAAGACCAAACCGTATCAAGTTGGGACAGCGTCCTGGTATGGGGAGAACTTTCAAGGGAAACCGACAGCAAGTGGCGAACCGTACGAGATGCACAACATGACCGCCGCGTCGCTGACCATCCCGATGGGAAAGTACGTAAAGGTGACCAATCTACGGAATGGAAAGGCCGTGGTGGTCCGAATCAACGACCGGGGACCAGTGGTTCCGGGCCGAATTATTGATCTCTCTTTCGGGGCGGCTCAAGCGCTGCAAATGAAGGCGCACGGGCTGCAACGGGTGCGTTTGGATCTGGTTGAAAAGACCAACGTCGCCACGGCTACCCAAGCAAGGCCGGCCTACCAGACGGTCGCCTATAACCATCCCCCTGTAGCGCAACTCCCGTAAAACCTTTAAACTAGCCGGGATGACGGCTGCTCTGCCCAACCGCATCCCGAACGATCGTGGAAGCTATCGAAGGGATGACCCGCGTCAGCGGCTCATTGTTGCGCTAGACGTTTCGAGCGCCGCCGCCGCACAGAAGATTGTTGCGGCGGTGGGCGACTCCGCCCTGACCTACAAAGTCGGGATGCAACTCTATACGGCAGTCGGACCGCAGATCGTGCGTGATCTGGTGGCCTCCGGACGGCGGGTATTTCTGGACCTGAAATACCACGACATTCCGAATACGGTGGGAGCGGCAGTGGCCGAGGCGGAAAAGCTCGGCGTCAGCATGCTCACCGTGCATGCGGCGGGCAGCGGCAAGATGCTGCGGGCGGCGGTGGAGGCGGCGCGAGTGCGTCCGGAGCTGATCGTGCTGGCGGTCACAGTGCTGACCAGCATGGACGGCCAGGATCTGGAGAAGATCGGGATTCGCGGGTCCGTCGAGGACAGCGTGGTGCGACTGGCGACTTTGGCGCTTGCCAATGGATGCCAAGGCATCGTTGCATCAGCGCGCGAAGCTTCGACTCTGCGCGCGGAACTCGGACACAAGTTTGCCATTGTGACTCCGGGTGTGCGTCCGGCGGGAAGCAGCGTGGGAGATCAGGTGCGGGTCGTCACTCCTGCCGAGGCGATCGCTTCCGGCGCAAGCCACATCGTGGTCGGAAGACCGATCACGGAGGCGGCAGATCCCGCGGCGGAAGCGCGGGCGATCTTAGGGCAGATCAGCGGATAGCTTGCTAGCGCAGACAGTCTGGAACCAGCCGTACGGTTTCTTGACTGTAGCCTAAAAGCGTCAACACCTGTCTTATCAGGAGTTTTTTATTGTCTGTGCTGTTGTTGGTGACCACCCAATAGTTTGTGCTTGGAATTCTCTTGGCATTCACACTTCTCCCCGAATCATCGAGTTCCTGCTCAGTCTTGGCGACATACTTCCGTCTTCGACCCTCCATTGATTCTAAGACTTCAAATTTGTCAGGGTTCTCCTTGTAAAGAAACGACAAAAGACTCAGAAATTGATCTACGACACTGCGGCTGGCCAAAAAACCGGGGCTCTGGGAGTAGTCGCGCAACTTCTTGTCTCGGGGGGCTGGCGGATTTGTGGTAGCGGTGTGAGGCGACTCTGAGACCCTCGTCGCGGCCAGAGGCTGTCTAATCACCAGCCCACGTAGAATCTGATCAACCGGGATCTTAGTCAGGTAACTCGCCCTTTCAAGTTCGGAAAACACATCATCCTCAACGTCGATGGTTCGCATATGTCAGCTCCTTCAGAACAATCCAGAACTGTCGGACGCGTCTGTCAAGGGCTGAACCATATTGGTAGTATGGTGGTGGTATGAAGGAAACGACCTCTATCACACTCTCGCACGAGGTTCTTACCGGTATTGACCGTATTGCGGGGTCAAAGCAATCGCGCTCGGCTTTGATCGAGAGCGTGTTGCGCGAGCACCTGCGAGCAAGTGCAGAGGCCGAGCGCGATGCCCGCGACGTTGAAATCATTAACCGCAACGTCAAACGGCTAAACCGGGATGCTGAAGACGGACTCGACTTTCAGGCGCCGTTGGGCGACTCTCCAGAAGAGTAAGACTGAAAGAACGCATGCGGCGCGGCGACATTTATCAGGTTAAAAAACCGGAGGGAGATCCGAAACGCCACCGCAGCTTTGTTATTGTAAGCCGGCAACGGCTGATTGATTCGGCCTATTCAACAGTAATCTGCGCGCCAATCTGTACAGAAGGCGACGGTTTGTCTACGCAGGTCGCTGTCGGGCCGGAGGACGGATTGAAGCATAATAGTTGGATCGTTTGCGACAATCTGAGAAGTATGCGAAAGGCTGATCTGACCCAGTTTGCGGGCTCGCTGTCACGGGCCAAGATTGAAGAGGTGGATCAGCCACTTCGAATCGCCCTCGCGATTGAATAGTTCCGTCCCAGAGTTCGCAGAAAAGCCGAAGCCATCCGATGAGTACTCCTACCTCCGGCTTCCAAATGGACACTTCCTTATATTACAGCTTCTCGAAGAACTCACATCCCGAGCACGAGATGTAGACGCCGCCGGGGACGCCGCGTTCGCGGTCTTTCACACGCTTGACGATGCGAGTGGGCTTGCCGCACTTGGGGCAGTCGGTGCTCTTGGTGGTGTCCATGACCTTTTTGCGGTCAGCTGTCTTGGCGATCTTGGCTCCTACGGCCATGATTGATTTCTCCTGATGGATCGAATGTGTGCGCAGCGCTCGGCGCGTTCATCGCGCAGAGGATGGTGAATGGAATTGTCTGGATCCACTCGGGAAGACGTTGCAGCTGCGTCTTGATGCTCTTCCGCCGTTGTTAATTTTACAGTAAGGTTGTGCCCGATGTCTTGCGGTACAGGGAACCTACTCACCGCGCACATCTTTGCCGTGTTGTGTCGTGTTGTACGAAGAGCCTACGCTGCGAAGGCAATTTGGAGAGTCGTACGAAGAGTACCGGCGCAGAGTGCCGCGCTGAATTCCGCGGCTGAAAGCTTGAGAGCGAGTTTGACCGTCCGGTACCGCTTTGCGCCTGATATGCTGTCGAGTCAGCGCGGGCGCCCAGAATGACACCCATTCGCAGATCGGACGGTTCTTTGAGTGCTGGTCCCGCTCGATTTCAACCGTGACATGCCCAAATTCATTAGAGCGATTGCTCCTCTCCTCTGCTGTGCCGTGAGTTCAGCGGCATTATTCGCCGCCACCATTTCCGGCACAATCAAAGACCCTTCGGGAGCGGTCGTTTCTGGCGCACGCATCGAGATTACAGGCGAAAGCCTGACGCAGCCGATCGTCCTCTCGTCGGATGCTATGGGTAAGTTCTCCTCTCCCGATTTGCAACCAGGGAAGTATGTGGTGCGCGTGACGCGTGATGGATTTGAGGCGCTAGAACAAAACATCGACTTGCAGGGGTCGAGCGAATTGCAACTACTGCTCGCGATTGCGGAGGTGAAAACCAGCATTTCCGTCGCCGGGAAGGCGGGAGCATACGCGAACTCGGACCCAGTGTACCGCCAGCTTCGTGATATCGGCCTGGGCGATAGCTTCCTGATCGAGAATTTCACGGTGATTTCTGACGTAGCCACCTTCCATTTCGAGAAAGGAACTCTGACCTTTCTTAGTCCCGTGCAAGGAGTCGTGACGGGAGCGATTTACGTCGGAGAGGGTCACTTCAACCTGAAACCAGCGACCTCGCTCAATGTTCGCGAACTCAGCCGCCGCATTGGAGAAGAGACTGTGGACGAAGATTTCAGCGAGATCGTCTTCCGGTTTACCGGTGAAGCTCGGATGGGCTTTCTTCCCGGACTCAAAGGAAGAGCGGACACACCCGAAGAAACGACCAACGCGTTGAAACGTTGGCGGGAAAAGGTACGCCAACGCCGCGAGGTAGCCGCGGGGTTCAGCGAGTATTTGCTGGAAGGCGAGAGCATGGATAACGTGGACGCAGACATTCTGGCTGCGATCTACAACCCCTCGCATCCGCCGTTCTTTAACGCATACATCCACGGAAAGAAGCATAAGGACCTGCGTTATTTCGTTCGGGCCCGAGTCGGAGCGTTACCGCAACTGGACTCGCCGGAGGAAGTCGGGCTCATCAATTTCAATCCCGAAGGGATGGGAATGGACGACGGCGTCTGGTATCTGGCGCACACGAAAGCCGAGTACGCAAACCGCACCGCCAGTTCGCAGGAGGACCGGCGTCTGTTTGCCACAAAGCGCTACAAGATTGAGACCGTCGTCGCCAAGAACGGGCATTTGTTCAGTAGCGCAACCATCGAGTTTGAGCCTCTGATCCCCGGAGAAAGAGTTCTGAAATTTGGATTGTTGCCGAACCTGCGCGTCTCGCGAGTGGTGGATGCCCAAGGACAGGACCTTCGCTATGTTCAGGAGAATCGAAAGGAAGACGGGTCGTTCTACGTCATTTTGGCGAGGGCGCCGGAGCTCGGCAAGAAGTTTTCGATTAGCGTGGAGTACGCAGGCGATCATGTTCTGAACGACGCGGGCGGCGGCAGTTATTACGTTTTGGCTCGGACGTCGTGGTATCCGAATCTGAATGGATTCGGGGAGCGCGCTCTCTACGACCTCACGTATCAAGTGCCTCGCAAGTACAAGGTAGTAAGCGTCGGAGAACTGCAATCCGAGTCCATTGAGGACGAGCGCGCCGTCAGCCGTTGGGTTACACCCACTCCGGTTGCAGTGGCCGGGTTTAACTACGGGGACTATAGAAAGCTCACCATCGATGATGAGATTACCGGATACAAAATTTCGGGATACTACCTGACTGAATTGCCGGATCGGCTTTCTGGTTTCAGCGTGCTGAAAACGCTTGCCCCCACACCAATGACGCAATACGCCCTTGAGCAAACACGCGCGCAAATGCAGTTGTGCACGCATTATTTTGGAAAAAGCCCGTACCAGAACATTTACATAACGGAACAGCCGGACTTCAACTTTGGCCAGTCATGGCCGAATCTGGTTTATCTTCCTATTTCCGCTTACACCGATTCCACGCAGCGCTGGATGCTTTTCGGGAACATCAATAACAGCTTCACCGGCTTTGTGCAGGAAGTGACTCCGCATGAAGTTGCGCACCAGTGGTGGGGACACGCGGTGGGCTGGGCGTCGTATCACGATCAATGGTTGTCGGAAGGATTTGCGGAGTTTTCCGCAGGACTCTTCCTGCAACACGCGATGGGGGGAAACTGGCAAAAGGATTACCTCGAATTCTGGGATCGCTTGAAACGCCGCACTCTGGAGAAGAATAAGTTTGGCGTGGCCCCAAACGATGCGGGCCCTCTGTGGATGGGGCTACGATTGATTTCACCGAAGAGCAGAGACGCCTATCAGAACGTTACTTATCCCAAGGGGGCTTACGTCCTCAACATGCTGCGGTCGATCATGTATAACAACGGCGATCAGCAGTTCATCGATATGATGCACGATTTTGTCGAGAGCCACCGCGATCAACCGGCTTCGACCGAGTCGTTCAAAAAAGTTGCCGAGAGACACATGACGAAGTTGATGGATCTGCAGGGAAACGGGCGGCTGGATTGGTTCTTCAACGAGTGGGTCTACGGCACGCTGGTGCCCAAGTATCGCTTCGAATATCAGCTAACTCCCGCTGAGGGGGGAAAAGTAAAGTTGCACATGTCGGTAACGCAGAGTGAAGTGGACGAAAACTTCATGATGCTGGTTCCGGTCTTTGCCGATTTTGGAAAAGGAATGGTCCGGATCGGACAGGTAGGAGTGATGGGCAACAGCACGCGGGAACTGGACACGCTGTTGCCGGCTCAGCCGAAGAAAGTCGCTCTGAATCACGACAAAGACATCTTGGAGAGGTGAGCAGAGGAAAGCTCACCTCTCCAATCAATCTCGACTACGGGTTAATCCGGCCGCGCAGGATTGTGATTGACGCCTTGGGGATTTGATACAGCATATCCGCGCCGCCTTGCACGATGGATTGCGACGGCGGACCGTCGGGATCCGGGTGGCTGTGAATTCCTTCCTCGTGCCATTGGTACTCGTTCGATCCGAAGGTGATACGGTCGACTTGTCCAGAGAAGAAGCGTTGTGAGTTCCCTGCTCCGTCGAATGCGATTTTCAGGGCATGATCGTTGGACTGATCACGATTCACCAGCATCACAGCCCACTGCCCATCGGGACGCTCGACTGCGTAGGCGGTGACCAGGACGTTTCCAGCCGCGTCGGTCAGATCGCTTTTCGCTTTGAATTGTTTGTGCGGAGCGTCGATCGGCTGCACCCATTCTTTGGTGATGAGTTGTGCCGCGATATATTGCGGCGGATATCCCACAACTTTGTAGTCCTTATCAATCAAGAGGAAGTTTCCAAAGCCTGACCCTCCTCCGGGATACGGCATGTAATGGAAGTAATAAGTGGCGCCTGCACCCTCCGCCATCATGCTGCCCACGTAGTCGGCGAGCCACAGACCCGACTTAACCGAGGACGGAGGAGCGCCACCGCCGATGTTTCCTTCGGTCATGAAAAAAGGAATATTCGGCGGCAGGCCATCGTCTTTCCAGACCTGCACGATGTGGCGAACGTACTCCGGCTCAGGATAGAGATCGGCCCAGGAGTAGACTCGGGCGATCCTGATACGGATAGTGCTCGAATGAGAAGAAAGTGAAATCGTTGAGGCGGCCGTGCGCCTTCAAGTAATCGAGGAAGCGGCCCAGCCATGAAACTTTGCCATTGGCGTCGGGCCAGACTTCGACGTCGCCGAAAGTGCCTTCGAAAGGAGGGCCTCCGAGTTTGGCTTCGGGAACGAGCTTGTGAATCGCGGTGGCGAACTGAAGGTAAAGCGCAGCGTAGTCTTCGGGCAGCATGTGCTGGCCGTCGGCTTCTTCTCCCATCTCGACATAGGAAATCGGATAGTGCCGCTTGTAGAGATAGGCAATTTCATTGGCAGCATCTTCCGGGGTGGCATAGAGCATGGCGATCGGGACCATGGTGGGCAGACCGCGCGTGACACCGCTGTTAAAGAAGAAATCGAATCCCACTTGATCGCCGCGGTTGTAGTCGAGATCAGAGGCGGCGTGCCAGGGATCGACGGACGAAGGCCATGTAACGGTCTGCTCGCGGCTGGGGAAGTGCGTGACATAGTCGTTAAAGGAGCCGTCGGCGGAGAGCGCTCCTGCATAGAGTTCGTTGATCGCGTAGCCCACGCAATTGCGCTTGTCGGCTGAGCCATGCGTATCGCACGTGTTGGAGGATTCGGTCATCCATATGCGGATATAGCGAACCGGAATCATCCAGTCGACAAGCTTCAGCGTGACGGTGCCGCCTTTGCCTTCTGTGACGTTGCCCAGAGGATATGTCTGCCAGGTGCCTTTTTGCGTCCCGTCGTAAAAGGGCTCGAGCTCGCCCGTCCAGAACTGGACCGCATAGTGCTTCGCGTAGGGATCGGCCCAGGCGATGCGGATAGCGTTGACGTCGATCTTGGAGCCGAGATCGATCATCACCCACTGCGGATGAAGCGAGTCATCTTCGCCAGTGAAGGCTTTGGTCAGATATGGATTGCTTTTCCAATAGGAGTGGATGTCGCCGTCGGTGAGGCGCGACCATCCGTTGCCATCGCCGCGACTGAATCCGCGATGCGGAAGCGGGTAAGCCCATGAGCTGTGAATTTCTTCTCCGGGCTGGGGGCTGCCGGTAAAGTAGCCTTCCTGTTTTTCCGCGTTGCTCCACTTCCCTGTCGGATTCCAGTGCCAGGCTTCGACCATCAACTCGGTGTTCTGACGATAGGTCACGGTCTGCCATCCGGCGCCGAGAATTTCTTTGAGCAGCGGATCTTTCAGCAAGTGGTCGGGCGTTCCGGTGCGCAGACGATCGATGGCTGCGCCCAGAGAGTGCACGGGACTATAGGTGTTGGCGACGTGAGCCGGGTCGGCGTCGACAGTGACTTTCTGGGCGATCACCGAGGTGGCCGCACAAAGCAGGATTCCCGTGAAAATAACCGTGCGCAAACGGTCGCGTTTATTAAGCAAGAACATGATGCCTCCCTGACCGGCGAAGGACTCGTCTGGCACCGCCAGCCGACTATTGAATCGATTGATTATTGAGAAAATTACGCGACCAGCATACACCCGAAAGCACGGCAAAAATGAAAACGTGTTGCGGCCCGGGAGCGCGTTGACCGTCGTCAGCACGCCCTGTTACCGTCATATGTTTGCCCTCTTGTGCACGGGTTGTGCTGGACGGACGGCAAATGTCATCGATCCGAGTCTTGTCTTTTCCCGAAACTGGGCACCGGATCCAAGTCCGATTTTTATCCGAACGGAGACTGCTCATGCCTGCCATCAAATTCCGCGGTGTCGATTTCATCCAGTACGATTCGTTGCTCACCGAAGAAGAGCGACTCGTTCGCGACACGACGCGCCAGTTCATCGAAGACAACCTGATTCCCATTATTGAAGAGTGCAACCGCGCCGGACGCTTTCCGCGGGAACTGGTCAAGCCGATGGGTGAATTGGGATTCTTCGGCGCTTCCTTAAAAGGATATGGCTGCGCCGGCATGGGGAACGTCGAGTACGGATTGATGACGCAGGAACTGGAGCGCGGCGATTCCGGCGTGCGCAGCTTTGTCAGCGTGCAGTCGGGCCTGTGCATGTATCCGATCTATGAGTTTGGCAGCGATGAGCAGAAAAATACGTGGCTGCCGCCTATGCAGAAAGGCGAAAAGCTTGGCTGCTTCGGATTGACAGAGCCAGATTTCGGATCGAATCCGGGCGGCATGCGCACGCGCGCGCGCAAAGTCGGAAATGAGTATGTGATCAACGGCGAGAAGATGTGGATCACGTCGGGAACGATCGCGGATGTAGCCATCATCTGGGCGAAGGTTGAAAACGAGAAGGATCGCGTCCGCGGATTTCTGGTAGAGACGGATCGTCCGGGGTTCAAGGCGGATGACATTCATGGCAAGTGGTCTCTGCGCGCGTCGGTGACTTCGGGATTGTCGCTGCAGGATGTCCATGTGCCGGAGTCGAACTTGTTGCCGAAGAGCAGCGGATTGCGCTCTCCGCTGATGTGTCTGAATCAGGCGCGGTACGGCATTGCATGGGGGGCGGTGGGCGCGGCAATGGCCTGTTACGACTGCGCGCTGCAGTACGCGCTCTTACGCAAGCAATGGCGCGATCAGCCGATCGCCTCGCATCAGCTTGTACAAGACAAGCTAACGTGGATGATCAGCGAGATCACCAAAGCGCAGTTACTGGTTCTGCAGGTCGGTCGCTTGAAGGATGCGGGGAACGTTGAGCCGCAGCATATCTCGATGGCGAAGCGGAATAATGTCTGGATGGCTTTGGAGTGTGCCCGGCTGTCCCGCGATATTCTGGGCGCGAACGGGGTGGCGGACGATTATCCGATCATGCGGCACCTGATGAATCTGGAGTCGGTAAAAACCTATGAGGGGACGCACGACATACACTCGCTGATCATCGGGCAGAGTGTGACGGGGATTGACGCGTTCTAAAGTGCGTCCTTCTCGTAAGTCCGCTCGACTGAGATCATGGACCTGAGCTATTCAAGTTTAGATCGCAAATCCGTGCGCATCTACCCCCCAGCCGCATTCTTGGTCAGGGCCTCCCGCAGCAGCATTTTGATATAGGTCTGATAGCCCAAACCTTTTTGCGCTGCCAATCGTCGCGCCGTTTCCAGATCCTCTTTCGGAATGCGCAGCGTTACTGGTTGCGAGGGCTTCGCTCTCCGGAGCAGGTCGCCCAGCCTCAGCGGCGGCGTCTGCTTTACCCGCTGCCGGATTTCCGCCTCGATCTCGGAGCGATGAGCGTCCCACCACGCCGCTTCTTTAGCCTCACTGGAAAACTTCGGGATGACCACTTGCTTCATTTTTGCTTTTGCCATATTCATTCCAGTCCCCACTGTTCGAGGTATAGGGCCGCGATATCTGTAAATTATTGCATTGATGCGTGTTACTGCCGATCTTTGATAGGCCGCGAAGGGGTTCTGGGCACGCTCCGGGCTATGCCCGCCGGACAGCCCTGACGGCTGTCCCCCACGATTCAACCTAGTCAGCAAGGTCATCCGTATAACTCTTCGAGCAGTTCGTACGCGCGGCGCAGATGCGGGATCACGATGCTGCCGCCGACAACCATCGCAACATTCAGCGCCTCTTCCTGCTCTGGGCGTGGGACGCCCAGACGATACGCCTGGATCGTGTGATAGAAGATGCAGTCGTCGCAGCGCAGAACGGCTGAGGCGACGAGTCCCATGAGTTCTTTGGTCTTGGCGGAAAGCGCGCCCTCCAGATAAGTGTTGTGGTCGATATTGTAAAAGCGCTTGACCAGGAAATTGTTGGCCTTGTCGACGTTCGAATTCAGGCGATCTCTCGCATCGAGGAACCGGCGGGCGGTCTCGCTTTTTTCGGACACGTATTTTTCAGTGAAAAGATAGGTCGGCTCTTTCCTCTCCTGCCGCTCCTGCGCCGGGTGCTCGGCGTTCCCGCTGTGGTCCGTCGTAGTGGTCATGGGCAAATGGTAGCAGAACAATGAATTACGCGGTAGCGGGCAGGAGTGCCCGCTCCACACTTTTCATGCGGTAGGTTTGTCGCGGGGCGGCTCGACGGCCATGAATTCTTGCGCGAACCGTTGAGCGTAGCCCTCCAGTATGGTGGGGATACGATGAGGATCGGTTGACTCTAAGATCAGCCCAGCATGGTGATGTCTCTTGATTCGGTGGAACACTTCCGGATCGTTGTAGGCTGAGGTATCCGGATTCTCCTGCTTGGCCAAGGAAAGAATTACACCGGCATAAGCTTCGCGCACTGTCGGCAATTTGTAAGAGCCGTCGCCGCCCGCAATTTCAATGCGCGCCCATTCGCGCCACAAGTTGATGCCGGTTGCGGCTTCGACCATCTCGTTGATGTAGGCGCCGCCGACGCGCGCCGCACATTCGAGGAAGTAGAAATGGCCATCCGCGTAGGCACGAATGAATTCCGCATGCGCCACGCCCCGCAGAAGACCTAAGGCAGCAATCAAGTCACGATTGATGGCGCGCAGGCTGGCATCCTCTTCGCCGCCGCGCGGCACGGTGAAGGTGGTAAAGACTCCTCCGTGGGCCACGTTCATCGGCGGCTTGCCATACTTACTGACATTGGCGAAAACGATTTCGTTTTCCGAGACCACGGAGTCCACGTGGTAGACATCCCCGGGGACGAATTTTTCCAGCAGATAGGTCGATTGTTTGTCCGCCAGTTGCTCGAGGAGTGGCCACAGTTCTTCCGCAGCATTGATTTTCTTGATGCCGATCGCGGAAGCTTCCTGGCGCGGCTTAAGCACCCACGGGCCCGGAACGTGATCGAGATAGTACTGGATGTCCCCATGGTTCACGATGGGAACGAAGTCCGGGACGCGCACATGGCGATCGAGCGCTCGCATGCGCATAGCGAGTTTGTCGCGGAAGTAGCGCATGGTAGTCAGACCCATGCCGGGAATGCGCAGGTGCTCGCGGAGCGTGGCCGCAGTCTCCATATCGAATTCGTCGAGGGCGACGATGCGGTCGATTTTCTCGTTGCGGGCCAGGTGGGTGACGGCCTTCACAATATCGGCGAGAGGAATTTCGTCGGGCAGGTAGAACGTTTCGTCAAGACTCTCGCGCGGCCAGTCGGCATTCCGCAGTTTCTCAGCCGTCAGCAGGATCACGCGACATCCGCTGCGCTTGCATTCGCGCATGAATTCCTGCCCTTTTTCGTAGGTGGTGATGCAGAGGAATGTCAGCGCGCGGGCGTCAGGCATGGGTCAGGGTCAGATCAGGGATAGGAGGATACCACGTCCGCCTAAGCGGCGACGTCCAGTGGTACAGCAAGAAAAACGATTCGGTGAATCCGGTATTTTCATTCGTGCGCCGATTGCTGTATAGTCACAACCCGGCGCGCGACCTCCGCAGCGCGAATGGGGAGAAAGTAAATGGCAACGCAGACTCGTCCGGAAGGTAAAGCCCGCACATTTGGGGAAAATATTGAGAGCGACCTGGCGTCGCGATTCTTGCGCGTCGTGGAAGTGGCGGCGATGGCATCGGCGCGCACCATGGGACAGGGAGAGCGCAAACTCAGCGACCAGGTGGCCACCGAAGCCATGCGCAGAACCATGGATTCGATTCCCATGCGCGGCACGATCGTCATTGGAGAAGGCGAGCGCGATGAGGCGCCGATGCTCTACATCGGAGAGAAAGTGGGGGCCGAATTTCCCGACGGCACCGAAGTTCCGGAAGTTGATATTGCCGTCGATCCGCTGGAAGGAACGAATCTTTGTGCGACGGGGGCGCCCGGCTCGATTACGGTGCTGGCAGCCTCTGAGCGCGGCGGCTTGCTCAACGCTCCTGATTGCTATATGGACAAGATCGTGGTCGGTCCATCGTGCAAAGACGCGGTCTATCTGGATGCGCCGGTCTCCCACAATCTGAAGAACATTGCGCGCCGTTTGGATCGCGATGTGGAAGATCTGGTCGTCATGGTGCTGGACCGGCCGAGGCACGAGAAGTTGATTGCGGATATCCGCGCGGCGGGCGCGAGAATTCGTCTCATCGGCGACGGCGATCTCTCTGCCGGGATCGCGGCGGCGGTGATCGGCACCGGGGTACATGTGGTCATGGGGTCCGGAGGCGCGCCGGAAGGCGTGATCACCGCGGCCGCCGTTCGCTGTCTGAATGGGTATATGCTCGGACGCCTGATCGTTAAGCCGGACCAGGAAGAGCGCCTGGAGCGCATGGGCATCAAAGATAAAAACCGGATCTACGAAGCCGAAGATCTGGCGCCGGGCAAACAGATCATTTTCGCGGCGACAGGCGTGACCGACGGCGCGCTGATGAAGGGCGTGCGATTCTTTGGTGAAGGCACACGGACCTCCTCGGTGATCATGACGCTGCGCACCGGGAAAGTACGGTTCGTCGAAAGCATCCATCTGGAGAAGAGCCCGGATTTCAAGGTGAGATTCTCGTAAGGTCCGTTCCCGCCGGCAGTTGATTTTTGGGGCTTAATCATCTAGAATAATCATCTAGGTGATTCATGAAGAATGTTGGTCTCTTCGAAGCGAAACAAAAGCTCTCAGAACTAGTTGAGCGTGCCAGTTCGGGCGAGCGAATCGGGATCACCCGCCGCGGAAAGTTAGCTGCCTTCCTCGTTCCCGCCCGCAGTGAGGTTGATCTGAAAGACGTTTTTTCCCGCATCGAGGAGATTCGTAAGAGCGCGAAACCACTGCCCAAGGGCATGACTATCAAGGATCTCATTGAAGAAGGACGCCGGTGAGGCGGTTCGTTTTGGATGCTTCGGTTGCCCTTGCCTGGTTTATCGATCCCTCTGTCGCTCCTCTTGCCAAGCGGGTGCAGCAACTGCTGCTGCAGGGTGATCGGGCAATCGTGCCCTATCTTTGGCGATCGGAAGTCGCGAACGGATTCGTGGTGGCGCAGAAGCGCGGGATTCTCACATCAGTTCGCAGCACCGAAGCCTTCGCCGCGCTAGACGTTTTGCTGGCGCAATCGATCGAGAACGTCAGCCAAGAGCTTTCTATCCAGCAGGTGGTTGCCGCTGCACAACATTTTGAATTGACCGCGTATGACGCCCTCTATCTTGAGACAGCGCGTGAGCTTCGATTACCGCTCGCCACTTTGGATCGACGGCTTTCTGCGGCAGCCGAAAAGGCAGGGCTTTCGGTTGTTTCCTGACCATCTCTATTTCAGATACTCCGAATTTTTCTTCAATTCTTCCGGAATCGGCGGGAAGGGCGGCCATTCCTGCGAATATCCTTTGAGCAACGGCCTGGCAGTCTCGGATCTCAGCGTTCCGTCATGCACCACGAACTGATGCGGATGACCGGCTGAGTAGCCTTCCCACAAACTGACGCCGGCATAAGCACCGTCTTTTCGCAGCACGTAGTAGGTCATATCCATGAAACGCAGCTTGTTCATGTCTCCGTTGTAGTTGCGGACAATGCGTTTCAATGCGTCGATGCCAGCTTCTTGTGGGGACATGCCGTGGCGCATGTTTTCCACGATGGTATGAGCGCCAGCGACTTTAATGTTCTCTTCGCCACTGCCGGTCGCGCCGGCAGAACCCACGTCCTGGTCGGTATAACAACCGGCGGCGATGATCGGGGAATCTCCGACGCGGCCGGGGAGTTTGAAGGCAAGACCGCTCGTCGTGGTAATGCCCGACATCTCCCCCTTTTCGTTTAACACGGAGCAGTGGATGGTCCCGGTCGGTGGGAAGAGTACGCGACGCACGGCAGCCCATTGAAATTCAGGCTCGATGCCGAGGGCGGCCGCGCGCTGCCGCAGATGATCGATGCGCTCCCGCCATAACTCCGCCTGCGGCTTGGCATCTGCCGGCGGCTGCCAGTGCGGGTCGGCCAAGCCGGGGCCCCACCAGTCACGATCGGAATTGAATTCTTTCCACAGCAGCCAAATCTTACGGGAATGATCCGTCAGCAGGTTCTCGCGTGGGAATCCCGCGGCGACGGCAAATCGTTCAGCACCTTCTGCCACGAGCATGACATGGCCGGTATGCTCGAAGACTGCTTTCGAGACCATGGAAACATTCTTGATGTTGCGCACACCGCCGACGGCACCCGCCCGGCGAGTCGGCCCATGCATGCAGCAGGCATCGAGTTCGACGACTCCTTCTTCGTTGGGCAAACCACCCAGGCCGACAGAATCATCGTTGGGATCATCTTCCGGACCCTTGACCACGCGGATCCCGGCATCCAGTGTGTCGCCTCCACTTTTCAGAAAGGCGTAAGCGGCTTCGACGTAGGCGTAGCCGTTATGAGCGCAAATGATGGTGGGACGCTTGGGCGAATCATCCTTTGAGGCGTGTCCCTGGTCGGCGGAAAGAGCAACGCTGTCGGAGAGCGAGGCATGGGCTGCCGTCCCGGCAGCAACTGCTCCCAAAACTGAGCTTTTGACGAAGTCACGTCTGGAGATGGACACCCGGCCTCCTGGGAATGCCACTATGGGCAACTCATCGCGCGCTCAGGGCACAGAACAGTCGATGCACTGCGAGAGATAATGCCCCGTTTTCGCGGCAGGCGGAAGAATAACACGAGGGCGCGGCCGGATGCCTCTGGTTCTATCCGATCCGCGCGTTAGATTGAATCCGGTTAGGCTATCTATCTGTTATCGCCGGCTGTTATCGCCGGGCAAATCTGCGCAGACGGCCGGGATATTCCGCGCCCGCTTTCTCCAGCTCGTCGGCAGCAACGCTGCTGATCGGCTGGACTTTTTCGGATCGGAAGCGCAGCAGGGCAGCGATATTGCCGACCTTGTCGAATTCCGGATCGTCTTTCACGTAGAAGGTTTCAATATCCCGCCGAACCACCCAAGGCAGAATCGCTTCGCCAACGTCCACAATTTCCTGCGTAGCGCGTCCACAAACCGGACAAAAGCTGACCAGATGCGCATCGATGTGGCCGCAACCGGAGCATTCCACGGCATGTCCCTGAAGGTTCTCGCCAATCAGCAGAGTCTGGACTTCTCCCAATTCCAGGGAGCGCAGCACGCGACGAAGCCCAGTGACGCCGCGCGCATTGCTGCGAGCCTGGCTCAGTGCCTGGTTCATCAACTCGCGCCGACGCTCGTCTTGCCATTGATCCATAATGTGCTGGGCGTGGGTACGAATCTCGTCACGCGTGGCGTGACCCAAGTCGGCATGGAAACGCCCGATCAACGCCTGACTGACGTAAGGATGCAATTGCGGTTCGAAGACGGAGCGGTGCGCGTCCTGGCAGGCAAGAATCCATTTCTCGAAAACGCCTCGTTCGAGCAGCTCTTTTAGAGTTTCGGCGACGTTCTTGAAATGCTGACGGGCCTCATCCTCAACCCGGCGCTGGGCGTGGCCGCCGTCGTAGCCGGCAAAACCGTCGCTGCGTCCGCGGCGAGACAGCGGGTGGAACAGATCTTCGCGCTCGGTCAGTTCGCCAAGCCGCAGATCGAAGATGCGGGCGCGATGACGATCGACTAATACGACTCCAAGCAGCGGCGAAGCACCCAGCAGATGCGCTAATGGTTTCAGATGAAAATGCCTGTCCACATAAATCTGCGTGCTTTCCAGCGTCGCCGGCAGCTCAAACTCCCGCCATATGTTTTGATCCGCGCAAGCGAATACCGCCTTGCCATGCGTGCCATTGCTTCGCAGTTCGCCCGAGAGCTGGACGATGCGCTCCATATCGGATCGAGCCCAATCCTTCTTTCCTTTCGCCTCAAGAGCGCGCATGGCTTCGCGCGCCAGGTCTTTGATCAGGATCGTGTCTTCCTTGTGCGCCTTGTTGCGCGGCGTTGACGGCTGGAAGTAAAAACTTACGGCCGCGGATTTTTCATCTTGAAATTCAGCCAACTGACGGATTTCTTCGCGAGTAATACTCATTCAATATCTCCCCACAGTTTGAATTTGGATTAAGCGGCGCCGGTTGGTGCGAACCGGCCATGGAACTGATTGGCCAATCCGGGCGCCTTGCGTAAGTGATCGCGCGCAGCAGACACAAACGCGAGCACGCGATTCTCTGGGTGGCCGGTGATGGCCACAATCTCTTCAACACTAAACCCCTCGACCGCATGAAGAATGAAGGCCTCTCGCGGACCTGAGCCGAGGTCGCGCAGCGCGGATGCAATCAGGCGCAGTAATTCGTCGGAAGCCATGATCTGCTCAGGCGTGGAAACGCGAGAATCCGCGATCACGTTCTCGCTGGTGATGGACTCGTCCGGCTGGTGGAATTGGAGCTTGGACTCGCTTCCGCGCACGTTGGGGCGGCGAGCGGAATCCTCCAGGTGAACGGCGTGCCCGTCGGTCTCATCCATCTGCGAAAGCTCATCGAGAGCGCGCAAAGCCTGCCGGTAGAGCCACGGCTCAAGTGCCAGTTTTTCTGGCTTGTCAGAACCTTCGGTGAGTGCCGCGGCGATGGCCTCATCAATCACTTCTTCTTTCGAAACAGAATTCGGGGCGATCGTCTCCTGCGCTTCGCGAAAGAAAATCTCACGTTCTACGAAGCGATCAAGCCGCGCCAGATTGGCATTCACATAGGAACGAATATCATCCGATGAGATCGTCGGGGGAAACACAGCGGCCAGAGTCTGCTCGAAGGGTACCTCCTGGACACGAGTCCCCGTGCGGGTCGCATTACCGCGGCGATCACGCTGCCATTTGTGCGAGGCGCGCAGAATCTCTTTGTGCTTATTCACCTGCTGCAGCAGATCCTCGAACGCGGTCTTCACCGCGGCCTCGGGAGTTGGCGCTTTCTTGTTGACGGCCATCTGGCCTGAGGGCAAGCGAAGGTTTAAGGAAACACTTGTACCTTCACGCAGAGAAACCTCTTCGATCACGCCCTTCAGGTGAATCAGGTCGGGCCGAAATACCTGCAGCCGCTTTTGCAGTTTTTCGATTTGATGTTGAACGTCTTTCTCTATGGCGGGGGCTTTGTGAAGCCTGTAACTTACGTGAACGTTCATGAGCGCCTCGGCCTTGCTGTAACGAAGTTCGCGCAACCAAGAGCTATCTAAGGCCGATTGTACACCCGGTAGAAAAAAGGCAACCGGAGAATTCGAAAGCAGCCTGGCATTTTTCGCACTAGTAAATCTGACGTACAACCTTTCAACCTAAGTATGGTATGCAGACTGCGCGGCTGCAGTTTATGATTCCCACTCATGACCCACTGCAAGTATTGGTTGCTCCCGTTGCTATTCGCCTTTTCATTCTCCACTCCGGCTCCGGCGCAGGCTGCAGCGCAAGGCTCAGCCGCGAAAGAGGTGGATGGCGTATATCCCGACGCGCAGGCGCTCTATTTGGATTTGCACCAGCATCCTGAACTCTCCGGGCACGAAACCGAAACAGCAACCAAACTTGCCGCCAGCCTGCGCCGCGCCGGCTACGAGGTCACCGAGCATGTCGGAGGAACCGGAATTGTCGCAGTCCTGAAAAACGGCGCCGGTCCAACGATCCTGCTTCGCACGGAACTGGACGCACTTCCCGTCGAAGAAAAGACTGACTTGCCTTATGCCAGCAAGGTGCACACGAAAGATGATGCCGGACGCGACGTCCCGGTCATGCATGCCTGCGGACACGATCTGCACATGGCTTCCCTGCTCGGCACTGCCGAGATCCTGGCCCGGAGTAAGGACACCTGGCACGGCACGCTGATGCTGATCGGGCAGCCGGCGGAGGAAACAATTTCTGGCGCCTCGGCAATGATTCGGGATGGCTTGTTCACCCGCTTTCCCAAGCCCGACATCGCGGTCGCTCTGCACGTTGGCAATGCATCGCCCGCAGGAACGGTCACCATCACGCCGGGTACTTACAACACCAACTCAGATTCATTGCGGATCACAATCTACGGCAAAGGCGGGCATGGAGCCATGCCACACACGACGATCGATCCTATCGTAATTGCGGCTCGAACAATTCTGTCTCTCCAGACGATCGCATCCCGTGAGGTGAAGCCCGGCGAACTGGCAATCGTCACCGTGGGCTACATTCGCGCCGGCACGAAGAACAACATCATTCCGGATCAGGCTGAAATGGGGCTCACGGTCCGAACGTACAAAGCCGAAGTCCGCCAACAGGTTCTCGAGGCCATCCAGCGCATCACACGGGCGGAAGCCGCCGCATCAAACGCGCCGCGTGAGCCTCTCATCGAACATTTGGAAGGGACAGACTCGGTCTATAACAATCCAGCATTAGCCGAGCGCCTTCGCATTCCACTGCAGGCAGCGTTGGGAGCAAGCAATGTCACGCACCGCCGAGCCGATTACTCCGTCGGAGGATTTCTCGTACTTCGTAGCGCAAGGTGTACCGGGCTTCTACTTCAACCTGGGCGGGGCGGACCCTGCAAAATTCGCTGAGGCCAAGGCCGCGGGGACGATGTTACCGTCGAATCATTCGCCTTTCTTCGCTCCCGATCTCGATCCGGCGCTGCGAACCGGGATCACGGCAGAAGTTGCGGTACTGCGGAATCTGCTGAATTCGTCGCCGGAGGAACTGCACACCTTGACAGCTACATCGAACCAATGACAGGGATGCGGCCGGCAAAATCTCTTAGAGGCTTCAACAGTGAAGAATCAGCGAAAATTTACGGTCGTGATTGAACGAGACGAGGACGGCTACTACGTTGGGACAGTTCCCACTCTTCGCGGCTGTCACACACAAGCCAAGACTCTCGACATGCTGATGAGACGGATGCGCGAAGCCGTTGAGCTATGTCTGGAGAGCGAAGACGGCGCCAGCCGTTCGCTTGAACTGGTCGGGGTTCAGCAAATCTCGATATGACTCATGAGCAATGAGTCGGCAGTATTTACACCGCAACCGTAACCGAGGTCTCGGTGCGGGTGACTGGCCGATACAGCGTGTCCCGTTCGATCGGCACGCGACCGGCGGCACGGATGAGGCGCTCCAACTCTTCCCTTCGCATGCCTTGCGGCGTGGTCGCGCCGGCATCGTGATAGATCTTTTCTTCGATCACGGTGCCATCCATGTCATCGGCGCCGAAGCGCAATGAGATTTGCGCAATTTTGGCCGTCATCATCTGCCAATACGACTTGATGTGCGGGAAATTATCGAGCACCAAACGGCTCACCGCAATCTGTTTGATGTCGAGCATCCCCGTAGTTTTCGGAAGATGCTGCAGCGGAGTGTTATCCGGATGGAAAGCCAGCGGGATGAACGTCTGGAATCCGCCAGTTTCGTCTTGCAGGTCACGCAGCTTCAGCAGATGGTCGACCCGGTCTTCGTCATTTTCCACGTGGCCATAGAGCATGGTCGCGTTCGACTTCAGCCCGAGTTGATGAGCCAGCTTGGCGGTTTCCAGCCATTGATCGCCATCGATCTTGTGATCGCAAATGATATGGCGCACGCGGTCGGCGAAGATTTCGGCGCCGCCGCCGGGAAGCGAATCAACGCCTGCAGCTTTTAATTGCTCGAGCGTTTCGCGAATCGAGAGCTTGGCTCGCCGCGCCAGATATGCGACCTCAACCATGGTGAACGCCTTGAGATGTACCTGCGGAAAGCGCTGCTTCAAGCCAGAGCAAAGATCGAGGAAATACTGAAACGGCAGGTCGGGATGTAAACCGCCGACGATGTGAAATTCGGTGACTGCCTCGGAGTATCCGGAGGCCGCAGTTTCGAATGCTTCTTCGAGAGCCATAGTGTAGGCGCCGGGCGTATCTTTCTTACGGCCAAAGGCGCATAGGCGGCAGGCGGCGACGCACACATTCGTCGGATTGATATGCCGGTTGACGTTGAAATAGGTCTTATCGCCATGCATCCGTTCGCGGACGAGGTTGGCCATCCAGCCCACGGCAAGAATGTCGCCAGTGCGGTACAAAGTAACAGCATCACTGGCGTCAAGCCGCACGCCAGCCATCACTTTGTCATGAATCGGGCCGAGCCGCGAATCGTCTGTCTGGAATGCGTGTGCCTGAGACTGGATCGAAGAAGCCATCCCCTCGATGATATCAAGAACGGCATGTTTTCGGCCCTGCCAGGAAGCTAACGGTTCACTACGACCCTGTCCTGGATTTGCGAGTATTCGTCCTCGGAAAGCACGTGCCGGGTCACGAGTTGGTGGCTGTTGGCGTAGGGACGCTCGGCGATAATGTGATCCGCCTCTCGGGCGGTGATGCCGGGCAGGGAGGTTAATTCGTCCTTCGGCGCCTTGTTGAGGTCGACGGACTTCTTGCTGCTCAGCCCGTCTTTCAATCCCTCGGCAACCGCCTTGCTGTCGCGTTTGACGGCAGCGGTTTCCTCTGCTGTCTTTTGCCGAATCTGATCGGGACTTTCATTCGTGCAGGCAGCCAAAACGCCCAGGCTGGCAACGAGGAGAGCGAGAGAAACCACCTTTATTTTCACGGCACTACGATGCTTCCACGAAGCAAGCGGTTGTCGGCTAAACCGCAGAACGCCGCCTACCTTGGAAAGCCGAACGGCATCTATTCCCTGGCGGTTGCGCGCGCTTGATTGCCTGCAAAAGGAGACTGGACCGTGAAAAACGTAGTTCCCGCACTTTTCCTGATAGCACTGCTCTGCGCAGCAGCGTTGGCACAAAATACTCCGCCCACCCCGAGTTCCGAACCCGGAGCGTCGCAACAGCAACCCGCAACACCCGCTGGGCAGCCCGCCTCGGGCGCGGCAGCAAATGCCGCGACAAACCCGAGTCAGCCGAAAAACAATCCGCTGAAGATCGCACCGGGCAGCGTGATTCCTGTCGAGCTATCCCGGACGGTGGACTCCAAGAAGGCAAAGACTGGAGAAGAAGTTGTTGCCACAGTGACGCAGGATATGAAAACCAACACCGGGGAAGTTCTGGTCCCCAAGGACACAAAAATTCTTGGACATGTCACGGAAGCGCAACCACGGAACAAACAGCAGAAAGAATCCGAGCTGGGGATCGCGTTCGATCATGCCGTGGTGAAAGGCGACCAGATGCCGCTCCCCATGTCGATCCAGGCCGTGATTTTTCCCCAGACCAATAACCCGGCGTCCGCTGCAGGCGGTGACTCCGGTGGTGGCGCTCCGGCCCCGACTCCGAGTTCCTCGATGGGCGGCGCACGATCGGGGTCCATGGGAGGTTCCAGTCCGCAACCCGCCAGTCCCCAAGGTCAGAACTATCCGCCGGGAGGAGGCGCGTCCGACACAGCGCCCCAGACGAGCGCTCGACCGCCGATCACAGGAAATACCCAAGGTGTCATCGGGATGCCCGACGTGAAACTCGAGACGGCCGCGCAAAATACCGCCCAGGGCTCGGTGATGACATCAGAGAAGAACAACGTGAAGATCGAGAAAGGAACGATGTTGCTGCTGCGCGTGAGCCAGTAGTCTCGCGTTCCGAACTCATGAACTCAGAACTCAGCAGCCAAGAAGGCCCGCAGCATGGAGAGATCCGCTGCGGGCATTTTCTCAGGAGCCCGACTCCAGTTTTTTCTTCGCCAGCGGACGGGCAAAGGCATTCGTAGGATTATGAACGTTGATCTGTAGCACCTTACGATAGTAATCGCGGGCCTGAGAGGCATCACCCGATTTCTCGTAAGCCTCGCCGAGTAGCGCGAGGATCAGCGGATCGTGTTGATCCGCTTTCTGGAGTTCGGCGATCGCGGTCTTGTAGTCTCCCGTATAGAAAGCAACGTAGCCGGCCAGATACGGATAGAACTTCATCTGGTCAGGATTATTGGCCTTGTCGAGGGCCGGTTTGGCCGCCCTTACATGCTGCTGAGCCTCGTCGGCATTTCCGCGGCGGGCAGCGACGCGCGCCTGCGCGCTCTCCCAGCGGAAGAGCCAGAGATTCTTGTCAGCCTCGGAAAGATCGGGCTTACGCGAAGCCGTGTCGTAGCCCATCTTGTACCACTTGTAAGCATGACCGGGATCGCCCAGCTCAAGATATATGCGGGCAAGCTCATCGCAGGTTTCTGCTGCGGCCACGGAATCCCCCTTCGCCAGCCGCGCATTAAAGACCTGCATCTCGGGCTCGGCGGCTTTGAATGCGTCCCCCTGGAAGGCATACGAGAATGCCAGCGAGCGCAACGCTTGCTGCTTGGAATCTGCGGGAGCGACCTCGACAGCCTTGGTGAGGTGTTCCTGAGCCTTGGCGTATTCGCCCTTCAGATCGAGAGCGATGCCTGATTCCAGATGCGCCTGATAGAAATCAGGAGACTTCTCGAGTGCCTGCCGGTAAAGGGCAAGAGCCTCGTCCTGATTGCCGTCGTGACTCAGTTTTTCTCCGCGTTGCACCAGATCGGCAGCACTGCCCGGGGCAGGCGGTGTGGCAGACGCACTTTGTTGTGCCCAGCAGAATGCCGGCGCCAGCATCAAAAGAACGGTCGCAGCAAGAACAGGGAAACGCATCCGAACCTCCAGATTTGCGTCAGCGATTATGCCATGAATCGAAGGAGCCAGTTGGCGCCGGGATCTATTTGCGAAGGAGCAAGTCGGCGGCGACGAACCCGAAGAACAGCACTGATATGACTCCGTTCATGGTAAAAAAAGCGGCGTTTAACTTCGAGAGATCGTCGGCCTTTACGAGTGAATGTTCGTACAGCAGAAGCAGGACGACGGCAAGAGTCCCGAGCGCGGCTATCTTTCCCAGACCGAATGAGAGAACCAGGCCCACGAGAAACCCAATCATGATGAGATGGAAAATTCGTGCGATCCAAAGGGAGCCGGATATACCGATATAGCGCGGGACAGAATGCAGACCGGCGCTGCGGTCGAAATCATAATCCTGGCAGGCATAGAGGACGTCGAATCCGCCTACCCAGAACGTCACCGCCGCAGTAAGAAGAAGAATGCGGGGATCGAGCGAGCCGCGAACCGCGATCCAGGCGGCGGAGGGTGCGATACCCAGTGCGAATCCGAGCACCAGGTGCGACCATCGCGTCACGCGTTTGGTATAGGAATAGAGCAGCAACACAGCCAGGGCGACCGGAGAGAGCAGCAACGTCAATCGATTCAGCTGGCTCGCCGCCAGCACAAACACCGCGCTCGAAATCACCACGAACGTGACCACAAATGCGGGAGAAAGATGGCCGGCCGGCAGCGCCCGCGCGCTGGTGCGGGGATTGGCCGCATCGATCGCGGCATCCGCCCAGCGATTAAAAGCCATGGCAGCGGAACGGGCGGCGACCATGGCGACGATGATCCACAGAAGTTGGTGAAGCGGCGGCCATCCTCCGGCGGCGAGCATTGCTCCACACAGCGCGAAGGGAAGCGCGAAGATGGAGTGCTCCCACTTGATCATCTCCAGCGTGACGCGCAGGTTATGCAGCACCGGCATGAATCGATTGTAATGCAGAGAGAAAGACGGTTCCCGCTGTCTTTGCACGCCGAGCTCAAGGCACCGATTAAATTATTGCGCGTTTATTCTCCCGAGATCAGCGGCACGAAGCGGCAGAGCTCCCGCATCCTCATCTTGGTTTCACCATTTTCTTTGTAGATGAATTGCAGCTGCTGGGAATCGCCTGTGCCGATGGGAATGATCATGCGTCCGCCCTCGGCGAGTTGATTCACCAACTCATTCGGCAGCTCTGCGGCAGCAGCCGAGACAACGATAGCGTCGTAGGGCGCAAACTGCGGAAGGCCTCGAGTGCCATCGCCCACCACGACGATGACATTTTCGTAACCGATGGTTGCCAGCTGCGCTCGCGCCGAATCGGCCAAAGCTGGATGCCGCTCAATGGAGATGACCTGTGCAACCAACTCCGCCAGCAGCGCGGTAACGTAGCCCGAACCAGTTCCAACCTCCAGCACTCTGTCGCGCGGCGAGAGCGCGAGGGCTTCGAGCATCAGCGCCACGATATAAGGTTGCGAGATGGTCTGGCCTTCCGCGATCGGCAAGGGATGATCTTCGTAGGCCTGCGAACGCAAGTATTCGGGTGCAAACTCATGGCGCGGAACACGCTGCATCGCAGTGAGCACCCGTTCGTCAGCAATGCCACGGGCGCGCAACTGCAATTCCACCATCTGCCGCCGCAAGTCGGAATAGGTCTCAGGGTCAGGGACGGTCATGGAATGGGTGCGAACCTGCTTCCCCCATTCTATTTCTCCAAGGCTATTTCTTGCGCTGCCGCACCCGCACGTCGAAGCTGACCACGCCGTTCTGATCGCGCGTACCCTGCACTGAGAGATTGCGGTTGATGTAGTACTCGCCCTGGATGATCTGCTGCGAACTCTGCGACACGTTGGTGCTGTAGGTGAGCGACAGGTTGTTGGCGAATTCCTGTTCGATCGTAATTTGAGGTCCGCGGGCGGTGGGGTTGGTTTCGGTCGTCAATCCCTGCGGATCGATCTTGATACGGCTTACTCCGAACAGCTTCTGCATGCGGCTGCTGACGGTGGAATTGATTGCCTGATTGATGATGAGATTCGTCGCCTCGTCGGTGAAAAGGGTCTGCCCCGACTGCTGCTGCAGTTGTTCCGACTCCTCGCTGGTGCGGCCCAAGGCGAGAAGAGCGATGATGTCGGACTTCGGCAAGGGCGGTTCCGAGCGATAGTTCACATTCAGGCGCTCCGGCGTTCCGGTCACGGTTACGTCGAGATCGTAGTTGCGCACGTGCGTCGTCGCTTGCAGATTCACTTGCGGTTCGATGGCCACAGGATTGGCGAAGGTAATATCGCCGCGCTCCAGGCGGAACTTGATGCCGTTGAAGGTTGCGTCGCCCTCCAGAATGTCGGCCCGTCCCAAAACGCTAGGCCGAGCGACGGATCCTCGCAGGCGCAGATCGGCATCGCCGGAAAGGCGGGCTACGGCGGTCTTCATCTGCAGCTCCGGAGCGGTGCGAACCGAGACATCGAGTTTAATGTTGTACAGAGGCGAGTTGGCCGAAGTGACCGCTGCCGATTGCCGGCTGCGTTCGAGATAAGAGCCAAAATCGAAGCCCGGAGTGACGGCGAGTTTGGTCACCAGGATGTCGCCCGAAACCAATGAGGCCGACTTCGTGCCCACCCAATGCAGCTCTGCGGTCGCCGTCGAACTCACGCCCGGTGGATAACGAAGTCTCACATCCTTAGCGACCGATGTGAGATTGAAATTCAACTGCTGGTTGTAATTGCTGGCATCGCCTTTGAGGTCCAGCGTTCCGCCGCCGGTCCGCGCCGTCAGTTGCTCGATGTGGATGCGATCTCGCGTAAACAGAAGGTTCCCATTCATTTCGCTAAGACCGCTGGGCAATCCCGCGTAGTTCGCGGTCCCATTCGAAATTTGGATCGTTCCCTGGGGCAGCGGATCTTTGACCGTACCTCCCATGGTCGCGTGAACCACCGCCTGCCCCGTCGCGGTGAGATTCGGATCAATCATGTCAAAGAAACGCAGATCGGCGTGGCCGTCGGCGACAAAGTCCAGACGTTGACCCTCGGCGTAATAAATCCAGCCGTGACCGGTTACATCGGTGCCGTCGCCGATGAGGTGGGCATCGTTGATGTGCAGTAGCCGATCCGCATAGGTGAAACTTGCCGGACCCTGATTGTGCAGTTTGGCGTACTCGATCTCAATCAACAGATCCGACGCGGTGCCAGCCAACTTCCACTGCTGGGGATGAAGGAGCGGTCCCTGCATCGTCATAACGCCCGTAGCCGAGGAGTGCCCGGTAAGCTGATTTCCCAGATAAGCACGCCACAAGGCGTCAAGGTCAACATGATCGGTGTGTGCAGCGATGCTGGCGGGATAGTCGCCGTTCATACCGATGGTGCCTTCCACTTTCAAGGTGCCCTTCAGCAGTTTCGAGCTTCCGCTGACAATGAGTTGCTCATTTTGCGTTGTGGCCTGCAGGTCAACTTCGCCGGAGCGCTCGTGATCGAGCGTCAGGTCGCGGACCTGCAGTTGAGCATTGATCACTGGTGAGCCAGTCGTTCCGTTCGCCTGCAGGGTAAAATCGGCGCGACCTTCCATGGGAAGTTCATCAAGGTGAATCTGACGAATACGAGACAAGTCGAAATTCTTGCCGGCGAGGTCGATGCGGAATCCTCGGCTGGCAGGGCTATAGGCCGCGCTTCCACTTACTTCTGCATCCTGATGGATGAGATGGATATTGTTGAGAGCCGTCTCGTTCGCTCCGATATGCAGGTCCGCGTCGAACTTCTCGATCTCTTCCCCGTAGGCGGAGCCGTCAACCGCATGAATATGACCCTGCGCTTGCGGATGTGCCCGGGTTCCGGAAACCTGCAGCGAGACGTCTGCGGTCCCAGAGATAGGATAGTCGACACCCGCGAAAGCCGCGGTCGACGCTACGTCGACGTTATGCAGATTCACGCGCGCGGTATACGGACTGCCTTCAGTGAACTGTCCTTTCTGCAGGAAGGCGTTCACCTCGAAATCGGCGCTGGTATCGCCGCGTCGCAGGCTACCTCCGCGAAGTGAAAGTTCATGCGAGGAAAGCTGGATGCTTGCGGCCAGTGAATCCCAGTGCACCGGTTTTTCTTGGGTGCGCGAAGTCGCCGGCACAGTGAATTCGAAGTCCTCGGCCACCAAAGTTCCGGCCAGGGTACGGAGAGGAAAAAGATCCGGCGGCCGTGCCGTTGAAACCGGCATTCCCATCTACTCGAAATGGCAGATTCGTGGGACCGCCCAACGCCTGCACCAGCGGACGCCACTCCTCCAGGTTCGAAGTCGAAACAGAGAAGCGCAAGCGTGAAGATTCGGCGAGCATTCCCTCGGCTGCGATTTTGGACGATGGAGTGGTGACATTGAATTGCGCGAGCTCCAGAGAATCGTTCGCCGCACGGTACTTGCCCTGCATGTGGGCTGTGATCGGCAACTCCCGACCGCTCGTATGGGCTGGCGGAGCCACATCAAAGCTAAATCCGATCTCGGCATTTGCCGGCGTGCCCTTCCAGAGTGCATCCACACTTCCGCTGGCCAACCCGGCGGGCTTGAAGCCGTCGAGCGGGTGCGCCGGAACATCCAGGGCGCCCCCGGCTTCCGCAACCGAAACGTCGCGCAGGCGCAGATGCACGGCGCCGCTTTGCACGCTGGGCATCTTCGCCTTCTCGCCTTTCCGTACTGGTCGGGCCACCCCGATTGTCGGCAACTCCTCCTTTTTCCCCTTCTCTGCCTGGGATAGCGGAGCGCTATGCAACCAGTTGTCGACCAGGGCGTCCCCCGCGAAGCTGCCACTGAGAATCTTCCCTTGCAACTTCTGAACCTTCAGCTGGTCCTGGTTCAGAAAGTAGTCCGCCGACCCGCTGGCCTTTTTCAGAATGAACTGGTCGCTTTGCCAGCCGATGTCGCGCAATGCCATCGAACCTGTCGTCGTAAAGTCGCTCAACGACCAGTGACCGTTCCCTTTGAACTCGGCTGTACCTTCGCGCAGGTCTTTACGGCGTGCGATTGCCGCGGCTTCGCCGAGGTTCAGTTGTGCATCGTAATTGCCGTCGATCCGCGGATTGTGGAAGTCGCTGACCCGTCCAGTCGCCTCGAACGACGATCGCCCCGAACTCCATTTCAGCGACTTAATGTCCGCGAAAGTGGGAGCAAGACTGAAATCGATTGTGGTCATCCACGAAAAAGGACGGAAGTCCTGAAGCGCGGTATCGACTTTTCCCAGAGCCAGCTGGCTCTCATAGCGGCCACGCAGGAATGAATAATCCATCACCACATTGGCGCCTTCGACAGAAAAGTTGAGCGGAATTTGCTGGTCCGCCCATAGCAATTCGCCGTTGTGCACAGACAGGTGATCGATGGAGAGGGAAAAGAGTCGTTCGAGTTCGGCCGTGGTGCGCTGCGCCTCTCCCATCCCGCGGAGTGCCGGGATGTTCGTGGTAGCTCCATCGGGGCCGATCGCCACGTGCACCACCGGGTGCTCAAGAGCTACGGAGTAGAAACCAAACTCGGTCCGCAGAAAAGATATGACCTTCAACTGGGCCACGAAACTATCCGCATGGGCGAGAGGAATTTCGTTCGGCGCTTCCGTCCCGTGCACGGTAATGTTGCGAACTTCAACTTGCAGCCGAAACGGGACCACATGAAAACTGCCGATTTCGGCACGGCCTCCCGTGATGCGCTCGACTTCGGAAACCATGCGGGATCGGACGTAATTCTGGAAGGATTGTGTGGTGGTGTACCACAGGCCAAGCACCACGCAGGTCATCGCGGCGACGAGGGCGATTAGAAGAATCTTCCACCAGCGCCGAACGCTGGCGGCGGGTTCAGTCAACGGCTTTGGACTCCCTCGCCGGGAGAACCCTCCACACCGGGAATACTTACTCTGCTTTCAGAGCGCAGCGATTGCAGCCAGGAAACCATCAGTTCGTTGACTTTTTCCTGGGTCAGCAGTTCACGAATCTTTGCGGACACATCGGCCAGAGGAACGTCGTCGGCGCCAGATTGTTTCAACTGCGGAACGAATTTCTCGCGATAGTACGCTTCCACGCTCTTGGAGTCGATCTGCACCGCCGGACGCAGGTGAGCATCGACCAGACGCATCAAGTCGATCTGCTCGCGGACATGAGCCATCACCGTCTTGTCGGTAAGGCCGAATCGATCGAGCACCTGCTGCCAGCCCTGATCGGTCGCCGCCTCCGGATAAAGTTTCCGGGCCGCCGCGATTTCATCGGCCGCTTCTGTTTCCGTGGCGTGCTGGAATGAAGCCGACTTCATCTGTTCGGAGAGAAGCTCCTGATCGATCAACCGATCGAGAATGTCGCGCCGCTCCTGGTCATTAAAGTCTGACAGTGACCGCGCGCTGAGCAGAGCTTCGTAACGCAAAGCGTCGTTCCAGTCGCTCTGCAATATGATGTGCCCGTTCACCGTGGCCACAATGCGATCGATCACCTGCCCCGCCGTCGCAGGCAGCGCAAGCGCGCCCAAGAGCAAGAGAAAGATAGACCCGATCGCCGCAGCCGAATTGGAGAAAATCATCCGCATTAAAAAGGCTGACCTATACTGAAAAATACATTGAAATGCCGCAGGTGCTGCCCTTCGAGAAACGTACTCGACGGACTTCCTGGTACCGAAAACGTCTGGAAATAGCGGGTCGGATTCAGATTGTATCCGAAATCGAAACGCAGTGGCCCAATCGGAGTCTTATATCTTACGCCGATCCCCACCGCATGCGAAGTGTAATCATAACCACTATTGTTAAAGTTCGTAACGCACTGAGAGTTCGTTGTACCTTCGGACAAGCACTGTTGGGGATCTTGCTGGTGCCAGCGCATCAGCCCCTTCAGCATGTCGTGCGGCGCGGTAAAGACATTGCCCATATCGTGAAAAATGGCGAAACCAAATCCTTCTCCCAGGAAGGGCAACGACGTCGTCGGAAAGCGGAGCTCAAGGTTATTGACGAAGAGCGCCGTTCCACCAACCGGAAAGCCGGAAGCGGGATCGCGAGGTCCCGCCTGATTTAACCCGAATCCACGATGAGAGTTGCCGCCGCCCGCGAAGAACTGTTCCGGCAGCGGGATGATGGCAATGTCTGTACAGGTCACCTGCCCGTTGGTCAGCGGGCAAGCTCCGGGCGGGAGTACCCGGGTCCCCTGGAAAGGCTGTACCAATCCAATGCTGGTCGACCGGGCGAAAACAAACTGCCGGTCCTTCTTTCCTTTTGGTCCAAAGGCGTAATAGGACGAATACTGGCCCAGCGCCCTAGCGAAGTTGGTAGGCAGACTGGATTTCGATGTGTCGGAACGCGAACCGAAGAAACTCGTGGCCGCAAAGGCATCTAGCGTGAAGTAGTCTCCTTTCGTACTCTCCAGGGGATTGTCCCGCTTGTCGTGGATGAAGGTGAACCCGGGCCCGCCGACGCGGGCTGGGAGCGACAAGATCGCGATTTCGCCGGGAGAAAAGTTCGTCGCGAAATGGCTGGCCTTCACCGCTCGGAAGTCAAAACGGTACGTGATCGAATCCGGTCCCGGACGCGTTCCTGGTTCCCGCCCAGAGTTTCCGAACTGCTGCCGTAGATCGATCTTTCCCTCCAGCCGTTGCGATGTAAAAGTCGCCACGTCCAGACTGTTGTCGTAGAAGATGGTGTAGATCAGCTTGAACTTGTCGCTGTCCAAGAGCTTGGGGATCTCGTAGCTCACCAGGCCACGTTGCTGCAGTTTGCCGACATGGGATTGAAACGTGAGAGTCTGGTCGCGTCCGGCAAAGTTGAGGCGGGTTACATCGAACTCAACCCGCGGGCTTACACCCGTCTTCCCTTGTGGCGCCTGCACGCCCGCGGGAAGACCGGTCTCAAACTCCAGTCCCGCGCCATAGGTGAATGTGTAGCGCTTGGCTTCACGAACCTGAACCAGCACATTCTTCTGCGGATCGGAGCCCTCCGGATTCTGCACAGCGGTATCCACCTGGCTAAAGATGCCCAAGTCGTAGAGCCGGGTTTGCGTGTTCAACAAATCTTGTTGGCTCAAGGGATCCCCGGGATGCACTTCCAATTCGCGCTGCACCACGAAATCGCGCGTGTGCTCGGTGCCCCCGACCATAACCTTGTCCACCACAAACCGCTCTCCTTCCTGAATCGTAAAGGTGACATCTTCACGATTTGGTTGAGGTGTGGACGTGGTGATATCCAGAGAAGCGTTCGGGAAGCCGTGATCAAAGTAGTAGCTGAGAATCCGTTCGCGATCGTTGGCCAGTTCCTGTTCCGAATAGGGTTGGCCAGTCTCAGTGGTGAGTTCTGGTAGCTCGCTGGTCTTTACTTTTTCGTTCCCCACGATATGCACCGCGCCTACTTCGGTGCGGGGACCTTCATCGACGTGGATGTGGACCGCCAGCCGATTCTGCACACCTTCATAATTGTCATCGACCTTCGTCTCTATCTTCACCGCGCGGAAACCGTTCGATTTGTAAAGGCTCTCGAGAGTCGCGACGTCGCTTTTCAGCAGGGCTTCGCTGTAGCGTCCATGACTGAGAAGCCGGCGGGCTGGCTGGATCTGCAGGTACGAAAGCAGAGTCTTGGTATCGAGAAAGTTTTTATTGCCGGTGATATCCACGACCGCCAGCTTATGCACCGGGCCGGGATCGATCACGTAAATGACCCGCAGCGTATTCGGATCGTTTTCCTTTCGAATTTCAATCTTGGCGTCAAAATGTCCTTTGGTCTGAATATAGTCGAGCAGATTGCGTTTGCCCTCGTTGAGCAGATCATCGTCGACGGCATTTTCTTCATAAACCGGAACTTGCTTCTTCAATACGCCGCGGCTGATATGAAATCCCTGGGCTGAAATCAATACCTGCGGACCGCTGTCAATCTGGAAAGTGAAATCCACAGCATTCTTTTCCGGACGGTAGGTCTGCTCGGCAATCGAGACCTGGGCTAGAACTCTTTGCTCCTTTTGAAATCTCTTGCGAAGTCGCTGCAGAGAGTTGCTGATGCGCGAGGAGGTGAGACGATCGCCTGGATCCATGTGCGCAATCCTCTGCACCTCGGGCGAAGTAAGCCTCGTCGTCCCGGTAACTCGAATCTCCCCCACATGAGCCTGCGAGCCAGCGTCAATATGAAATAGAACGTCTACCTCTTGGGTGCTGGGATTTGACGTACTCTCGGCCGTCACTCGCGACTTGTAGAAGCCGTTCTCCTGCATCAACTGGCGGACATTCTCCAGCGCCCGGTTAAGCTTCTCTTGACTGTACAGTTCCCCCAGCTGGAATTTCGATGCATTTACGATTTGATTTGCGTTGGGACGAGTCGGAGCCCCCTCAACCTCTACCGCACCGACGAAGAAGTTGGGGGAAGTGGCGAAGGTCAAAACGACGTCATCCCCGGACGGAGCCACCTCCGCCTGGATATCGGCAAAGCGGCCGGTCGAGTAAAGAGTACGAATGCTGTCGCGCACTTGATCGCGATCCAGCGGGGTGGCTGCTTTCTGCGCAATTAACTGCAGCAGGTGGTCGCGATCCCGCTGAGCAACTCCGGGCAACTCAATCGAGCGAACTGTCTTTCCCTGATAAGCGGAGGCTGCATTTTCCGAAGGAGACTGCGCCTGCTCCTGGGCAGAATCTGGACCGGGACTTTCTGCGGAAAGCGCCGGGCCCCGCTCAGAACCAGCCTCAGAAGACACTGCCGCCTTTGCGGGTACGGCCACAGACCACAGCAGGAGCAGCGCGGTCAGAAATGTCGCGTACCGTTTCGGCAAAGGTGTCCTTGGTTAGACGCTAATGACTTCGATGGATCGCGCCCAATCTCCGTTGTACCGTGCTGGCGGGCGCTGGTATGGAACCTGCCCGCTGCGATCTCTACTCGCCCACTTATAATAATTGTTTTGCACCTCGATACTGGTGACCTCTTTGGCACGGGAAACGCTTGACGACAATAATCTGCGCGGTGACAGCTCGCCCCGCAGCTCAATTCTCAGCGATCGCTACTCTCGCCAGATCCTTTTTCGCGGAATTGGCGACGCAGGCCAGCAGAAACTGACTGCGGCGCGAGTCGCTATCGTCGGGTGTGGTGCCACCGGCTCTGCCGTAGCTGGCCTGCTTGCCCGCGCCGGGGTCGGCAAGCTCCGCATCATCGACCGCGATTACGTTGAACCCAGCAATCTGCAACGGCAATCTCTTTTCGACGAGACCGATGCGGCCGAGTCGCTCCCCAAAGCCATCGCGGCCAGCCGCAAGATCGCTGCGTTTAACTCCGAAATCGAAGTGGAACCCAAAGTGGACGATCTGATTCCCGGCAACATTGAAGCGCTACTGCAAGGAATGGATCTCATCCTCGATGGAACCGATAACTTTGAAACGCGGTATCTGATTAACGACTACGCCGTCGATCGTTCGCTCCCGTGGGTCTATTCCGCCGCCGTAGGGAGTTATGCGGTTACGCTGAATGTTGTGCCGGGACAAACGGCATGCCTCGCCTGTATCTTCCCCGATTCCCCGCGCGGCATCGTCGAGACCTGCGAGACTTCCGGCATCCTGAATTCTGCCGTGAATCTGGTAGCGTCGATCGCCGCCACCGAGGCGCTGAAGATTCTGGTCCATGGGCCGCAAGCACCGACGCTCCGAAAAACCTTGCTCTCGTTCGATCTGTGGACCAACGAGCATGCCGAAATTTCCGCCGCAAAAACGCGTTCCGGATGCCGCGCCTGCGGCCAGCGTGATTTCATTCACCTCGCCGGCGAAGGACGTCCGCACATCACCCTGTGCGGTAGAAATTCCGTGCAAATCCATGAACGGCAACGCCCCATTGACTTCAACGAGATGGATCGCCGCCTCCAGCCACACGGCATCGTCCGCCATAACGACTTCGTCCTGAAGTTCTGGCACGAGCCCTATGAGATGACACTCTTCCCCGACGGACGGGCCATCATCAAAGGAACCACCGACACGGCCGTCGCCCGCAGTTTGTATGCGCGTTACGTCGGAAGCTGACTCGCAGCGCACTTCTGATTCTGCTAATCTTGCTCGTTCCATCATCGAACCCAAAAAGGCCCAATGCACGACACTTCCCGTCCTGAGCCGAGTCGCATTTATCGCTGGATGGTTCTGGTCTTTCTCAGCCTGGCGATGTTCGGCAGTTATTACGCCTACGATGCCCTGAGCCCTCTGGCTGACGTCCTGAAGCTTCAGCTTCACTTTTCCGACAAAGACATCGGCTTCCTGCAGGCTATCTATAGCTTTCCCAACATATTCACGGTCGTCATCGGCGGGTTCATCATCGACCGGATGGGGCTTCGCAAGTCGCTGATGGTCTTTGGCATCCTTTGCCTGGTGGGACCCGCGATCACCGCCTCATCGGGAGCGCTATGGGTAATGGCCACCGGAAGGCTCATCTTCGGCATGGGCGCCGAATCACTCAATGTCGCAGTCACGGCAGCGCTGGCCCGATGGTTCAAAGGGAAAGAACTCAGCTTCGCCTTCGGCATCAATCTCACGATCTGCCGTCTGGGGTCTTTCGCTGCGCTGAACTCCCCCACTTGGGCCCGTGCTGCTTATGCCTACTGGCGCTGGCCGTTTCTGATCGCTGTCGGATTGTCAATCTTCTGCGTCATTGGAGCGATCATTTATTGGGTCCTGGAAGTGCATGCCGAAAAGACCTTCCATCTCGGCGAAACCTCCACCGATAAAGTCGTCTTCCGCGACCTGTTCAAGTTTGGCGTGAGCTACTGGTACATCGTCGCGCTGTGCGTCACCTTCTATTCGGCAATTTTCCCCTTCCAGACGTTCGCTGTGAAGTTCTTCATCGAAGCGCACCATACTTCGCGTGAGTTTGGCGGATTTCTCTCCAGCATGCTGACGCTTTTTGCCATGATCGCCACTCCGATCTTCGGCTTGATCGTAGACAAGGTTGGCAAACGCGCCTTGTTGATGATGTTTGGTTCCCTGCTCCTGATCCCCGTCTACCTCATGCTGGCCTACAGTCACATAAGCCTTTACGTCCCCATGGCCCTCATGGGCGTAGCTTTCTCGCTCATCCCGGCCGTGATGTGGCCATCGGTCGCTTACATCGTGGATCAATCGAAACTGGGCACGGCCTATGGCCTGATGACCATGATCCAGAACATTGGGCTCTTTGGCTTCAACCTCATGATTGGCTGGGCCAACGATTACAGCCATGCTGGCGCCGATAATCCCCGTGGATACGATTTGGGGATGTGGATCTTTTCCATTCTGGGCTTCCTGGGACTGGCCTTTGCATTCCTCCTTCGGCAGCGCGAACTCGGTCCTCATGGCCACGGCCTGGAGACCATCACCACTTCGCAAGCGACCGGATAGAGACGAAAAAATTACCAATTTTCGAAGATTGCCACTCCATTTTTGGGATAGTGTTTGTGGAAGCAGCTCTCAGCGCCGTCAAGGCCATCCAAGCAAAGGATTTCCAGCGACCATGCAGCTCGTGAAACAATCCAAAGAACAGTAGAAAAGCTCTACAATTTCAGATACAGGGGTTACCTTAGTTCGACCGCGACTGTCTGCAACCCATACAACGTAAAGATATTTAGCCGCATCTCACGGGGTGCGGCCGGAAAAGGCAACTTGACCGACCCAAAACTACGACAGCCTGGCGACTCGAACGAAGCCGACCTTATCGACAGGGCCAAACTCGGGGACGCGCAAGCGTTCCAAGCCCTCTACGACAAGCATAAGCGACGTGTATATTCGCTGTGCCTTCGCATGACGTCGAATACGGCTGAGGCGGAGGACCTGACGCAGGAAGCGTTCCTCCAGCTCTACCGCAAGATTGGAACGTTTCGCGGAGAGTCGGCCTTTTCCACCTGGCTGCATCGCTTGTCCGTGAACGTGGTGCTGATGCACCTGAGAAAGAAAAGCCTTCCGGTAGTTTCGCTCGAGGAGACTACGCAGGGCGGTGGCGAAGACGATACGCCGAAGAAAGACTTTGGCGCGGAAGATATATCCTTAGCCGGTTCGATTGACCGGCTGCGCTTGCAAAAAGCGGTGGAGGATCTCCCCCCCGGCTATCGGACAATTTTTGTGCTTCACGATGTGGAAGGTTATGAACATAATGAGATCGCAGGCATCGTGGGCTGCTCCATTGGGAATAGCAAGTCCCAGTTACATAAGGCCCGCATGAAGCTCCGCGATATGCTCAAAGTGAATCGAATTGAAAAAGCGGAGAAATCCTGAAGGCCTACTACAGGCAACTAAGTAGCAAGCATGAAGCCAGCGAAGACTGGCGGAACGACCGAGGCGAACGCAGACATGTAAACGCAGTAGAAGCTGTCAGAGGCTTGGGGAGTGTTGTATGACTTGCGTCGAATTACGAGAGAGCTTAGCGGAGAACGAGAACGGCAGCCGGCCGGAACAGCGCGCTCATCTCAAGGATTGCCCTGACTGCGCCGCTCTGGTGGGTGACTTACTGGTAATCGCCTGCGCGGCGGGCGACTTGCGGGCGGCTCACGAGCCCGCCCCGCACGTATGGAACAATATTGAAGCTGCGTTGCGGCGGGAGGGCTTGATCCGTCCGCAACGTTCCCACCATTCCTTGCTGCCGTCTTTCGGCAGTTCCTGGGGATGGGCTCGTTGGCTGGCACCCGCCGCCGCCCTACTGTTGGTCACCGCGGGAATTTATGTGCGGCAACATTCCCCGGCTCAACCGGTTGCCCGTAATGAGATCCGGCCGGTGACCTCGAAATCAGTTTCCGATGCAACCATCGCAGGACTAAACGATGATGATCTCCTGCAGGGAATCTCGCAGCAGTCTCCCGCGCTCAAGGCCCAGTACGTCGATAACTTACGCCGGGCCAATGATTACATCCGGGATGCCAAGACCAGCGTGGATGCCGATCCCAACGATGAAGAAGCTCGCCGCTCGCTCCTGGAAGCGTATCAGCAAAAGGCAATGCTTTTTGAGTTGGCGTTAGACCGTTCTCTGCAATGACCGTTCTCTGCAATAATGATGCGCGATTGTGATGCAGCCAGCCCCGCTGGCCAATAGACATTAGGGGACTCGGGTAAACGTATGAATGGGCGCACAGTTCAACTCCTGGCAATCAGCTCGGTGATAGCCGGAATGTCGGTCGCAACTCTGGCCGCCGAGACGCACAAAGAATTCCGTTTCAATGTCGCTCCCAAGGCAGGACTTTCGGTAAACAATACTTACGGTTCCGTGTCGGTAAAGCCCTCCACCGGCAACGTGGTCGTCATCAATGCCGTCATCGCATCCGACAAGGTTGAGGTGGATAACTCGCTCGTCGGCAATCGCGTTGAAATCCAGTCTCACCTGCTGCCCGGCGCCGACGAACAAACCGGGCGTGTCGACTATGAAATTCTTGCGCCTGCCGATGCCAGCATCACGCTGCACTCCAGCGCCGGGACTCTGCGCGCGGAAAGGCTTCACGGAGATATGAGCCTCGAAGGTGCGGCGGCTACGGTTGAGCTTCGCGACATCACCAACGCCCACGTTCACGTGAAGACTCTGAACGGTCCCGTAACCTTGACGAATGTGCAGGGCGGCCACGTAGAAGTCGACTCGCTCAGCGGAAATGTCACGCTCAAGGGCGTCACCGGGCCTCTTATTCAAGTCATCTCCACCAGCGGCGCGATCAGTTACGCCGGCGACTTCGGAGATCACGGCGAATATCGCCTGACCAGCCACAGCGGTGACATTGAAGCCGTGGTCCCTGAAACTACTTCCGCTGACGTCAGCGCCCGTACGGTCCGCGGAGAAGTGCACGACGACATTCCTCTGCAGCCAAAGTCCCACACTTCCTTCGTCTTGAAGGAAGGAAGTGCCTTCTGGGGTACCATGGGGCGTGCGGCCGTCTCTTCCACCGTAGTCTTGCGCAGTTTCAGTGGTAAAATCCACCTCAGAAAACGCTCTGAAAAATAGAAAAAAGAAGAAGCCGGGCCGCTCGCAAAAGCGCTCTGGAAACGTCGTCACTCGAGCGCGTACTCATGCGCGGGTTTCGACCTCCGGGAAAAAGAGCGCGGGTCCCGGGAACGCCATCTTCCTGGTCGGTTTTATGGGAGCCGGTAAGAGCAGCGTCGGCCGTGCCTTAGGGCAGCGTTTGAACTGGATCTTTGAAGATTTGGACGACCGGATCGAACGGCGAGCCAGCCGTAAGGTCGCGGATATTTTCCGCGATGCCGGAGAGCCCGAATTCCGCCGGGCCGAGCACGCGGCATTGCAGGAAGTGCTGCAGGAATTGCGCGGGGGCGTTTCAAGAATTGTCGCTCTCGGGGGCGGGGCGTTTGTTCAGGATGATAATGCGAAGCTTCTCCGGAATGCGGGCGTGACCACGCTTTTTCTGGATGCCCCGGTTGAAGAACTTTGGGAGCGGTGCTGCCGGCAAGCCAGCGAATTGGGCGCCGAACGCCCTTTGCTTCGCAGCCAGGATCAGTTTCGTGAGCTTCACCAGATTCGTCGTAAGAAGTACTCCAGGGCGTCGGTTCGGTTTGAAACCGCAGGGCGTGCGGTCGATGCCATCGCAGATGAGATCGTGCAGAGGCTCAAATTGAAGAGCATCGAAATCCGCCGGGAAGAAGGAGAAGTCGAGTGAAGTTCGATCGGATCATATTTCGGGTGGCTGCCTTTTTACTGGTTTCATCTCTGGCACTACTCACTCCGTCCCTCGCGCGCGACAAAAAAGAGCCCAAGCCTGGCGCCGCTCAGACCGTCGACTCCGGCGCTTTCGGGGTGTTCGTGAAGGGGCAGCGCGTGGCTACGGAAACCTTCGACATTCAGCAACAGAATTCCGAGAGTTCGATCAAGTCCCAGTTCAAGCAACTGGCTGGAAGCGATCCAGTCAGCCAGAAATCCGACCTGCAGATTACTTCCAGCGGGCAGCTCATCCGTTACGAGTGGAGTCAGTCTTCCGGCGGCTCTTTGACGGTTCTGCCCAATAATGAATTTCTCCTCGAGAAGATCATCACTCCATCCTCCTCGAAACCCGCCGAGCAGCCCTTCCTGATGCCGAATACTTCCGTCATTCTCGACAATAATTTCTTCATCCATCGGGAAGTCCTGATCTGGCGCTACCTGGCGGCTAACTGCAGCTCCGAAAATGGAAGCATGAAGTGCAAACAGGAGCCTGGGGAATTTGGCGTGGTTATTCCTCAGGACCGCAGTTCGGCGCGCATTCGGATTTCCCTGGTGGGTCCCGAAAAAGTTACTTGGCACGGCGCGGAACGCAATCTTATGCGTTTGAACCTGAAGGGTGAAGATTTTGAGTGGGCGCTTTGGGTGGACGATAGCGACCACTTTAAGCTGATGCGAGTGGCGATCCCTGCCGATAATACCGAGGTAGTCCGGGACTGAACGTATCCCCCCGGCGGCAGAACTGAGATCGTCTTGGAAAACTTATTGCTGCTGACTGACTCACGTACGGCTCGGGTCCTGATCACGGTGCTCCTCTTTGCACTGGGACTCGGCTTCCTCTACGTCACTCACGACACGCTCATCGCTTTCCTGTTCGCCATCTTCTTCGCCTACCTGATGAGCCCGCTCGTCGCTCACCTCGAACGTTTCCTCAAGGGGCCGTGGACGCGCCATCGCTGTTATTTACACCCTGCTGCTCGCGCTGGTCGTGGTCTTTTTCGTCATTGTCGGTCCGAAAGTTACTCGCGAAGCCGCTCGGCTTGGTCAATCCTTGCCGGGACTGCTCTCTCGCCTCAGTTCCGGACAGATCGCCAACCAGCTCGGCGCTGAACATGGCTGGAATTACAACACGACCGCCTTTGTACAGTCGTTTCTGGTCAGCCATCAAAACGATATCGAGCAGTTGGCACAGCATATCGGCCTGCGCACCGCCGACGTGGCCAAACAGGCTTGGCTGCTCATCATCGTCCCCCTTCTTTCCATCTTCTTCCTGAAAGACGGCCGATCCTTCAGCGACGTTCTCCTCTCCATGATTCAATCGCGGCCGCAACGCGAATTTCTGGAGAATGTTCTCGGGGATTTGAACCAGATGCTGGCGCATTTCATCCGCGCTCAACTTACCCTGGCAGCACTCTCACTGATCGTTTATTCCGCATTTCTCGGCGCCATGCGGGTGCCTTATGCGCTGGTCCTGGGCACGGTGGGCGGAGTCTTCGAATTCGTGCCCGTCGTCGGGCCGCTAGTCGCGGGCATCGCCATCATCTCCGTCGTCCTGCTGATGAGTTATTCCCACTGGCTGGTGGTGCTGATCTTTCTCATCGTCTGGCGCCTGATTCAGGATTACGTTTCCTCTCCCCGCATTATGGGCGACAGTATGGAACTGCATCCTCTCGCCGCAATTTTCGGGGTCATGGCCGGCGGGGAAATCGCCGGCATTCTCGGCATCTATCTTTCCATCCCCGTCATGGCCAGCCTGCGCATCGTATTCCGCCGCTGGCGCTTGTACGCGGAGAAGAGAAAATTCGGCCCGCTCACCTCCGATTACTCGATCGGCAGCCAGCCGGTTCATCACAAATAACCCGGTTCCTACCTCGCAATATGGAATTCTGCGCTTTGGTAACGCCTTCCGTCACTCCTCACGAAGGAACAAGCCGCCGCTTGTTATAAAATTCCAAGTATTCACATGAACAAGAAGATTCCTATCGGCATTCTTGGCGCTACCGGTGTCGTCGGACAAAGATTCATTCAGATGCTGGAGCACCATCCGTGGTTCGAAGTGGCCTGGCTGGCCGCTTCCGACCGTTCTGAGGGCAAACTCTACGCGGAGGCGGCCCGCTGGCGCCTGAAAACAGCGATTCCGGATGCCGTGGCCAAAATGAAAGTTTCCCCGGCCAGCCCCGATGGCGCACCAAAGATCATCTTCGCCGCACTCGATTCCGGCATTGCGGCTGAACTCGAGCCGCGCTTTGCCGACGCCGGCTGCGCGGTCGTCTCCAATTCCAGCGCTCTGCGCATGCAAGAAGACGTGCCCCTCGTCATCCCCGAAGTCAACGCCGCGCACATCAAGCTCATCGATATTCAGGCGTGGCGCAAGAAATCCGGCGGCTACGTGGTCACCAATCCAAATTGCTCCGCCATCGGACTCGTGCTGGCGCTGGCCCCTCTTCACCAGAAGTTTGGGCTCGAAACCGTCATGGCCGTCACCATGCAGGCCGTAAGCGGCGCTGGATATCCCGGCGTGGCTTCGCTCGACATCCTTGGTAACGTCATTCCCTTCATCAAGAACGAAGAAGAAAAGATGGAGGAGGAAACGAAAAAGCTTCTCGGACAGGTCAACGGATCGAAAGTCATTCCCGGCGGCTTCGCCATGAGCGCGCAATGTAACCGGGTCGCCGTCGAAGATGGACACACCGAGTCCATCTCGATTCGCCTCAAAAAGAAAGCTACCGCCGAAGAGATCATCGCTGCCTGGAACGGCTATCGCGCAGAGCCTCAGGAGTTGAAGCTGCCCAGCGCTCCCGAAAAACCGGTCATCTACGTGACGGCTTCCGATCGTCCGCAGCCGCGTTTCGACGTGGATACGGGCGCTGGCATGACCACGGTCGTCGGCCGCCTGCGTCCCTGCTCAGTGCTCGACTGGAAGTTCACTGTGCTCTCGCACAACACCATCCGCGGAGCTGCCGGCGCGGCGGTCCTCAACGCAGAACTGCTGAAAGCCAAAGGATACCTGGGATGATTCCTTCCCAAGGCAGTGGGCGTCATCCTGAGCGTAGCCACACCGAGCTGTAGTCCTCCTGCTTTAGCCGGAGGCGAGCTTAAGCGAGGCGGAGCGAAGGATCTCGCGCGGAGTACACCTGCTCTCATCCCCGTTCCCAAGACTCATCGGAGGAGGGCCTCTCTCCGATGATCGTCATGAAATTCGGCGGCACCTCCGTCGAGGACGCCAAAGCCATCGATCGCGTTGCCTCCATCGTTCACGGACGCCTTGCGCAGCAGCCGGTGGTCGTCGTCAGCGCCATGGCAAAGGTGACCGACACGCTCCTGACCATGGCCCGCGCCGCTGGCGAAGGCGAGCGCAAGACTGCGCTCAAACTTTGCCGTTCGCTCCAGGAGCGCCATTACAACACCGCCAGCGAGCTCCTGGGGACCGCGCGTTTCACCGAATTTCATTCGGAACTCGGATCCGACTTTGAAGCTCTCGACGAATTGCTGCGCGGAATCTCGGCCGTCGGCGAAATTACTCCCCGCACCACCGATCATGTCGCCTCCTTCGGCGAGATGCTCTCCAGCAAAATCGTCGCCGCCGCCTTTGAGGCCCACGGACTCAAAGGAGCTCACGTCGACTCGCGCGAGGTGCTCATCACCGACAGCGCGTACATGCAGGCCGTTCCTCAGTACGAGGAAACGAATCTCAAGCTCCAGGAAAAAGTTCGGCCCTTACTTGAAGCCGGACAGGTCCCGGTCATGGGCGGTTTCATCGGCGCCAATCGCTCCGGAATTACGACCACGATCGGTCGCGGCGGCTCAGATTTTTCTGCCGCCATCTTTGGCGCTGGACTCAGCGCAGAGCGCATCGAAATCTGGACCGATGTCGATGGCATCCTCACCACCGACCCACGCACTTGCCCCGAAGCCCGCCGCATCAAGGTCATCAGTTTCGACGAGGCCGCCGAACTGGCGTATTTTGGCGCCAAGGTTCTGCACCCGGCGACCGTCTTGCCCGCCATTCAGAAGAACATCCCGGTCTACGTTCTGAATTCCCGCAACCCCTCGTGTGAGGGAACGCGCATCACCACGCGTGCGCCAAAAACGAAGAATATCTTCAAAGCCATCGCGGCCAAGAAACGCATTACCATTATCGACGTGGCTGCGCCTCGCATGCTGCTGGCCCACGGATTTCTCCGTGCCATCTTCGAGGCCTTTGACCGTCACAAGGTCGCCGTGGATGTCGTCTCCACTTCGGAAGTCAGCGTTTCGCTGACGGTCGATTCCAATCAGGCGATCCCGGCACTCGCCGCCGATCTGGCCAAGCTTGCCGACGTCAAGTATGAGGGCCGCAAAGCGATCGTGTGCCTCGTCGGTGAGAACCTGCGTGATACCCCCGGCATCGCGGCGCTGGTTTTTCGCGAGCTCGCCGACAAAAAGATCCGCATGATTTCCCAGGGCGCCTCGGAAATCAATCTCACCTTCGTAATTGAAGAAGATGAAGTCCCCGGCGTGATTCAGCGCTTGCACACGAAATTCTTCTCGGAACTAGATCCCGAAGTTTTTGCCTGATAAATTCTGTCGGCTCTTACGGACCGGGTGCCCCATTCTTGCCGCGTTGTTTGCGGCAAGAGTGGGGATTTTCCCGAGGTTCAATAACCGCTATACCGACAGCAACCGGTCGAAAAACGCGCGATAGCGCTGCAGTGCCACACGCAGATTTTCCGTTGAAACGCTGTCTCCGCGATCCCACTGGCGTTCAAGACCAGCTCGTTCCTCGGCAAAAACTTCCGCCAACCGCTTCATCGCCGACGCCACCAATCCATCTGCCTGCTCCACCGCTTTTCGCGGTTCATCCACGAACGCAATCTGTATTTCCTTCCACCGTGCCCGCAGGCCTTGCAACTCCTCATTGGGAAAAAGCGGTGCGGTGCCATCGTCTCCGATCTCGCGGGATCCCGCCGTATCGGTCGCAGCGGCCTCGCTGGCCCCAGCCACGCGCTCCATTCCCCGATCGGCCGTAACCGCTTGTGGTCCCCGCCCTTCCGCAACTGGCCTTTTCCCCTGCGCCAGATCGGCGGTGGTGATTTCCTGGTTTTCGAACCGGTCTTCAAACTGTTCGTTATCTTTTCTTAACGGTGTCGCCATTTCTTATGCTCCTTTTCGCTGACGCTGTTCATCGAGCAGTTCCTGAAACAACAGGCGGTAGTGCACCATTGCCTGCCGCAGATCTTCTGTGCTGGCCTTGCCCTCGCCATGACGCAAAGCGATATCGTGCGCCGCGCGATAGTTTTCCACGATCAGCGGATAATCCACCGAAAGATCCGCCGCTCGCTGATCGAACTCTCCTATCGGATATCCCCGCGCCTGCATGACATCGGTGACCAGACTGTCCGCGACCGTCACCGCCCCTCGTGGATCATCCACAAATCGCGCCTGCACCTCGCTCCAGCGCGTGGCAAAACTTGACCGGTCGGACGCCGAAAGTGGATGAATTTTGAATTTCTCTCTCCGCTTCTGACGGAACTCCAGCACCCCCTCGGCCTTCCGCGGATCACCTTCCTGCTTCAGAACGCGGTCGTATTCCGGTCCGAAGCGCTTTTGTAGCTGAAGCCCGCGCCGCTTCCGCGAATTCACAAACGCGATGGCGGCGATCACGATAATCGCGACCACCAGAACTGCGATCACTATCATCATTCGATTTTGGTCCATGACTCTCCCTCTCCGCGGCGCTGGTATGGGATGCCGGCCTGCCGGGCAATGTTGTCGCAGCACGCGGCGTTAGCCATCACGGTCGCCGGTTCGCCATGAACCCATAAAAGTCAATCGAGTTCCCGCCGTAGTCTGCTGTGTTCGATTGGGGCGCCTGTGGTTAAATCGTCAGAGGCGTCACGTATGAACCTTCTTCTTCTGGGTCGAGGCAAAACTGGATCACTCGTGGCGGAGGTTGCCGCGGAGCGCAAACATCACGCGCGCGTGGTGAGCGCCAGCGAGAACGCGTCAGCCGCAGCGCTTACCCCTGAAACTCTTGCCGGCATCAATTGTGTGATCGACTTCACCGCTCCGCATTGCGTGCTCTCCCACATCGAAGCCTGCGTGCAGGCGGGCAAGGACATGGTGGTCGGCACTACTGGTTGGTATAAAGACCTCGACCGCGTCAAAACCTTGGTCGAGCAGCAAAAGACCGGATTCGTCTATTCCCCTAATTTCTCCGTTGGCGTAAACCTCTTCTTCGATGTCGCCCGCACCGCCGCTGCCGCCCTTCGTCATGAGTACACCGGACAAATTTTCGAGCGTCACCACGTTCACAAGAAAGATGCGCCCTCCGGAACTGCGATGGCCCTTCAGCGCCTCATCCGCGACTCCAGCGGCCAGAACGAAGATCTGGAAATCACTTCTTTCCGGGAAGGTGAGGTGGTCGGGTTCCACGAAGTAATCTTTGAATCCGGAGCCGACCGAATCTATCTCAGCCACGACGCGAAATCCCGCCGCGGCTTCGCCGAAGGAGCCGTCTGCGCCGCTGAGTGGCTCATGGGCAAGAAAGGCTTCTACGATTTCAAGGATGTCTGGCGGGAACTGTAACTGCCGCACAACTCCCGATCGATTCGTCCCACATGGTTGCAGTTTGATCCGCAAATCTGGCAGAGCCCGAAAACTCGGCTGCCTCACCCTTCGCGATTTTCGAAACGCGGGAACCACGCTCCTTCTACACCGAGGGAGAAGAAGCTTCGCCGTCTCGCATGCACGGCTCAAGAAAGATCGGTCCCTTTTGCCCCATGTCGAGTGATCCCCACATCGAGTGACCGTGGAAAGTCTCGAAGGCTGGCACCGCCGTGGAAGAGCGGCCCTTTAAGGGCCGCGAAAACCGTCCCAAAAACGAACGGGCTTTAGCCCCTGTGGAAACTGTGACCCCGCTCACATGATTTTCCCTCGACTCCCATTCGCGCTATCTTATCCCTATGCAACTTCGTGGATGTGGCACTGCCCTCGTAACTCCTTTTCATCAGGATGGATCCATCGACGACGCGGCCCTGCGCAATCTAGTCGCGTGGCAAATCGAATCCGGCATTGATTTCCTTGTTCCATGCGGCACGACCGGCGAGACTCCGACTCTTACGCACGACGAATGGCTGCATGTCATCGATACCACCATCGAAGTTGCCGCTGGACGCGTACCCATCGTGGCCGGCGCAACCTCCAATGCCACGCACGAGGCCGTCGCCAAGGCCAAAGAACTCGCCGAGCGCCCGGGCGTAAACGCGATCCTCACGGCTTCTCCTTACTACAACAAGCCCACTCAGGAAGGCCAGTATCGCCATTTCAAAGCGATCGCCGAAGCCGTCGGCGATAAGCCGGTGATCCTCTATAACGTTCCCGGACGCACTGCTGCGAATCTCGAACCGGCCACGCTCGCACGTCTGGCCGAAATCCCGAACATTATTGGAGTCAAAGAAGCCAGCGGCAATATGACCCAGGTCGCGGAAGCCATCGCATCCGTCCCTGAACATTTTCTTGTTTTCTCCGGCGACGACGCCGTGACCCTGCCGGTCATCGCTCTCGGTGGCGTGGGCGTCGTCTCGGTTGCCTCGAACGAAATCCCGCACGAAATGGCCTCGCTCACCCGCGCCGCACTCGAAAATGACTGGGCAACCGCGCGCAGCCTCAATCGCAAATACCTGCCGCTGATGCAGGCCAACTTCATCGAATCGAGTCCTCTGCCGGTGAAGGCTGTCTTGGCCATGATGGGGAAACTCGAAGAAGTCTACCGTCTGCCGCTCCTGCCCATGCGCCGCGATACCCGCTCCAAGCTGCAGAGAGTCGCCACCGAAGTCGGACTGATCACCAAGCCCGCCGGACCTTCGCCCGATGCTGCCGAGTTCTTTATTTATGAAAACTGGGTTGCCGGACCGCACAAGATCGTCCTGCATCGCGGCACCTGCGGCCAGTGCAGCCACGGCAAAGGACGTCCCTCGGGCCACGACGTTAACCACGCCAAATGGCATGGACCCTACGCGACCCTGCCCGAGGCCCGCGAGATTGCCCACACGATGACCGGCGTCCTCATTCGCAGCGAGTGCAAGTGCGTCTAGAAGACAAATTGTCGATTGATGATTTCTGATTGTAGATTGAAAATCGATCAATCTGCTTCCATCAGTCGTGCTGAGCGGAGCGTTGAGGAGAGCGCAGCGATCCTCAACGCGCAGTCGAAGCATCCCTACCGTAATTCCGCACCCGGAAGTCCCCTGTGAACCCCTGTGTCCTCTGTGGTAACCGCCGTTGCCCTTTTGACAATTCATCCACCAGCAATCGACAATCATCCATTCATGTCGAGCCTGAAATCTTCCATAGAGAAGCTCTCCGCCCAAGGCGAAGTCGAGCGTGACCCAGAAGCGCGCAAGACGTTCCTAGAATTCCGCGACCAGCTCACGCAAGGAAAAATCCGCGCCGCCGAAAAAGGCCTTGATCCGGCAAATCCGACCCGCTGGATCGTCAACGCCTGGGTCAAGCAAGGCATACTCCTGGGATTTCGCCTCGGCGCTCTCGCCGACATGACCGCCGGCCTCTCCTTCATCGACAAAGACACCTTCCCTGCCCGCCAGTTCGCCATCGCGGATCGTGTGCGAGTTGTCCCGGGCGGCAGTTCCGTCCGGACCGGAGCCTACGTAGCGCCCTCAGTCATCTGCATGCCGCCCATGTTCATCAATGTCGGAGCCTACGTCGACGAAGGCACCATGGTCGATTCGCACGCGTTGGTCGGTTCTTGCGCGCAAATCGGCAAACGTGTCCATCTCAGTGCCGCCGCACAAGTCGGAGGCGTTCTCGAGCCCATCAACGCCGCTCCCGTGATCATCGAAGACGACGTTTTGGTCGGCGGCAACTGCGGCATCTTCGAAGGCACGCTGGTGCGAGCGCGAGCGGTCTTAGGAGCCGGAACAATCCTCACCCGCTCAACGCCTCTCTATGACTTGGTAAGAGGTGAAGTCTACCGCGCAACGGCCGATGCCCCGCTGGAAGTCCCGGAAAATGCAGTGGTCGTCCCCGGCTCGCGCGCAGTCAAAAAAGGTAAGGCCGCCGAATGGAATCTCTCGCTCTACACCCCGGTGATCGTGAAATACCGCGACGAAAAAACCGACAAGGGCATCGAACTGGAAGACTGGCTACGCTAGTTACCACGGTCGCTTTGCCGCCACCTGCTCAATAGCGGCTTTTCAATGGCCAAAGGCGCTTGCGGGCAGTCTGTAGCCCCAAAGTAACTCTGATCACGGGAGATCTCTGTGGTAGTATCAAGTCCTGGAACTTCGGATTGCCACCGCCGTTACCCAGGTTCCATTCCCCTGTGGATCTTATTCACCTGACTTTCCCCCACTTCGGCAGCCAGCAAGGGCTCAGTAGAGCCTCCGCACAAACTCGCCTTCTCTGGGGCTTCGCAATTCTGCTGCTCTTGCCAGCCTGTGTTGCAATTGCGGCAATTGTTTACGTGCATTCTCAACTGGTGCAATCCGAAAGTTACCAAGAATCGGTCAGTCGAGCCATTTCGTCGCCAGAGGTACAGAGCGCCTTAGGGAACAAAATCTCCGTTCCCAGCCGTTTGGATTTGTCATTCCTCTCGCGAATTCGCACCTCGCGCAATGGTCAGTGTCCTTGAGGGGTTCGCGCGGAAACGGACGCCTTTACGGAGTCGCTACCCAAGTGAACGACGCTTGGGATTTTTCCCGGCTGGTTGTCAGAATCGCAGGCGACGACCGCAGAGTCGACCTTACCCCCGTTCGTCAGTTAGGGCTTCCTGCAGCTCCTGCCAAGTCTGTATACCTTGCGCCCATTGGCCTTGCCGAAGACGAGTCCCTTGCGTGGGCACCTGACCTATTACCACGGCCCGGTTAGCTATTGACGTGAAACTGCTGCCTCCGGTGCCGCTTACCCCGGACCTGTTCAATCCAGCACGCGGCCAATTGATCGCGGACAAGTGCATCGAAGCTATCGCCAAAAAGTATCCTGAGATCGCGCGCGATCCCTTCTCGATCTTGATCGGTGTTACGTCGACAGACATGTATATACCCGATTTTCAATGGCGCTATGCAGAAAACCTGCGAATAGAAGGGCGCTACGCAATTATCTCGACTGCGCGATTGCATCCCCCTGCCCTAATGGAAAAGTGGAACCCGGAATGGCTCACGTCGCGGACACAGAAACTCCTCACCAAGAATCTCGTCATCCTGTGTTTCGATTTGCCAATGAGCAGCGACTACACCAGCGTACTTAGCGGAGGAGTGCTTTCGGGCGTCGAGATCGATGAGATCGGCGGTGAAGTGATTGGTGCCGAGCGGGAATGGCACTCATTCGTGGAAGCGGGACATCCGTCAACAACGATATACGATGGCCCGGGAGACAAGCTTCTATGGAAGTTTTCAAATACGGCCTCCGCTCTCTCGGATACAAATCTGCAGGTTTTCTCCATGGATTTAGGCGTCGGACTCATTGTGCAACGTAAAGCCGACTTTGTGTTTGACGATGAACCAGCCATGCAATTCACCAGGGTTTACCGCAATCAAGACGACCGCTCGCGCTCCTTTGGCATAGGAGGCACGGACCTCATTCGAGATGTTCCTCGAAGGCCAGATGGGTGTCGCTGATCACTTGGTCAGGGAAGACGGGTCAAGAGTTCACTTCAACCACAGCAAGCCACACGCTGGACAGAGAGGCGACACATACCTTCCGAGCTGGGGCGCCGATGGACGATTTGCCGGCTCCGAGGCTGTCTACAGCGCGGGTAAATGGATGGTCAAGACGAATGACGGTTGGACCTATATTTTCCCCTACCGGCCACAAGCCCTTCCACAGAATGTCACCGTGTTGACAAATTTCATCGATCCAGCAGGAAACAAAGCTAAGCGGCCTTCGCGTTCCATCCTCGTAGCCCGTCAGGAAAGTGGCTTCATTTTGAAGATGATTCGCAGCATCGCATCCGGAGCATCACTTCCTCTTATGGCCGTAGTATGCAATATGAATACGACACCGGTGGACGGATGATTCGCGCTACAGACTCTGCTGGCCACGTGGACTCTTACACTTATGACGACAAGGGGCAAATGGTCACAGCGTCCCACGGAACCGGAAAAACAGTTCTGACCAATGACTACTTCACCGACGGTTATATTAAGAATCAGACACTAGGCGATGGGGGAAAGTTCGGATACTCCTACTTCCGACGAGAACGCGGCATTATCTACGAGAATCAGATTACCGACCCACGCGGGCTCCAAACTTATGTCCAATACGTTCCAGGTGGGTATATTCGTTGACCTCCCGCCCCAAAGCCACACTAGCTTCGAATGAAGCCGCGTTATCACCTCCACTCCCATCTTCCCCGTCCCGTTCATCGACACCTGAATCTGCGCCAGTTTCCCGATCACGGCGTCCGCTTGCTCCACCGCCTCCGCCGGATACGTGCTAGTAATCCCAATCACCTTCATTCCGCCTGCGCGCGCCGACTCGATCCCTGCCGGCGCGTCTTCAATCACCAAGCACTCCTCCGGACGAAATCCCAGCTGCTCTGCTCCCATCAAATACGGCTCCGGATGCGGTTTCCCATTCCTCACGTCATCCGACGTGACCATCACCTCCGGCACGGGCAATCCACAATGCCGCAATCGATTGATGGCAAGCAGCCGCGATCCGGACGTCACCACACCCCATCTCGCTGAGGGAATCGCCTTCACCAGCTCCGCCGCGCCCGGCATCACCACGACTCCACGCTGATCATTCGCCTCATGATTTTCAATGGCAGCAGCTTCGCCCTCCGCATCCAGATGCGGCGCCACCCGCCGGATCACTTCCACTGTGCGCACTCCATGCGCGATGGCCATCACCGCGTCGCCGTCGACTCCCTTGCGCACAGCCCACTCCCGCCACTCGCGGTCCACCTGCCGCGTCGAGTCGCAAAGCACACCATCCAGATCAAACAAAATGGCAGCACAGGAAAATCTAGGCATTCCTAATGTCTATCAAGTTCCGGATTCACCGCCGAGCACGCAGAAGAATGGGGAGAAGAATGGTCTTACGCCTTTTTTGGTTCTCTGCGCGCTCAGTGCTCTCGGCGGTGAATGCTTTTCAGATTTTTGACGAAAGCTCTCCGGCGCAGTCTGCATCACGCGCCTCCCGCCGCACTTTCAAATGCCGCTCGCGGAAATGCATCCGCGCCCGCTCTCCCCATGCCCGCACAAACCAGTAATTCAACCCCGCACCCACCACCGAACTGGCCAGCGGGATCACTCGCCCCGCCCATTTCTCCACCACTTCGGCGCTGGCGCGCGCCGCAATTCTCTGGATCACGCGCGGCACGAACCGGTTGATCACTTCCTTTTCCAATAGCTCACGGCTGATGTCGACTCCTGCCGCACTCGCCGCCGCAATCCACAACTCGGCAATCTCGTCGTCGGTGTTGTAGGTGAATCCATACAACAAGCTGAGCTTCTGCACGGTCCGCATCGTGATCGCCGAGAGAACTCCCAAATCCGGCACAATCGTGATCAGCCCGCCCAATCCGAATCCCGCGCCTTCGAGCGCCGCCATCTTCATGCCGCTGCGGATGATCGAATCCGACACAACGTCCAACTCGCGGATGTCAAGCGAATACACCCCGTGATATCCGCTGATCGGCACCCGATACGCCACCTTGAGCTGCAGCAGAAATTTGTCCGGATCCACGCGCACGGTCTGATACGCGCGCGTCAGCCCTTTCTCCAGCGCCGACTCCACCCGCCGCCGCAGCCACGATTTCCGCTCTTCGATCATTGTTTTCACCTTACCTCAGCAGGAGAGAGAAAGCTATGAGGGACAAACTGCAAAGGAAAGGCAGGGATCAGGGGCCGGAGGCCAGTCGCGCTCTTCTCAGATGAAAGACAAGTGGAAAGAAATGTCGTACATCGCAAAAAATCCACTGGTCACTGGCCACTGAACACTGATCACTATCACCTCCATCCCCGAAGCCAATGCACTAACCCCTGACCCTTCCCCTGACCCCTGTGTTGTAGCAACGTGAATTTGTCACCCTAACGGCAACATGAAAATGTCACCCTGGCGAAGCCAGGGTGTGGAGCAGGCGGGTGTCGCGGTAGTAAAGCGAGACGCGCCCGTCGAGCGCTTGATAGACGTGAATTTTGGCTCCGGCAAAGCTGAAGCGTTGTCCTTGTTGGGGGATCTGGAAGCGCTGTCCCTCCCATTGGACGATGTTGTCGTTGCTGACGACACGCTCATGGACGAAGCAACAGATGCGGTCGAGATTTTCCGGTGCCGGCCGCCAGGCGGTTTGCATATCGCGAGGCCGGCGGGCGAAGCGGCGGTTGTAGTCGGCGAGGAAGAGACGAAGCACGACGTTGGCGGAGTCCAGATCGGCAGCCTGAGCGAGGCGCAGCTCGCTGCATAAGCGATCCTGGAGCACCCCCCAGAGACGTTCGACGCGGCCTTTGGCTTGCGGACTGCGGGCAGCGATGAAGGTGATGCCGAGTTGATCGAGGCGCGGCCGAACTGGGTGGGCTGACGTTTTCCGGCGAGCTGTTCTTGGAGCGACCAGAAGTCGTCGTTGCGCACGAAGATGCCGCTGTGATCGCCATAGAAAGCCAGCGGTGTGCCGTGGCGGCGGAGCAGTTGGCCCAGCAGAGTGAGATAGCCATGTGCGGATTCGGAAGGAAAGAACTGAGCGGCCAGGATCTTTCCGGTGGCGTCGTCTTGCAGGCCGAGAGCGGTAAGGCGCGGCCGCGGCCTTCCAGCCAGTCGTGCGGCGAGCCGTCCAGTTGTACCAGTTCGCCTTCGCGGGCGGAGCGCAGCCGACGCTGGCGATGCGCGGGAGCGCGGCGTTGGCGGGGAGATCCCAGACCGGACTGGCGCAACAGACGGCGCAGGGTTTCGCGACTCAGGGAAAAGCCCTCGACCTCGCAAAGTTTTTCGCAGAGGTGGTGATCGTTGAAGCCGACGTAAGTGGTGCGTGCCAGTTGCAGGATGTCTCTGCGGACGCGGCTGGGAAGACGGCGCGGACTGGGCCGTCCGCGGTTGGCGTGCGCCAGAGCCGCCTCCCCTTGCTCCCGCATACGCTTCTTGAGACGCCGCACGTGACGAATGCTGAGCGAGAGCAGTTCGGCGGCTCTGGCGCACGCCATGTCTCCCTTAGCGCAACTGGAAATTACGCTCACTCGTTGCAGTTCCTTCTGACTCAACGCGAATGTCCTTCCTCTCATGGGTGACATTTTCACGTTGCTGTTAGGGGGTGACAGAATTATGGAGCTAAAACACTGTCCCCTGACCCCTGACCCCTAGCCCCTGACCCTGTGCTAGCATTCTCTTTACTCCATGCCCACCGGAAAACTGCAAGTCATCCCTCTTGGCGGCCTTGGCGAGTTCGGCATGAACTGCATGGCCGTGCGCTGGGGAGATGACATCATCGTCATCGACGCCGGCCTTATGTTCCCCGAAGCCGAACTTCTCGGCGTCGATATCGTCGTTCCCGACATTTCTTATCTCGTCGAAAATCGCCAGCGCGTGCGCGGCATCATTCTCACCCACGGCCACGAAGATCACATCGGCGCCCTGCCCTGGTTCCTCTCCGAACTGAAAGTGCCCGTCTGGGGCACCGAATTCACGCTGTCGTACGTCGAAGACAAACTCGACGAGCACGGACTGCTCGACGACGCCGACCTGCGCGAGATGCGCGCCAACGAGCGCTTCAAGGCTGGAGCGTTCACCATCCATCCCATCCAGGTCACGCACAGCCTGGTCGATTGCGTCGCGCTCGCCATTCACACTCCTCTCGGCGTCATCATTCATACCGGAGATTTCAAAGTCGATCCCACCCCCACCGACAACAAGCTCTTCGATCTGCACACTTTCGCCGAATACGGCAAAGAAGGCGTGCTCGCCCTCTTTCAGGATTCCACCAACGTCGAGCGCAAAGGATACACGCCCAGCGAGCGGGCCGTTCGCCGCAAGTTCGACGAGGTCTTCGCCCACACCAAGCGACGCCTCTTCATCTCCTGTTTCTCCAGTTCGATTCACCGCATCAACCTCGCTGTTGAGCTCGCCCACCAGCACGGACGCAAGGTCGCCTTCATCGGCCGTTCCATGAACAATTCGGCCGAGATCGCCGAAGATCTCGGCTACATCGAACTCCCCGAAGGGCTGGTCATCAATCCCGGGGAGATGAAGAATTTCCCGCCGGAAAAAGTCTGCGTCCTGATCAGCGGCACCCAAGGCGAGCCCATGTCCGCCCTCTCGCGCGCTGCGGTCGACAATCATAAGCACGCAAAAATCGAAAAAGGCGACACCGTCGTTCTCTCCAGCCGCATCATCCCGGGCAACGAAAAAACCATCTACCGGATGATCGACCACCTCTTCCGCCGCGAAGCCCACGTCATCTACGAAGATGGAACTTCGCCGCCCATCCATGTAAGCGGGCACGCCAGCCAGGAAGAATTGAAGTTGATCATCAACCTGGTGAAGCCGAAATATTTCATCCCGGTTCACGGCGAATATCGCCAACTCAAGTTGCACGCCGAAATGGCCGCAGCCATGCGCGGATCGGTCGGCAAAGTCATGCTCATCGAAAGTGGAGACGTTCTCGAATTCGACGAGCTCGGCGCGCGCAAGACCGGCAAAGTGAACGTCGGCCGCGTTTGCATCGACTCCGGTAACCGCACTGACGTTGTCGAAGACCTCATCATCAAAGACCGCCGCCACCTCAGCGAAGACGGCATCGTGCTGCCCATTATCGCGATCAACAAGTTGTCAGGAAAAGTCGAGACCACTCCGGAAATCGTGACCCGCGGGTTCAACGTCGGCGAAGATGGATTCATGCAGGGAGCCCGGAAGATCGTCGAAGACACCCTGGCATTTTCCAGCGAGGAAGAAAAAGCGGACTATGGCGTAATCAAGGAAAAAATCCGCGCCGATCTGAAGCGGTATATCTCCAAGCAAAGCCAGAAGCGCCCGCTGATCATGCCAGTGATTCTGGAGATATGAAGGACATCTCGACGAACGACCCTGGCCTTTTCATGTTCCTCACCACTGGTTTCGCTATGCGTGAGCATCAGGTCTAAGCGAGTAGAGATCTGGCCTTCAAAAAAGTAGAACTGCCCGGAAGAGGTACCCGTGAAAGTTCTTCTGTCAGCGTACTATTGTCTTCCTAGCGAGGGATCCGAGAGCGCGATTGGATGGAATTGGGCACGTGAGATTGCTGCCTGCGGACATCAGGTTTTCGTCATAACCCGATCCATCAACCGTAATGCGATTGAAACCGCGCTCTCACAAAACCCCATCCCGGGCCTCCAGTTTCTCTTTCACGATCTCTCTCCTGCGATCCAGCCTCTCGCTCATCTCCCGGTCAGCAGTTACCTCTACTACCTGGTCTGGCAATCCACCGCGGCCAAGGCGGCGCAGCGAGCCCACTCCAGCGAACATTTTGATCTGGTCCAACACATCACGATGGCGAATTTTCGCTTCCCAACGTTTATGTGGAAACTCGGAGTCCCTTTGATCTTCGGCCCCGTCGGAGGAGGCGAAGACACGCCCAAAAAACTGCGCGGCGGACTTGGGCTTAGAGGTCGTCTTTGGGACTTGCCTCGCCGCGTATCGAACCTCTTTGTCGCCGGTGGCCTGATGAACGCAACCTACGCCCACTCTACTCAAATTGTTGTCACCACCAGCGAAACTCTTCGAGAAATCCCTTTCCCCTATCGTCAAAAGAGCAGAATTCAGCAGGCCGTGGGCACGGATTCCATTGGTCCCCGGTGCCCCGATCGCATTTCTACGATTCCCTCAAACTCCACACGCACCAAACTCAATCTTCTTTTTGCTGGAAGATTGCTACCTTGGAAAGGCCTTCATCTGGGTCTGAAAGCTATGGCCGCTATGGGACCGGACATCCAGCACGTCCATCTCACAGTCGTGGGCTCGGGTTCAGACGAACCGCGCCTGCGTCGGCTCGCGCAACGCCTCGGTATTGACCAAGCTTTGACCTGGATTCCATGGATGGATAGAAGGGATCTTGCTCGCCTCTATTCCCAGTTCAATTTGTTTCTCTTTCCCAGTCTCCACGATTCCGGAGGAATGGTTGTCCTCGAAGCCATGAGTTTCGGTGTTCCCGTGCTTTGCCTCGACCTCGGCGGTCCCGGAATGACAGTCGATAATCGATGTGGCTTTGTCATCCCGACCACTGACCGGAGCGAAGAGCAAGTGGTGCGCCTTATGGCGGACTGCCTCTCTCAGCTGCTATCCGATCCGCGTAATCTCGAATTGCTGTCGAAGGGCGCCCGCCATCACGTTGAATCCTTGACGTGGCAGGCTGTGGTTGCAAAAACCTACGGTGCCTTTACCACCACCCTCATCGATCGACGGAGTACAATTCGGTAAGGATGAGATTCGCTTTCATCCGATGGTACATCGCAACTAAACTCAGCAGCCACTGGGCAATGTCCAAGTTTAGGTGTCGAACGTTTAGGTGCCGAACCATGACTATCGAGATCAACCGTCCCGAAATTGAGGCCCTCATTCAGCAGCGGCTGCGTAGCGACGCATTTGAAAGCGTGGAAGATGTGCTCTTCGACGCCCTTGAAATACAAGGCGAGCGCGAAGCATGGCTGCAGGAGAATAAAGATGCCATCAATGCCAAGATCGAGCGCGGCTTGGCGCAACTCGACCATGGTGAGGGCATAAAGGGAGAGAATCTGCGCAATCGCCTTGAGGTCGACAAGGCCGCATGGCTAGCCGACCGCTCTGGGTCGTGACACGCTACTTCGTTGCGCCCGAAACCGAAAACGACCTCCAACCAGATCTGGCGCTATCTGTTAGGAGAAGCAGGGTTGGCAATTGCCAACCGCATACAGGGCGAACTGGTGGATGCCTTCGAAGCTCTGGCCGACCTTCCGGGCAAAGGCCATCGGCGTCCCGATCTGACTCGCCGCGATGTGCTCTTCTTCAGTGTGTATCAGTACATGATCGTGTACCGTCGAACACCGGTCGAAATCGTCGCCGTCCTGCACGGTAAACGAGATATAAAGCGACTTCTGAAGACCCGCATGTCGCGCTGATCTAAAGAAAACAGTTACGAAGAAATCAGGCATGATCACTCTCTCCGACCTCCGCACCGCCCAATCCCGTCTCGAAGGCGTCACCCTCCGCACGAGACTGATCGAATTCCCACAGAACATGTGGGGACAGCCGCCCTCGGCTGTCCGCCGGGGCGATGCCCGCCTTCTTCTCAAGCCCGAAAACCAGCAGCCCATCGGCGCCTTCAAACTTCGCGGAGCCTATAACAAGATCGCTTCCCTCTCAGACGATGAACGACGGAAAGGCGTGATCTCCTACTCCAGCGGCAACCACGCCCAGGGTGTCGCCTACGCTGCTCGCGCCCTGAAAACAAAATCCGTGATCGTCATGCCCAACAACGCGCCCGCCATCAAGCGCGAAGCCACGGCAAAGCTCGGCGCAGAAATCGTACTCGTCGGCCCCGGCTCGGACGAGCGCAAAATCAAAGCTGAAGAACTCGCCGCCCAGCACGGATACGTCATCGTTCCGCCCTACAACGACGAGCAGATCATCGCCGGACAAGGTACGATCGGCCTCGAAATCCTCGAGGAGTTGCCCAACGTCGAAACCATCCTCGCTCCCGTCGGCGGAGGAGGCCTCATTTCCGGAGTCGCAGCCGCCGTCAAGCTGACGAACCCCAAAGTCAAAGTCATCGGCGTCGAACCCGAACTCGCCGCCGATGCCCAGGCCAGCCTGCGTCAAGGCAAAATCGTCCAGTTCCCCGCCGAGCAAGTCTCCCGCACGCTCGCCGACGGGCTCCGCACCCAAAGCATCGGCCCGATCAACTTCGAGCACGTCCGCTCCTACGTCGACGACATCATCACCGTGACCGAGGACGAAATCCGCCAGGCCATGAAATATCTGAGTGCCAACCCAGCCACGGTGGCCGAGCCGAGCGGCGCGGTCGCTATCGCAGGATTCATCTTCCATGACAAAGAACTGCCCCAGACGAAATTGAACGTTGCAATTATCTCCGGCGGCAACATCGAACCACGGATGCTGGCAGAACTGCGGGAATAGTGGCCATTTCCAAGGAATGGGATTGCGGTACTAGAAGCGGAAGTGCTTGCAATTTAAGCCTGCATTGCCTACAATTTATGCATGCAATACACCATACGCAATGTGCCCGAGACCGTTGACTCCGCCCTTCGCAAGGCCGCTCAGACACAGGGTAAGAGCCTGAACGAAATAGCCATTGAGGCGCTGACCCGAGGTGCCGGCCTCACCGGGGAAGCACTTCGGCAACGAGATCTCGCGGACGTTGCTGGCACCTGGCGGGAAGATCCAGCCTTCGATGGCGCCTTAGCCGCGCAGGACTCCATCGACGAAGAGCTCTGGCCGTGAGGTTGGCGCTTGATACGAATCGCTATACCGACTTGTGCCGCGGTGACGCGTCCGCGATCAATACGGTCGAACACGCCGATGAAGTCTGGTTGCCCGTGATCGTATTGGGAGAATTGCGCGCTGGGTTTGCCGTTGGCAATCAAGGCCCTCGCAACGAAGCGGTGCTGCGCCGCTTTCTGTTGAAGTCAGGCGTTCGGATTCTCTTTGCCGATGAACAAACCACGCATCACTATGCCGCCGTATACCGGCAGCTCCGTAAGCAAGGCACTCCCATCCCGACCAATGACATGTGGATCGCGTCCCTGGTCTTGCAGCATTCGCTTGTTCTGTTTGCCCGCGACGCCCATTTCGACGCCCTTCCTCAACTGCCGCGAGTGTAGGGGGCACTTTCCTTGGAAGAGCGTCTGGCTCTCCAACAAGCTGTCGATCGCTGGACTTTTCCACAACCGTCGAATGTTCAGATGACCTTGACTTCAACCGGCCAAATGTTCATTCTGAGACTGCAGCCCGAAAGCAGATGCTAAATTGAAAAAACAGCCCGCTAAATGCTGTGTTTCCAAGATTTTGCCCGCAAACGATTGCAGCCCTAGGATTATTTCGCAATTTTCCTCTAACCCGATGATTCCATTGATGCGGGGGGGAGGGGGGGTATCCCGCCAAGCCTCTGCATTCCCATTTCGGGAACTCGCGATTCTTTGCTTCGTTGCACTTTTTTTTACAACTTTCGCTTCCGCCCAAGCCCTGCGCGGAACCCTGATCCATGAAGAGACCATCCGCGTCTCGCCCAGCGCCGACAGTGCCAAGCTCGGCGAGGCAGAACGCGGCCACGAACTGATCATCATCGATTCCACCCATGATTGGACGCACGTCGAGGCCATTCTTCGCGAGCCCAGCAAAGACGAGGACGAAGACGACGAGGCCGCTCAAGGCAAGACCATCACCGGATGGGTTCTGAGCAAAGCTCTGGTCAGCATGAATACGCCGAACGGCGACAAGATCATCTTCGGCGAAGCGGTCAACTCCGAAGACGAAGCCAGCCGCCGCCGCGGACGCCGTGACGCCGCCCAGGACGCCATGCGTCTTTACTATCGCGTCTACGATCTCTTTCCGACTTCGCCGTTAGCGGGCGAAGGACTCTATCGTGCCGCCGACATTCGCTGGCAGATGGAACGCTCCGACATCATGACGCGGCCCTCCGCCCGCGAGCGCGAGGCCTACATGCGCGGCCAGATCACCGAAGACTGGATGAAGCAGGTGATGAAGAAATTTCCCGGCACGAAGTGGGCCGATCTCGCCGCCTTTCATCTCATCGAAAATAACCTTTGCGGCGATTGGCAAAGCGCGTCGAAGTGTCCGGAAAAAGAATCCGAAATGTACGAAAAATATGTCAAGCAGCACGAGCAATCGCCCGCTGCTCCCGAGGCGCTTTATGATGCCGCCTGGCGCCAATCGGCCTTGATCGAAATCTACAAGACGGAAGCGAATCAGAAAAAATCCGATGCCGCCAAAGCACGCGCGCTCGATCTGGCGCAGAGAATCGTCAGCCAGTATGGACAATCTCAATGGGCCTTGCGCGCCACAACTTTGATTGACTACATTCAGCAAGGCATCGTAACCTACGGCAACTCCAGCGATTAAAATCGAGCTATGCACGCATCTGGCTACAGCGTTCTCCGCTCCGCTGTCCTTGGCTTCGCGATCACGGCGGCCTTCGTCTCTTATCAGATTGTGACCGACCCGCCAGCTGCGATCTCGCGCAGTGCGACCCTGATGCTGACCTTTCTGGTTCTTTGTCCGCCGTCGATTTTGTCGATCACCAGACAGTTCGAAGTCGGCACCGAAAGTTTCTATACTCTGTGGACCGTCATCGGCGTGCTCAACGGTGCGCTCTACGCCAGCATAAGAACGCTGCTCTGGAAGCACCTGCAGCGGCCTAACCTATGATGTGAGCCATCGGTCATCCTGAGCGCAGCCGCTTTTCAGGCGGAGCGAAGGATCTCGCGTGGATCAGTACCGCCTCTCCATCTGCGACTTGAAGCGGTGGCGAGTATCGCTCCCGTAACCTTCCGAGCATAATATCTGAGATACTAGCTTTCCATTTTCTGCGGAGGATGATTGAACGACTACCTGCTTTCACTGATTCTGGGCATTGTTGAGGGTCTCACCGAGTTTCTTCCCGTAAGCTCTACCGCGCATCTGCGGCTCTCCGAAGCCCTGCTGCACGCCTCTGGTTTAGCTCCAGCGCTCACCCTCGATAACGGCTATTGGAAGATGTATTCCATCGTGATTCAGCTGGGTGCGATCTTGTGCCTGCCGGTTTATTTCTGGAGCCGCATCCTGAAGTTCCTCTCGACCTTTCCGCACGGTGAGAAGGGAAACCGCACCGTCCTGACGCATCCTTTGAGCCTGGTGATGATCGCGTTCGTAGTCACGGCGATCCCGGCATTCCTACTAACCAAGGTGATCGGCAAGCATCTCGAGGACATCACGATCATCGGCTGGGCGCTGCTCATCGGCGGAATTGTCATGTGGATCGTCGACGCCATGCATGCGAAAGCCGAGGCCGCTGGCCCAAACGGGAACAGCAAGATTCGCACCTGGAACATGGAGAACATGAGCCTTGGCCAGTCGATCTGGATCGGCTTCTGCCAGATCTTCTCGGCCGTGTTTCCCGGGACTTCGCGATCGATGTCCACGATCGCCGCCGGACAGATCGCGGGCATGTCGCGTGCTGCGGCCCTGGAGTTTTCGTTCTTCGTTTCGATTCCCACGATGGCTGCGGCCACGCTCTACACGCTGTACAAGTCTCTTCGCGGAAAGGGCGAGAACCCGATTGGCGTCTCGCAGATCGACGCGCACGGCTGGATCGTCCTCGCCATCGGCTTCGTCGTCTCGTTCATCGTTGCCTACGCGTTCTTCGTTTCGATTCCCACCATGGCTGCAGCCACGCTTTACACGCTGTACAAGTCGCTCCGCGGAAAGGGCGAGAACCCGATTGGCGTCTCGCAAATCGACGCGCATGGATGGATCGTCCTAGCAATCGGCTTCGTCGTCTCGTTCATCGTTGCGTACGCGTCCGTCGCCTGGTTTATGGCGTATGTCCGCAAACGCGGCTTCACGCCGTTTGCCGTGTACCGCATCATTGTGGGAATTCTAGTTCTGACGTTCGCAGCACGCTTAGCGGGGTAATTTTGAATGGCTCTCGATGAGCTTGCACGCCAATATGCTAACGAGCTCTATATGCGCAGACAGGAGGAGATTGTCCGAGAATCGGCGACCAAGATCGCCGAGATTCGCGGGAGGCACTCTCGCGGATACCCCGTTAAGTCGGGCTTTGAGGTTAAAGAGCTAGCAGCAGCGGCCGTCGAAAGGACGTCCAACCTCGCTCAAGCGAAAGCTGATTCCTTAGTGGCAGCATATGAGAAAGCTGGGCTGCCCTTTGATGATGAAGCGCTGAGGGAAGTGACGGCAGAAGTGGCGCAACTTTGTACAACGAAAACTACCCACGAAGTTAATTTCGTAACTCAGTTGGTTCATCAAACATTCGGAAGCAGCGTACCGAACGGACTTCAGTCCAGCGTCGCAGGAGAGATTGAAAGAGGCATAGGGGTTTCAAGTTCTAGAATCAGTCGCGACCTACGGATACGTCGCTTCGAGGTCGCGCTGAGTAATCGTCAGAATCAGCGAGTCTATGCAGCTGCGGTGGGAAAACGTTGGGACGCCTTCATCTCTCATGCCAGTGAAGATAAGGATGAATTTGTAGACCCGCTGGCAGAGGCACTCACAGGCAGCGGCTTAAGCATCTGGTATGACAAAACGGCTCTTTCAGTGGGCGATAGCCTCAGGAGAGCGATCGACAGTGGGCTCGCGAACTCCCGGTTTGGAATCGTGGTCCTGAGTCACAATTTCTTCTCAAAGCAGTGGCCGCAACACGAACTTGACGGACTCTTTGCACGCCAAGTCGAGGGAGTGAAGGTTATATTGCCCGTTTGGCATCGCATCACCGTCGAAGACATCAAGAGATATTCGCCAATGCTAGCCGGTCTCCTTGGCGCCGACTCTGCTCAAGGTCTGCCGCAGGTTGTCAGGCAAATCCGTGGGGCAATGGGTCTGGTCTGAATCTACGGCATGGTCTCGCTCGATACCTTCCTGCAATTCCTTTATTTTAGGATCGGCTGCTTGCAGGAGAAGACACTGCTATGGGAAGGAGGGAATCGCCAATTTCACTCGTGGCCTGAGGAAGTCATGAAGCCTTCCACAATCCACGCGATTAGCCAAAGGGTTGCGCCACATCCGAGGGGAAGGGCGATGAGGATGTATAGATCCAATAACCCGCCTCCGCCGTTCAGAATGTACATCAGGACCCAAAAGGCAATCGCCGCGAGCGAACCGAAAAGCATGAGGCGCTTCCCAAGCTTATTAATGCGGAGCGTGCCTTGGTTTCTGTACATTTCCATCACCAGTCTCGCGCCCGATTGTACACCCCTCAGATTCATGCGCCCATTTCGAGATGAGTGTAGTTGCGATTTTTACGTCAACTAACCCCGTGGACGGTCGGGAGACTCGTTTTCAATCGCTGCGCAGCGACATACCCAAAGGAAAAGAAGAGGACTGTAAACCCCAGTGGGTCGAAAATATTGGGCGGGCTCTGGAAACCCAGGGGGAGCGACAAATTGCCATACAGCGCTTCAATCGCGAAAAGAAATATACCTACGGCCGGAACGAGGTTGGGCAGAATTAAGAACTTGCGAGAGAGTCTTGGCACAGCGACCACGGTTGCCAGGACAGCGAGCAAACAGGCGGCGAAGAGATGGTTGTAGGGCATCACTTTGTTGGACGAGCCAGTGAATACGAAAAAGCCGATACCTGCTAAAGCTATCGCTAATGCCACTAAAGTCATTCCTTGCAGAAGGAGCCGCAGTTTGCCCTGGCTTAGTTGCAAAAAGGCGAGCACAGCAACAACCACCACCAAGTACGAAAGAACCTCGCCGAGATATGGAAGAATGGCGTGGAGCCAGTGCGGCAGAAGTCCCGCGTCATCCAACAAAGGAAACAGGCGTCGGGCCTCAATCGCGCTCAGAGCTCCCGACCAGATAAGGATGCCCACGCTGCGGCGGCGCATCAGGGCGATGCCCCAGGCGCCCAATGCAACAAGCAGGAAAAGTGTTCCAAAAACTACATCGGAGGTTCGATCGCGGAGCATCATCAGAACTTGATCGGTCAAGACCAACATTTCCTTTGGCGTATTTCAGCCATCAGCATCCTGCGCCACCACCTTTTCCCTGTCAGTGACCGGTATCACGGCCCGAATGATGTAAGCAGGCGATTGCACGCTTTGACCAGTTTCGGCATGGAATCACTGGGAACACCGAGAGCTCAAGGCGGCTCTTATGCAATGTAAAGTGCCGCAAGCAGCCTGATTTCTCTATCAGATAACCACATCAACACTACCTCCGAAATCCCTCATTGTAGGAACCTCGGCTTCTTGGCATAATAGTTTCGCTCTGGCCGATTACGCGCTGAAGCGGTCTCTTCGGCGAAGAATCCGGCCTTCATGGATTATCTGGCTACGATTTTTGTTCCCACCGGGAACCGGCGGCTCAACGAGCTCGTCGGCTTCCTGATGTGCGTCTCCGCGCTCCTCCTTTTCCTCGCGCTCGTTTCATACTCCCCGCTCGATCCTTCGTGGAATAGCGCCTCCGGCCTGACCGATGCCCACGCCGCCCGCAACTGGATCGGCGTGGTCGGCGCATACACGGCGGACGCGTTTCTGCAGTTCTTCGGGATTGGCGCGTTTCTGCTGATCATCTTCCCGGCGATGCTGGGCGCGCGCTGGTTCCGCTCCATGAAGGTGCAGTCCCCTTTAGCGAAGAGTCTGGGCGGAATCTGGTTGGCGATGTTCGTCCCCGCCATGCTCGCGCTGCTGCCCGGACATCTGCGCTGGGAGCACGTGATTCCGATCGAAGGATTACTGGGTCGCGTGGTCGGCGACTTCCTGATTCACTATCTGAATCTGGTTGGCGCGTACATCGTCTGTTGCACGATTCTTGCCGTCGCGCTGTATCTTTCGACGGCATTCTCATTCTCGTCGATTCAGCTGTGGGCTCCAACGCGGTTCGCATTTGTGACCGCGCTGTGGAATCGCTACAAAGATTGGCTGCAGGAGCGCGCCCGCAAGCGCCAGCAGAAGGAATTGGACCAGCGGCGAATCTCGAAGCCAATCGTGAAGACGCAATTGATTCAGACGCGTCCGAACTCGCCCATGGCGCAGGCGCAACCGGAACCGCGCCGCACCGGCATCGAGCGCATGCTCGCCGACGAAGAGTCCGCCAAGGCGCCCGCGAAGTCCGCAGTCGGCGGAATTCTGGAAGAGCCATTTCCCGCAACTGCTGGCGCCGAGGCTGCTGCGGATCCCGAAGTTACCGAGCGTGCCGACAGCGGTCTAAAACCGAAGACGACGATGCCGCGCATCGCCGGCGGATACAAGTTGCCCTCCAGCAGCCTGCTGCAGCGGCCGGACGAGCAGCAAGCCGTCGATGCGGATGAACTCAAACTGCTGGCTCAGGTTCTCACCGAGAAATACGCCGAGTTCGAAGTTCACGGACAGGTCACGCAAATCAATCCCGGCCCGGTGGTCACGACTTTCGAGTTCAAGCCCGAAGCCGGCATTAAGTACAGCCGCATCACCAATCTCGTCGACGATCTCTGCCTCGCGTTGAAGGCGGAGAGCATCCTGGTCGAGCGCATGGCCGGTAAGAGTACCGTGGGCGTTCAGGTACCCAACCGGCAGCGAGAGATTATCTGGCTGCGTGAAAACATCGAATCGCAGGAGTTCATGGGCTCGAAGTCGAAGCTGACGATCGCCATGGGCAAGGACATCAACGGCCGCATTGCAACCGCCGATCTCGCGGGAATGCCGCACCTGTTAATCGCCGGATCGACCGGTGCAGGCAAGAGCGTGGCCATCAATGCCATGATCATGTCGATCTTGTACAAGGCGACTCCGGATCAGGTGCGGTTGATTCTGGTCGATCCCAAGCGGCTCGAACTCGGCAACTACGAGGGCGTTCCGCATCTTTACACGCCAATCATCACTGAGCCGAAGCTCGCAGCCAATGCGCTACGGAACGCGGTCCGTGAAATGGAGCGCCGGTTAAAGCTGCTGGCAGCCAAAGGCGTCCGCAACATCGATCAGTACAACAAGCTGTTCGACCAGGGCGGCACGCCAAGCCTGTTTGATGAGGAATCGGACGAGAAACCGATTCCCTACATCGTCATCATCATCGACGAGTTGGCCGATCTGATGATGCTCGATTCGAGCAACGTGGAAGAATCCATCACCCGCCTGGCACAGATGGCGCGCGCGGTTGGGATTCACCTGGTGCTGGCAACGCAGCGGCCGTCCGTGGACGTGATTACCGGATTAATCAAGGCGAACTTCCCGGCGCGCGTCTCGTTCCGCGTGGCCACCAAGGTCGACTCGCGCACCATTCTGGATGCCAATGGCGCCGAGGCCCTGCTCGGCAAAGGCGACATGCTATACCTGCCGTCAGGCTCAGCTCGCGTGCATCGTCTGCACGCACCATTTGTCACCGAAAAAGAGATTGCGGCGGTCGTCGAGTTCTGGAAGGCGCAGGCCCAAGCAGAATACATACACCATTTCCTGGAAGCGCCGAAGGATGAGCGTCAAGCGACCGCAGATGGTGGAATGAGCGGACAAGCGGGTGAAGGCGGCGAAGCCGAAGACGATCCGATGTACGGCGACGCCGTAAAACTCGTGGTAGAGTTCGGCAAGGCGTCTACTTCCCTGCTGCAGCGCCGTTTGCGCATCGGCTATGGGCGCGCCGCACACCTCATCGACCTGATGGAGCAGGATGGAATCGTCGGTGCCGCAGACGGTCCCAAGCCACGCGAAGTACTCAAGCGTCCCGACTGGATTTCAGAGATTGAAGAAACGGCCCGCTAGATTCCGCCCATCACAGCCCGATCCAGTTCCACATGCGCGCTTTCATGATGCGGAACCAGTCCGGCACCCAAGTCTTGTAGCGAAGCAGAACCGTGGCGTTGACGTTCTTGGGAGTTTTGGTTGTGAATTTATTGCTGAAGATCAGGTAATAGACGCCCGAGCCAGCGGGAAGCTCGGCCTGCATCTCGCCCTTTGATACTCTGCCGCTCTCGTAGACAGAACTGGTTGCGTATCCGTTTTGCCAGACGGCAAATGCCGGCTCACTCAGAACGTAAACCTCGACATCGTTGTCGGGTTCATCTGCCTTGCCCTGAGGTTTTGCGGCTTTCTTGTCGGCCGTCGAGGCAAACCGGCCGAGAATCGAGACGTGCACCGACCCTTCCGGCAGATCAAACTTGTAAAAGCGGAAACTATGGGCCGAAACGGAGAAGGGAGTTCCGAGGATCATCTGGTCATGTTTCCATCCGACCATCCCCTGCAGTCCCTGCGAAAAAGGATCGTCGCTGATCGCAACCCATGCAATCACGCCTAAGAGGAGTCCCAGCAAAATCCATATAAAGATGCGCGGCTTGCGGCGAGGTTGAACCAGCGTTTCAGTCGGCTCGGCGACAGCAGCTTCTTTCAGCGGGATGGATACGGGCTTCCCGCACTTCAGGCAAAATTGCGCTTCATCGGGCAGGACCGCGCCGCACTTGGCGCAGCCCAGAATCACCTTGGTCGCTGGCTCGGTCGCTTCAATCGACATACACACTCACGGCTCCCTTACAGGGGAGCAAGACGAAAAGTTTTTAAAACGCGGCTACCGCTGGGACTTTACTTACTCACTACTTAGGGACCTTACTCACTTGCCTGGGACTGCTTTTCGCGAAACTTCTCGAAATGTTAGCACAGGTCTGCCGAATTTATGCCGGTCATTTCTCTCAATTTGTGCCAGATTTCGATCAATGGTGTTACGTCGGCAGTCATAGCGAAGGCGAAGCGTATCTAGTAGAATCGCGCCGACCTGAAGAGCTCAGAGTTGGTTCTCATTTCTGATGGAAATGGAAGTAGTTTTCTATATCGGGATCGCGCTGTTCGTGTTGTTCGGTCCCTGGATCCTGTTGTGGCGCGTGAATCGGCGCCGCAAGAGCGACCGCCTCCAAGATCAATCCCGCTGGGCCGATCTGACCGCTCGCTTGTATGCGGTCGAGCGGGAACTGAAAGATCCTCGGAATCAGAGCACGCCTGCCACACCGAAGGCATCCGCGCAGGGGAGTGAAGTTCCAGCCAGACCGAGTGCCGAAGCGCAAGAGCCACGACACCCTGTGGCGGCACCGCCCGCGACTGTGCCACCGAAACCTGCCGCTCCTGCAGCTACGCTTCCTTCTGTTTCGGCAGCGCCGCAGATACCACCGCGTTCCGCGCCATCTTTTTCTTCTGCTGAACTGGGGCCTTCGCTGCTCGAACGCTTCCGATCGTCGCTCGACATCGAGGAAATGCTGGGGACCGACTGGCTGAACAAGCTGGGGATCGTGTTGCTCGTTCTCGGCATTGCGTTCTTCCTCGCCTATCAGTTGCGGACCATGGGACCCGAAGGCAAGGTTTTGGTGGGCTTTGTCACTGCGGCTGTGATGCTCGGCGCCGGAATTTGGGGAGAACGCAAAGATCGATATCGCATCCTCGCACGCGCCGGCGTTGGTGGCGGATGGGCTCTCCTCTTCTTCACGACATACGCGATGTACCACGTGCCGGCGGCGCATGTCCTGGATTCGCAGCCCTTCGATCTCGTGCTGATGCTTGTTGTCGCCACCGCGATGGTGCTTCACACGTTGCGGTACCGGTCCCAGGTCGTCACCGGACTGGCGTTCTTGCTCGCGTTTCTCACAGTAACCGTCAGCCATTCGAATGTTTATAGCCTCTCCGCGGGCGTAGTGCTGGCTGGCGGCCTGGTCGCGATTGTCGGGCGCATGCAATGGTTCGAACTGGAAGTATTCGGAATTCTGGCAAGCTACCTGAATCATTTCCTATGGCTGCGGCCGATCATCGAGCCGATGCAGGGCCAGCACCATCCGTTCCCTGAATTCACGGCGAGTGCGGGAATTCTGATTCTCTACTGGCTTATTTTCCGTCTCTCATACGTCTTCCGCATGCCGAGCCAGGAAGCGCACGAGCGGATCTCGACAGCCGCTGCGCTACTGAACACATCGCTGCTGCTGGCCCTGATGAAGTATCAGTCGGCACATCCGGAGTGGGCGTTCTGGGCTCTACTGGCGATTGGCGCGCTGGAGGTCGCATTCGGACAGTTGCCGGCAACCCGCCGGCGCCGCAATGCAGTCATCGTCTTGAGCACGCTGGGCGTGATGCTGCTGATCGCCGCATTCCCATTCCGTTACTCAGGGGCGCGGCTGTCGGTGCTTTGGCTGGTCGAGGCCGAAGCGCTGTTGCTGATTGGAGTGTGGACGAAAGAAGTCGTCTACCGGCGTCTGGGGATGATCGCCTCGGTGCTCGTCGCCGGTCAGATGATTGCCTATGATGCGGCAGAAATCTTCGGACGTCGTATGGATGGCGCCGACCTCCGCGCCGACTTCCCAGTGGCTGTTCTCTTCGTCGTAGCCGGTCTGATTTTCTATCTCAACGCTCACTGGGTGCTGCCGAGATGGAAAGAACTGTTTGCAGCCGAGTTCGACCGGACGGTCATGCAGAGGCTTTCGTATGCCGCGATGGTCATGCTGCTGATCGCAGTGTGGATCGCATTCCCCGAGGCGTGGACGGCGGTTGCATGGTGCATGCTCGCGCTCATGCTGACTCTCGTCGCTGCGCGGCTTTCGGCAAAGGATTTGCGATATCAGAGTGCGTTCCTTGCCGCGATCGCGGTCGCCAGAGTTTTAGCCATCAATCTCGATGCGACGGACAAGTTCCACGGACTCACGCTGCGTCTGATTACCATTGCCCTCGTTGCAGCTCTGCTTTATGTGATCTCCCATTGGAGCGGGAGCGATCAGGCTCAGGGCTGGAAATTCGATTGTGTCGCGGCCGAGGCATACACGTGGGCCGCCTCTTTCCTCCTGGCTCTGCTGGCTTGGTACGAACTGCGGCCCGTGGGCGTAGCGGATGCGTGGGTCGTTGGCGGGTTGATCCTGCTCGAATTGGGGCTGACCAGAAAGAACGTGAGCCTGCGTCTCGAAGGGTTTGTGATGCTGGCAGCGAGCTTCGTCCGGATTTTCTTTGTGAATCTGAATGCGGCGGGAGCGCCCGGGGAGATCAGTCCGCGATTCTATACGGTTGTGCCGATCGCGCTGGCGTTCTTCTATGCCTACGGCAGACTCACTAGCGCTGGCGACGAACTTGCTTCCTTAGAGCGTAGATTTCGCGCTGCAAATGTCTGCTGCTGGCTGGGCACAATCACCATCGCTGCGCTGATGCGGTTTGAACTCGAAGCGGACTGGGTTGCGGCGGCGTGGGCGGCGCTGGCGTTCGCGCTGATGCTGATTGCGTGGAGAAGCGGCAGAAAGATTTTCCTGCACCAGGCGTTGTTAGGTGCGGCGGGAGTTGTATTCCGAACCGTGCTGCACAATTTCTACGAGCGCACTTACTTCCCGGCGCCGATGTGGGAGAGCCGCTGGGTGACGGTAGGAGCTACCGTCGGTCTGCTGCTGGCGTCGTTGCCAATCGCGTTCCAGTTGCGAGGAAAAGATGCCGCTAGCGATGAGACTGGAATCGTGGCCCGATTGCAGAACGCGGCGAGGCGTCCGGAGCAAATCTTCTTTTTCGTTGCAGTGGGATTGCTAACCGCACTGCTCGGCATTGAGATGCGGCACGGCATGGTGACCCTGTCTTGGGGACTCGAGGGCTTGGGAGTTTTCATGCTCGCTCTCTGGCTGGGTGAGCGCAGCTTTCGCCTGACCGGCCTCGGGCTGCTGTTACTGTGCGTGGGGAAGATTCTTATCGATGACGTATGGCGGCTGAATCCGCGCGACCGCTATCTCACGTTTATCGTGCTAGGCGGAGCGCTGCTGCTGGTTTCGTTCCTTTATACGCATAATCGTGAAGCGATGCGGCGGTATCTATGAAGAATTGGATCTGGCTGGCGGGCATTCTCGGATTGAGTGTCGCGGCAATCGTGACCAGCGAGCGGCGCAAAGTGGACGCGCCTGCGAGTCCGGCAGCAGTTCTGTACCTGGTGGCAGACACCGAACAGGAACTCACGCGCATGCCGGTGAATTTCACCCGCATGTCAGATGCGGAAGAGATTCGCATCGGCAATGAGCTTGCGAAGATGTATGGTTTTTCTCCCGAGAACAAGAACCGCACAGAAGTGCGGATCGTCGATCTATATCTGAAACAAGCAGGAGGAATACTCGCTGCGCGCGCCCATCGCAAACTGCCCTACCGTTTCCATTATGTGCCTAACGAAAACATGATCAATGCCTTTGCCCTGCCGGGCGGCCACGTTTACGTGGGCGAGGGATTGCTTGAACTCATGGACAGCGAGGACGAACTGGCGGCCGTGCTCGGGCACGAGATCGAGCACATCGATCACTATCACTGCGCCGAACGCGCACAGCAAGAAGAAGCGCTGCGCAGAATCCCGCTGGGCGGATTGGTCGCGATTCCTATCTTCGTGTTCGAAGCCGGATACACCAAGGATCAGGAGTTGGAGGCGGATCGCGAGGGAACAAAACTTGCCGTGCAGTCCGGATACTCGGCGAATGGAGCGATCCGGATGTTTGAAGCGTTCAATCGCATGTACGAGAGGTATCGCGCCCAGAAGGCTCGCGCCAACTCGCCGCAAGAGGAAATGTCGGATGTCGCCATGCAGACATTAGAGGGATATTTCCGGTCGCATCCCTTGCCGGCGGAGCGGATCGCGCAAATACAGAAGCTAATTGCCAGCGAAGGATGGCCCGCGAAAGTCGGAGCGGGATTTGGCAGTCGCGTACATTTTCTGGACCGAGCGGGCACAGACCGCGATGAATGAAAAGAAGTATTCGGAGGCGGAACAGTTAGCCTCTCGATCGCTGAAAATGCATCCCGACCAACCACAAGCTTGGGACACGCTGGCGAGGGCGCAGTTCGCGGAGGCAAAGTTCTCGGATGCAGCGGCTTCCTACAGGAGCTTGTTAGAGAAGGATTCCCGGAGGCTTCCTGCCGTTGAAGCATACGCGATGGCTTTGGCGGCTGCGAACCGGCAAACCGCCGCAAGTGAGTTTCGGGGATGGCTTGAATCGGTCAGAAGCGATAAGCCCAAAAATGCAGAGGTCGAGCAGGTGGGCCTGTCGTTACTGGCAGGAGATTCCACGCGGGCACACAAGTTTGAGGAGGAGTTGCGGCTGAGCGGCGACACGCATGCCCCGGATTATCTCGGAGCACTGGGCTGGTGGTATTACATGGCGGGCGACAACGACCGCGCCGCACATATTTTCGACGAAGTCGTACAGCAGCGACCTGGCGATGTGAAACTCCGTATGCATCGGGCCTGGGTTGAAATCGAGGTCAAGCGGTTCAGCGATGCGATCCAGACCGTGAATAACGGAGGGTCGACGAGTACAGGTACGTATCAGGAACATTCGGACGGAGAGCGGGCCATGGCGCAGGCGGTTGCGTTCTGGCAAGCCAATGAGACGGATTCCGCGATGGGCGACTTTGATCGGGGCGTGGCCGAGCAACCGGAGTGGCTGAACTCGCAGTGGGTGAAAGCCTTGTATTCACCGCTGGTGACGCAGAGCATCGAGCAGATGAAGGCCGAGCGGGAGCGCCGAAAGAAAGAGCGGATGGCCGAGATGCACTGAGTGTCCTTCAATGGCAAGCCGACGCTAGACGTCGGACCTCAGACCTTCGACTTGAACCAAATATGTAAGCTCGAGGGCTAACGTCCAAGATCTACAGCCCAAGGTCTGATGTCCTAGTTTTTCGCAGCACTGCCGTCCAGCCCGAGTTCCTTCGCAATCGGCTTCATGGCCTCGATGCAAAACGCGATGTGCTCGTCGAGATCCACGCCCAGATCTTTTGCGCCGTTGATGATGTCGTCGCGGTTCACCTTGCGGGCAAAGGCTTTGTCTTTCATTCTTTTCCGCACCGATTTCACGTCGACTTCAGCCAGCGACTTGCTGGGCTTGATCAGAGCAACAGCAGTAATGAATCCGGCGAGTTCATCGCAGGCGAAGAGTGCTTTTTCCATCGGCGTGTCGCGGGTGACGCCGGAGTATTCGGCGTGCGACATGATGGCGCGGCGAATCTCGTCGGAGTAGCCTCGCTCTTTCAGGATCTCGTTTCCCTTATAAGGATGCTCTTCCGGCGTAGGCCAGCGCTCGTAGTCAAAATCGTGAATGAGTCCGACTACGCTCCACAAGTTTTCCGCGTCATGCGATCCGTCGCCATATTTCTTTGCACCGGCGCGCATGCATGCTTCCACGGCAAGGGCATGCTTCCTCAGACTCTCAGATTGGGTAAATTCCGTTAGCAGTTGCCATGCCGACTCTCTGCTGGGGGTCTCATTCATGTTTCTAACTTCTCCTTCGGTTCTGGAGCTGAGCTATCTCTATCATCCATAGAGCTTTAGCAGCCTTGCGAATCAGCCTCGGGGCACTGGCGACAGCGAGTGACCTGAATCACGATTCCGGGTGATGCCCTTCATAGCCTGAATAACGTTATCAGAACAGCATTAGACAGTTACCTCTATGTTCACCTTCGGCGCCAAACGGCCGGTGCGCGAGCCGTTGGAGAGCGTTCCTACCGAGACCTTTTCGCTACTGATCCAATTCTATTCAAACCGATCTTATTCAAACCGCCATCCTGATCGGGCCGCAAGACCGACCCGTCGCCGAACTCTGAATGCATCAGGTACCCACGGAAAAGGAGTAATCCATGGCAAGTAACGACTTTCTTTCCATCCGGGATTTCTCTCCTGAAGAAATTCGATATCTGCTCGACCTGGCAACGGAGATCAAGACGCATCCCGCAGCTCACCACGGGGCATTGAAGGGAAAAACTCTCGCTCTCATATTCGAGAAGCCGTCGCTGCGGACGCGAGTTTCGTTTGACGTGGGCATCCAGCAGCTTGGGGGATTTTCGCTTTATCTCTCCAGCGCAGAAATCAATCTCGGCAAACGCGAATCCCTGCACGACGTGGCCAAAAATCTGGAGCGCATGGTGCAGGCCATCATGATCCGCACCTACGCCCACGAAATCGTGGAGAAGATGGCGGAGTACGCGAGCATCCCGATCATCAACGGGCTTACGGATTACAGCCATCCTTGCCAGGCGATGGCCGACTACCTGACCATGCTCGAGATCAAGGGCCATGTGCGCGGCCTGAAGGTGGCATACATCGGAGACGGCAACAACGTTTGCCACTCACTCATGTTTACCGGGGCGCAACTGGGAGCGCACGTCTGGGCGGCGACCCCGCCCGGATACGAACCGAAGCCAGACGCAGTTCAGTGGGCAACCGAACGTGGTCAACAGACCGGAGCGAGCTGCACTCTGACCGACGATCCGGTGGAAGCCGTAACGGATGCGGACGTCATCTACACCGACGTCTGGGCCAGCATGGGGCAAGAGTCCGAGGCCGGCGCGCGGCACACGATTTTCAGTCCGTATCAGGTGAACTCGGCCTTGTTGCGCCATGCCAAGTTCGACGCCATCTTCATGCATTGTCTCCCAGCGCATCGTGGCCATGAAGTTACGGATGAGGTGATCGACTCGGTGCATTCGGTGGTCTTTCAACAAGCGGAGAATCGCTTGCATGCGCAGAAGGCGATTTTGTTGGAGTTGATGCAGCACCGGGAAGTACCGGAGCCAGCGCCTGCCACGGCGGGTATGGCGCACCACTAAAGATGGGCTGGAGGCAGATCGATTGGCTGCGGACGCTGGCGACCGCCCTTTACGCTGACTATGAAATCGATGCTTATTGCCGTTGGCGGAAACTCCCTGATCCGTGCGGGAGAAAAAGGGACTGTTGCGGAGCAGTGGGTCAACGCCCGGCGCACGGCGGCCGCGATCGTCCAGCTGATTCAGGCCGGCCATCGCATCGTTGTAACGCATGGCAACGGGCCACAGGTGGGAGCGCAGTTGCTGCGATCGGAACGCGCCTCCGACCAGGTTCCCGGGCAGACTCTGGACGTTTGCGGCGCTTGCAGCCAGGGCGAAATCGGGTATCTGCTTTCGCAATCTCTTTGCGACGAGTTGTGGACCGCTGGTTTGAAGGTGCCGGTAGTCAGCCTGATCACCCAGACGGAGGTGCGGGCGGATGATCCTGCGATGCGGAAGCCCAGCAAGCCTATTGGTCCCTTCTACTCCATGGCGCAAGCAGAAGAGCGCCGGCGCCATATGGGATGGGAGATTGTCGAAGATGCTGCGCGCGGATATCGGCGCGTCGTACCGTCTCCAGAACCGGTGGCGATCGTGGAACAAAATGTCATTCAATCGTTGATGAGCCAGGGAATGCTCGTCATCGCCTGCGGCGGCGGAGGCATTCCGGTGGTTCGCCGCGGAAACCAGATCGAAGGTATCGAGGCGGTCATCGACAAGGATCGCGCTTCGGCGCTTCTCGCTTCCAAGCTCGGCGTCGATCTGTTTGCCATTTCCACCGACATCGATTTCGTCTATCTCGATTACAAGAAGGCCACGCAGCAGGCTTTGCGCAATGTGACTGCGTCCGAATTGAGAGCTCATTACGAGGCTGGCCATTTCCCTGCCGGAAACATGGGTCCCAAGGTGGAATCGGCATTACGTTTTCTGCAGGCGGGCGGCAAGGAAGTTGTGATCACTTCGTATGACCATTTGACCGAGGCTGTTGCCGGACGCATGGGCACGCATATCGTTCCGGATCCGCCGCCGGCAATTCCTCAAGCGGCTGAGCGGGAAGTTCCTGTAGGGGGATAGCGTTTCTATGGCGATCTCGAACCTGGCTACAAGCACTCAGCAAGTTCCTGGAGAGGATTGGTACGGGATGTCGAAATTGAAACACGTCATCGAATCGCAGCAGTTCACGCAGCCGCTGCTCACGGAGCTGTTTCAGCGATCGCGCGGCATGGAGCGCGTGGTGGCCCGCGGCGGAACGCTGGAATACCAGAACAAAATTCTTGCAAGTTTGTTCTATCAGCCCTCGACCCGCACTCGCTTCTCGTTTGAAGCAGCCATGTACCGCCTGGGCGGGAAAGTGCTTTCCACGGAACAAGCCGGCGTTTTCTCGTCGGAAATCGCCGGGGAGCAGGTCGAGGACTCGATTCGCATCATCGCGAACTACTCGGACGTGATCGTGGTGCGCCATCCACAGGTTGGCGGGGCGCAACGGGCCGCACAAGTTTCCACCGTACCGATCATCAATGCCGGCGACGGCGAAGGTGGACAGCACCCCACCCAGGCTCTCCTCGATCTTTATACGATCTACCGGGAACGGCCGCTGGTCGGACTCAGCGTGGCCATTGTCGGCGAATTGGACCGGGGGCGAACGGCCAGATCATTGGCCTATCTCCTCGCCAAATTCGAGAGAGTGAAAATCTTTTTCGTGGCGCCGACGGAACTCCAGATGAAGCCCGACATTCTGGAATATCTCGATGAACATGGCGTGCGCTACGAACTCGAATCGGAGATCGACCGCTGCATTGGCGAAGTAGACGTCGTATACCTGACGCGAATTCGCCCCGAGCGCGTGCTGCTTGAACGAGGACTCGATGAGCGAGGTTTGAAGCGCTACGCCGTCGATTCGGCGCTGCTGCAAAAGATGAAATCCGACGCGTTGATCATGCATCCTCTTCCGCGCACGGTCGAGTTAGACAAAGCGGTGGATGACGATCCGCGCGCCCTTTATTTTCGACAGGCCGCCAATGGACTCTTCGTCCGCATGGCCCTGTTAACCATGCTTTTGGAAAACGAGTAGTCAACTCAGGAGGACTATGTCGTCATTGACGATTACCAGGACGCAGGAATTCATCGAGCTCGAAAATACCTACGGAGCTCACAACTATCATCCCCTTGATGTGGTCCTCGAACGTGCCCAGGGAGTATGGGTGTACGACGTTGAGGGCCACCGCTATCTCGATTGTCTGGCCGCTTACTCGGCGGTGAACCAGGGACATTGTCACCCGGAAATTCTTCGCGCCCTTATCGAGCAGTCGCACAAGGTGACCCTGACCTCGCGCGCTTTCCGCAACGATCAACTGCCACTGCTTTACCAGCAACTGCACGAACTCACCGGATTCGAAATGGCACTGCCGATGAACTCGGGCGCCGAGGCCGTGGAAACTGCGGTGAAGGCCGCGCGCAAGTGGGGGTACAAGGTTAAGGGAATTCCGCAAGGCAAGGCCGAGATCATCGTTTGCGCCAATAACTTCCACGGGCGAACCGTGACGATTGTCAGCTTCTCGAGCGATGAGCAGTACCGGGACGGATTCGGCCCATTCACCCCCGGCTTCAAGATCATTCCTTATGGGGACGCAGCCGCGCTGAGAGAGGCAATTACTCCCAATACCTGTGCATTTCTGGTCGAGCCGATTCAGGGAGAAGCGGGCATCATCATCCCGCGCGCGGGATATCTGAAGGAAGCCGCCGCGATCTGTCGCGAGAATCGCGTGCTGCTGGTGTGCGACGAGATTCAGTCGGGGCTGGGCCGCACCGGTGAATTGTTCGCCTACATGCATGAGGGCATCCGCCCCGATGTAGTCATTGTAGGCAAGGCGCTATCGGGCGGCTTTTATCCCGTCTCCGCCGTGCTGGCCTCCAAAGAGATTCTGGGAGTATTCCGCCCCGGAGATCACGGAAGCACCTTTGGCGGCAATCCCCTTGCCTGCGCCGTCGCTCGTGCGGCTCTGCGCGTCTTGATCGATGAAGGCATGGTTCGCAATTCCGCAGTATTGGGCCAGCACTTCCTTGAGCGACTGCGGGAGATCCGAAGCTCCAATGTGAAAGAGGTGCGTGGCAAAGGACTGTGGATTGGAATCGAGCTGCACACCGCGGCTCGACCCTATTGCGAAGCCTTGAAGGAGGAAGGTCTGCTGTGCAAGGAGACCCACGACCACGTGATCCGGATCGCTCCGCCCTTGACCATCACCCGAGAGGAAATCGACTGGGCGGTCGAGCGGATTCGCAAGGTCCTCCAAAGCAACTAAAAATAGGAATCCAGCTGGTTAATATCGAAAGAGGCAGATCGCCCCGAGAATTTCCTTGTTTTCTCGGGGTTTCTTAGTCTGGTTCAGGCTGTGCTACCGATATTGCCTTGTTTCTTGTGCACTTTACCCTTGACTTCCACAGGGCACATGGCTCAGATTGAGACTGCCAACAGGAAGACTCCCCCAAGTCGTTCCTGTTCTGTGATTTAGGCTGTTCGGAGGGCCCGCTCTGGCACTCCCACAACCCAATGGCTACGACTCTTGCCCCTGTAGATTCTAGGGAAGTCGTTCGTTGCGATCATTGCCTGTTAGTTCAGTTCCGCACATCCAACAATAACTGCCGACGCTGCCACGCGTCTCTTGACGAGGAACCCGAGCCTGAACCCATGGTGGTGGCTCCTCCGGTGATGATGCCCATGCCCGGGACCGGGCGAGGACATCTGAACCTGGCGACCTCAATCCGTTCGCTGCGATTGCGCAGCGGGCTTAGCCAGCGGCAACTTGCCGGAAGAATGTCGGTACCGCGAACGTACGTGTCCAAAATCGAAAACGAGAAGGCCACGCCTACGCTGTCGTCCCTGGAACGGCTGGCGCGTGCACTGGAGGTTACTGTGCCCGAACTGCTCAGCGGCGGAGAACGCAGCCGTCAGGAAGAAGTCAACGAACTGATGAAAGATCAGTTCATCGCCGAACTCCTGCCGTTTGTTTCGCAACTCAATGGAATGCAGATGTCAAGCATTCTCACCCAGGTGCGAGACTTGACCATCCGGCCACGAAGGAGCGCGTAAGGCAAGTTTCAGGTTTCGAGTTTCAGGGTTTCGAGTTGTCCAGGGACGACGCAAGGTCTCGGAGTAACTCGAAACTGGAAACATGAAACTCGAAACTCGATCAGAGTTTATCCGGGCAACCAGCCAACACTAGGCCGGAACCAGACATGGTTCCGGCTTTTTTCTTTACGCGTCGCTGCTTCTTTGCGCCCGAACCTCCATCCAAATGGTAGCGATTATTTTTGCAGGAGTGTTTTATGACAGCGAACAGAAAGGCGGTTGTGATCACTGGGGCTTCCAGTGGAATTGGACGATCTTGCGTATCGCGGATGAGCGACGCCGGATGGCTGGTATTCGCGACCGTCCGCAAGGCAAGCGATCGGGACCGGCTGCGCCATGAAAAAAATGTTTTTCCCGTCATGATGGACGTGCAGAACGCCTCGTCGGTGAGGGCGGCTGCCGAGGAGGTTGCGTCGCAACTGAATGGAGGCGGACTAGACGCGTTGGTCAACGTGGCTGGCATTGGCATGGTGCGGCCGCTCGAATACGCGCCGATGCGTGACGTGCGGGAAATCTTTGACATTAATTTCTTCGGCCAACTGGCCACGATTCAAGCATTCTGCGGGATGCTGCGACAGGCACGTGGACGAATCGTGAACATCACCACGGTCGGCGTGAACCTTGCCATACCGTTCGGGGGACTGCTGAACTCGAGCAAGAGTGCGTTTGCCATGCTGAGCGACACACTACGGTTGGAGCTTCGTCCGTTCGGCGTTCGCGTGATTGCGGTGGAACCTGGGTCGATTTCAACGCCCGCGGTCGACAAGACGTTGGGAAATCTGGAGGAAGTCATCAACGGCCTGCCAGTTGACGCTCAGCAGCGGTATGGAGCGATCATCCGCACTATGGGGCGACTCGGATACAAGATGGAGAAAAATGGGAGTTCGCCGGATGTCGTTGCCAGAGCGGTGCATCATGCGTTGACTTCGAGCCGGCCGCGAATCCGGTACCGTGTCGGCAAACATGCGAAGCTGCTGGCCACGCTGCCGAAGATCTTGCCGGAAAGCGTTCTGGACGCGATTCGGGCGCGCATGTTTGGTCTCTCAGAGCCGCAACGAGTTGAGATGGCCAAGCCCCGAGCCGGGATTGGCGTACGTTCAGCCACGCGCACAGCCTCCTGAATCCGAAGCAGATTGATCTTCATCTATCTGTCATGAACTTAGATCGTGATTCAGGTACCTGGAAGACCTTCGGGGCATCCGGCACAGGACAGGTCTCGGAGCCTGCAACGTCCGGCGGAAATCTGGACAGCAGCGGAAGAGTATCTCCCGCACGAGACGCTTACCTGCTCGACGCGTATTCCAGCGCGGTCACGGGTGCGGTAGAGCGAATCAGCCCGTCCGTGGTGAATATCGAGGTTCATCAGAAGGCCGGCCGAACCCGTTCCGGCGAGCCTCGTGAGCGGCAGGGTGGCGGATCGGGATTCGTGTTCACGCCCGATGGATTGATCCTCACCAACAGCCACGTGGTGCATGACGCGGTGCGGATTGCGGTTACGTTGACCGATGGGCGCCGCATGCCAGCTTCTCTGATTGGAGAAGACCCGGCCAGCGATCTGGCCGTGATTCGTCTAGAGCGCCCGCAATTCGATGAGCCGGGGCTCGTGGCGGCTGTGCTTGGCGACTCGCAAAAGCTGCGGGTTGGGCAGATCGCCATCGCGATCGGGGCGCCGTATGGCTTTCAGTCGACGGTCACGGCAGGAGTGGTAAGCGCTCTGGGACGTTCGCTGCGCTCGTATTCCGGACGGCTGATTGACGATGTGATTCAAACCGATGCGGCGCTCAACCCGGGGAATTCCGGGGGGCCGCTGGTGGACTCCAATGGCTCCGTGATTGGGGTGAATACGGCGACCATCTTGCCGGCCCAAGGAATCTGCTTCGCAATCGGTATCAATACTGCAAAATTCGTGGCCAGCCGTCTGCTGCGGGATGGACGAATCCGGCGCAGCTATGTGGGGCTCTCAGGCCAGACGGTGCCCATTCACCGGCGCGTGGTGCGCTTTTACGACCTGCAAATTGAAAGCGGGGCTTTGGTGCTTTCGCTAGAGGACGGCAGTCCAGCGAAGAAGGCTGGGCTGCGCGAAGGCGACATAATTATCGCGCTCGAAGGACAGGCGGTGGCCGGAGTGGACGATCTCCATCGACTGCTCACTGAGGTGCGTGTAGGGATTAGCTCCTCACTCACGGTGCTGCGCGGGACCGACAAGCTGAGTCTGAAGATCGTGCCGGAAGAAGCTCGGTAAATCCGTTTCTGGATCACTCGCGAAACGAACGGGCAAATTCCTTCAGGTTAGAGTTCTCGATCAGATCGCCGTCCACCACGAGCTCTGAGCAGACGGATGCACAATCATTGCGCGCCTTTCCCGGGTATGTTAGCCTCATATCGGGATGACCACTTTGCACGACAAAGTACCTGCCGGGCTCGACCACAAGGAATCTGAAGTTTACCGGCATCTCGATCCAAAACGACTCCCGAAGCATATCGCGATCATCATGGACGGCAATGGCCGCTGGGCCAAGCGCCGCCACATGCCGCGCGTGGCCGGGCATAGGGCCGGAGTCGCTGCGGTGCGCTCCACGGTTGAGACCGCGGCACGCATCCATATTCCCGCGCTGACTCTCTATGCGTTCTCCGAGGAAAACTGGAAACGTCCGGCGAGTGAAGTCGATTTCCTGATGCGGCTGCTCAGCCGGTATCTGAAGGCCGAAGTCCCCACTCTCAACGAGAACAATGTCCGCCTGGAATACATTGGGCGGCAACAGGAATTGCCGGCTGATGTGCAGGAGCGGATGTCGTGGGCCCGCGAAGCCACAGCTAACAACACTGGGATGGTACTCACGCTGGCACTGAACTATAGCGGACGAAGCGAGTTGGTCGATGCCTTTCGATCCATCGTCAGGTCGGCAGCCAAGAATGGCGGGATCGATCATCTGCGCATCGACGAAGACACGGTCTCGCGCCATTTGTACACGCGGCATTTGCCCGACCCGGATCTGGTCGTAAGAACTTCGGGCGAGATGCGGCTGAGCAACTTCCTGCTTTGGCAACTCGCCTATGCGGAGATTTACGTGACTCCAACTCTGTGGCCGGACTTCCGCGGCGTTCACCTGCTCGAAGGCATCGCCGAATATCAGAAGCGCGAACGGCGCTACGGCGGGCTCAACCATCACGATGCGCATGTGCCCGCTGAAACGGTAAAGGCCTAACCACCAAGAGTCCCAAAGGTACACCAAGGAAAAACAACCGTTCGCTCGGCTGTGGGTATAATTGCCCGTTGCTCAAGGCCCCTTCCCTTGCTCAAGAAGATCGCCACTGCAGTCGTATTGATTCCCATCGTTCTGGTGCTGATTTTGCGCGCGCCAGTGTGGATACTCGCGATTGTGGCCGGGGTTGTGGCGCTGGTGACCATTCATGAATTCCTGAAGCTCACGGAATCTTACGGCGTGCAGCCGTTGCGCGTTCTGACTTATGTTTTTGCTGGATTATTTTTTCTTCTCCTGGCTTTCAATTTCGGCAATGAAAAGCCGCTGCTCTCGACGGCAGTCTTTGTGTACTGCCTGGGGTTCGCCGCGGCGATTGCGCCTTTCATTTTTTTGACGCGCACCATGCGGAACCAGGATTTGCGCAGCGGATATCCGGCGGCAGCGGCTTCCGTATTCGCGTTCACCTACGTCGCCCTGCCCATGGGGATGCTGGTGCAGCTTCGGCAGCAGTGGGCGGGGGCGTTTTATCTGCTGTACCTCCTCCTGGTGGTTTGGGCTGGGGACATCTTCGCGTATTTCGTCGGGAAATCGCTCGGCCGGCACCTGCTGGCACCGCGCATCAGTCCGAAGAAGACGTGGGAGGGCGCAGTGGCCTCGGTCGTGGCCAGCGTCGCCGCAGGATGGCTGCTCTTCTACTACTCTCTGCCCATCAGTTCTGCCCTGCTTCGCGTGGGATTGATTGAACGACGCGACGGGCTTTTTGGGCTGGAACGTCCGGCGATGGGGCCGATTGTGCTGCTGACGATCATTCTGAATGTCGCCGCGCAATTGGGTGACCTGGTGGAATCGTTGATCAAGCGTGGAGCGGGGGTAAAAGACTCGGGCGCGATTCTGCCGGGACACGGTGGCATGCTCGACCGAATCGATGCCCTGCTTTTTGCAGCCCCAGTGCTGTGGTACTACGCGGCCTGGCGCGTGATGCAGTAATGGCTGTGAACTGATGGCTTACCCGCCACATCCTCCCTTGAAATCGTTGCATGTCGACAGATCCCTAAATGCAGCGAAGTTGGCAAAAATGGACAAGTTGTCGACCGAATACCTGCTGGCCTCGTTGTTACCACCTTTAGCGGACTGCCTGAAAACCCGGCCGGATGGAACTATACTGGATGGGCACCATCGAATTTACATTTTGCGCCAGCCGTGGCGCGGAAGTTGACATTCTCCCCAGGGATATCGTCCTAAAGGAGTAAAAGTGACGAATGTCTATTGGCTCACCGGGCCATGGAAAGGAAAGGTCGCCCTCGCGGCGCGTCCGCGCGGAGGAGACTGGCTCGAAGATGACATCGCGCATTGGAAGAGGGCGGGGATTCGTTCGATCCTTTCTCTGCTCACGACTGGGGAACAACTGGAACTTGGGCTAGGAGACGAAGGACTGGAGGTCCAACGGCAAGGTTTAGACTTTTACTCCTTTCCAATTCCCGATCTTCAGGTTCCTCGGTCTGAGGCGAAGCTTGCCGAAGCTCTGGAGAAAGTGACTGGAAACTTGTCGAACGGGAGGAACGTCTTGATTCACTGCCGTCAAGGAATCGGCCGCACCGGGCTAGTCGCCGCGTGCTTGTTGGTAAAGGGTGGCATGAGTCCTGGAGCTGCAATAGAAGCGGTATCAGCAGCACGTGGAATGCCTGTTCCGGAAACCCCGGAGCAGAGGGATTGGATAGACCGTTACGCTCCGGCCTTTGCGAAGTAATGACATCAAGGATCGCTTAGCGAAATGAAACGTATCGCCATTCTGGGATCGACGGGCTCGATTGGGCGCAGCACGCTCAGTGTGGCTGAGTCGTATCCCGGCCGCTTTCAGATCGTAGCCTTGGCTGCCGGCGGCAACCTCGAAGCCGCTTTCGAGCAGGCTAAGCGCTGGAAGCCGCGTGTCATCTCCATGGCGTCAGAGAAAGATGCGGACGCGCTTCGATCCCGGCTCAAAAACGACAGCTTGGGCGAGATTGAGGTCGTGCATGGCGCAGCAGGCACGGTTCGGGTAGCGACCCATCCTGAGGTCGATTTCGTGGTCAGCGCCATCGTCGGTGTGGCGGGACTGGAAGCGACCTACGAAGCGGTGCGCGCGGGAAAGATTTTGGGCCTAGCGAATAAAGAGTGCCTTGTCGCGGCTGGCGAATTGATTACCGCAGAAGCTCGAAAGCGCGGCGTTCCTCTGCTTCCCATCGATAGCGAACACAATGCGGTGCATCAGTGCATGCGCGGCGGACGCATGGAAGAAGTCGAACGCGTGTGGCTTACAGCTTCTGGCGGGCCATTCCGCAACACGCCTGAGTCCGAATTCGCATCTATTACAGTGGAGCAGGCACTGAACCATCCCACATGGAAGATGGGCAAGCGGATCACGATCGATTCGGCAACCCTGATGAATAAAGGGTTTGAAGTCATCGAGGCATGCAGGCTTTTTCACATGCCTGCGGAAAAAGTGGAAGTGATTGTCCATCCCCAGTCGACAATTCATTCCATGGTCGAATTCGTCGATGGCAGCATTCTTGCTCAGTTTTCCGTGACCGATATGCGCCTGCCGATTCTTTACGCGCTAACATATCCCGAGCGGGTTGAGTCTAATATGCGGTTTGCGGTCAGTGACTTGCGTCATCTGGACTTCTCTCCGCCCGACCTGAAAAGATTTCCTTGCCTGCGCCTGGCTTATGAAGCTGTCGAGGCTGGAGGCGCAAAAACAGTAGCCCTGAACGCTGCGGACGAAGTCGCGGTGGCGGCGTTTCTGGAAGGCAGGATTCGATTCGACCAGATTCCCAGGGTCATCGAGGACGTACTGAGCGAGACAAGTTCCGGGGCGTTGCAGTCGATCGAGGCAGTGCTGGAGGCGGATTGCGATGCCCGTCAGCGAGCCCGGGACAGAGTAGCCGGCGTCGAGAAAACTGAACGGCCGAGAGCAACATCTTTCGTCTGATTTTGGAATCTAATTAGTGGGAGCGTACGTACCTCAAATATGTCTGACTTTCTGACCTCGCTCATTGCCGTCGTTGGCGTCCTGGGATTCATGATTTTGATCCATGAGTTTGGCCATTACGCGGTGGCCAAGTGGCTCGGGGTGCGGGTCGAGCAGTTCGCCATCGGCTTCGGCAAGCGGCTGATCGGATTCCGCAAGGGCGAAACGGATTACCGTATTAACGCCATTCCCCTGGGCGGCTACGTCAAGATGAGCGGCGAAAATCCCATGGATCAGCGCACGGATGATCCGCGGGAATTTATGAATCAATCGCGCTGGAATCGCTTCCTGATTGCGATCGCCGGCCCGACCATGAACATCCTTCTCGCGATCGTGCTTCTGACGACCGTGTACATGGTGCATTACGAATACCCAGCGGTGTATGACGAGGCGCCGGTCATCGGGTGGGTGCTCAAAGATACGGCTGCGGCTAAAGCAGGATTCGAAGTCGGCGACCGCATCACGCGAATCGATGATGTTCAAGATCCCAACTGGGAGCAGGTCGAACTGAAAGAGGCCTTGAGTCCGGGGCAACCGCTCGCAGTACAGATTAACCGCGACGGCAAGACGCTGGATAAGACGATCGTGCCGGAAGCGACCGGCGTCGATCAGATCGGCTATGCGGGCTGGGCTCCGAAAGAGAGCACCGTCACCATCACGGATCTGGTCAGCGGCATGCCCGCAGAAAAGGCGGGGCTCAAAGAAGGCGATCAGATTATTGCTATGGACGGGAAACGCGTGCCGGCGCTGGCCGCGATGGTCGAGACCCTGAAGATCACGAAGGACAAACCCATCACGATTACCGTGCTGCGCGATGGTCAACAGAAGACATTTACGGTGCAGCCGGTGCTTTCGGACAAGTGGTATCGCATCGGCATCGGCAGCATGCAGATGAAAGTGAAGACTCTGCCCTTTGCCGACGCGCTGAAGTTGTCGCTGCATGAGAACCGGCAGAACGCATTGCTGATTCTGGAACTCGTCAAGAAAATGGCGCAGCGCAAGATTTCCATGCGCTCGATCGAAGGGCCGATCCGCATCGGACAAGCCGCCGGAGAAGCTGCTCGCCGTAAGGGTTGGACTCCTCTGATGAGCCTGACGGCAGCGATCAGCCTGAATCTGGGCATCTTCAACTTGCTGCCGATTCCGATTCTCGATGGCGGTGTGATTCTCTTCCTCGCGATCGAAGGACTGATGCGGCGCGATATCAGCATGAATATCAAGGAACGCGTCTATCAGGCTGCATTCGTATTCCTGGTGTTGTTCGCGGTGATGGTCATCTACAATGATCTGATGAAGACCATCCCGGGTCTCGCAGACAAGCTGCCATAAGCTCGCAAAAACACATTGTGTTTCCATAAGTAAAGGGCCCAGTCTCGGGCCCTTTTCTTTTTCTGCTTTCGAGGGTTAGAACACTTACAAGACAATAAAATGGGCCGACAGCGCAATCTGCCGGCCCACAGGACCTCGCCCGCCTCCCATAGCTCCAGGAAAAGGCCTCTTTCCGCGTGATAAACTAGAAGTTCCTACTATGGCTACAATTCATCGCAGAAAGACCGTTACGACTGTTGTCGGAGGTGTGCGGGTAGGGTCGGATGCACCAGTTGTGGTGCAATCCATGACCAACACTGATACCGCCGACGTAGCTTCGACCGTGCAACAGGTAGCCGGGCTCGCCAGGGCCGGCTCGGAATTGGTACGCGTCACCGTTAACAATGACGAGGCCGCAGCGGCCGTGCCGCGGATCGTTGAAGAACTCGACAAACAAGGGGTACGCGTCCCGATTATTGGCGACTTTCACTATAACGGACACGTTTTGCTCACGAAGTATCCCGAGTGCGCGCGCGATCTGGCCAAGTACCGCATCAATCCCGGCAATGCCAGCATTGGCAAAGGCGGAGACTCGAATTTCCGTACGATGATCGAAGTTGCGGTGAAGTATCAGAAACCGGTGCGCATCGGCGTGAACTGGGGATCGCTCGATCAGACGCTGCTGACGCGCATGATGGATGAGAATTCGAAGCTGGACGAACCGAAAGACGCGCGCGAAGTCACGATGGAAGCCATGGTAGTGAGTGCTCTGAACTCGGCGGAGCTGGCGCAGAAATTTGGGCTCAGACCCGACCAGATCATCCTCAGCGCCAAAGTCAGCGGGGTGCAGGATCTGATTGACGTCTACCGGTCACTGGCTGCGCGCTGTAATTATCCGCTGCACCTCGGTCTGACTGAGGCCGGCATGGGAGCGAAGGGTGTGGTCGCGTCGAGCGCCGCCATGGGCGTCGTTCTGCAGGAAGGCATCGGAGACACGATTCGCGTCTCACTGACCCCGGCGCCCGGCGGAGATCGTTCAGAAGAAGTTCGCGTCGCGCAGCAGATTCTGCAGTCGATGGGCATTCGCAGTTTCACGCCGCAGGTCACGGCTTGCCCCGGATGCGGACGCACTACCAGCACCTTCTTCCAGGAAATGGCGGAGCAGATTCAGTCCTATCTGCGCGAGCAGATGCCGAACTGGAAGAAGCAGTACTCAGGCGTCGAAGAAATGAAGCTGGCGGTGATGGGATGCGTGGTCAACGGTCCCGGCGAATCGAAGCACGCCAACATCGGCATTTCCCTTCCCGGAACCTTCGAAGAGCCCAAGGCCCCTGTCTATGTGGATGGGCGTCTGTTTATGACGCTCAAGGGCGATCGCATCGTCGCCGAGTTCATCGGGATCCTGGATGAATACGTCGATTCGCACTACGCGGCGAAAGAAGATGTGAAGGAAGAAGTTCCCGCCAAAGTTTAGATTCTTCCAGAGGTTGAGCGCTTGCCGTCCTTTTACATCGTGCTTCGGGATAAGATCCCGGGAGTCGACGCGGTAGGCTTGGAAGGCAGGGCCCTTTCCAAACACAGCGAAAGTCTTCAGACGCTGGCCAACCAAGTCGGCGTAAGGCCCCTCACCGCGTTTTTCAGCATCGACAAGGCAGAAGTGGAAGACCTTCTCGGGGACACGCTTGAGGAAACAGGGGGCGAAGTTTCCGACAAACAATGGTTCCCTGCCACAGAAGGTTTGCGTACGATCGCTGCGCTACTCGCTGCTGTCGATACGCAGAACACGCCCGATCGGGAAAAGCTGATGAATGAGCTGAAGGAATTCAAGAACGTTCTTGACGCCGCTCATTCGCAGAACATCAGCTGGCATCTAGGAATCGACTACTAGCCCTGTCTTACTGTCCCGCCAGCAGGAAGGTTGGGGTTTGCGGAGGCGCCTGCGGCACTGCAACCCCAGAGTCACCAGTCGATCCCACGTTGGGCTGACTTATGGGGAGAACGCATTCGAATTGCTTCGACGACAGTCCAGTTGCGATAACGGTCAAGGTCTGACCATCCAAAATAAGCCCCGCCGCACTCGCCAGGTTTGAAATCGCCACTTTGGTCCCGGGAGTAAAGGTGTTGACCGCCTCGAATGTGACCACGTTGTTGGCGATGGAAAACGATGTGATCGGCGCAACCTGCAAACCCAACGCAGTGCCGGAATCCACCGTCGAACCGACATTGGCGTGAGTGAAGGGCAAGTTGGCCTCAAACTGTCCAGCGGTCAAGCCCGCAGGAAGTACCGTCAGCGTTTGACTGTTCAGGTATGTCCCGACCGTAAGGCCTGAGATCTGGACCTGCTCTCCCGGAACGAAGTTGTTGGCAGCCTGCAAAGTGACGACGTTGGACGTGATCGAAAACGAGGTAATCGGGGCAACTGAGCTACAGTTGGCGCCGGCGCAGACTCCGAAGGGAGCGACGAGGTCGGTGACCAGCGTGTCAGGAGAATTGGTTCCCTGCGCAACCGAATTCGCCACAGTGGTTACATCCGCGATGGCGCCGGCGTCGCACATGCCGACATAAACGTGGCTGCTGTCGGCGGATGCGGTGGTGAACATCCGGAAACGCGTTGTACCGGGCGCGTACGTTGGAGGAGGTGCACAGGAAGGAACCGGCGTCACCGCATATTGCGTCGGCGAGAACGGCGGAGATGTCAACAGCGACAGCGACGAAGAACCCTTCAACATGGTGGAAACGGGAGTCTTTGGCTTCATGCTGGGAGCGTCAAAGACCGTCAGCATGGGAACAATGCAAGCAGTTCCGCCCACGTTCACATCGGTACAGGCCGCTTCCGATCGATAACTGGCCACATAGAAGCGCGAACCGTCGGGCAAAGCGGTCACTGAAACCGGCGAGCACCCGCCAACACATGGCGGTTTTGTTCCGGCCGACATCGGGATCGTAGCCAGCAGCTTGGGAGTGTCGTTCGCGTTGCCGCTCAAGTCCACGCCACCTGTCGTTGAGTAGACGAATACATTCCCGGTTGTCGGATTTGTGACGTAGAGACGGCTCAGGTTTGAGTCGTACAGCAGGAAATTCGCACCCGCTCCCACCGACAGATTCGTCTGGCTTGGAAGGATGGTATTGCTCGCGACATCGATCGGTATCAGCGTTCCACTGCCCTGCGTCAGCACATAAACCCGCTGATTATCGATGCGGGCGACGGCCCAGATTGGAGTCGCACCGACCGGAAGCGCTATAGTCGCGATGGTCGACAGGTCCGTCGGCGACAGATTGACCACCGTGTCGTTTCCCTGGTTCACCACATAAAGGTTTTGAGCGTCTGGAGTCTCGGCCATGGCGACCGGATGGGGTGCAGGTCCAGTGCCTGGATAGAGATAAGCGATATTGGTGACGCTTCCGTTTGCCGGGCTCAGCAAGGCCACGGAGTCGGTGCTCGCGAACGCGCAGTTGGCTCCGCCTTCCGTTCCGTAGTTCGCGACAAAAACCGCACTGTTTTGGGTGGTGGTTACGAAGTCCGGCAGGTAGGAACAGAATGTGGGCAGTGGAACCGTCGCAGTTCCTCCGGACGTGGTGACCAGACCCGTCGCACTATCTGTGTACTGGATCGTACTTCCGTTCACGGAAGAGACAACGAAATTGCCATTGTATCCGCCGACGGTCACACCCGAGATGACGATTGGCCCGCCGACCGTCGCCATATTGATGGGAGTGCTCAGCGTCATCGTAACCGTGCTACCTGACTCGCTGATCGAAGTAATCGCGGCAGACTGATCGGGGCCAACGTTCGGCAAAGAAAAAATGGTGGACGTCCCGATGCCCGTCGCTATGGAACCGCTCGATGCGGGCGAAAATCCATAGACGGCGTCAGGAAATCCGGGAATGATGCTGCCTGCACTGGCGACAAAAACCCGCGCACCAAACGAGCTGTTGGGAAGAGTTGCCGCGTGCGTGGGGTTAACCCCCATGTTGGCGATGCCGATGTCCGAGTCGCCGGAAACATCGATTTGCAGCACGCTCCCTGGGTTCGGAGAAACATTGGCGCTGATGGCAAAAACAGCATGGAAATTCGAAGAATTGGGCGGAGTCACGCTGATTGGAATGACCACCGGCCGATATACCTGACCGCAAGAGACGCAAATCAAAGTGGAAACTGCCGCTGCCGCTAGCCAGCCCACACGTCGAAAACTCATCGGCATCCCGAAGAAGACTCCTGGTTCAGATAACAGAGGTTCAGATGACAGAATTGTTCATTGTAGCGGTTGCAGCGCGTATGCGCTAGGGAACGGCACTCGTTGTTGGTTCTCCGTTAGGGATGCACGCCGCTATGCGCGGGGATGTCCGCGCTCCAGTCCAAGAACGAAGTTTGCAGGTTTCTGATTATCCCCGCTTCCGGCGAGACTTCGGCGCGGGCATGACTGCCGGCTCCTCTGACTTGATTGTCGCGGCCGGCTTCTTTTTGCCTTCCATCTGCGCCAGACTCTGCTTCAGGGCCGCCATGAGATCCACAACCGGAGCCAGTTTCTTCGGCTTCTCGACTGCGGCCACTTCTCCGCCTTCGAGTTTGGCCTCGATCAGTTTCTTCAGATTCTCCTGGAATGAGTCTTTGTATTTTTCGGGATCCCACTGGTCCGCCAGCGCCTCGATCAACTGGTGAGCGACTTTCACTTCGGCTTCCTTCAGTTCGACGTCCGGGGCGCCGAAGCCCTCGACCTTACGAACTTCATCCGCATAGTACATGGTGTGCAGCATGATTCCGCCCTCGCTGGGTCGCAAGAACGCCGTGTACTCGCGATTGTGCATCGTGATCTTGGCGATCGCGACATATTCGCTCTCCTCGAGCGCCTTCGTCAGCAGAGCGTACGGTCGACGGCCGGCCTCTTCTGGCAACATGTAATAGGAAGACTCGAAGTACACCGGATCGACATCGCTGGCCTTGACGAACTCGAGAATCTCCATGGTCTTGGCCGTCTGCGGCTCGATCTTCTTGATCTCTTCCGGCTCGATGACGATGTATTCGTCTTTGCGGAACTCGTAGCCCTTCACAATCTCGCTGCGTTCGACGACTTGTCCGTCGGCCAGACACACGTATTGCTGTTTGAGCCGCGACTTATCGGGCCGATGCAGCATGTTGAAGGAGATGCCGCTGCTGCGCGCGCCCGAGAACAGGCGCACCGGCATAGAGATAAGTCCGAAGGTTAAGTGACCAGACCAGATCGATGACGGCATCGTTACTCCTCACTGGAATCCCGCGGCGTGGCCCACAACCATGCCCGGGAGAATGACTAAGCTCAACGGCGTTCAGAGTTTAGCCTAGAACGCTGTTTGGATGCACGAAACCAATGTCATGTAGCTGGCAGAGGAACCGAAATTTAAAGCCGGAGGGAATGGGCTGGGAGTAATGGGAACACTATGTGTTGTAGTTAACCGATGGGGTTCCCGCGCGAACTGTGCGTTGACTGTGGCGGCGAGGCCATCTTTCCAGACGGGGGGGCGGCGCTAGATAGGGTCGCTATTGACATGTTAAGTTATACGGCCATGCGGACCTCAAGGTGGATCCTGCTAGCGGTTCTGATATCGACAAGCGGAGCCGGAGCTCAAACCAACGTCATTCAGGAGCGGCGGCAGCGTGCGGCCACCGCCTTTCACGACGGTGTGCTCCTCCTTCATGCGAGCTCCGAATTGGATATGAACGCCGATGGTTTCCACCAGGATCCTTTCTTCTATTACTTCACCGGGCTCGGAAACACGGTTGGAGCGGTGTTGGCGATCGAGGGAAAGTCCGGCGAAAGCTGGCTGTTCTTGCCATCTCAACCTCCGTTTTTAAAAAGCGGGCTTAAGCCTGAAGTTGAGCCTGGCCGAGGAGCGGCAGAGACCTTGCGAATCGACCACGTTGTCAACTGGTCTGACCTGGAATCGTTTCTTAGCGAACGGGCTGGGCAAGCCCCGTTGTATTACCCTGCGGACGAATCGAAATTTGAGGACCTCCCGACGAATCTTCTCAGCTCGAAAGCGCCCTCGGCTCCCACATGGCTGCAGGTCGTTCTGCAAAAATGGCCGACCTTCAAAGCGAAAGAGTCATGGAAGCAAATCGACGCGCTGATGACGGTCCAATCCCCGGAAGAGATGGCCGCGCTGCGCATGGCGGCGAAGACGACAGTTACAGCTCTTTTAGCTGGGATGCATGCGATCCACCCAGGCGTTTCGCAGCGTAGCGTCGAAGCGGCGGTTGAGAACTCCTGCTGGAACGCTGGGGCGCACGGCGGTTCGTTCTGGCCGTGGGCAATGGCAGGAGACAACGCGGTTTTTCCGCGTCCCTTCACTTCGCTGGCTGTTTACGATCATTTAGACAAGAAGATGCAATCGGGTGATCTGGTTCGGCTCGATGTCGGCTGCGAATGGCAGCACTATATGGGAGATTTGGGACGCACTGTGCCGGTTTCAGGCCACTACGATGACGCACAGCGTGAGCTCTGGACTATTTTCGTCGCGGCCTACCGCGCCGGTGCTCAAGCGCTCCGCGAGGGAGTCACGGAAGAGCAGATATTTGAGGTCTGGCGAAAGGAGTTGGTTAGTCATCGAGCTGCGGCGAAAAGTTCGCTCGCCCAGCACGCCATCGATTTCTGGTCGGAGCGCAAGAATGTCCCGTACTGGCAGATACACACGACAAACCTCACGGCCGGTTATGTGGTTGGGCCGCTCCAGGAAGGAACTACCATCAATTTTGAGCCGATTGCCTCGATCGACGGGCAAGGATTTTTCCTGGAAGATATGTATCGCATCACTAAGGATGGCGCTGAGCTGCTCACGCCGGGAGTTCCCTATTCGGCAGAAAACATCGAAGCCGCGATGAAATGATCCAGGCCAAAAACTTCTTCCATCTTTTGCGTTGCGACCCTCATCTGTAAAACACCCACCATCTGCCATTCGGAGATCACAAATGAGCGACCCGCGTTTTCCGGTAGGAAAGTTTCATTATGATGGACCTCCGAATGAAGAACAGAAACACGTGTTTCTTGGCGAGATCGCTCGCACTCCGGCGAATTTGCGCGCGGCCGTGCATGGCCTGTCGAAGGCCCAACTCGATACCGAATATCGACCGGTAGGCTGGAGCCTGCGCCAAGTGATCCATCATGTGCCCGACAGCCATTTAAACGCCTACGTGAGATTCAAGCTGGCGCTCACCGAAGACGATCCCACGATCAAGCCCTACGCGGAAGATCGCTGGGCCGAACTGGCGGATACAAAGGCGACTCCCGTGGAAGTTTCACTCGCGCTGCTCGACTCGCTGCACGACCGCTGGGTACGCCTGCTGCGATCGCTCACCGAGGAAGAATGGAAGCGGACATTTCGTCATCCAGCGCTGGGGCCGATGACATTGGAGAAAACTCTCGCGTTATACGCGTGGCATGGGAAACATCACGTGGCGCACATCACCGACCTGCGGAAAAGAATGTCGTGGTAACGTTGCTCACGGGAGGACGGCATCATGATCGCCAGAGTTTGGCACGGATCCACAAACCCTGAACATGCAGACGCCTATGAAGCGATGCTGAAACCGGAACTCTTGCCGGGCATCAGCCAAGTGAAGGGCTATCGTGGCAGCTATTTGCTGCGCCGGAATAACGGCGCGGAGGTGGAGTTCATCACCATCATCTTCTGGGATTCGATTGACGCGATCCGCGCGCTGACCGGACCGGACTACGAAGCGTCGATCATTCCGGAGGAGCGTCGCAAATACCTGTCGAAGCACGATGCCAAGGCGAAGCACTATGAAGTGGCATCGACCCACGGCCTGCCCGACTAGGAGCCGCAATTTGCCCTGCTGTGATTGCGATCACACTGAACTGCAGCGCGCCAGTCACGCCGGGTTCCATCTATTAAAACTTTGGTGATCTTTCTGCACCGTGATGCTTGCTTAAGATCACGTCATGCTGAAGTTGTCGTCATGCAAGCTATCGTTCTGCTTTCTTGCTCTATTCTCCCTCGCGGTGGGAGCGGCACGCAGTTCTGCGCAGACTTCAAACTCGAATTCCAATCCAAACGCGCAGCCACAAAGCGCTCCGCCGAGCTCCGATGCAGCATCCTCCCTGGCCGACGCGGCCCGCGGATCGAAGGCGCAAAAATCCGCGCACGCCAGGAAAGTATTCACCGATGAAGACATGGAAGCGACCGCTGGACCTCTTCCCCGCTTGAAGATGGATGGGGCAGAGAACGCCGATGACGTGGTCAAGGCGATCGCCGATTACAAAACGACGCATACGCCCGAGCAGACCGAACAAGCGGTTCATATCTGGTACGACCGGTACGACGAGATGCTCGCCGCCGCGATCCAGGACAACCAGGACACGATGGTCCTGCGCAACGCGAACACATCCAATGGGTACGAACTCTGCCAGGAAAGCGGCGACTACCAGCAATGCCGCAATCGCCAAATGGCCGAGCAACGCGGCGCCCGCAGCGATCAGGCTCAGATGATGAAAAACAATCAACTCGAGGTGCGGATTCAGCACGCATTCATGAAGGTCCGCAACGGCCTGAATATAAACAATCTGCACTACGACTGGTTCAAGATTCGCACGACGAACGGCATCGACCAGTTCTGAAGTGCGCGCGGTGATCGCGCGCTAGGTAATCCCCAGTTTCCATAACAAGTAGCTGGTCGTTTCTCGCAGCACGGCCGTCAGCCTCTGCGTCGCGCTGTGCGGGCGCGAATCCGGTCTGGGCGCAACATAGACTGGATACACCTTGTCGTGTTCAAGCAATTTGCGGATGCGGAAGACATGGTAGGCATCGCTGACGGCGACGCAGCTGTGCAGCCCATTCGCGTGCATGATCACGGCGACCCGCACGGCAGATTCGGAAGTGTCCCGTCCCTGGGTCTCGGCAATCACGGCGCGCTCTGGAACGCCGTGCCGCATCAAGTAATCCTCTCCCACTCCGCCTTCGGAAAACTTCGGATCGGATGCGGCGCCGCCCGTCGTGATCACCACGGGTGCAACTCCTCGATGAAACAAGTCCAGAGCGTGATCGAGACGAGCTCTTAGAACGGGAGAGGGACGTCCGGAATATTCGGCGGCCCCGAAAACGACGATTGCGTCGGCTGGCCTGATCTCCTCAAGCGACGCGGTTCGCACGATCTGCAAAGCCGTATCAGCAACATATGCGATCAATGCGACTATCAGGGAGATCAGAAGGAAAAGCCACCAGCGCACCGCTCCGTGCTGTTTGGCGGGTTCGGTCATCCTGAGACAGTCATCCTCGAATCGTCATCCTTGCGCGAAGAACTGCGAAATCTCGTCGGCGGGAATGGCGCCTTCCCGAATCACACGCCAGCGCGTGGTTTCATCACTCAGATCAATAATCGTCGAGGCGATGTCGCGGGGAGACGTTCCTCCGTCGACGATGATGTTGATGCGCCCCTGCAGTTGATCGCGAACCTGCTCGGCGCTGGTACACTCCGAGGCGCCGCTCAAGTTGGCGGAAGTCGCCGTGATTGGGATCGCCGCAGCCGCAACCACAGCACGCGGAATTCTGGCATTGGGAACGCGCAGCGCCACATTGCCGGTATTCGCCGTTACTTTCAGAGGCAGGCGTGAGCCGGCTTTCACGATAATGGTCAGCGGTCCCGGCCAGAACTTCCGTGCCAGAGCATAAAACTCCTGGGGCAGCGGCTTGGCCAGTTCCTCGGCCTGATCGACGCTTTCAATCAGAAGTGACAACGGCTTGTGACGAGAGCGCGTTTTGATGTCATAGACCTTATCGACCGCGCGAAGATTGAATGGATCGGCCGCTAATCCGTAAAAAGTGTCGGTCGGCATCCCGAGTACTTCTCCGGAACGGATCTGGTCAGCAGCGTATTTGACAAGCGACGATTCGGGGGTTTCAGAATTGATTTTTACGATCTCAGCGCGCACGGCGCTCCCTTCTCTCCTGGTTCAGGCTACAAATAAGTTTGACGTTGGAAACTATCATAATACGGCAAAGCGCCTCAAGCCGAGACTGCAGAGTATCATGCAGGTTCAGAAGCTAGATCGGAAGGCTTAAAGTATGGGTCGAACCTCAGACACGGCATCGAGCGCAACCGGGCGGCTGCGCCGCATCGAAGGCCGCCACAATTCGCTGGTGAAGGAAGCGCGGCTGGCCTTTGCCCACGCCGAGCGGACCGAATCAGGCGAGTGCGCGATTGAAGGCGCCCGCATTGTGGAGGAAGCGATCCGGAGTGGACTGCGCTTCAAGTCCGTGCTGTTCAAAGAATCAGCGCAGAACCTGGCAGAGCGTTTGCTGCCGCAAATTGGAGCGCATGTTGAAACTCTGCTCCTTCCTGACAAGATCTTCGACGCGGCCGTGCCCAGCGAAACACCCCAGGGCGTGGCTGCTCTGGTCCGGCTGCGCGAGTTTACCCTAGACGACCTCATGGAAAGGCTTCAGCTTGGTCCGGTCGTGATTGTCGTCGGCTTGCAGGATCCCGGCAATCTGGGAACGCTGCTACGTTCCGCCGAAGCGTTCGGCAGTGCTGGAGTCGTGCTGGGAGAAGGAACGGTAAGCCCGTTCAATTCCAAAGTGATTCGCGCATCAGCGGGCTCGATCTTTCGACTGCCATTTGTTGTTGCGAAAGCCGCAGGTGGAACAGAAGAAGTTTCATCCCGACTGCGGCAAGAAAACGTACGCCTGATCGCGACCTCATCCCACAAAGGAACTCCTGTCCATCAAGCCAAACTCACAGGCTCCTGTGCGGTATTCATCGGCAGCGAGGGTTCGGGACTTCCACGAACTGTGTTGGCGCAAGTGGATGAGCTGCTCGCGATTCCCCATACGCCACAGGTTGAATCTCTGAACGCCGGAGTGGCCGCGAGCATACTGCTCTATGAAGCAGCGCGGCAGAGAACGTCTGAAAGCTTATGAATCGCTCGCGGGCATTTCGTTCAGCTTGGTGCGGCAGCTGGTACTGGACGAGAAGACGAAGGGTCATCTCAGCTAAAAGAGCCGTTGAGTTTTCAACAGAAATTGTTGCACAAGCGAGTCAAAGTTCCTGCTCCGGCACATTCCCGCTGGCATAGAATGTTGGTTCGCTGGTTAGCAACCTATGAGTAAACCGGAGACATGGAGGTCGTGGCAAGGGCGCGTGGTGAATGGACTAACGCTACAGCAATGGCTGGGCGGGTCCGATCACAGCGCGGTCTTCCTGACTGAGATCGCCGGGACATCGCCGCAGAAAGCTGCGATCAAGCTGATGGAAGCGGAGGGCGGACAGGCAACGGAACGTCAGCTCTCTCGTCTGCGCGCCACGACCAAGCTCTCCCACCCGAACCTGATTTGCGGATTTCAGGCAGGGCAATGCCAGATCGATGGAACCTCCCTGGTTTACGTGGTAATGGAGTTTGCTGATGAGGATCTTTCCCAGATCCTTCCGCAGCGCGCGTTGTCGTCCGCGGAAGTTGCCGACCTCCTCCCTCCGGTGCTGGCAGCCCTTTCGTCGATTCACCGCAGCGGATTGGTGCATGGCCGCATCAAGCCGTCGAATGTGCTGGCTGCAGCAGACCGGCTGAAACTGTCGACGGACCAGGTTGTGTCTCCGACCGATCAGAACTCCCGTCGCGGGCGGCGCGATGTCTACGACGCACCCGAGACCGTCACGGGCATCGTTACTCCGGCGAGCGATATCTGGTCCCTCGGAGTCACAATCGTCACGGCCTTCACGCAAAATGCTGGCTTTGCGCAAGTCGACTCGCCGCGCGATCCCAGCGTGCCCGAAAGTATTCCTGAGCCGTTTCGTAGTATCGCCCGCGAATGTCTTCATGTGGATCCAAAACAGCGTTGCTCGGTAGCGCAAATTGAGGCGCGGCTCAAGGGACAAACGCACAAGCCTGCAACAGTTGTAAGCCCAGCAGTAGCGAGCAAACCGTCTGTGAAGCCGGCGCCCGCCGCGTCCACAGGTCCAATCTCAGAAGCTCAATCGTCGCCGCCACGGAAGCGACCGCCTTTCCCCGTCACGATGGCAGTGGCGGTTGTGCTGGCCTGCATATTCGCCTTCTTCTATTTTCACCGCAGCAAGCCCGCAAGCCAGAGTTCGGAGGCGCCACCTCAATCCAGCGCTGCAACTCCGACTCCCGTCATTCCGTCTTCGGATGCCCCCGCACCCGCAAAAAACGCAACCTCCGCCGGCGAGATCAGCCACCAGGTGCTTCCCGAGATTCCGCAAAGTGCGAAGAACACCATCACGGGAACGATTAAAGTTGTTGTGAAGACACAGGTCGATGCTTCCGGCAAAGTCACTTCTGCGGCCTTCAAGACCGCCGGATCGAGCCGGTACTTTGCCGAACGAGCTCTCAATGCGGCACGCCGTTGGGAGTTTTCTCCTCCTCAAACCGATGGTCAGCCGCAGGCCAGCACATGGCTCATCCAATTTCGATTCAGGCGAGATTCCACACAGGTATCGGCCCAGCGAGTCAAGCGCTAGCCCTTCCCGAATTGCCGCAGCTTCCAAACGATCTGCCGCACCATTCCCAGGAATACCTTGGCGTCCAGTTCCTGAAAGCCCAGGCGTAGCATAAGTCGTCGAACTTTTTTCTCGCTCACCAGGTCATTGCCGGGCTTCACATATCCGCTGACCTTCAACGCTTCGTAGAGACCTGTCGTGATCTGTTCGAGCTGCTCCACCTTGGCCGGACTTTTTTTCTCCGGCTCTCGATTTTCCCGATCCGCCGCCGAGTCCGAATCGCGGGCCAACTCATACAAGCAGACCGCCACCGCCTGCCCCAGGTTCATCGAAATGTTCCCTGCGCTAGTCGGGATGGTCAACAGCCAGTGGCAGTACGTGAAATCCTGGTTTGAAAGGCCAAATTTCTCGGAGCCAAACAGCAGAGCAACTCGATCCGTTTGAAGATGTTTGCGAATCGATCCTGCGGACTCTTCTCCCAGCCGGTGCAGCGGATTCTGCAAGTCCCGATCGCGCACCGCCGTGGTTCCCACTACTAAAGAGCAGTCGGGTACGGCCTCTGCCACCGAATTGCACTCTTCTGCGCTCTCGAGGATGTCAGAGGCGCCCACCGCGGACCGGGCTTCGCGGAAGGCCAGCCGGTAGGGATTGACCAGTCGTAGATGGGATACCCCGAAATTGCTCATAGCCCGTGCAGCCGCCCCAATGTTCAGCGGATTGCGCGGACGCACCAGAACCACAATCAGATTGCTTAGGTCAGACAAGGCGGACAAGCGCACATTTTACGACACAGAACCTTCGCTTCCATCCGCCATGTCATGTTCGCCTCGCAGCGAAAATCACTGTCGATCGCCCTGAGAGCCTTTGCCGACGCACAAGCCCGCCGAGCAAGCAAACTTCCGTAATCCTTCTCCACAGGGTCACGAACTTGTAAAAAGAATGTCAAAAACAGGGGAGCAGTCGGCTTACAATGCTGCAAACCGTTGTAAGCTGCAGTAGTCAAAGGCTTCCGCAGATTTGGGGCTAAGGAAGCACTCCCTCCTTGCAGACTGGAAGGTTGTTTATGGGGAACCTTGCAACGCCATTTGTTACCGCTCGAATTATGAATCCAGCGCCAACTCCTAAGCCGACCGGACGTATTTTGGTGGTCGAAGACGACCCGGCGGTTCAGAAGGCTCTGAGGAGACTCTTCGAAACCGAAGGATATACAGTCGAGACTCAGGCTGACGGGAAGTCGGCCCTCGATAGTTTTCACTCCTCTGCTCCGGCTGCGATTGTTCTTGATCTGCGCTTGCCCAAAGTGTCGGGCGGCGATGTCTGCAAAGAGATCAAGGCCATCGCCCCGACCGTGCCGATCGTCGTTCTTAGCGCCGCCAGTGATGTTTCCGACAAAGTCCTTTTGCTGGAACTTGGGGCCGACGATTATGTCACCAAGCCCTTCAGCCCGCGGGAATTATTAGCGCGCGTGCGGGCGGCGTTGCGGCATACGACCCGTCCCACCGAGGCCCAAGTGGTCAGCTTCGACGGAATCTCGGCCGACTTCAAAAAGATGGAAGTGAAGCGCGATGACAAACCCGTCGTTCTCACCGCCCAGGAATTTAAGACGTTTCAGTTCCTGGTACAGAACGCCGATCGCGTTATCAGCCGCGATGAATTACTGAACGAAGTGTGGGGATACCAGAACTATCCTTCGACCCGAACCGTCGATAACCACATTCTTAAACTTCGCCAGAAACTGGAGAAAGACCCTTCAAGTCCAGTGCACTTCCGCACCGTGCACGGAATGGGATATAAGTTCGTCCGCTGAACCTCGTGAAGCCGTCACCCGAGTCCGCAATCCAGTCTTCCCGCGTACCCGTGGAATCGGAAGAGGAATTGCTCCCCCGACTGCGCCTGCGCACGCGATTCCTGCTCTCGATGCTGCTGATCACGGCGGGGCTCACCACTACCAGCCTGTTGCTGGTCCGCCGCAGTGTCGAAACCAACGTTCGGAACAGTATCGCGGTGAACTTAAGAAACTCCGTCGCTGCCTTCCAGGACTTCCGTCAGGAACGCGAGATGATGTTGACCAGCGACGTGGCTCTGCTGGCCAGCCTGCCCATCACTCGATCCATCATGACCGCTCCCGATCCTGCTACCGTTCAGGATGCCGCGCCCCAGGTCTATGAAATCGCCCGCAATGACCTGTTCGTGCTCGCAGATCGAAACGGGAAAGTCGTCGCCCTCCATACCAACGGCCCGGGTATGAGTCGCGAGGAAGCCGAGAGATTCTTCCAGCAGTCATTCAATGAAGATCGCGGGGAAACCAGCCACTGGTGGCTCGGTGGGCATCGTCTCTATCAAACGTTCATTCAACCCATTTACATGGGCTCGGCTGCGGAAGGCACCCTGACCGGATTCCTCGTCATCGGATACGAAATCAACAATCGCCTGGCGGAACAGGTCAGCAAAGTTGCGGGCAGCCAAGTCGCGATTTCCTGCGGCAACGATGTCGTCGCGACCACTCTGTCACCGGCGAAGTTGCAAGACAGCGACGTCCGAGTGCTCATCACCGGATCCGTACGGGAGGAACCGCATGATATCGAAGTTGCGAATGAACGCTTCCTCGCAACTTCACTGGAATTGTCCGGCGCCTCGATCACGCCCGTGCGGCTCAGTGTTCTTGGTTCCTACGACCAGGCAACACGGTTCTTGAATCAACTCAACCAATACCTTCTTCTACTGGGATTTGCCGCGATTCTGGTGGGAAGCGGCCTGGTCTTCTTCATCTCCCATACCTTCACGCGGCCACTTTACGGCCTGGTCGATGGAGTACGGGCACTCGAAAGAGGAGATTTTCATCATCCCCTCGATCCCCGCGGCGGAGACGAAATCGCAGAGTTGACCCGGGCCTTTGATCGCATGCGCGCCAGCCTCTTACGAAGCCAGCGCGATCTGTTGGAATCGGAACAACTGGCCACAATTGGCCGGATGGCAAGTTCCATCTCCCATGATCTGCGCCACTCCCTGGCTGCCATCGTCGCCAACTCCGAGTTCCTGTGCGACAGTCATCTCACGCCGGTACAGCGCGAAGAGTTGTATCAGGAGGTGCGTACGGGGGTGAATCTCATGACGGATCTCATCGATTCGCTCCTCGAATTCGCGCGTACGCGGGAATCTTTGACGCCTGCCTATGCGAATGTCTCGGAAACAATCCATCGTTCTGTGCAGGCCGTGCGACTGCACCCTCGCCACCATGCTCGCGTGATCGACGTTCTGTGCGGCCCGCAAGTATCAGGATGGTTCGATCAGCGCAAACTCGAACGCGCTCTTTATAACCTGCTGCTGAACGCATGTGAGGCCGCACCGACTATGGGCGGAAAGGTCGAAGTCACGGCGAGCGAGGCTTCCGGCGCAATATCCATCTCTGTGGCTGATAATGGTCCCGGCATTGCGGAGTCGATTCGAGACCGGCTGTTCCATCCATTTGTCAGCTTCGGAAAAGAGAACGGCACCGGTCTTGGACTGGCAGTCATTCAGAAAATCGTCCAGGACCATGGTGGCACGATCTCGGTGGAACGCACCGCAGATAATAAGACCGTATTTCGTATGGTTATTCCTGGGCGCGCGCAAGAGGCGCCCCGCGCTGCCAGTATCGCGACTCTCGAGATAACTTCGGTATTGCAGGCACCGCAGAATCGTGCCAAACAAAATTCGGTGTCCAATCCTGGTCCCTAGGCAAGCCGTCGGTCTTCTATGTGCCTGGCTCCGGATGGACGCAGGAGGACCGTGTGAACAGCCCCATCATTTTCAAATTTTGCCGCTCCGCACTTTTCGCAGCCATTCTGGCAACAGGCATGTTTGGCTTCGCGCAAAGTGCGGCGCCTTCCCCGGATAACGCGAGGGCCGAAGATATTCGGGATCTGCAGGATCAAGTACGGCAACTGCGGGCATTGGTCGAAGAAATGCGCTCGGAAAACATTGAGTCGCGTGCCGAGATGCATCAATTGCGGCAGGATTTGCAGGCGACTCGCTCCCTTCTCGAACGGCCCGAGAGCGCGAATGGCAATGCGGCGCCGCCAAATCCGGCAGCCACTACCGCAACATCGAATGCATCGGCTGCCCCGAGCGCCCAGAGCGCGATCGAAGACCGGGTACAAAAATTGGAAGACTCTACGTCCCTGCTTGGCGCCAAAGTTGACGAACAATATCAGACGAAAGTTGAAACTGCCTCGAAGTATCGAGCGAGATTGCACGGCATTGTGCTGATGAATGCGTTTCGAAATGTGGGCGGCTCGAACAACCTGGACCTTCCTGACTACGCCGAACCGGTCCCCGCTGGCACTCCACTGGCGACCATCGGAGCGACGCTGCGTCAATCGGAAATTGGCCTTGAGGTTTTCGGTCCCACGGTCGCCGGAGCCAAAACTTCGGCGGACGTTCAACTCGATTTCGCCGGAGGCTTCCCCGCGGTCGGCAATGGAGTAAATTTCGGCATCCTCAGGCTGCAAACCGCCAGCCTGCGTCTTGACTGGGAACATACCGCGATCGTTGCCGGACAGGACTCGCTCTTCTTCTCCCCACTCTCGCCAACATCTTTTGCGTCGCTGGCCACGCCCGCTTTCGCCTACGCCGGTAACCTTTGGGGATGGACACCGCAGCTTCGCCTGGAACATCGTTTTGCCTTATCCGATCAGCAGACCCTGACCATGCAGGCCGGTGTCCTCGACAATCTCGACTGGGAGCCTCCGTATAACAGCTATTATCGGACAGTGCAGGCCGGAGAACTCTCCGGGCAACCCGCGTATGCCTTCCGCACCGCATGGTCGCGGCCGGTGCGGGAACATCCGATGACTCTTGGAGCGGCAGGATATTATGGCCGCCAGAATTGGACGTGGGGACGATACGTGGACGCGTGGGCCGGAATGGCCGATTGGCAGGTTCCCGTTGCACCACGATTCACATGGTCGGGAGAGTTCTATCGCGGAAAAGGCATCGGCGGCCTGGGCGCTGCAGTCGGCACCTCGATTCTGTATGGCGGCAATCCCCTGAATCCTTACTCGCCCATTCGCGGCCTCAATGATGCAGGGGGATGGACGCAACTGAAGTTTCGGTTAACCCCAAAGCTGGAATTGAACGCAGTCGTGGCGCAAGATAATGCTTTTGCCGACGATGTACGGGGCTTCGCCACCGATCAAAACAACTCCGGATCGATTTTGGGCCGGAATCGTGGAGCACTGGGCAATGTGATCTTTCGTCCGAAGTCAGACTTGATTCTCGCGGCAGAGTTCAGACGGCTGCGCACTTTCCCCGTCTACAGCAACAGCAGTTTCACAAATCAGGTTAATCTTTCCATGGGGATTCTTTTCTGAAGAGACGTTGCTGCAATCTCGGCCTGTTATTGCTTTTGGGATCATTCAGTATAAGTGCCCATGCGCAAGTTCTTCGCGCGCACGTCGAACTCATGCGAAATGGTCACAGAGTCAAGAATGCCTCTCAAGCCGTTCTCTGGCTGACTCCGTTGGGGACTCGCGTTCCCACTCCTCAGCAAAAACCAGGCGAGATCCCCAAGTTGGTGCAGGTAAACAAAAGCTTTCAACCGAGCCTTCTGGTCATCCCGGTCGGAGGCAAGGTGGAATTCCCGAATCACGATCCGTTCTTCCACAATGTCTTCTCCTTATTCGAAGGAAAACGCTTCGATCTGGGATTATATGAGAGCGGCACCACCCGCTTCGTTCAGTTCGATAAGCCGGGAATCTCGTTCATCTTTTGCAACATTCACGCTGAGATGAGCGCGGTAGTCATCGCACTCGCCACTCCGTATTACGCGATCTCAAACGCAAAGGGAGAAGTCCGCCTCGAGAACGTTCCGCCAGGCCGCTATCAGGTGGAAATATTTCACTCCTCGGTTGCACCCGACGCGCTGCACGCCCTGGATCGAGAAATCACGGTTACCCCGGAGCAGACCAACTTGGGGAATTTTATTTTGGCTGAGACCGACGTTGCCGTGGCACACAAGAACAAGTATGGCCACGACTATGATCCTCCTCAGCCGGATAGCCCCGCCTATGCTCGTCCATAAGACCTAGGCTCGCCTGGAGCGAGCCCAGCAAGGGTCTTCGATTTTGGGCAATAGCAAGCAATAGCAAGCGCCAAGAAAAAGAGCGTGCCCTTAAGCACGCCCCTCCTCGCCTCTGTCTTCACTTCGTTTACATCAACTCGTTGCTGCCATCTTTCGCTTAGCGATGACCGCCTCCGCCGGAGTGCCCTCCGCCTCCGCCCGAGTGCCCACCTCCACCGCTCGAGTGACCACCACCACCGCCATAGTGCCCTCCACCACCGCTCGGGGCATGACCGCCTCCACCATAGCTAGGGGCGCGTCCCCCTCCGCCGTAACTCGGTGCCCGGCTGCCTCCGCCATAACTGGGACGAGATCCCCCGTAATTTGGCGCACCGCGATAGCCGCCGTATCCGCCGTAGGACGGACCCCGCACGATCGGCTGGTGCATATCCAGTTGCGGACGAGAATATGATCCTCGTCCGTAGCTGCCCGAATAATTGCCGGAGTAACTGCGCTGTGACATCGAAGAACTCGGCGCCGTGTGATTCCAGTAGCTGCCGGTATTCCCTCGCGCCGAACCGCCATTCATCTCGCCGCCCGATACTTGGCTGTGCGACGGCGGCGTAAACGGCCGGAAGCCACTCTGATTTCCCGCAGTTCGGTTTTCAGAGCCTCGATTTTCAGAGTAAGACTGGCTGGGCCGCGAAAAGCTGTTCGCTTCCGTCGAACGGTTGCTGCTCGATGGCGGCGTAAATGCCCTTGACCCGCCGCGATTCGCGTTCGACGAAGCCTCGTTGGTTCTGCCGGCATCAGAGTTGCTCGCGCCGCGAGTATTCGTGCTCGTCTCGCGATTCGACGACATCCCTCCACTTGGACGCTGCATCGTGCCCCGCGAAGCAGAAGCAAAGGAAGTGTTCGTATGTCCTCCCGCCGGAACCGCTCCCACATGGCTCTGCTGCATGCTTTGACGCAAGCTCGCCGTCTGCTGCATGAACGAGGCCGGACGCGCCATATTGTTGTGCGATCCAAAGAAACGCTGCGAACCGCCGTTCCGGATCGTCGATGGCGACGCTGCGCGCCCGCTGGCAGACAAGCTGGCATGTGTAGGAACCACGGGCAAGTTGCCGGCCATCATCCGCGCTCCGCCCAACTGAGTCCGGCTCGCGGCCATGGCGCTCACCCGGCCCGCTCCGAAATGTGCCGCGTTGACCGTCGACATCGCGCGGCCGATGTGGTTGTTATGAAAGTTCGCCACGTTCGAATAGCGCAACCCATTGTGCAGCGGACCAATTCCGCCGTACCGGTTGAAGTTGTTGAAGCGAGCATTCAGCACGCCAAACCTGCCGCGATAGCCGCCCCACCACGGGTGGAACCAGTCACACGGTCCCAGCGGAAGCCAGCCGAAGCCGCCCCATCCGCCAAATCCAAAACCGAAGCCAAATCCGCCGCCCCATCCCCAGAAAGAAACGTACGCCGGGGCCCAGAACGGTCGGTACAAGCCATACACCGGTCCCGGCCACCATCCCCACCCCCCTCCGGCATACAGCCAGCGTCCGTAGTGGTAAGGCGCCCAGCCCCACGGCTCATAGCCCACCCAGGTCCATCCGTAATACGGTTCGTACACCCAATTCCCGCTACGATACGGAGCCCAGTCGCTCGACTCGTTCGGATACCAAACATCGCCGTAGTCATCGACATGGCGCCACTGACCATAAGCGTCCAGGTCCTGTGCGCCCGTGTAATACCGGTTCGTATGCCGCCATGAGCTGGCGTCCCGGATGATGTGATCCCGGTCGCTGTTCCAGCGATCCCAATCATCGCGGTCCGGAGCCGAAGAGATTCTGTACTGCGCCGAATCCGCATTGCCGCGGATCGTCGCCATTTCACCGCTGCGCACGACCGTGCTGCCCTGCGGGGTTGCAATCTGCGCCTCGCCTTGCCGCACGATCACAATCGTGTCGCCGTCAGGACGGACTTCCACCCGAAACACTCCATCGTGATGCGCCGGATGCACCGAGACGTTCGGTGTATCAATCTCAGGCTCCGCTTCGCTGTCCTTCGAAACCGAATAAGTCGCGAGCCCCTCGCTCAATTGAATCTGTATGTTCTTCTGAGTCAGAGTCGCGATGTTCGCCTTCGAATTCGATCCCAGACGAAGCACGTTGGCAAAATCGAGCTGCAGTTCGGTGCGCGCACCCTCGCCAGTTGAAATCTTGTCGCCGCCCATAACTGGCTGGTTCAAAGCCGCCGCCGACCAGTCTCCCGAATCTCCACGCTGCGTCGAAACGTTGCCATGAATCAGGCTGACGCGTGCCACGCCCTGATCGGTTTTCGCAGGACCTTCACCAGAAGGCCCGCCGGGCTGTGCTTCCGTCGGCTGCGCATCGCTCGGCTGAGAATCGTTGGACTGATCCCCGTTGGCCTGAGAATCGTTCGGCTGATCGGCAGACATCTCATCATTGGGCTGATTGTCCGCCGGATTGCCATTGGCCTGACCGGCATTGGGCTTATCCAAACCCTGCTGATTCGGAGGCGCCGCTTCCTGGTTCTGTCCCTGGCCAATCTCCATCGGAGCGCTCGGCTGCTCCGAAGGTCCCGGACCTTCCTGCGTCGTCTGCGCCCAGGCGCCCATCGACAAACAACTCGACAGCGCGAAAACCGCAATCGCGATGCTCCCGATCCGTTGATTTTTCATAATCGCCTCTTGGCCCAAAACCCTGAAACCCGTTTCCATTTCCTGACACTCTCTCTACCGAATCGAGCGGCAACTGCCATGCCAAAGGATCACCTCAGACTGGCTTTAAAATCCTTTGTTTTCAGTGTAAAAGCGCTGCGACATGGCTCGGAATTTCGGAAACTCGCCCGAATTGGCCGCCCACAGCCAAGAGCGGTGGTTTTCGGCCACTTAGCCCGTTTTCATCATCTCCGCATACATCCGATGAAAAGCGTGAACGCCCTTCTCTTGTTTCACGCTGAAGCGCCCGCGAGAGTAGCTGCGCGAACGCAGGTTTCGCTGCACCACCTCGCAGATTCCCACATCTTCGATCTGGATCTGGTCGCTGAATTCCACCGACGCTTTCGCCGCCGGAGCGCTATGTTCCTTCTCCGGCAGATACCACTCGAAAATCGCCAGCGAGCGTTCGGCCTCAAGCGGCAGCACGACATTCAGCGAAACATTGTCGGGATAGCAGTTCAGCATCCAGTTAGGAAATATCCAGAAATAATCGGTCGTCAGATCCTCGCGCGCTTCCTGGTAGCGGCGTGGCGTCGCATCTCCCGATTGCGCGCCGCGAATCGGACTGAACTGCCGAACATGGCGCGCGTAGGGCTCGACAACGTAAGCGTTGTAATCCAGTTCACGATTCAGTCCCGGATGCACGCTCGGCAGATGATATCCCTCCAGATAATTGTCAACGTATGTCTTCCAGTTGCACTTCATGTCATACGTACGCCGCTCGAACAGCTTCATCTCCCGGAAGGGAAACTTCTCAGCCTGCCGCGGCAGCTCTCCCAGGAACTCGTGCAACGCGGGAGCTTGGGGGTCAAGATTCACCAACACAAAGTTGAACCATTCCTCCACGCGCACCGGCATCAGAGCAAAATCTTCGGGACGAAATCCCTCCACTCCTTCAATCTCGGTTGCACTGATAAGCGCGCCGTCGAGACCGTAGGTCCATCCGTGATACCCGCAGCGAAACAGTTTGCGCGATCCGCATCCCTCCGCAGGCGGCCCGGCGCGATGGCGGCAAACGTTATAAAAACCTCGTAAGCGCGCGTCAGTCCCGCGCACAATGACGAGCGGCTCTCCCAAAAGATCGATCGTGAAATAGTCACCGGGATTGCCGACCTGGTCCGCGTGTCCGACGACTTGCCATGTCCGCGAAAAGATCTTCTCCTTTTCCGCGGCCAGTACAGACGAATCCGTATACAGCACCGCAGGCAAAGTCCACGCGCGTGCAATATCGGGATCGATCTTCAGCAAGTCTGCCCTGATATCCATAGTCACGAAACAAGTCAAGAAACAAGAAAAACTAGTAGTGGTGCAGTTTGAATCTTCTGCCATCCCGAGAGGATGTCATCCTGAGGCGAGCGCGTAGCTCGCCGAGGGACCATACGCCGCGAAACGGTTCCACGGCGGTTGGCTGGGGCCTGCACATCGCATGCAGAGCGGGCGTTCCTTGCGATCACGTCACGGCCTTCCACTTACGTACGGTCCCTCGTCCGGCTATCGCCGGGCTCAGGATGACACTTCTGAAAGAGTCTCGACGACGAAACTGCGCTACCGAAAAGCGAGATTAAGAACGATGCAGCAGCATTCTATACAAGCGAAGGCCGTTCCAGGGCCGCGCTTCTTCGAACCAGTCTCTCTTCATTCCAAATCGGCAGTATTCCAAATCGGTAGTATCCCCAAGCGGCACTCCCCTTTACGGAGTCCTGCTTGTGTGGGGACAGCCGCCCCCGGCTGTCCCACGGAGCGAAGCTCCGTAGCGCTTTGGGCGGCGGCACGGTACACCCTAAAGGCCATGACAGGATTTGTCAGCGCCGCGACGCTTTTTGCTAGCTTCTTGCGGATTAGGTCATGCCCCCGTATGCGACTGAAGTTTGCACCCCCACTGAAAATAAAGCGCTTTCCCGATGGCTCCCCGAAACCACGGTAACTGGCGTCTTTGGCGAGGCAGATGCAAACATCAGGAACGGCTGCGATGTTCGCAGAGAGTTCAAAAAAACAAACGAGGGGAACAAAGAGATGCGGAAACAAAAGGGTTTCTCACTGATCGAGCTGCTGATCGTGGTCGCAATCATCCTGATCATCGCAGCTATCGCTATTCCGAACTTGCTTCGCGCCCGTATGGCGGCCAACGAGTCGTCTGCTGTCGCGTCCATCCGTACCATCAACACGGCTGAAGTCACCTACAACTCCACCTATCCTACGGTCGGCTTTGCGCCGAACCTCCTGGACCTCGGTGGACCGTTGGGCGCGGCTTGCGTTCCGACTTCGACCACAGCTTGCTTGATTGACTCCGTTCTGGCCAACGACGGTAACCCCGGCGGCGGTGGAAAATCTGGCTACAAGTTCACGACTGGTACCGGCACGCTCGCTGGTGGCGTCAACGTTGGCTACGTCGCCCTGGCAGTTCCGATCACCATCAACCAGACTGGTATCCGTGCGTTCTGCGCTGAGGAAGACGGTGTGGTTCGCGTCGACCCAGCCGGTGCGTGCTCCAACACCGAAGCGGGCGTCCTGACCTTCAACCCGCTCAACCAGTAATTACGTAAGAAGTTGGCGAAGTACTCGGGGGAGGGTACAAGCCAGGAGCAGCGAACGCAAGTTCGCTGCTCTTTTTATTTTTTGTAGGGCCTCGGTCTGATTCTCCTCTTCAGGGCATCATTCCGATTCAGGGCGTCATCCCGAGCGTAGCCGTTTTTCAGGCGGAGCGAGGGATCTCCCACTGCAATGGCCTCGCCTAGGAGAAATCCCTCGACCGCGCGTGCAATGGACCTCAAACTGAGCAACCACGGCTTTTTTTCTCCTAATCCACACCTTTCCCAAACTTTAGTTTCCAACCCGAGTTACCTCCGCGCAATGACACTAATTGGCGGATCTTCACTACTTTCTGGCACATTCCCGGTTTCCGATCAGCGCCCACAGAGCCGGTTCGTTGCAAACAATCACCTCCGGGCCTCCCGCGGTTTGGCACCGCGAGTGCCATAGCCATAGCGTCCAAATCGTTCGTGTTCTAGGGGTTCCCAAGAAGTTGGGAGAAAGATTAAAGAGTCGAGATGCGCAAACAAAAGGGTTTCTCACTGATCGAGCTGCTGATCGTGGTCGCAATCATCCTGATCATCGCAGCCATCGCTATTCCGAACTTGCTTCGCGCCCGCATGGCGGCCAATGAGGCATCGGCTGTCGCTTCCATCCGTACCATCAACACGGCTGAAGTCACCTACAACTCCACCTATCCCACGGTCGGCTTTGCGCCGAACCTCCTGGACCTCGGTGGACCGTTGGGCGCGGCTTGCGTTCCGACTTCGACCACAGCTTGCTTGATTGACTCCGTTCTGGCCAACGACGGTAACCCGGCCGGCGGTGGAAAATCTGGCTACAAGTTCACGACCGGTACCGGCACGCTCGCTGGTGGCGTCAACGTTGGATACGTCGCCCTGGCAGTTCCGTTGACTGTGAACCAGACTGGTATTCGCGCGTTCTGCGCTGAGGAAGACGGTGTGGTTCGCGTCGACCCAGCCGGTGCGTGCTCCAACACCGAAGCGGGCGTCCTCACCTTCAACCCGCTCAACCAGTAATTGCGTAAGAGTTGGCGATCTACCCGGGAAGGGTACAAAGCCAGGAGCAGCGAACGCGAGTTCGCTGCTCTTTTTATTTTTCGATTGTTTTCTCCGCGCGCTCCGAAAATTCCTGGCGCACTCCCGGCCAATGGTCCTATGTCATCCCTTGCCCTTCCGGACGAAAATAATCTGTCCAAAGTTCCGTCCCACAAGTTACACGAAGTAACCGGCAATCCTTGACCAACGTAACTTGCCGCAGGTTTCCCGAAGGCACAACATCGTTCTAACGGCTTTGGCACTACTGGGGCGTACAAAAAAGAAAAAGAAAAAGAAAGAGAAAGAGGAAGAGGAAGACACATGCGAAAACAAAAGGGCTTCTCACTGATTGAGCTGCTGATCGTCGTGGCCATCATCCTGATCATCGCAGCCATCGCTATTCCGAACTTGCTTCGCGCCCGCATGGCGGCCAATGAGTCGTCTGCTGTCGCGTCCATCCGTACCATTAACACGGCTGAGGTCACCTACAACTCCACCTATCCTACGGTCGGCTTTGCGCCGAACCTTCTGGATCTCGGTGGACCGTTGGGTGCGGCTTGCGTTCCGACTTCGACCACAGCTTGCTTGATTGACTCCGTTCTGGCCAACGACGGTAACCCCGGCGGCGGCGGAAAGTCTGGCTACCTGTTCACGACCGGTACCGGCACGCTCGCTGGTGGCGTCAACGTTGGCTACGTCGCCCTGGCAGTTCCGATCACCATCAACCAGACTGGTATTCGCGCGTTCTGCGCTGAGGAAGACGGTGTGGTTCGCGTCGACCCAGCCGGTGCGTGCTCCAACACCGAAGCGGGCGTCCTCACCTTCAACCCGCTCAACCAATAATCTCCGCCCGCATCTGACTCTCGACAGGGGCCGTAGGATCCGAAACACAGGTTTCGGATCTCTTACGGCCCCAACCTTTTTGTCTTTTCCCCATGTGACATAAATTGTCGCAGTCTCCAATTTATGGCAGGATTCCGCTCTGTCGAGCGTCACAAACCAAAACATTAATTAATCCATTTTCAATCACTTACAACGAACCCAGGAAGAATTCGTTTGGCATATCAAGTGCGATATGCATATCGGGCTAAGCACCCGAAGTCGATTCGTCTTGGGGTCACTGACATGCGAAAACAAAGCGGTTTCTCACTGATCGAGCTTCTGATCGTGGTGGCAATCATCCTGATCATTGCCGCGATCGCCATCCCGAACCTCATGCGCGCTCGTATGGCCGCCAATGAGTCGTCTGCGGTCTCATCGCTGCGGACCATCAACACGGGAGAGATTACCTATCAGAGCACCTATCCCACAGTCGGATTTGCTCCGAACCTGCTTGATATCGGTGGCGCTCTGGGCGCCGCATGCGTTCCCAGTTCGACTTCGGCTTGCCTGATTGACTCGGTCCTGGCCAACAATGGCAATCCGGCTAATAGCGGAAAGAGTGGATATTCGTTTACGACTGGTACCGGCACAGTCGGCGCGGGCATTATTGTGGGCTATACAGTGCTCGCCGCACCCATGATCGTGAACCAGACCGGCGTGCGCGCCTTCTGCGCTGAGCAGGATGCCGTGGTTCGTGTCGATCCGGCTGGCGTTTGCTCCAATACCGAAGCCGGCATTCTCGTCTTCAACCCGCTGAATCAGAACTAAGATTGCAGTCTGTTCTTCAGAGGTGAAGAAGCAGCGAACCTGGGTTTACGAACCCGTTCGCTGCTTTTTCTTTTCCTGGCATTCCTCGTGGACCCTATGGTGGGGTTTCCCGTTTCGAGGGCTGGTCACAACGGAGACACTAATACATGGGGACAGTTTTCCTTTCACGGTTGCCCCTTAAGCTCTACTCTGGCGGAAATCACGCATTTGCATTCCTCCGTGACTCCGTGCCTCCGTGGTGGGGGCTGGGGGTTGCGGTTTGTGACAGCCGCCAGCAGAATCCTTGCAAGTCTTCCCCATTCCCCCGTTCTATCAACGCTGGTGGGGATGCAAGAAATTGCAATGCCGTATTTCTGCCCTCAGCGAGCAATTAAGCGGTAGAATACGCGGTGCGCCGTGCTGGGCGCGGTAGTTCACCTTATCTGGAATCCAGCCTCGCTTCCGGTTGTTGAGGACGCAACTGATTTGCCCCCAACCTGCGGCCTCTCCCTCGGAGGAATTCCAGACTTTAAGTATCCCAGGGGAAATATGCGAAAACAAAAAGGCTTTTCGTTAATTGAGTTGCTGATCGTGGTAGCGATCATTCTGATTATTGCCGCCATCGCGATTCCGAACTTGCTGCGCGCCCGCATGGCTGCGAATGAATCGTCGGCTGTCGCATCGGTCCGCACCGTTACGACCGGAGAAATCACCTATCAGAGTACGTATCCCACGGTGGGCTATGCACCCGCTCTCGTGAACCTTGGCGGACCGCTGAGCGCGGCCTGCGTTCCCAGTTCGACGACAGCGTGCCTGATCGATTCGGTCTTGGCTAACGATGGCAATCCCGCCGGCGGTGGCAAGAGCGGTTACAAGTTCACGACTGGAACGGGCGCGAACGCCGGAGGAGTGAACACCGGATTTACAATCCTGGCCGCTCCGATCACAATCAATCAGACGGGCATTCGAGCATTCTGCGCTGAGGAGGATGCGGTCATCCGCGTCGATCCCGCCGGGGCGTGCTCGAATACCGAGGCTGGCATTCTGGTGTTCAATCCGCTGAACCAGTAATCCCTGCGGACATTCCTGCGCACCCGTGGAGTAGCATCGGCTGCTTCGCGGGACGGTCCAGCTCGCCCGTAAGTCTTTATTTGTCAAGAATTTGCGTATAAGTCCAACAGAATCAATAATTTGCGCTGATTTATGCATATGCAATCGGCATAAGTCGTTTGAAAACAATATTTTACGTTGCGAGACCCAAAAAATGAAAATCGACCTCCCGCGCCGAAACAATTGCTGAAAAATTCCAGTTCCAGGAGGCGCCGCGCCCCGACAATCGAGCTCCGCGACGCCGCCACAAACGTGACCGTCGTAACCGGCGATGCGTTTTCAGGGCCGTCAGCATTGCTTATAATCGTCACGTAACACTCTTCAGGAACGATTAACGACCATGGCTGCGATCGAAATCATGGGTCTGGAAAAGACCTACATGGTGGGATTTTGGCGGAAGCGGCCCAAGCAGGCCCTTCAGCCCCTGCATCTCACTGTAGAAGAAGGCGAGATTTTCGGATTCCTCGGCCCCAACGGCGCCGGGAAAACTACGACCTTGAAGCTGCTGATGGGCCTGGTCTTCCCCACTGCCGGAAGCGCTCGCCTGTTGGGCAAGGACTGGACCGATCCGGAAGTAAAGGCGCAAATCGGATTTCTTCCCGAGCAGCCGTACTTCTACGACTACCTGACTGCGCACGAACTGCTCGACTACTACGGACAGCTTTCGGGAGTTCCGGCAAAAGAACGCAAGCACAAAGTTGAAGAAGTGCTGCAACGCGTGGGATTGACCGACGTAAAAGGCGTGCAGCTCAGAAAATTTTCCAAGGGCATGTTGCAGCGCACAGGAATTGCGCAAGCGATTCTGCACAATCCGAAGCTCGTGTTCTTTGACGAACCCATGTCGGGACTGGATCCGCTAGGCCGGCGCGAAGTTCGCGATCTGATCGAGCAACTGAAACACGAGGGCAAGACCGTATTCTTCTCGACCCACATTCTTTCGGATGCTGAGGCGCTTTGCGACCGTGTGGCCATCCTGCACAAAGGCGAACTGCGCGGCGTTGGAGCGATTGAGGAACTGACCGCGTCGGTTCAAGGCAAGGTCGAAGTGATCTGGAAAGGCACCCAGATTCCGGCATCGCTGAAAGCGCTCGGAGCCGAGTGCCACGTGACCGGTGAAACCGTGCGCGCGGTCATCCCGGAAAGCCAGCAGGATGCCGCAATCGATGCGCTACGCCGCGAGCGCTTGCGCCTGATCGCCCTGACGCCCTTGCGCACTTCGCTGGAAGCGTATTTCGTCGAAAAGCTGCAGCATTCTCAAACCACCGCGGGGAGCGCAAAATGAGCGCCCGAATCATTCACATTGCTTCCAATACGTTTCGCGAAGCGGTTCGCGACCGTGTTCTTTACAACCTGATCGCGTTTGCTGTGCTGCTCTCAGGCGCAGCCATCTTCGTGGGTCAGATCTCGATCGAGATTGAACGGCTGGTGGTCGTCAATCTCGGGTTGACCGCCGTTTCGCTGTTCGGAGTCGTAATCGCGATATTTATCGGAATCGGCCTGGTCTCGAAAGAAATCGAGAAGCGGACCTTGTACACGGTTTTGTCGCGGCCCGTTCGCCGGTGGGAGTTCATTGTCGGAAAGTTCTTCGGCCTCGCCGCAACCCTGGTGGTGAATACGTTTTTCATGGGCATTGGCGTCTTTGGCGCCCTGCTATATGTGGCGCACAAATTCTCCGGACCGGACGCGCGCATCCTGATCGCGCTCTATTTCATCGTCTTGCAGTTTCTGATTATCTGCGCGTTGGCTTTGCTATTCTCGTCATTTTCGTCTCCGCTGCTTTCGGCAATCTTTGCTTTTTCGCTGTTCATCATTGGGAGCTTCGCCGACGATCTTCGCGGCTTCGCCGGACTGACTCACGGCGTGGCACGCTGGATCGCCACTGCTGCGGCCTACCTGGTGCCGAACTTCTCGGCCTTGAACGTGATTAGCGCAGTTGCCCATGAACAGGCAATTGGCCTGCAGCTGATTTTGCAGAATACGTTATATGCGCTGTTCTATGCGGCGATGGCACTGAGCGGGGCCGTGCTCATTTTCGAGCGCAGGAATTTGAAATGATGTTGGGAAATGCCCACCGGAGTTGGAGTCGATGAGTTCGCGGCAGCGCACTACGGTTTTCGCCGCAGCGGTTCTCGCCCTTTCGATGGCGAGCAGCGTTCTCCTCTTGCACCATATTGACGAGATCCGTCCGCGCGAACTCGCAGACGACACGCTGTACATCGCCTCGCCGAAATTGGTAGAACGTGCCAGCCTGGGCTTTAACGGCCTGATGGCCTGCATTTATTGGACGCGAGCCGTGCAGTATTTCGGCCATCGTCATTTCCTTCGCGAACGCAGCTACAACGAACTGGCGCCGCTTCTGGAAATTACGACTTCGCTCGACCCGCAACTTCTTCCCGCGTACCAGTTCGGAGCCAATTTCCTCGCTCCCGCCCCACCCAACGGAGCAGGTCAACCGGAACGTGCCATCCGGCTCATTCAGTATGGAATTCAGCACAATCCGGATAACTGGCACATGTATTACGATCTCGGATTCATCTACTACACCGAACTCAAGGACTACAAGAAAGCAGCCGAGGTTTTTGCGCAAGGATCAAAAGTCCCGAATGCGCACCCGTTTTTGAAGATTTTGGCCGCTGTGATGGCGGAGCACGCCGAAGATTTCAATACGGCACGTTTGTTGTGGAGCGCCGCGTATCAGTCGAGCAGCGAGAGCAACATCCGGCAAAATGCGCTGGAACACCTGCGCGCCATTCAGGTCGACGAGGATGTGACCAACCTGCAGAATGCCGTCACTGCTTTCGTTCAACAAAATGGGCGGATTCCTACGAGCTTGTGGGAGATTGCCGCAGCACAGCATTTGCGGGGCATTCCGGTGGATCCCGACGGAGTTCCCTACGAACTTTCTCTCGACGGCCAGGTGCTGGTTGCGAACCCTGACGACTTCCCATTCATCACGAAGGGAACGCCTCCGGGATATAAGCCCGGCCCACCGAAGTTCCACACCAAACTTCCAGCCTCGTAACCTGGGGCCCTCCGCCCTCGGTGAACCAGGTCGTATTTCGCTGGTCTAGATTATCCTTCCGCCTGAATTTCTGAAAAAATGCAGGCTGTGAGCCACTCGCCGCCGAAGCCACCCAGCGTTCTCGTTGCAGCGCACGCCTATTGGCGGGAGCGTCGATTGCAGCGGGGACTCCTCCGAGGGACTGGCGACCTATTGGCTTCGATGTGGGAGTTTGCCCGCGATTCCACGCCATCACGCTTGCGCTCTCGTTTCGGGGACGCGGACTACGACTGGGACCATCGTGTAAATACCACGAGCGGCGCGGTTGGCTGGCGCGATCGCTTGCTGGGCACGTTCTATTCGCTTTATCAGCCCACCGAGCCGTCGGCCTTCAAAGAAATGATCGAAACGCTCCGGGATGCAAGGAATCTGAATCTCAATGAATTCGCATTCATCGATCTCGGATCGGGTAAGGGACGCACGTTGCTGATGGCTTCGGACTATCCGTTTCGCCGGATCGTTGGCGTGGAACTGCTTCCCTCTCTTCACAAGATCGCGCAGGAGAATGTCTCCCGTTACAAGAGCGAGTCGCAGCGCTGTTTCGCTCTCGAGCCGATCTGTGCCGACGCAACTTCATTTCGGCTTCCCGAGGAACCGTTGCTGCTTTATCTCTTCAATCCTTTTCTGGAATCGGGAGTCCGGCGCACCGTCGAGAATCTGAAAAACAGTCTGCAGTTGCATCCCAGGCCCGCGTATGTGCTTTACCACAATCCACAGATCGAGCACGTGCTGGCCGAACAATCTTTCCTGAGAAAAATTGCCGGCGCGCAACAGTACTCCATCTTCGCGGCTGTCTATTGAAAAGGCGCTAGAACGAGACGCCTATCCCGCCCGAGATCAAATTACTTTTCCAGTTGTAGAGATTGCTGGGATTACCCGCGTTCTCGATGAACTTGAAATATCGAGTCTCGTAAGTAGCCTTGGCATACCAGTTCCCGAAGTTGTATCCCAGACTTCCACGCACGAAATATGCATGATCGAAATTGGGATTAGGCAACGATACCAGCGAAGCAGAAGAATGGCGGTAGTGCGGGGTGAATTCCGGAGCCCCCTGAACTTCAGCGAAGGCTCGTTTCGCAGGCCCGAATTTGTACTTGATTACAATCGGCAGTTCCACGAGGCGCAAACTGTCGCGGGCAAAAACCTGGTTGTCAACATTCGCTGCCGGCAAAACGATTTTGCGAACCTGCGCATGCACGCCGAAAACAAAGTTGTGGAAATTGAATTCCGGCCCGCCGAAAACGGCATACTCGCGGGCGTGATTCCCCGTGTCCGTGGGAAGACGGATTTCTCCTCCCGCGACGATCGCCGGGCGCCCGGTCTTCGGATTCGCCTGAAACACGGCGAGTTGACCATCAATTCCAAACTCCAGGCCATTGACGGAAGGCAGAGAGGCAAACCGATCCGCGGTGTCGCCAACGTCAATGCCAAAAGTCCCTCGTTGACAATAGGCTGGGACCACGGCCAGAAAAATCAGACAAACGCACACGAGCAGCGTTTTGCAGCGCTTCATCCCTGCGTTTCCTCCGGAAAGTAGACACTTCCGCGAACACCCTGACACCGAGCGGTTGTGGTTTCTAAGATTCTAATTGTATTTGTGTGATGCTGCTTGGTGGGATGCGGAACTGAGGGGAATCGTTTTGTGCATGAAGCAGGGCGGCGAATGAGAAAGCCTGCAGGAGAAGGCCGCCCCACCGACAAAACTCAACAGAAGATGGCCTGGCAGCTAAGAGCCTTGCTTCTCCAGAACGACGCCTGCCTTTTTGGCTGCCATTTTCTCTTTGCGGTAGGCACGCGCGACATCGCCCAGCGGAACCGGCTCAGACACCGGGCCAAACTCCCATAGCGGACGTTCTCCGTGAGCGAAAGTGTAGGTGTCGGCGCCGCCACCCACAATCGGGTGTTCGCAAGCCATGGGTGTTACCGACGCGTGTTGCGGGTGGTCCGGGATCTGGAGCATCGCCGACTGGTTCGACAGAGTGGCCTGTCCAAAAGCCCCGGCGGCGCAGAAGAGAATCAAAGCGAGCAATACGTTTTTCATGGCGTTTTCCCTATTCCCCAAGAGGGAACTGCAAGATGCCTGCCAAGCTGAGGGGCTTACCGGTGAATGACTTAGCCGTGGTTCTCAAAGTAAAACGCAATACTTTGCACATCGAGGGAAACCACAAAATCCTCCCAGCTGATGCGTCACATTGCCCAGACGTGGCGAGCGAGTGTATGTTTTCCGCTGATCGATTCATGGAGGCAATTGTGATTGCCATTCCCGCCCGAGAGTGGAAGGCCCCATTTCGCATCACGTTTATGGCGCTCCTGATGGCCTTGGCGTCGGTCGCGACCCTCACGATGGCACAGACCGATTGCGCCACCGGGGATAGTCCGCTGGATAATACGCCGCCGAAGAACATGTCTCCCCAGGAATTGATCCAGAAGTTCACTGCCGCGGAGAACCGCGTGAAAGAAGCGCGATCGCACTACACCTTCACGCAGGATGTCCTGGTACAGACACTGAACGATAAAGCTGCTGACGGGCAGTGGCACGAGGTCACGCGAGTTTCGTACGACGCCAAAGGGAAGAGAGTGGAAAATGTTGCCTTTTCGGAGGTCTCCACTCTGCGCGACATCCAGATTTCCAGCGAGGATATGGAAGACATCCGCGTCTTCATGCAATGGATTCTCACTTCGGATCAACTGCCGGATTACACAATCACCTATGCCGGTCAGCAGCATGTCGATGATCTGGACACTTACGTTTTCCACGTGGTGCCGGTGAAGGAAGAAAAAAATAAGCGTTACTTCCAAGGACGAATCTGGGTCGACAACCGCGACCTGCAGGTAGTGAAGCTCTGCGGAAAAAGCGTTCCGGAACAGATTCATGTGAAGAAACATCAGCCCATGGACGTCCGGCCGACCTTTGTGGGATACCGCCAGTATATTGATGGCTTATGGTTTCCAGCGTATGCGCGTGTGGACGACACGCTGCACTTTCAGGCGGCATCCATCCATGTACGGGAGGTTGTAAAGTTCAAAGACTACGCAAAGGTAGGATCGACCCCGGCGCCGGCCAAGCCGTAAGCCCCATGATTCCGGGAGGAAATCAGGGCGACACTTGATTCACAATTTCGTGTATGCTTTATTCCCACTATGGCAGAACCCAAAGAGAAGAATCGCGCCAAAGACATTGTGCTCTGGATCATCACCGTTGCCCTGGTCGCTCTCGCGATCTTCTGGTACCAGAAACCGAAATAGTCTTTTGTAAGCCGGTTCACTTCTGTTGCAAAGATCCTGGTGTGTCAGAGCGAACCCGATTTCTCGCGTGGCGAACTGGTCCGCGTTGTTGTGAAGCCTTCCTTGAATGGTCCGGCGCTGAGCATTCGCCGCGAATCACATTACACCTACATTTGCACGGGTTGCGTTGTTAGGTTGAGAACGCGGCTATCGCGTAATATACTCCGGCTGCGCAAAAGAGCCGCCCAGACGGGTCTCCGGTTTCTCATACACAACCATCACTCAATGAACCGCGAATATCACAAAGCTTATAGCCAGGAACTGCATCGGGATATGGAGGCCCTCGTCTTTGGACATGCGGGCACTCCAGTGATCGTGTTCCCCACCTCGATGGGGAAGTTCTTCGAGTACGAAGACCGAGGCATGATTGGCGTGCTTGGTCCGAAGATTGAACGCGGTGAACTGCAACTGTTCTGCCCGGATGGGGTCGACACCGAAAGCTGGTACAACAAGAGCGTGCATCCGCGGGTCCGGGTGCTGCGGCACCTGCAATATGAGCGCTATATTCTGCACGAGTTTCTGCCTTTCGTGCGCTGGAAGAATCAGGCTTGGCAGCTCGGTGTTACTGGATGCAGTTTCGGCGGCTACCATTGCGTGAATTTCGCCATGAAGCATCCAGATGTGGTCACCCATTGCGTGAGCATGAGCGGAGCGTTTGATATTCACCAGTTTCTCGACGGCTATTACGACAACGACTGCTACTTCAACAATCCCCCAGACTTCATCCCGAACATGTCGGACGACTGGTTTTTGAGCCGCTATCGCCAGATGAAGATTGTGCTTGGCTCGGCGGATTGGGATATTTGCCTGGACGCCAACATCAAGTTCTCCGGGGTGTTGCATGGCAAAGCGATTCCGCACTGGCTCGACGTGTGGAATGACAATTCCAAGCATGACTGGCCGCTATGGCTGAGAATGGCGGAAAAGTATTTTTGACGACTGCTAGTGTGCGGGCGGTAGTTAAGGGAGGAACGATGAGAAAAGTCGCATTGCTTGTCTTACTGCTCAGCGCCCTTTCGTGGGGAGCAGCGGAGGATGAATACCCCATCAACGTCCATGTCAGTTCATCGCATTGGGTCGTGGAGCCAGCCGTCTTCATCGGACCTCGACCCGTCCTAAGGCTCAGCGCGATCATCAATGGAAAGAAGTATGAGTTGGAGTCACCCGCGTTGATCGCGAATCTTGAAGCTGGAGTGACGCTGTTAGCGCCAGGAGATTACAAAGCCAAGCTAGTCCAAGATGTACACAAGACTACCTATGAGTCTTCTCAAGCCTACGAGTTTTTGTTTTCGGACAAGAAAACAAGAAAGTTCTTTGTCGTAGAGATTAGCGAGTAACCGTCACAATTCAGGAATGGAGACTGTGTCGTGAAGAAGATCGGAATTCTGTTTGGCATGGAAACTACGTTTCCACCGGCCATCGTCGAGAAGATCAATTCGATGAAGGTCGATGGCATTACGGCGGAGTTTGTGAAGATCGGCGGCGTCCGCATGGATGAGCCGAAAAAGTACGACGTCATCATCGATCGGATTTCGCAGGACATCCAGTTCTACCGCGCCTACCTGAAAAACGCCGTGCTTCACGGAACGATTGTTGTGAATAATCCTTTCTGGTGGACGGCGGACGACAAGTTCTTTAACTATGCGCTGGCCCACAAGATCGGGGTGGCAATTCCACCGACCGTTATTCTGCCGCACAACAAACATCCCGAAGGAACGACCGACCAGTCGATGCGAAACCTGATTTTCCCGCTGAATTGGCAGGAGATTTTCGATTACGTTGGCTTCCCTGCCTTCCTCAAGCCCTATTCCGGCGGCGGATGGAAGCACGTCTACAAGGTGCATTCGCCGGAGGAATTCTTTCACCACTACAACCAGACCGGCGACTTGTGCATGACGCTGCAGCATGGCGTGGAGTTCGACGAGTACTTCCGCTGCTATGTCGTGGGACAGGAAAAAGTCCACATCATGAAGTACGACCCGAAAGCGCCGCATCACGAGCGCTACGTGAAGGGGAATCCGCCGCCGTCGTCCCCGGCACTGCGCGATCGCATCGAGAAGGATGCGTTGACGCTGTGCCGAGTCTTAGGGTACGACCTGAACACGGTTGAGTTCGCGGTCGAAGGCGGAGTGCCGTATGCGATTGACTTTCTGAATCCTGCGCCGGATGCGGACGTCAATTCCGTCGGCCAGGAAAACTTCGATTGGATCCTCAATGCCGTGGCGGAAATGGCCATCAAAATGGCGCAGAGCGGGACGAATCCAGCGAAAGAACTTCGCTGGGCGGAATTTCTTTCCGGATCGCACACCGGGAAGTCTGCCAGCAAGAGTGCGCCTGAGTGGGTGGCAGCGCGCAAGCGCGGGAAAGGTACGAAGTAGTTGGAGGACGAGGCAAAACAGAAACGATTCGTCTGGGGCCTGGCGCTCGCCTGGGCGCCATGGGTTCCGATGATAATCGGCTTCGGTTATATGTTTCGAGGAATATTGGGATCTAGAGCAACCGGACTCGCGGCAGTGGCCGGCGGATTTGCAGAGGTATTCTTTTTGTGGGGCATCGCGACGATGCTCGTCAGTCAAATTGGCGCCATCGTTTGGCTCTCGCGATCCCTGTCGCGCGAACACGTCGGACGCAGCGTGGTTTCCGGCTTTTCGATCTGTCTGAGCTTGTTTATGCTGACATTCGCGTTTTTCCTGGCCTGGTTTTATTGGTATCACGCGAGACACTAGGGAAGGATCGGAATCGGCCTGCCGCCCCCCAGCGAGGTTGCCCGATCGGAGTTCTTCGGTGAAAAGCAAAGCTCCAGCGAAAACCGTAGACGAGTACCTGGCGGGCATTCCCGAGCCTGCTCGAAGCACTTTGCAACATGTCCGCAAGGTAATTCAGTCTGTGGTGCCGCCTGAGACCACCGAAGTCATCAGTTACCGGATGCCCATGTTCAAGTACAAGGGCATGCTGGTCGCCTACGCCGCATTCGCCAATCATTGCAGTCTCTTTCCAACTGGCTCTGGGGTGCTCGATCAATTTGCGAAAGAACTCAAGGGGTATCGCACTTCGAAGGGAACCATCCAATTTCCACCAGACAAGCCGCTTCCCGACGCGCTGATCCGGAAGATCGTCAAAGCACGCGTCGCCGAAAATAGAGAGTGGGACTAAGCAGCAGACTCCTGCCGAGTAGACGTTCCGCTCATTGATATACTGTTTCGGGGAACTTCCACCCATTCCTATTAGGATTGGGTGTCCAACTTTCAATTCCAGGCTAGCTTCCGCGGGCGTCAGTGCCCGTGTTTCATTCGTTATATGTTGCCGACTTTCACTATCGGAATCGAAGAAGAGTACCAGACGGTTGATCCGGGCACACGGGATCTGCGCTCGCACATTCAGGTCGAACTCCTGGAAAAAGGCAAGATGGTGCTACAGGAACGCGTAAAAGCGGAGATGCACCAGTCGGTCGTGGAGGTCGGTACCGGGATCTGCAAAAACATTAAAGAAGCCAAGGCCGAAGTGAAGGGCCTGCGCCGGGAGATTATCCGGCTGGCGAATGAGAACGGGCTACGCCTGGCGTCGGTCGCGACGCATCCCTTCTCGGACTGGCGCACACAGGAAATTCATCCCGACGAGCGCTACAAAAACATCGTGGAGGACCTGCAGTTGGTGGCCCGGGCCAATCTGATCTTCGGCCTGCATGTGCATATCGGCATCGAAGATCGCGAGACCGCGATCCACATGATGAATCATGCGCGTTATTTCCTGCCGCACATTCTCGCGCTCTCCACCAATTCCCCATTCTGGCTGGGGATGAACACCGGCCTGAAGTCGTACCGCTGCAAAGTGTTCGATAAGTTTCCGCGTACCAACATTCCCGACTATTTTCCGAGCTGGGGCGAGTACGACAATTTCATCAAGCTGCTGATCAAGACCAACTGCATCGATAACGCGAAGAAGATCTGGTGGGACATACGGCCGCACCCGTTCTTTAATACGATTGAATTCCGGGTGTGCGATATCCCGATGCGCGCAGACGAAACGATCGCACTGGCCGCGTTGATTCAGGCTACGGTGGCGAAACTGTACAAGCTCTATACAGCAAATCAGGGATTTCGCCTCTACCGCCGTGCCTTGATTATGGAGAATAAGTGGCGTGCGGCGCGCTATGGACTGGATGGCAAGCTGATCGATTTCGGCAAGCAAAAAGAAGTGCCCGCGCGCGACCTGGTTCGGGAGTACCTGGAATTCGTTGACGACGTGGTCGACGAACTGGACTCGCGCGAGGAACTGGAGTACATCCACAAAATCCTGGAGACGGGCAGCGGGGCCGACCGTCAGTTACGCGTATTTGAAGAAACCGGGGACCTGAAGAAAGTAGTCGATCACATTATTGAGGAGACAGAAGCGGGACTGGCGGAAAGCGAAGAGCCGGTCGCTGCAAGAAAAATCGTTTGATGACCACCTCCGTAAGTTCCAACCACAAAGAATTCCACAAGATTCCGTTCGACCCGGGATTCACCCCCGGGGCGCACAACGCAGTCAACGTATGCCTCCGGGTGAAGCCGGATGAAAAAGTCTGCGTGATCACCGACGAAGCCACGCTCGACATCACGTCGGCGATCGTCGTTGAACTCGAGAAGATGGACGCACCCTATCACGCCTGGATCCTCGAAGACCTGGCCCCTCGTCCCTTGACGGATATGCCGCGAGAAATTCTCAACGATCTTGACACCAGCCAGGTCTCCATCTTCGCCGTGCAGGCGCAGCGAAACGAACTGCGCTCGCGCATTCAGATGACCGACGTGGTCAACCGGCGCAAGATTCGCCATGCCCACATGGTCAACATCAACCGGCAAATCATGCTCGAAGGCATGCGCGCGGATTTCCAGCGCGTCGACCGGCTCAGCCAGAAGGTCGTCGAGATGGTGCGGAAGGCGTCGAAGATCCGCGCCACGACTGCGGCTGGCACTGATCTGACCGCCGATCTGAATCCGAACTACAAGTGGCTGAAGACCAGCGGTATCATTTCTCCGGAAAAGTGGGGCAACCTGCCGGGCGGCGAGATTTTCACGACTCCCGGAGAAGTGAATGGGACGTTCGTGATCGATGGCGTGGTCGGCGATTATTTATGCGCCAAGTTTGGAAATTTGAAAGAGAATCCGTTGACCATCCACATCAAGCGCAATCGCCTGACCGAGGCGCATTCCGAAAATCGCGAACTGGAAAACGATTTCTGGAAGTACACCCACACCGATGAAAACAGCGATCGAGTGGGTGAGTTCGCGATTGGCACGAACATCGATTTGAAAGATGTGATCGGCGAGATCCTGCAGGATGAAAAATATCCCGGCGTGCACATTGCATTTGGCAATCCCTATGGAGCGCATACCGGCGCCGAGTGGGACTCCACCACCCACATCGACGTCGTCGGCCGCAAATTCAACATATGGGTCGATGACCAGCAAATCATGCGCGAAGGCAAATTCCTGGTGGAAGCTTAGACACGAACGGCAGATCGAAATGGTCACGGCAACTACGCCAGATACTGAATTGCTCAAGCGAGCCTATGCGGCGTTTAACGCCCGTGATATCGACGGAGCCCTGTCCACGATGAAGCCCGATGTAACCTGGCCGAATGGGATGGAAGGCGGCACTGTTCACGGTCACGACGGCGTTCGCGCCTACTGGACGCGCCAGTGGGGCATGATTGATCCCCATGTCGAGCCCAGGACTTTCGCCGTCGATCCTTCCGGCCGAATCGTCGTCGGAGTTCACCAGGTGGTGCATGACCGAGCCGGCAAGCTTCTGTTGGATCGAATGGTGGAGCACATCTACACCTTGAAGGACGGCCTGATTCTTAGCATGGACATCCGCGAGTAAACCGTTCCATACTGCCTCCCTATGATTCCCAGCCTGCGCAGGCAGTTCAACGACAATTTCACGACCGAGAAATATCAGACATTTCTTCATCGCGTCGATGACGCCTGCGGAACGCATGTTCAATTCCGCGTGTCGGAGACTCCCTGTTTCTTCCCGAAAGAATTAATCGACCGCATGTCGGTCACCGGCGAGAAGTTGATCCGGCAGTTGGTTGATAGTCCGGCATACCGCGCTAAGTCCGACGAAGCCGTACCTGCGAAATTCAAAGTCCCGAACGAAGCGTCCCATCCAATGTTTGTGCAAGTTGATTTCGGGCTGGTACGCGACGTAAACGGAGGGTTACAACCAAAGCTGGTTGAGCTGCAAGCTTTTCCTTCTCTCTATGCGTATCAAGGCCCACTGGCCGAGGCTTATATCGACGTGTACGGACTCGGGGAGTTCGGGCAGGCTGAAATATTTCTTGAGCGGACTCGAGACCGATTCTTACCGGGAACTGCTGCGCCGCGCCATTGTCGGATCTCATGATCCGGAGCATGTGATCCTGATGGAAATCGATCCTCAGCATCAGAAGACGCTTCCCGACTTCCTGGTCACTGAGAAACTGCTCGGCGTTCGCGCCGTTGATATCGTCGACATTAAGAAAGAAGGCCCGCGTCTCTATTACGAGCGCAATGGAAAACGCATACCGATTCGCCGCATCTATAACCGCGCCATCGTTGATGAATTAGAACGCAAGAACCTCAAACTCGCCTTCGATTGGCGCGACGATCTGGATGTCGAGTGGGCCGGGCATCCCAATTGGTATTTCCGCATCAGCAAGTTTTCCATTCCTTATCTCAAGCATGAGTCCGTGCCGAAGACGTGGTTCCTCGATCAACTTCAGGACATTCCTCGGGATTTAGAAAACTATGCGCTCAAGCCGCTGTATTCCTTCGCCGGCCTGGGAGTGGTGATTGCGCCGAAAAGAGAAGAGATCACCGCGATTCCAGAAGACAAGCGGCCGTATTACATCCTGCAGGAGCGCCTTAATTTCGAACCGGTAATTGAGACGCCATTCGGCGGCGCCAAAGCAGAGGTACGGGTCATGTATATCTGGCTGGACAAGCTCCTGCCGGTGCTAACGATCATTCGCACGGGGCGAGGTCTGATGATGGGCGTGGACCACAACAAGAACATGGAATGGGTGGGCGCGTCCGCAGGCCTGTATTTGGATTGATAACGGATTATTTGCGCTCGAAAGCTTCCATCTCAGGAATGGATTCGAGGCGGCGGCTCAGTAGGATTCCTCCAAACAGCAAAGCGATGGTCAGACCAACGAACAGTGCCAGCCATCCCCAATGTTGTAAAGGATGGCGCAGCACGCGCAGGAAGTGCCGTCCATAATGCCCGGCGATGAAAGCGATACCGAAATATCGGACAGCACGGCAGACCGTCACAATGGCAATGAAGCTTCCTTGCGGATAGTCGCCGGCTCCGGCTGCCGCGAAAAACATGCTGGTTGGAGTAGGCAGTGGAATCAAGGTGGATGCGACGAGTGTGCCCGTGCCCCACTGCCGGAAGAACTTCAAGAACTTCGATAGCCTGCCTTTCTTGAACTTTTTGTCGAGATAGGCGGAGCCAGCCCTTCGCGCCAGCCGAAAGGTGAAATACGCTCCGAGCACTGATCCCGCGGTCGCGCAAGCAGCGTACTCAAACCACAGCGGGCGGTTGGCGGCGGACAGAATCGCCGTGAGGATATCGGGCCCGCCAAATGTGGGTAACGGCGAGCTATCCAGGATGGCCAGAAAAAACAAACCCGCCGCCCCTAAATGCCGCAGCATGGAAAAAAGAGTCTGGTGACTCCGCGCCCTTCGTGTCGGAGCGAGCAGGAACAACATCTCCGCAATATATCAACAGGATCGTCACCGCAATCTATAGAAGTGTATGAGTGAAGAAGTGTACTAACCGCTTCTTTGGACAATCTCGGTCCGCAGTACCTTTCCGTTCGGTCTTTTCACCAGCATGGTTTTGCCGTCCAGACGTACAAGCACCGAACATCCCGGCGTGAACTCGCCCGGAGCATAGCCATCCGCCGCCTCGGCGCGATACTCTCCCACGTACTGCATGCCGTTCACTTTGACAACGATTGCCGTGCGGCGGCCAGATCTCTTGCCCTCGCACCGAATTTCCTGCTCTGCCTGAGTCCAGTTCTCTACATCCCGGCCTGGAATTCTTCCGTTGCGAATATAGATTTCCTCAGCGCGGCGCCGTATGGCTTCGTGTAAATCCGTTTCCGCAGGCGAATTCTCTGAGGCGAGCAAAGCAGACTGCGAATCAGGCTCCATGTAACTCTCCAGAACTTCTTACCTCATAATGTAGTCCCGTCCAAACCACGGCGAATCGCCGCGCATCTTACCAAAGGACGTACCGGATAACGATTTGGGAACTGGAGTCTTTAACGTTCAAAACGGAATTCGCAGAGCCGGTCAGTGTGCAGCTTCTCGGCTCGACAGACTTGCCATTCGGCAGTTGACCGAAGTCGGCGGTCAGCCTAACATTACCGCGACTAACGCCGGGCAGCGTCTCGCCTCCTTATGATCGGTCAGCAAGTATCCCATTACCGCATCCTGGGCAAGCTGGGGGGTGGTGGTATGGGCGTGGTCTACGAGGCTGAAGATCTGAAGCTCGGCCGGCATGTGGCCCTGAAGTTCATCCCCGAAAACCTCACAGACGATCCCAAATCGCTGGAACGATTCACCCGCGAAGCGCGCGCGGCGTCCCTGCTGAACCACCCGAACATCTGCACCATCCACGGCATTGAGGACAACAACGGGCATCCCTTCATCGTGATGGAGCGGCTTGAGGGCGAAAGCCTGAAGCAGCATATCGCCGGCCACCCGATGGAAGTGGACAGAGTGCTAGAGGTCGGCGTGCAGGTCGCCGACGCTTTAATTGCCTCCCATGCCAAAAACATTGTTCACCGTGACATCAAGCCCGCCAATATCTTCCTGACGCCCAGCGGACAGGTGAAGGTCCTCGACTTCGGCCTGGCAAAGCTTGTACACAATCTCGGAACGGAGGATGACCCCGCTGCCGATAACTCTCTCACTGCCATCGGAGTGATTCCCGGCACAGCTGTGTACATGTCTCCGGAGCAGGCCCGCAGTGAAACTGTCGACGCACGCAGTGACCTGTTCTCGTTCGGTGTCGTTTTGTACGAAATGGCGACCGGGAAAAAACCGTTTACCGGCGCCAATTCGCTAGTGACATTGGATGCGGTGCTGCATTCCAAGCCGGTGCCTCCCAAGGAGCTGAATCCAAAGATCCCCATCGAACTGCAGGGCATTATCGGAAAAGCGATGGAGAAGGACCGCAACCATCGCTACCAAAGCGCAGCCGAGATGAAGTCGGACCTGGCTCTGCTCAAGCGCGAGGCGGAATCCGGCCAACTGAAGACTGGCAGCCACACGGCGATGCTACGCGCCGCCAGCAAGACCTTCGGGCACAATACGCGGCTGCAGACCTATTTGCTTTTGGGAACGGCCGCCCTGCTGGTGACGGTGCTGGCAGCGGTGGGTACCTGGTGGTACAAGCATCGCGAAATCGCAAATGCCGAGCAGCGCAACGCAATTGCCGTGCTTCCGCTGCAGAATATGAACGGCGATTACAACGTTGACTATTTGCGCTTCGCCCTGGCCGACGAATTAACCAGCGTTCTTACCTATTCCCGAACCCTTGAAGTGCGCCCGTCGTCGGTTACGCGGAAATATGTTGCCCTCGATCTCGATCCCAAAAAAGTCGGCCAGGAACTGCGCGTGGGGCGCATTCTCACCGGCTCGTTTCGCAAGCAGGGCGATCAGTTGCTGGTCACGCTCGAGGCCATCGATGTGCCCACAGACCGCCTGCTCTGGGAGACGACCGTCACGGAAAAGGCCGATAACTTGATCGGCCTCCAGGAGCAACTGACCACGCAGGTCCAGCACGGGCTCTTGCCCATACTTGGCGGGGCCGCTGGGACAGTCGACGCAGCCGCGTCCCGCCCAAAGAACCAGCAGGCTTATGACTTCTACCTGCGCAGCGTAGCCGTTCCCCATGACCCGGCTCCGAACAAGGAAGCCATTAAGATGCTTGAATGGGCGGTGGGTATTGATCCAACCTATGCCCCGGCGTGGGAGGCTCTCGGACTGCGATATTACTTCGATTCCACCTACGGCGGTGGGGGTGAAGAGATGTTCCAGCGCTCCAATGCGGCCTATGAAAGAGCGGTTTCGCTTGATCCCAACCGTGTGATGGCGGCCAGCAGTTTGATTGAAAATCGCGTCGAACGCGGTGAATTGGGCCGTGCCTACGATGCTGCCACCGATCTTGTCAGGCGACGTCCGCAGAGCGCGGACGCGCACTTTGCGCTGGCCTATGTACTTCGCTATGCCGGGATGCTCGCCCAATCCACACAAGAGTGCAACGAAGCGCGCCAACTGGATCCCGGAAATTTCGCCTTCCGCTCCTGCGCGTGGTCGTTCCTTGAGATGGGTAAGACCGATCGAGCCATGGATTTCGTCCACCTCGACGCCGGATCGGAATGGGCAGCATGGGTCACGCCCTACATTTACCTGGCGGAAGGCCGTGTCGCGGACGCCCATGAGGCCTCCAGGAGTATGGGCAAGGCGTCCTCCTATCACCGCGAGTTGATGCAAGCTTGTACGGCTCCACAAAAGCCTGCGGACCTGGCCAAGATCGTGCGCGATTCGGAGTCATCGGTCATGATGGAGCCCGACGCCGAAGCTTGGTACCACGTGGGCGCCCTCATGGCTGCCTGTGGCCAAAGCGAGCCGGCGCTACGCCTTCTGAAGGCGGCAGTGCAACAAAACTATTGCGGCTACGGGGCTTTGCTGGATGATCCGCTGCTGAAGGATCTGCGAAAAGAAACGGCGTTCAACGAAGTGCTCACCGCTGCCAGCAACTGCCAGAACGTGCTCAAAGAAGGCCGGCAATAGGCCGTCGACATTTCATGTACACTCTCACGCGTCGCGAACTGCTGAAGTCTTCGGTGTTGGGAGTGGCTGCCTCTCAGCTGCCGTCCAGCGCTGCATCGCCCCTTGCGCGCAAAGGACGGATTCACCAATCCGTCTGTCAATGGTGCTACCCCAAGATTCCCGTCGAGCAACTGGCGGAATACGCCTCGAAAATCGGCCTTATGGGAGTGGATCTCCTGCAGCCGGAGCAGTACGAACTTCCCCGCCGGTATGGATTGCTTTGCACCATGGGATACGCGGGAGGAGGAGAAATTGGCAGTGCTCTGAATCGCGTTGAGAATCACACCGCGATCGAACAGGCCTTCCGGACAAACATTCCGCGTGCCGCCAAAGCAGGGGTGCCAAACGTCATCACGTTTTCAGGCAACCGCGCCGGAATGTCCGACGAAGAAGGCGCACGCAACACCATCTTAGGGCTGAATCGCGTCAAGAAGATCGCGGAAGACAATGGCGTAACCATCTGCATGGAATTGCTCAACAGCAAGCGCGATCATCACGATTACATGTGCGATCACACGGCGTGGGGAGTTCGAGTCGTTCAGGAAGTCAACTCGCCGAATGTGAAACTGCTTTACGACATCTATCACATGCAGATCATGGAAGGCGATCTCATCGATACCATCCGCCAGAATATCCAATGGATTGGTCACTTTCACACCGGCGGCGTACCCGGCCGGCATGAACTCGATGACACGCAGGAAGTGCAGTGGGACGGCGTGATGCGTGCCATCGCCGATACCGGGTTCAAGGGGTACGTGGCCCACGAATTCGTGCCCACAGGTGATCCACTGGTGTCATTGCGGAGCGCCGTCGATCTGTGCGATGTCTGAGATCAGTGCGATTTCGCAAACTGAGCCATCTCCTCTGAAACTCATGGAGTCGCTAACGATCAGCCTCGCCGAGAGTCCAATGAACGTAGGCCACAAATGAAAGAATTTGCGTCGGAGCGGGGGTAGGCCCCATCCTTGTAGCGTGAGACATTCCGAACCTGCCAGCCTGCCGCGGGGCATTGGCCGCGGCTTCCTTAGACCTATTCAAGATCTTCAGCTTTTCGGGCTGAAGTTCGCCTGCCTGCTTGTGATCTGCGCTCTGGCCGCACCCGCCCAGGCTCCGTCGAAGAGTGGCGAGTCTGGCACAGGGGACCACGGCGCTCCGCAGGTGAATGCTGATCCCCCGGGACAGTTGTATCAGGGAGTTCCGGCGCCGATTCCACAGGATGAAGGAATCGCAGGATTACGCCTCGAACTTTTACGACTCGGCACCACGGCCCGATTGATGCAGGTGGTGGCCCACCCGGACGACGAAGACGGCGGCTTGCTTACCCTCGAAGCCCGTGGACATGGCGTCAGCACATTGTTGATGACACTGAATCGGGGCGAGGGCGGCCAAAACAAGGTCGGCAGCAATTTGTCGGACGTGCTGGGCGTTTTGCGCACCGAAGAACTGCTCGCCGCCGATCAACATTATGGCGTGCAGGACCGCTTTTCCCGTGTAGCCGATTTCGGATTCTCCAAGACCGCCGCCGAAACTTTTCAGAAGTGGGGTGGACACGATATCGCCCTCGCGGATATGGTGCGCGTCATCCGCACATTCCGTCCTGATGTTCTGGTGTCGCGTTTCTCTGGTACCGAGCGCGACGGCCACGGAAATCATCAGGCGTCCGGCATTCTCACTAAAGAGGCTTTCCGAGCCGCCGCCGATCCCAAGCGCTTTCCGGAACAGATCGCGCAAGGCCTCGAGCCCTGGCAGGCCAAGAAGCTGTATATGGGAAACGTCTGCCCCTGGGGATCGATGACCTGCCCCGACAAAGATTGGACCGTAAAGTTCAACACGGGTGAACGCGATCCGAATCTCGGCATGTCTTACGTTCAGTTCGCGATGGAAGGACTGCGTCACCAGATGTCGCAAGGTGCGGCCAACTGGACCGTGGAGCCCGGAGACCGGTTCACGTTCTACAAGCTCGTCGACTCGACTCTTCCCGGAGGCGCTGAGAAGGTAAGACACGAGACTAGCTTCTTTGACGGAATCGACACCACATGGCCGGGGCTGGCGTCACGCTTCGATTCGGCCGAAACCAAACTTCCAGATTTAAAATCCGAATTCACGAAAATTGGGGAGTTCGTTGCCGAAGCTTCAGGCGCAACAAAGGGAAACGACGCCTCCGCTGCAGTCGCTCCCTTGATGAAAGTTGTTAGCGGATTGAATCTCATCGCCGCACAGATAGGCGCCAGCCAGCTCAGCGCTGAAACCAAACTCGATCTGCTCACGCGCATTGCGGAAAAGCAGCAACAAGCTGAAACTGCGCTGAATCTCGCCCTCGGCGTGACGTTGACTGCGAACGTCAACTCAAACGATGGCCGCGTAAAGGAGTTCCCGCAAGAGGCCGACGCTCTCACCGCAGTTTCCCCAGGACAGGAGTTCGTGATTGGCATGACCTTCCACAATGGGTCGAAGCTGCCTCTAACCATTGATCAGATCAAGCTCGACGTTCCCGCAGGATGGAGCACTATCAACGGCAAAACCAAGCCGGAGACTGTTCAGCCCGGCAAAGATCTGCATGCAGATTTCCGTTTGCGGGTACCCAAAGACACGCCCTATACGCGTCCTTACTGGCACCGCGATGACCCGAACACCGAGGCCATCAATCACATCGACAACGAGAAGTACGCCACGCTTCCTTTCCCCCCGCCGGCTTTGCGTGCTCGAATTGAGTATGCGGTAAAAGCGGCACACGGAACCGCAACCCGAAATGGCATCACCGTCCCTGTAGTCACGCCTTATCTCGACGACGCAGGCAAAGAGCGCTCGCGAACTCTGGCAATCGTCCCGGATTTTTCCGTGATGCTTGAACCGGGCACGCAGGTATTTTCCACGCACAATGGAAGCGACTTCACCGTCACCGTGGGCGTAGCCGGCAATCTGCCTCGTGCGATGAGCGGCACTTTGCGGCTCGAGCTTCCGCAGGGCTGGCGCTCCGAACCGGGTCAGATCTCTATCAACCTACAGCATCGCGGCGAGAAGCAAGACTCACATTTCAAAGTCTTCCCTGCCGCATTGCAGCCCGGTCGCGCAACGATCCGCGCAATCTTCGACTCCGACGGCGAGAAATACAGTGAAGGCTACACGCTGGTCGCGCGTGAAGATCTCGGCAGCTTCTACTACTATCAGCCCGCCAGGCAACGAGTCAGCATCGTCGACGTAAAAGTACCGCACGACCTCAAGATCGGCTACATCATGGGCGCGGGCGACGATATTCCGACAATTTTGAAGCAATTGGGAATGGACGTCACCTTGATCCCGGCGGACCAGTTATCCGGCGCCGATCTCAGCAAATTTGGGACAATCGTGCTCGGCATCCGCGCTTACGACACACAAAAGGATGTCGTCACCAACAACAAGAAGTTGCTCGATTTCGCGTCCGCCGGTGGAACTCTGGTCGTGCAATACAACACCAGCGTTGGCGACTTCAACAGTGACAAACTCACGCCATATCCTGCCGATTTGAGCCGGGCTCGAGTGTCAGTGGAAGAGGCGCCCGTCGATATCCTCGCACCGCAAGATTCAATCTTTCATTATCCGAATACGATCACAGAAGCTGATTTCAACGGCTGGGTTCAGGAGCGTGGCTTGTATTTCATGAGCAAGTGGGACGATCACTACACGCCGCTGCTCGCCTGCCATGATCCCGGAGAAGATCCGCAGAAGGGCGGCCTGCTGCGCGCGCGGTATGGCAAGGGCACATACATTTATGCGGCGTACGCCTTCTTCCGGCAGTTGCCTGCGGGTGTTCCCGGAGCGGTACGGTTGTATGTGAATATTCTCAGTGCAGGGCACGAAAAGCCGTAATCTGCCGGCGATCGGTTCGCAGCAACCAGCCAGATCGCTGGACATTCACCGCGTACGATTGGCCACCCAATAACGAATGCCATCTTCCGACGATTCCAAGTCAGGTTCTCCGACCCTGATCCGCGGCATGGGTCTGGGCAGCGCGACCGCGCTGAACATGATCGACATGATCGGAGTCGGCCCGTTCATCACCATGCCTCTGGTGCTGAGCGCGATGGGCGGTCCGCAAGCGCTGTTGGGCTGGGTCTTGGGCGCGGGACTCGCCGTCTGTGACGGACTGATCTCTGCCGAATTGAGCGCGTCCCTGCCCGGATCCGGAGGATCCTATCGATATCTACGCGAAAGCTACGGCTCCCAGAAATGGGGACGTCTGATTTCGTTTCTTTTCATCTGGCAGGTCTCGTTCAGCGCGCCTCTCTCCATTGCCAGCGGCTGCATCGGATTGGCCGGATATGCCGCTTACTACTGGCCTGAACTCGAAACCGTCTATGCCCATCACGACGCGGGATTCCATATTCCCTGGGCCGGAACGCTGCAAGTCAGTTGGATCGTCACGCCGGGAACCGCGCTTTCCGTCGCGATCTGTTTGTTTACTGTCTTGCTGCTGTATCGCCGCATTACTGCCATCGGCCGCCTTTCGAAGATCCTCTGGTTCGGAGTCATGGGGACGATTGGCTGGATCATCTATGCCGGCCTCACCCATTTCAGCGCCGCCCGGGTATTCGATTTCCCTCCCGGAGCATTCAGCCTCTCCCCCGCATTCTTCAGCGGGCTCGGAGGGGCCATGCTGGTCGCGACTTACGATTACTGGGGTTACTACAACGTTTGTTTTCTGGGCGACGAGATCAAAGAGCCCGAAAAGAATATTCCTCGGGCCTTGCTGCTTTCCATTCTGCTCGTCGCCTGTCTATATCTACTGATGAATGTTTGCATTCTGGCCGTGGTCCCGTGGCGTGAGATGCTGAAAATCGGCCAGAACAATACTGGTCTGTATGTTGTGTCGGTGTTCATGGAGAGAGTTTACGGTGCTTGGGCTGCCCGGCTCGTCACTGGCCTTGTCATTGCGGCTGCATTTGCTTCGGTATTTTCTCTGATGCTGGGATACTCGCGCGTTCCTTACGCCGCGGCCAAAGACGGCAACTACTTCAAGGCATTCGCCAAAATCCACCCGGTCTATCGCTTCCCGCACGTGTCTTTGCTGGCGCTGGGAGTCGTCGCGGCAATGTTCTGTTTCCTTCGATTGAAAGACGCCATCGCTGCTCTCGTCGTGATCCGTCTTATCCTGCAGTTTCTGGTGCAGGCGGTCGGCCTGATTGTGCTGAGGATCCGCAGGCCCGATCTGCCTCGTCCATTTCGCATGTGGTTCTACCCCGTACCTGTTGTGTTGGCTAGCGCGGGATTTCTTTACATACTGTTCGGCCGTCCGAACTGGGAAAAAGAAGTTCGCTACGCCGCGGTAATTTTGCTGACTGGCCTGATTATTTTCATGATTCGATCCTGGAAGTATTCGGAATGGCCCTTCAAGGCCGTTCCCGAGACAATTCTTACGAAGCCTTAAGGTGTAACAAGCGACGAGCGACGCGATGGCGGATCACATCACAATTCCATCGGTGAGAGGCACCGGCAGCCGTCAAGCTGCCTCCGCGTTGGCGCCACTCCGTGAACCGCTATTCCGATCACTTTGGATCGCTGCGGTCGTCTCCTATACCGGCACATGGATGCAGAACGTCGGTGCAGGCTGGCTCATGACCGAGCTCACGACCTCGCCGCTGGTCGTCAGCCTGGTGCAAGCCGCTGCCGCCATTCCAGTTTTCCTGGTTGTACTTCCAGCCGGTGCCCTCGCCGATATGGTCGATCGCCGCCGTCTGCTCTTGTTCACTCAGAGTTGGATGGTGGTGGCTGCAGTCGCTCTCGGCCTTCTCACTCAGTTCCGCGCGATCACTCCCTGGATGCTGTTGGTCTTCACTTTCCTCATGGGAATCGGCGCGGTGATGAACGATCCAGCGTGGCAGGCGATCACGCCCGACGTGATCTCTGCGCCGCGTCACGCCTCTGCCGTCGCCCTCAACTCGGCGGGATTCAACGTGGCCCGGGCCGTTGGTCCTGCACTGGGCGGAATTGTCGTAGCTGCCGCTGGCGCCGGTTGGTCTTTTCTCTTGAACGCTGCTTCTTTTTTTGGAGTGATTTTATTTCTTTATTCCTGGAAGCAAGCTCCCCAGGCCGCACCTCCCAAGCGCACGGTGCGGGAATCCATCGCGGAAGGATTTCGTTATGTGCGCGGCGCTCCGCAGGTTCGATCGGTGCTGATTCGCACCGGCGCCTTCAGCTTTGGCGCGGCTTCGCTGCTTGCCCTTTTGCCGGTGATTTGCCAGCCGCATGGCGCGCAAGGATACGGATTTCTGCTGACGTGCTTCGGACTCGGCGCTCTCGCCGGAGCGGCGGTGCTGCCTCATCTCCGCCTGCAGTACTCGGTGGACGGCCTCGTCGCTGGCGCTACTATCCTTTTTGCGCTGTTGACCTTCGCCGCCGGACAGGTGCATATCTTTGAATGGCTCTGTCTGGTATTGTTTACGGCGGGCGCCGCATGGATTGGCATTCTGGCCTGCTTCAACGTGGTGGCGCAGACTATGTGTCCCTCGTGGATGCGGGCACGGGCGCTCTCCATGTATTTGCTGGTTCTGCAGGGCGGCATGGCCATCGGCAGCGCACTCTGGGGAGCCGTCGCAGCACGCCGCGGAGTGCCTGAGGCGCTTGCCTGGTCGGCGCTGGCAATGGTATTGGGATTGGCCACAATCCGTCGCCATCGATTGACTGCGACCGAATTGGAGATGGCTCCGGCGGTGGTCAGGGACTAATGCCTCACGGGAGACCTATGAAGACAAAGACAGGAGTGATCGCGTTTCTGGTGCTCGCCACGATTTGTGCAGCTCAAGCTGCCAAGCCCAAAGAAGAACGGCGGACCGTCACCATGATCTTGGATCACACCGTCAGCAATCTCGAAAGTGAATTCGTCCCGGCGGCCGAAGCGATGCCCGAAGACAAGTACGGATTTGCACCCACGAATGGTGAATTTAAAGGCGTCCGCACATTCGCCCAGCAGATCAAACACGTGGCCGCCGTAAATTACGAACTCGGCGCGGCGCTGCTCGAGCAAAAGCCCCCCGTAGACATCGGCGAGGAATCAGGCCCGGCTTCCGTTACCTCCAAGGCCGAAGTTCTCAAGTACCTGAAAGATTCTTTCGCATACGTACACAAAGCGATTGCCACGATTAACGAATCCAATCTGACAGGAACGGTCAGGAGCCCATTCGGCCAAGGATGGGTCTCGCGCCTGGGCCTGGCGAGTGAAGTTGCATCCCACGGATACGATCACTACGGGCAGATGGTGGAATATCTGCGAATGAACGGAATCATTCCACCTGCCAGCGGGTAGACTCCGCGTTCCTTCGGATCATTGCAGCTCATGGCCATCGACTGGCAAACATTTCGCCTCACCCTGGAATTGGCATTCACTGTGTCGGCGATTCTCTTCCTCATCGGGCTGCCTATCGCCTACTGGATCGCATTCTCCCGATCGCGTTGGAAGTTTCTGATCGAAGCCGTTGTCGCGCTTCCCATCGTGCTTCCTCCCACCGTGCTTGGCTTTTACGTTTTGGTGGCGCTGGGCCCGCGCAGTCCACTTGGCCGCTGGTGGATTTCTCTTACGGGACATACGCTGGCCTTTACGTTTTCAGGATTGGTGATCGGGTCCATCCTCTACAGCCTGCCGTTCGCGGTGCAGCCCTTCACCGCATCATTCTCCGCCGTGGACCGCAGGCTCATTGCGGCGTCCGCGACGCTTGGCGCATCTTCGTTTCGCACCTTCCTTCGTGTCATTGCTCCGCTCTCCCGCGCAGGGCTAATCACGGGTACAGCTCTCTCGTTCGCCCATACCATGGGAGAATTCGGCGTCGTACTCATGGTCGGCGGCAACATCCCCGGCGTCACTCGCACCGTCTCGATCGATATCTTCGATCGCGTCCAATCCTCTGACTATGCCGGGGCGAACCAGACTGCTCTGCTCTTGCTACTCGTGTGTTTTGCCCTGTTGGTCCTGGTTTACGGGCTCAACCGCAAAGTTTGGGTCATCGATCCCCTAAAATAGATGGGATGAACCCGACGCGGACTCCTGACGTGGAACCGATCACTGCGATTCCGCAGGTCTCTGAGGGTGATCCGCGCCTTCGCTGTAGTTTTCGCAAGCTTCTTCGGACAAACGACCGCGATTTTTCTCTGGAAGTTTCATTTGAAGCAATTCCCGGATTCACCATCCTCTTTGGCGCTTCAGGAGCCGGAAAGACAACCTTGCTCGACTGCATCGCTGGCCTTACCAGGCCAGATTCGGGAGGCATTTCCGTTGGCGCGCGCGTCTTGTTTGATTCGTCGAAGCAGATCGATCTTGCAATCGCTCGTCGTCACGCCGGATACGTTCTGCAATCCCTGGCGCTGTTCCCCAACATGACCGTTGCTCAGAACGTCGCCTACGGTCTGGCGCATTTGTATGAAGCGCAGCGGGACCAACGCGTCACCTCGATGCTTGAGACGTTTCGCATCGCTCATCTGGCGCAGCACAACATTCAGCAAATCTCCGGAGGAGAAGCGCAGCGCGTTGCCTTGGCCAGAACCTTGGTCACCGAGCCAGAAGTCTTACTGCTCGATGAGCCGTTGGCCGCGCTCGATTCGCCGACGAAGTCGCAGATTATCGATGACCTGCGCCGATGGAATCGAACTCATCGCATCCCGATTCTCTATGTGACGCACAGCCGCGACGAGGTCTTTGCCCTGGGAGAACGTGTCATCGTTCTCGATGCCGGGCACATCGTGGCTCAGGGCACGCCGCATGAAGTCATGAACGCGCCAATGCAGGAGACTGTCGCTCAGCTCGCAGGCTTCGAAAACGTCTTTGATGTGCAGGTGCAGGCCGTTCGTCCGGAGCGCGGCACGATGACCTGCCAGGCCGCCGGAGATGGTGGTCCTTTGCTGCTTGAAACTCCGATGGTGCGTGGCGGCGTGGGGGCGGCACTGCGTGTGGGAATTCGCGCTGGCGACATCTTGCTGGCGACCTCTCCGCCAATCGGATTGAGTGCGCGCAACGTCATTCCAGGCCGCATCACTTCACTTGAGCAGCACGACGTGATCGTGTCGGCACGCGTCAAGGGCCGAGTCGAGATGGAAGTTCACCTTACCCTGGCGGCTCGCGATTCACTGCAACTGGCGCAAGGAAAAGAAGTGTGGCTGGTCATCAAAACGCACTCGTGCCACCTGATGCAGCGCTAGATTCATCGATCTTTCTCGCATCCAAAATCTGTTCCTGCTTCATCTCGATCACGGCCACTCTCTGTCCTTTGCGTTCCTCGGCGAAGACGATTCGCCCTCCGAGGATCTGGGCGGCCGCCGCCGCAGGAAGATCGCGCTCATAACCGAAGAAGCGGTGCTTGAGCTCGGTCCATTTAGTCCAGCGCTCCAGCAGAGGATGCGGCGGTTCGTACTTCGTCGAGAAGACGAATGCGACATCAAAATGATCTCGGAAATCCGCGGCCGAGAGCACCTGCTCCAAAGAGAAGTTTTCGATGCGCACGACCCGCATCGGTCGCGTCGTATAACCCAGCCAGGGTCTGGTCAGTTCGTCAGAGGCCGGCCAAGCCGTTAACACGCGTGCCATCGGATAACGCGCCTCAAGAAAGCGCTCCGCATCTTCATGCATCACGACATAATCGCGGTACGCGAGATTGTCCTCCGGCGAAAATCCATAGGGCGGATTCCAGAACCATGCCACCACGAATGCCGCGAGCACAAAAGCCACAACAACGGACCAATAACGCACCCGCCTGCGCAAAGTTGAAGCCGCCAGAATGATGACCAAGGGCACCACAGGCAGCAAGTATCGAGCCAGCACCGCTCCGCCGATCAAAGCCATGAAGAGGATGTATGCCGCGATAAGAATGAAAAAAACAATCTGCACCGGAAGAGCAATGCGCGGCCGTTCCATCCCGCCATCTTTCAGTGGAGGCTCCATCATCGCCAGGGCCATCGCTCCTGTCAAAACCCAGAGATGCAAATATCCGACGCTCTGCCAAAGGCGCAGCACGAGCGCGAGTACAAATCGCAGTGGGTTCAGAGTGGCCGCGACGTTGTAACGAAAAAATTCCGGGTTGCCGAAAACATATCCCGTCCGCGCGTAATGATAGCCATACCAGGCTGCGAGTGGAATTACCGGGAACAGCAACGACACAAGTCCCTGTGTAGGCGCAGCATCGAACCTGGACCCAGCATCGAACTCGCAATCCGTGCTGCGCCGCCGGATTCGTTCCCTCACAAATCCAAACCTACGCAGCAGTTCCCATCCGACCAATACCAGTGGCGCGACAATAGCGGTCTCTTTAGCCAGTGCGGCCAGCGAGAACCAGATCGCAACTGCGCCCCAACGCCGATCGAAGTAAGCTCGCAGTCCCCAGAAGATGAGCCCAGCCGCAGCCAAGTCGACCTGAGCCAGCGAACTCTGCGCGAAGAATACGGGATAGAGCGCTGTGCATAGAGTGGACGCGATGGCGACATTTGTATTCGCAACACGCTCCGCCAAACGGAACACCCCCATCAGCGAGAACGCAGCCACCACGATCATCGCCGAGCGAGCCACCAGCGGTGCGTAGCCGGCGCATTTCCACCAAAGTGCAATCCACGCCAGAACCAGCGGCGGATGCGCATTCGAAACCGTCGTATGAGGGATCAGGCTCCCGGTGAGCAATAAATCGCGGGCAGCCGGAACATAGTAGCCCGCCTCGTCCCAGAAATACGGCAGCGACAGCAACGGCGCGTGCAGCAGAAAAATCACCACAAAGATCACTGCAAACACCAGTGCGGGGTGCAGGCGAGATCGCATCAAGAAATCTCTCTAGTCATGGAAACGCGCGAACACTGGGACATGCCCGGCTAATGCACCGGCCCAGCCGGAGCCATCCGCGGATCGAGCTTGATCTCGCCAAACGCGCCTTCGTAGCTCGACACATTCTGCTGCAGAAGTCCCAGCAAAGCCTTGGCCTGCTGCGGGCTCAGGTAAATTCCCTGAAAATTGCGGATCTCAACGTTGGTCTCGCTCTGCTGTTGCAAGGTGCCGAAGACAAGAAAAAAGTCCCATATATTGACCCGCATCTGTACGCTGTTCGCGTAGTTCTCCCGGTAGGTCGCATCATTCGATAACTTCACATTGGGTTGCATCGGATTGTTCATGGCAGGAAGTGTAACCGACTCCAAGTACCGAGAGCGAGGAGTGGCCCCGTCCAGATTAGCCTCGTTGCTCCGGCTCAATGACGAAAATTGTCAGCGAATGATGCTTTGCGGCGAGTAACCACCGTCACCCTCCTGTGCATGACGGACGCCATCGACTTGTTTTTTGCTGAAAATAAAGAGGTTATCTGCGATCTGCTAGTTACTTTGGGAAGTACCTGATGGCGTTGAAAATGCGATACAGTCGGTGTTGCCCTTGCTGCAAAGGGGGCGTGCGGAATTGCCTATGACTCAAAATAACGATCACGCGATGATGGAAGAAGTCGTTCTTCCTGAGCATCTGCTCCCCCTCGGATCTGTTCTGGGCCAGGGAGTTTCGGCGCTGGACCTATGCATGGTCCTGGCCAAGATTTTCCGTGTGCAGTACACCGAAGTCGCATTGCTGCGGCTTGAGGGTGGACTGCTGCGCTTCGTTTTTCCGGAGTATCTGCGCACCACGGGCGCTATTCCGCTTTCCAGCAAGGCGGTCGCGGCCCATACGGCGCTCAGCAAGAAGGCTGAAATCTTCAACAACTTTGCCCGCGTGAAACATGCGAGCATCTTCGAAACCATCAAGCCCGAGGAGGGTGAGGACGCGAGTGCGCCCGCCCCCATTCAGAAACTGATGTCGGTTCCGGTGATGGACCGTGACTCGGCGGTTGTCGGAGTGATTCAGATCTCGCGAAAAGGTCTGGATCCGAAGTATGCACAGGACTTTAGCCGCGAAGACCTTCACGACCTCGAACTCGCGGCGGGGCTATTGGCCACGGCTCCGGCGCTGATGGCAAACTAAGACTTGCGAAATGAGAAACTGGGGAACGCCAGATCTGACGTCCCCCAATTCTTTTTAGCGAGAATTCTTGGCGAACACCCGCAGATCCGCTCCCGTCATCTCCTTCGGCTCATCCACGCCCAGCATTCCCAGAATCGTCGGAGAAATATCCCGCAAGGAACCATTCGGCTTGAGCGTAAACTGCTTTGCATTTTCAGACACGACAATAAACGGAACCGGATTCGTCGTGTGCGCGGTATGCGGCCCGCCGGTTGCCGGATCGATCATCATCTCGGCGTTGCCGTGATCGGCCGTGATCAGCATGGCGCCGCCCTTTGCCTTCACCGCGGCCTCAATCCGCGCCAGACACGCATCCACGGTCTCGACCGCCTTCACTGTGGGCTCAATCTTGCCGGAATGCCCAACCATATCGGCATTGGCGAAATTCACGATCATCACGTCGAATGTTCCGTCTTCCGTGGCTTTCACCACGGCGTCAGCGATCCCTGCCGCGCTCATCTCCGGCTTCAAATCATAGGTTGCGACCTTGGGCGATTGCACCATCACGCGCTCTTCCCCTGGAAACGGCTGCTCCACTCCGCCGTTGAAGAAATAGGTGACGTGCGCGTACTTCTCCGTTTCGGCCACGCGCAGGTTGCGCATATTCATCGCGCCCATCACATTGGCCAGAATGTTCGCCATCGACTCCGCAGGAATCACCACCGGCAAGCTGAAGTTCTTGTCGTATTGCGTCATGCAGACGTAATGCAGGTTCTTCGGCACCCGGTCCCGCGGAATCGTGGCATCGAGATCGGCCGCGCCCGGCAGATCGCTGCCGCCCTTCTCGTTCAGTCCACTGTTGCGCGTCAGTGCGCGCGTAATCTGGCGAACGCGGTCGGCTCGGAAATTAAAACAGATACAGGAATCGTCGTCCCGAATCGTCTGTGTGGCGCGGGCGCTCCCGGCCGCGCTTTTTGCATCCTCGACGACAAACGGAATCACGAATTCGTCCGTCACCCCCTTGTTGTAGGACTCCTTCATTCCCTGCACTGGATCGGCCTGCTTCCCGCCTTCGGCATCGGCAAACACCATCGCGTTGTAGGCCTTGGCAATGCGCTCCCAGCGCCGGTCGCGGTCCATGGCGTAATAGCGGCCGTTGACCGTCGCAATCTTTCCGCAGTTGTATTCGCGCATCTTCTGCTGCAGTTGCTCCAGATATCCAGCGCCGTTCGTGGGCAGCGTGTCGCGCCCATCCATAAATGCGTGTACGAAAACACGCTCCAGTCCGTTTTCCTTCGCCATCTTCAGCAAGGCATATAGATGCGCCTGCTGCGAGTGCACGCCGCCATCGGAGATCAGACCGAACAGATGCAGCCGGCGCTCTCCGGTAAGCGCGTGCTTCATCGCCTTAAGCAGCACAGGATGCGAAAAGAGTTCACCGTTCTGGATCATCAGATCGATGCGCGTGATGTCCATGTGCACGATGCGTCCGGCGCCGATGTTCAAGTGTCCTACTTCGCTGTTGCCCATCTGTCCTTCGGGCAATCCAACAAACGGGCCGCTGGTATGAATCAGAGTGTTGGGATACTCGCGCAACAAGCGGTCATAGGTCGGCTTGCGCGCAAGAGCGATGGCATTGGCTTTGGTTTCGGCTCGATACCCCCAGCCGTCAAGAATAGTAAGAATAAGCGGTTTAGGACGAGACATAAATCAGCTGTTAGCTCCTAGCTTCTAGCTCTTAGCTCTTAGCTCTTAGCGTAAAAAAATAGGGAAGGGCACGACTTAAAGTCGTGCCGCAATGTGTGGCGATAAATTCGCCGGCTTCAGCCGCTGGGGCGTTTCCGCTACCAGAATAAATCGTCAATTTCTTTCGCCAATGGGTCGTTGAAGTCATCTGGGACTACTTATCTTGGCGGCCTGGCCCGGTCTCACTTCTGGTCCGAATTGCGCTCTTGATCCGCCTGCTTCATCGCCTGTTCCACGCTCGCCTGAATTCGAGGAAGCACCACCCGCATCGTCTCTCCCGTCACCGCCGGAATCTCGTGCAGGAACTTCTGTCCGGTCGGCGAAGCATAAAACGCGGTCAATCCATCGATGTCGGCCTTGGTGAAGTGCTTCTGATACACGGGGATCATGTCGTTCAGCATGTCATCCAAAGGAAAATTTTTGATCAGATCTTCGGATTGACGATCCAATCGTGCCATCTCTTCCTCCGAAACGTCGGGATGCCGTTTCTTCATTTGCTCACGGTTCATGGTTCGCATCTGCTGGAACACCTGATCCATCATCTGTCGAACCTGTTCCTTACTGGACATGATGTCGAAAAGCTTCCGGACATCGTCTTTGGAGGGCGCGTCCGGGGCAATCGAGACCGTGGTTTGCGCCCAGACGCTTGCCGACATCCAGACAAAGAAAAGACACATCACCAGCTTCGATTTCATGGAACTCTCCGTGTTTGCGAACGATTCGGATCTACCCGTGATAATTCAGCGCCTTCAATCCCAGGAACCGCGCCGTTCCTCCGAGTTCTTCTTCGATCCGCAGCAGCTGGTTGTATTTGGAAATGCGGTCGGTACGCGACGCCGATCCGGTCTTGATCTGTCCCGCCCCGGTGGCGACCGCGAGATCCGCAATAAACGTATCTTCGGTCTCGCCCGAGCGATGCGAAATCACCGAGGTATATCCATTGCGCCGCCCCAGATCGATCGCGTCCAGCGTTTCGCTCACCGTCCCGATCTGATTCAGTTTGATCAGAATGGAATTTGCGATGCCCTTCTCAATGCCTTCGCCGAAAATTTGAATGTTCGTCACGAAAATATCGTCGCCCACGAGTTGGATCTTCCCGCCAAGTTCCTTCGTAAGATTCTGCCAGCCGTCCCAGTCATTCTCGGACAATCCATCTTCGAGCGAAACGATGGGATAATCTTCCACCCACTTCGCCCAGAACTTGATCATCTCGTCGGAACTCTTCGCTGTCTTGTCCGATTTTTTGAAAACGTACTTGCCGTCCTGGAAGAATTCGCTGGCCGCAGGATCGAGCGCGATTGCGATCTCTTCTCCCGGCTTGTAGCCAGCCTTGCTAATCGCCTCGAGCACTACCTCAATCGCTTCCACGTTCGACTTGACCGAAGGTGCAAATCCTCCCTCATCACCCACGGCAGTGTTGTAGCCGCGCTTCTTCAACACTCCTTTCAGCGTATGAAATACTTCGACACCCCAGCGCAGCGCCTCCGAAAACGAGGGCGCGCCCACCGGCATCACCATGAATTCCTGGAAATCGACGTTGTTGTCGGCGTGCGCTCCACCGTTCAAGATGTTCATCATGGGCGTCGGCAGTGTATTCGCCCCCGCGCCACCAAGATACCGATACAGCGGGATATCCAGGCTCACCGCAGAGGCGCGGGCCGCCGCCATCGAGACAGACAAAATCGCGTTCGCGCCCAGCCTGCCCTTATTCTCCGTCCCGTCGAGTTCGATCATTTTGGCGTCGAGCCCACGCTGGTCGAATCCATCCCAGTTGGCAAGCGCCTCAGCAATCTCGCCGTTCACATTCTCCACCGCCTTCAGCACTCCCTTGCCTACAAAGCGGTTCGTATCCTGATCGCGCAATTCGACTGCCTCGTGCTCCCCGGTGGACGCGCCGCTGGGAACAATCGCACGGCCCATCGAACCGTCCGCCAGAAAAACTTCCGCTTCGACCGTTGGATTGCCGCGTGAATCCAGAACTTCTCGTGCATGAATGCCTGCAATATTCGACATAAGTAGATCCATTCCTTTACTGGGATGAGTTCAAACTACGGTTAATCTGATCCAGCGCCCAACGGGATAATCGTTGCTGGAACCGACACTGGCGCCGCCCTCCGGATTCCAGACGCCGGTATAGCCTCTCCCATCGGGCACTGCGAAACTCTCGATTATATCGGATGGAGGTCACTGCAATATGCCGCAAGGCACAGATGTTTCGGCGGTTTTCATTCCGGGAACTGCCCGTTCGGCCACCGTCCACGCCCTCTTATCTCCACTGGTTCGCCGTGTACTGTCCGCCGCTTGCCGCCGCCTCCGTCGTGATCTACAGTCAAAGGAAGCTAGAAGGATCCCGGAGGTACCGATGAAACGCTGGATGCTACTCCCTTGTCTACTGCTGGCGACGATGGTCGCCGCCCAAAATACTGCGCCCGTTCCCGCAGGAACGGCCTTGATGGTGCGCCTCGACACCACCCTTGCCACTTTCAGCAATCGAGTCGGCGATCCATTTCGCGGCAGTATCACGCAGCCCATCGTCATCGATGGCAAGACGCTCATTCCCGCCGGAGCGACCGTCGAAGGCCGGGTTACCAAGGTGGTCGAACCGCGTCGCATCTCAGGTAAGCCAACCATCGGCATTCTGCCGGAAGCAATTATCCTGCCCACTGGCGAGCGTTACTATCTCGACGCCACCCTCACCGATACCAACATCCCCGGGAGCGACGTCAACAACGAGGGCCAATTCAAGGGATCCGGCCATGACCGCCGCGACACGATTGAGGAAGGCGGAGGCACCGCAGGCGGCATGCTGATTGGAGGGCTCGTTGGCGGCCCTGTTGGGATCCTGGTCGGTGGCGCCATCGGCGCAGGCTCGACGACCGGTCATTGGCTCGCGAAGCACCGCTCCGCGACGCTGCCGGCAGGAACGCAACTTACCCTGGAATTGAATCGTCCCTTGACGATGTCAACGCCTTCGCCGAACGGCGCCAGCAACTAATGGTTCAGAAATCTGATAGAAGTGTAGCCCCGGACGCATTCGTCCGGGGTTTCACGCGAAAGCGCGAAATAGCGGCTAGGAAATCGTACGGAAGACTAAGCACTGAACAGGAGCTCTCCCTCGCTGACCACCTGCAGCTCAATCCATCCTTCAAGAGGCAGCGAATCCACGGGAAGCCGGTTCTGCCATAGACTGAAACGGAGCCGAACCTTACTCGTGGCGATGCTCGCTCCGGTTGCCGGCTTCCGCTCAGACCCGCCATCCGATCCGGAACCCGGAGCCGCCAGCAGCCATGCGAGCGGCAGCTTAAACTCGAAGTTCCGCAGCAGCGCCAATTTCACATGCTCGTCCGTTTGATTCGACGACGCCAGCACACGTCCGGCCACGCCATTCTCGATCTTCCAATTCGTGAGCTTGCCCGCGTTCGCGGCGGCATCGATCCGCAAAGTTCGCCTCGGACGCGGCTCGCCGCTGGCCCACGATTCCACATTTACCACGATTTCAAAATCTTCGGCCGGAACCTTGCCTGCAAAATCCAGGCGTCCATATAAACAAGTGGCGTCGATGCCCGCGTACACCGAGTCGAGCAGGAACTGCTTGCCATGCATCGCGCCGGCGCGGTGATCAGCGGTGTAAACGGCCGCACCCATCCATTCGAAGTACCGTACTTTGTCACCCGTCACCCGCGGATGGATATACGCCGTCTGCGGCACAAATGACGGACGCACTTCCGTCCCCGTGATCGGCTGCGCCAGATAATCCGGCGGAACCGCGCCCAGCGCCTGGTACACATTCGACAGATGCTTACGGTAGAGTTCGTCAAAGTCCCGGTCATTCGCCGAGTGGTGCTCGGGACCATACCACCAGTTCCAATCACTTCCTTCCGCAATCAGGATTTCGTCAAACGCCAGCTTGCGTTGAGCTTCCGGCGCGCGCGCCGCATTCTGCGCATAAAACTCACGCGCGTGATGCAGGTAATCCCATGCCCGGTTATCTTCCGGAGCTCCAATCCACACGTTGAAATTCGCATTGATCCAACTTCCGGGAACAAGCGAATTCATCTTCCCGAAATCTTTGTGCCGAGCGATCGCTTCGGAAATCGTCAGTGCTTCAATGCCCGGTTCAGTTTGCAGAGCGTCGTAAAAGCGCCGCAAAAATTCGCGCCCGGATTTTGGATAGTATTCCCAGGCGTTTTCCCCGTCGAGAATGATGGATACCACCGCATCCCGGCCTTTATCGAGCACCGGCCGGGCGGCCTCTTTGATGTTTGCGATCAGATGCCGCGCCGCATCTGCAGGCGGCATGCCCGAATACACAAACCCGATCAGGTCGGAAATCGTGTGATCCCGGAACACCATGTGCATCGCCGCCGAGCCATTTTCGTAGCGATGGATGTTGTACAACTTCTCGGCCTGATGCCCCGGAAGCCTCCCCGCGCCATCCCGCGAAAAAAAAGATCCCGTGCTGCGGCCGAGCACGCCTTCGTCCGTCGCCATCCACTGCACTCCAAGGCTGTGCGCGATCGCCAGCGCCTCTTCGGAAACGCTGCCCTCCGAGGGCCAGATTCCTTTCGGCCGCATGCCAAAAACTTTTTCATGCAAATCAAGGCCGCGAACCAGTTGTTCGCGCGCATCTTCCGGATGCCGAAAGCGATTCTGCGGCAGAGGCAATCCCGGGGACGAAACCGCGCCCACGCTGGTGTCGCATACCAGCGGCAAGATCGGATGATAAAAAGGAGTCGCCGAGATTTCGATCGAGCCTTTTTTTGCTGCGTCCGCGTGCGCCGGCAGAACCCGCCCAAGCAACTCCCGTTCGCGCGCGATCACAAATTTCTGATCGTCGAGCGAGAAGTGATGCCCTTTGTTAACCAGCGCGGCAACGTCCTTTTCCTCCAGGAAAAACTCATCGAACCACGCGATTTGCGACAGCACTTGCAGATCGGTGAAATCCTGATCCTGAAAATATCTCTCCGCCCGTTCCGGATGATCCCCATGCTCGCGAAAGCGTTCCCACAGCTGGCGGTAACGCGGATACCGCCCAATCACATTCTGCGGATTCGCCTGAAACAGATACTGCAAGGCGAACCTTCGTTCCTCGGGCGTGAGCTCTTTGGCGGGCTTGGCCGCTACGCTCAGAAATGGATCCTGCGCCGTTCCCGCCACATAGTCCTGTATCTGCACCATCAATGACGGCACCAGATTGAAGTTCTGATGAACTTTCGGGAACTCGTCCAGGAGCTTCACCATGCCGTAATAGTCCTTGAGCGCATGCAAACGCACCCACGGCAGGCGATATTCACCCGATACCAGATCCTTGTAGAACGGCTGGTGCTGATGCCAAAGAAGGATGACGCGCAGTGACGGCATGGCTGGAGACAGTCAGTCTAGCACGCGAGATTCGGAGTCCCGAGACGCGAGTCTCTGAAAGCGTTGTCATCCTGAGCGAGGATTGATCTGGCGTACACCACAGCATTGTCATCCTGAGCGAGGATTGATTTCTGGCGTTCACCACAGCATTGTCATCCTGAGCGAGGATTGATTCTGGCGTTCACCACAGCATTGTCATCCTGAGCGAGGATTGATCTTTGCGCGATAGCGCAAGGATCAACCGCAGTCGAAGGACCTCTATAAGCTGGCAGTATCGTTGGAGCGAAAGGCATTTTTTGCGATGAAATGGGGGTATCCCCCCTCCCCCCCGGATCTCTGGAATCATGGATTTAGCGCGAAATC